>JAKIUF010000035.1 GCA_021647705.1 Gammaproteobacteria bacterium | reverse complement strand
TATCGCTGTGCTGCTTGCGAATTAGACCTTTATCTGTCCGAAACCAAGTACGATTCCAAGAGCGGATGGCCGAGCTTCTACCAACCATTCGCCGCCGAAAACGTACGTACGCGCGAAGATCGCAGCTTCTTTATGACGCGCAATGAACTGGTCTGCAGTCGCTGTGATTCTCATCTAGGCCACGTGTTTGGTGACGGACCCGCACCGACCGGCAAACGGCATTGCATCAATTCCGTTGCGTTGACCTTTGCGAAGCTCTAAACAATTGAATATCATGACTTAAAAAATCGAAGGTTTTGATTTTTTAAGTCAGTAGTCCTGCGGACCTTCGTTAAGCGCGGCGTACTGCTCACGGAGTTCAAGGATGTGTTCGCCCCAGTATTGCGGGGTGCCGAACCAGGGGAAATAACGTTGAAAGGCAGGATCATCCTGACGTCGCGCGAGCCAGGCGGCATAATGGATAATCCGTAGACTGCGGTAGGCTTCAATCAGCTGCAGTTCGGCCATGTTGAAATCGGCAAAGGTATGATAGCCCTCCAACAGTGGTTCTAATTGTTGCTGTTGCTGGGGAGTGTCGCCCGACAGGAACATCCACAGGTCTTGAACCGCATAACTCATGCGGGAATCGTCAAAGTCAACCAGGTAATAACGCTCGTTACGTTCTAAAAAGTTGCCGACATGACAGTCGCCGTGAACCCGCAACGGGGTCGAGGTGATCAGGGCGAATTTTTGCTCCACCGCCGCCAGCAGATCATGGATCAAGCTTTCGTAGGCCTGCTGGTAGGTATCGGGAATCAATCCCGCGTTCAGCATAAATTCAGCCGAATTGTGGCCGAAAGAGACAACATCCAGGGTTGGTCGATATCTATAGGCCTGGCGTCGCCCGACATTATGCAAGCGCGCTACCAGGCGGCCGAGGGCCTTTAAGGTTTCGGGCCGCGAGAATTCAGGCGCGTAGCCACCCTGCAGGGGGAACAGGCTGAAGAGATATCCTTTGAAGCGGTGAAGACTCTGCCCGTTGATCTTGAGTGGTGCCAGGATCGGCAACTCTTCGGCCTGCAATTCAAAACAGAAATCCTGCTCTTCTTTTAACTGTTCCTCGCTCCAGCGATCGGGCCGGTAGAATTTTGCGATCAGCGCATCGCCATCCTCCACGCCGACCCGGTAGACCCGGTTTTCATAGCTGTTCAGCGCCAGTTGCCGACCATCACTGCGACCACCTGCCAGTCCCGCCTGACTATCCACGGCATCCAGCACCACATCAGGCGTTAACGCTTCGTAAGGGTGTGCGCTTGGCACAAATTCAGTATCAGTCACAAGAATAAATCCATGGTTGTCAGCGTTTCAGGCCTTTTTACTGTGTAAATAATATCCAATAACACAATTTTCCGGTTTGGGTCTTGTCAGATTAGAGTATCATCATTGCGCCTTTAAGCTGACTATGGAAATTACAAATAACGCCATGACCAATCCTCTGCTGCATTTGACCGATCTGCCACCTTTCAGTGCCATTAAACCCGAACATGTGGAACCGGCCATCGACCAGATTCTGGCCGATAACCGCGCTGCGATCAAAATTCTGCTGGCGGAGAACTCGACACCCAGCTGGAATACCTTGATGCGCCCTCTGGAAAACCTGGAGGATCGTCTCGCGCGCGCCTGGTCACCCGTGAGTCATATGAATTCGGTGCTGAACAGTGATGCACTGCGCAATGCCTACAACGCCTGCCTGCCCAAACTCAGTCAATATGCTACCGAAATCGGCCAAAATCAGCCGCTGTTTGCCGCTTTCAAAACTGTGGCCAAAGACACCACACTTTCCGCCGCCCAACAAAAAGCCATCGACAATGCCTTGCGTGACTTCCGGCTCTCCGGCGTTGATCTGCCCGAAGATAAAAAACAGCGTTACATGGCCATTCAGCAGGAACTGTCTGGCCTCACCGCCAAATTCTCGGAAAATGTGCTGGATGCCACCCAGGCATGGAGCAAACTTGTCGGGGATGAAAAACTTCTCGCCGGATTGCCGGAGTCGGCCATCGCTATGGCCAAACAATCCGCCGAACAAAAAGAACAAAGTGGCTGGCTGTTTACCCTGGAATTCCCCAGCTATTTTGCAGTAATGAGTTATGCCGATGACCGCGCACTGCGTGAAGAAATGTATGTCGCCTATGTTACCCGCGCTTCGGACCAGGGGCCTAACGTCGGTGAATTCGACAACACTCCGCTGATGGGAAAAATTCTCGCCCTGCGTCACGAACTGGCTCAGCTTCTTGGCTTTGAAAATTACGCGCAACGGTCACTGGCCACCAAAATGGCTCCCGGCACCGAAAAAGTCACCGCTTTTTTGCGCGACCTCGCCGACCGCTCGCTGGGCATGGCACAGGAAGAACTCAACGAACTGAAAACATTTGCTCATGATGAATTGGGTCTGGACACGCTCGAACCCTGGGACATCACCTACGCCTCGGAAAAACTGCGCCTGCACCGGTACGCCATCAGCCAGGAAGATCTCAAACCCTATTTCCCCGAACCGCGTGTGGTCAGCGGCATGTTCGAAGTGGTCAACAAACTCTATGGCCTGGAAACCCGCGAGCTGACGAACATCGATACCTGGCACAAAGACGTACGCGCGTTTGAAATTTTTGACCGCAACGGCGATGCCCGTGGCCGGTTTTATCTCGACCTGTACGCCCGCGCCAACAAACGCGGTGGCGCATGGATGGACGAGTGCATCTCCCGCCGCCAGACCGAACAAGGCGTGCAATTGCCTGTTGCCTACCTCACCTGCAACTTTTCCGCTCCAGTAGGCGATGACCCGGCGCTGTTCACCCATAACGAAGTCATCACTCTGTTTCACGAATTCGGCCATGGCCTGCACCACATGCTGACCCAAATCGATACGTTGGCCGTATCCGGCATCAGCGGCGTACCCTGGGATGCTGTGGAACTGCCCAGCCAGTTTCTGGAAAACTGGTGCTGGGAATCACAGGCCGTCAACCTCATTGCGCGACATTATCAAACCGGAGAACAACTGCCCGACGCACTGTTTGCCAAAATGATTTCCGCCAAAAATTTCCAGGCGGGTATGCAAATGGTACGGCAACTGGAATTCTCTCTGTTCGACTTTCGCATTCACGCCGAATACGATCCGGAAAAAGGCGCGCGCGTACAGGAAATTCTTGACGAAGTACGTGCCGAAGTGGCTGTCATCAAACCCCCTGAATATCACCGCTTTCAACACAGCTTTTCACATATTTTCGCGGGCGGTTATGCTGCGGGTTATTACAGTTACAAATGGGCGGAAGTATTATCATCCGACGCCTTCTCAAAATTTGAAGAGACCGGTATTTTCAACCGAGAAACCGGGCTGGCCTTTTTGGAAGCCATACTGGAACAAGGGGGCTCACGCGAACCCATGGATTTATTTATTGAATTCCGTGGCCGCGAACCAGAAATAGATGCCCTGTTGCGGCATTCGGGCATTCAATAACAAAAAGCAAGCTATCAGACCGAATCAGGAACATGTGTATATGAAAACACCAACACTACATCGCATCATTTTTAGCATATTCACAGGCCTGTTAACCTGCCTGCCACTGGCCGCGAGTGCCGCTTTCATCACGGATAAAATTGTCGCCGAAGTACGCACCGAACGTTTTGACCAGGGAGCGGTACTGAAAGAACTTTCCAGCGGTGCCTCAGTGGAAGTGCTCATGTCCGATGGAAAATACACACGCGTGCGCACTACGGACAACATCACCGGCTGGGTCAATTCCAGGTTTCTCACCAACGAAAAACCCAACCAACTGGAACATCTGGAATTGCTCGGAAAAATCAAAGCTACTGAGGAAAAATTACGCGCTGCTGAAGAAAAATTTGCCAGCGCTCCGACCACTGGCTCAGACATCAGCACCGAAGAAATCGAAATTCTCAAGAAACAAGCAAAAGATGCCCAGTGGATGAAAGCGGAGATGCAAAAAGCTCGCCGCCGTGCCGAAAAAGCAGAAGAAAAGTTAAAAGCTGAACTCAAAAAACAATCGAAAAAGGGCGAACAGAACAACGATACCAAACAACAGCTTGAGGACTTGCGCACACAAAACCATGAATTGGAGACACGCCTCGCTGCGGCCCTGCTGGTCAACGAACAACAAAGTGAATCCACCAGTCCGGAACTGACACCTGTCGCCTTTGTTACAACACCTATAACCGGAAAAATCGACGATAACAAAACAATCAACATACAATGGTTTTTGGGTGGTTTGCTTACCACTCTGGTCATCGGCTTTATAGCCGGATTCACTTGGTTGGATAAACGTATCCGACGGAAACATGGCGGATTCAGGATTTATTAATACCGAATAATTGATGAAAACAAGCTAGAGATAACGCTCCATAAATAAGGAACATGCAATCATAGATCAATGGTTTCATCTGCCACTGCAAAAACTGGAGTTTGATCCAAGTAAAAGTATTGAACGGTATAAATACACGTATAGTGATTTTTTCATCACCATTTACGATGGCAATGTAATAAAACAAAAAATATTGAAAGGTCCGTTTCTATGGGGCATCAAAGGCGATAAAACCATAGACAACTTGGAAACCTTTGGTATTGGGAAATATTATAACGCTAATAAAACTCTGAAAAGCTCAGAATAATTAATGATTTTAAAAAGGGTGCCACGAATATTATTACGTTATTTAATTCTCATTCTTTCCCAACAAACCCTTGGCTTTCACCGCGCTCCTATTACATCAATGTTCATCTCTCAAACAGAGCCGCGATACACTTCTTGTTCCATTGATCGAATATTTACTCCCGCTCTCTAGCGGATAAGGCTGCTTCCAAAGGTCGCTTATTTCTGTGGCGTTTCTACACCAGATTCTTTCATATTCGTATCTAACCTCATGAAAAGGTGAGTGACCTCCTTTGTAAAAACTGATGATGATTGAGTTAGAGGTCAACAATTCCAGTTTCGATTCATCAGTCACCCCCAGCTCTACGATAGCGGTATTTCCATATCCGGCCATAATTTTTGCGGGACGATAATAATGCATTGAGGGCCATCCGGAGTTTTGTAATATACTGGCTGAGACCCATATATCATCAAACGACTCATCATGTTTTAAGTCGTAGTGTATTTTGAAGGCGGCCGTTTTTGGGCTTTCACTAAGAACTTTTACGTTAACAACGTGAATTTTTTCTGACTTTATTAATGGGCGATCATTGATGTTTTTGAAAAACCTTTCAGTCGTCAGATTTTTTTCAAGCGGAATGGTAATGCCCGTATTTTTATCTGGTGCAGTCGCCAACCAAAGTGCAGTGATGGCAATAAGACATAGGGTGACAAAACCCACCAGCGCAAGAAATTGAACGGCTATGACTTTATATTTCATTTTTACTGTTTATTGATATGTGGATTAAGCACTAAAAAACACTCTTTTAAAAATCTCCGGGGTGTTTTTCCAGAGATTTATACCTCTGAATCCCTGCTAAAGACATACTGAAATGGCCGTATTCTCAGTATGATTTAACCTTTAATTCACATTTACAGTAGGAAGCATAATGCCATTCCATTTTTCTACTCCCGGAGCCTGATTCAAAGAACGAAATAAAACGTTGCGCCTTTATCAATTTCACCTTCGGCCCAAACCCGCCCGCCGTGACGATGAATGCTGCGTGCGACTGAGGCCAGCCCGATACCAATTCCCGGAAATTCTTCGTCAACATGCAGGCGCTGAAAAGCGCCAAACAGTTTATCAACATGTTGTACATCAAAGCCCGCACCGTTGTCCGTGATAAAATAAGCGAGTTCATCCTCTCGCTCGGTTACACCAAACTCGATATAGGGCTGTGTTGTTTTGGCGGTAAATTTCCATGCATTGCCCAACAGGTTGTCAAAGACAATTCCCAACAAGCGGCGATCGCCTTCCACTACGATGCCTGGCCGGATGTACACCTCGACTTCCCGTTCTGGCTCTGCTTCTCGTAACCGGGTTATTTCGGCCTCTGCCAAAGCGCTGAGATTGACACTTTCTCGCACCAATTCGCTGTGGTTCAGGCGAGATAATTCCAGCATGCCATCAATCAATTCACCCATATGGCCAACCGCCCTGCAAATACGTTGCAGGTAATCCTGCCCCTGCTCTCCCAGCTGATCTGCATATTCCTCATGTAAAGCTTGGCTAAAACCATCTATTCTCCGCAAAGGTGCTCGCAGATCATGAGAAACAGAATAATTGAAAGCTTCCATTTCTTTATTAACGGCTTCCAGTTCTCGGGTTCTTTGTTCTACACGTTTTTCCAATCGGGCATTAGCTTCGTACAAGGCTAGCTCTTTGGTCGCCAAAGCCCGGTTCTTTTGCGCGATTTCCTCTACCTTGTCTTCCAGCTTGCGCACCAGTCGAACATTATACTGACGATAAAAATCTTCTTCTTTCACTTCAATAGGACGTACCGTTGAGCGATCCTGCGTATCATCAATAGCTAATACCTTTTCAATTTCGCGCAGGAAGACATGGATTTCCTGTGGTTTGACAAGAAACAGGTCCGCCCCCAGATTAAGGGCAAATTCTTTGTCTTTGGCTTCGGTATAGGTGGCGGTATAAAAAACAAAAGGAATTAACTTGAATTGTTCATCCGCTTTCCAGGCCCGGCACAGGGCGAAGCCATCCATCACGGGCATAAGGATGTCGGAAACAATCAGATCCGGTAGCGTCTGACGGGCACTCACCAGAGCCTGCTCGCCATTCATCGCCTCCGTCACTTCATAACCCTTGGCGCTCAACAAGGTACGCAACAAATATAAATTTTCTGGTTTGTCATCCACGATTAATACATTCATACCAATGGCTCCGGCAAATAATTTTCAACCCTGGTAACAAAATTGTCAGGATCGATGGGTTTTTCGATATAACCATCGCAGCCAGCAGCCAAAATGGTCTCACGGTCACCACTCATGGCGCGCGCAGTGAGCGCCACGATGGGGGGCGGAACGGGAGTACTGCTTTTAATGCGTTGCGTGGCTTCCAACCCATCCATGCCTGGCATTTGAATGTCCATCAAAATCAAGGTAGGCGTCTCTGCCCGACATACTGCGACAGCTTCATCACCGTTATGCGCCTCACATACCTGATAGCCTTTTTTCTCCAATAAAAAACGTGCCAGATAGAGATTATGGGCATTGTCATCAGCAACAAGAATCAATGGCGTGCGCATAAATGCTCCCTGTTTTTTGCGTACTCATTTCTGTTACAAATATAAGTTGCCTGCACCACAAAATCCATAATATTTAAAGCGCTATTGTTGCGTGCAAGGTGATATCCCTGCATGGTCATCAGTAATAACGAGTGGAAAATACGACATGAAGAATAAGCCTACGACTGAGTACGGCCTCCATTGCAGGGCAAGCGAATATAAAACGTACTGCCTTCACCAGGCGCGCTACGCGCCACACCAATCTCTCCGTCTAGCATTTCGATAAAACGTTGACTGATGGCCAACCCCAGACCGGTGCCTTCGTATTCTCGCCCGGCACCTGTGTCTGCCTGCTCAAAGGTATTAAAAACCCGTTGCTGATCAGCACTGGCAATGCCCACACCAGTATCGGTCACCTCAAACAAAATATCAGTCCCCACTTGCTGGCAAGACAAAGTGACTGAACCCGTTTCAGTAAACTTGATGGCATTACCCAGCAGGTTAACCAGTACCTGTCGTAATTTTCCGCGATCCGTCATCAGGCTGTCCAGGCCGGAATTCTCTTGTTGCAATATCAGTCCTTTCGCATCCGCCAGTGGCTGCATCAGCGCCTGAAGTTCTTCCAACAACGGTGCAAGCAGGAATGATTCGGCTGAGACTTCCACTCTGCCTGCTTCCACTTTGGAGAGATCAAGAATATCGTTAATGAGCTCCAGCAGATGTTGGGCGGAACGATACACCATACCCAGTTGTTTAGCCTGTTCTTCATTGACAGTTCCCACGATGCCATCTTTGATAATGCCGGTAAAACCAATAATGGCATTCAGTGGTGTGCGCAATTCATGGCTCATGTTAGCGAGGAATTCTGACTTGGCACGATTGGCCTGCTCGGCCTGATCGCGCGCAGTTGCCAGCGCCCGTTCCATTTGCAGGCGCTCGGTAAGATTCACCAAAATACCCAAAGATACCGTTTGCTTGCCCATTTTTATCAGTATAGCGGACAACAAGCCCTCTACAATCCGACCGGAGTCTGTTCTGAATGTGAGCATTTTGTCGCGTACCTGACCATATTCTGACAATTCCTGCATCACTGCATCGCGGTCTGCTGAGTTCGCATAAAACTCTGCCATGTTACGTCCCACCATAGAACGGGACTTACTTTCAATTTCACGCTCCGCGTATGGGTTAGCCATCAAAACCACACCTTCCAGCGATGCCACCACAACCGTTAAAGGAATGGTGTTCAGGATTGTTTTTAACTGTCCTTCACTATCCCGCAACTGCTTTTCTGCCGCCTTCAGAACAGTGATATCTCGCAGGGTACCTACCCGTCGGAGCGCTTTTCCCGAGGAATCCCGGCTGACCGCACGCCCTTCGGTGCGAATGATTGCATATTCGCCGTCCCGACGGCGTACCCGATAATCCAGTATCAAAGCTAACTCCCAACGCTGAGGATCAGCTTCATATTCAAGCAGGGCACGCTCACGCTCTTCACGGTCCTCAGCATGAATCATTTCAACCCATGCCTGGTCCGTGCCGGGTATTTCTCCATCGCCATAACCCAAATCATAAAATAAACGCGGGCTAAAATAACGCACACCTGTTTCCACATTCCATTCCCAAACGCTTTCCTGCACCGCAGCAATCGCCTGCTCATAACGTTCATCACTGCTGCGCAGAGCGGCTTCTATTTCATGGCGATGCCTGATCTCACGCTGTAGCCGCCGATTCCACCAGAGAATAACCCCCAGAATTGGCAAAGCAAGCACGATAGTAATCAACACCGCCCGCCACAACGTTCGGGAATCTACAGCCTGGGTATATTCAAAACGTACTGCAAACCAGCGATTCTTGATTTCCTGTCGCTGCTGCGGCGTAATCTGCGCGATAGCCTTATTGAGTATCGTTACCAGTTGCGGCCAGTCATTGCGCACCGCAATGCTTTGCTCAAAACTGTAGGGGGTTGGCGCAGCAACTTTGATGCCGGTCATTCCCAGTTTGTCCATCACCCAGGCGGTCGCATTCAGGTTGCCCACATAAGCGCTCACCTCCCCGCGACTCAGGGCATACAACGCTTCTGTGGTATTGGCATAAGTACGCAACGCAAGCCCCGGATGTTTACCCCGTAATAAATCTTCCGTTGCGTAAGACTGTTCCACGGCCACCTGCTTACCCTGCAAATCCGCAAGACTGGTGACAAGATGAGTATCCTCACGGACAAAAATCACATAAGGATAAACAAAATAAGGCTCAGTAAAATCAAGGAACTCCTGACGCTCTTCCGTCATCGTCGCCGCAGGTAAAACATCAATTTCACGTTTGCGGGCTTTATCCATTACCTCCTGCCAACTCAGCCCGGAAACAGGAAACATAGATGTATCCAGTAAGCCATTTAACAGCGTGATAACATCTGCACCAATGCCACGGTAACGTCCCTGCTCATCGACAAACTCAAAAGGTGGCCAGGAAGGATCGACCCCCAGGCGTATAACGGGATGATCTGCCAGCCACTGCTTTTCACTTGCGGATAACTGCAAAGTGGATGCCCCGCCATTCGCCCAGCCCAGTCCCAACCATTTACTGGTAATCGCACGCCGTTCGTCAGCGGTAATTTGGCTCATGTAATAATCAACCGTTTCCAGCAATTCAGTGCGCCCTGCCGTCACTCCCGCCTGATAGGCGCGGGTATAAAGTGGTGGCTCAAGATAGCGATAACGATTGGGCACACCTTCATCCGTCAGATAGTGCGACAGATAAAGAGGCTGGGTCACAAAAACAGAAACATCACCGCGTTCTGCGGCCTTAAATAAATTGCGGTAACCTTTAAAAAGCACTCGTTCAACACCGGGAAAGTGTTCGCGCAAATAGTCCGCATGAAAACTGCCCTGTGTAACACCAACACGAAAACGCGGCAAATCACCAATACTCAACAAATCATCAACCTGCGCATTGAAGTACAGGTGATAAGGGCTGCTTAGAATGGGTTTAGAAAAATCCAGAAACTCAGCACGTCGCTGATTGGGGAAAAGCCCGGCAATAATATCGGCCGTGCCCTCATTTACCATCGCCTGGGTTTCCTGGCTGTAAGCACCCACAAAACGAATCGGAATACCCGATTTCCTGGCCCACAACCGCCAAACATCGACAAGTATGCCGTCCGGCTCACCCCCCGCATTTTTAAACTGGATGGGCGCACTATCCAGTCGATAGGCAATCACCAGTTCTTTATCAATACCTGCCCGAACCAATGAGGCTGGAATATTCTGCGCCGTTGCAACGCCGTAGTAGCCCAAGCCTCCCAATAAAAAAATACAAACGCAAAAAAACAAATTCCGTTTCACAATCTGCCTCATCCCCCCAACGTATTAATAATGACACAGCTCGATCAGGTTCAAATCCGGGTCACGAAAATAAAACGACGCCATCGGCCCCATCGCACCTGTGCGCGCCACCGGCCCTTCCAGAATATCTACCCCGCAGTCTCGCACATGTTGCATCGCATCCGATAGTGGTGATTGCGCAACAAAACATAAATCTGCCGAACCCGGCAAAGGCATAGTAGCCTTGGGCTCGGGCTCGTTACCCGCCTGATGGAGGTTGATTTTCTGGTTACCAAATTTCAAGGCAACACGATTACTGGCAAAGGTTTGTTTTTCCATGCCAAGGACGCGCTGATAGAAATTTAGAGTAATTTCGATATTGGCCACAGTAAGCACTAAATGATCAAGATGGGTGATATTCATGATTCATTCTCTCTGGCGTTGGTCAAAAAAGAGGGGGGTTAATGCACAACTCTGGCTACTACCAATATATTTTCCATTCCCCTGTTTTATTCTTTTTAATATCAATTCCAAACTGGCTCCATGCCCCCGGCTGAACAGATAACCCTTGAAGATTAACCAACTGAATCAGTTTAATATCCGCTTGACCTGTTTTTTTCTTACCAATGATCCTGACATTTGAAACTTTCACCTTGAATGATTGATAGTTTTTGATCAATTGGCTAATGAAACCTTTACGGTTTGATTGAAGTTCACTCATTTTTTCCAATGCGCTTTGATTTTGTGATTCAAGCGCCTGTTTAAAATTACCAATCATCTCTTCGATAATCTGCACATCGGATTTTGATGCTAATTTATTTTTATCCCACTTGGCACGCATGCTTCTAGCGAACTTTGATCCTGGAAAAGATGTTTCAATGGTCTTGACAAGTAATTCTGCTTTTGGAAAGTTTTTCTTTTTCAGGCGTTCATCCAACTCTGCTTCAAGTTTACCTCTGACCCTTTCCAAGCCACGTTTTGCTTTTGTATTTTGTGGACTCTGCTTCAGGACTTGCTGATATAAATAAAATGCATTCTTTTTTGGTGGAGACAGTAGATTGTTTGCATCCAAGGACTTTTTAGCTTGAGAAATAAGAAAGGCCAGCTCTTGTTGTTGTTTTTTCCTTTTTGCATTCACAAGCATGCTATTCAACCGTTCAATTTCCGGATGGGTTACATCGACAAGTTTAATATTACGGATGCTTTTATGTGCTGCGGTAAGCTTACCCGACGCAATTTCTTTTTCTGCCTGATTAATATAGTGAGAAGCTATTATTTCAACACGCTGTAGCGCCGCTTTACTGCCCGAGTCAAACTCAAGCATCTTACGCAACGTTGATAATGCATTATTACCAATAGGTGATAACAGGTTATTATTTTTTAGATATTCATCGGCCTGAGCCAGAAGTTGACGTTGTTTAGAATGGTCGTATTGTACTTTTTCCAGATCAGTCTGGAGTTCTTTCCATTTTTCTGATTCAGGCATTATCACAAGTAACCGCTGAAGATTCTTTCCTGCCTTGTTAAAATTTTCCTCGGCAAGATCATTGTGAATACTATCGTCATAAAACCTAATGATTTCTGCAACACCTTTACTAGCCTGTTCATTAGTCGGTTCAAACATCAACAACTGGAGATAGAATTGCAACGCATTATTGCCTTCAGGCATTATGTAATTATCGGCTTGATATGCTTGAATCGCCTGACCCAATAATAAATCAGCCGGTGTACTCACAATTTTTTCGGATGGTAGCGCCTGTGTGTTTTCCTGTTTTTGCATCAACAGGACCGTACCCGCCGCGATAACAACAACCAAAATCAGCAATATTGGTTTCCATCGAATTGACTGGGAAACAGACCGCCTTTGAGGCTCAGTAGCCGGTTTTTCTTTGCTTGTTGCTCCCTGTGTAACAGATTCAGCGTTGGGTTTTCTAATAACAGTAGCATCCGAATTTTCTGCCGGTAATGTTTTTTTCGGCATGGATGCAGGCAATGCCGGTACGTCCTTTTTACCGCTGAGCATATCCGCCCAAACCAAAACATCCTGTGGTCTCTCATTAGCATGAAACAACAAGGCATGATCAATAGCGAGCAAAAATGAAGTCGAATATTGTCCTGCTAACATAACAGACAATGGCCTATATGAATCGATGCCGGTTGACAACATATTTGATCCACGAGTCAACGACTCAACGGGCAATTCATGCATCAAGCCAAAAAACAGACTCGCACCAAGAGCATAGATATCAGTCCACGGCCCTTGTTTTTCTTCGCTTTCATTATACTGCTCAAAGGGGGCATAACCGTACGTCACCAAACTCGTGAGAGCCCTCGTGGGCGCGCCGGACACCTGTCGGGCAGAACCAAAATCGATCAAAACAGGTGAGCCATCTTCACGAATGTAGATATTGGAGGGTTTAATATCGCGGTGAATAAAACCAGCATCATGAACCAGCTTCAAGCCTTCCATTATTGGCAGAAAAATATCCAATAATTCCTGCTCGGTAAAATGCTTTTTTTCTTTGAACAGCCGGGACAATTCTTTTCCCCGCTCATATTCCATGATCATGTACGCAGTGTTGTTGTTTTCAAAAACACTCAAGACACGCACAATATTGCCATGTTTAAATTTAGCCAGCGTACGGGCTTCACGGACAAAACGATTCAGCCCCCATTCGTACATTTCTTTGTTTTGACTGGAGGTTGGATGAACGGTAAAACCTGACTCCCGAGTCGAAAACTCATTAGGGAAATATTCCTTGATAGCAACAAATTGATCGAGGTTTTTGTCCCTGGCAAGATAAGTAACACCGAAGGCACCACGACCGAGAACGGATTGCACTTCATACCAATGAAGTGAAAAACCTTTGGGCAAAACATCCCGGTAGATTTCTTTCTCGTCATCGATCATGGTGGGTATATCTGTCATATTTTAATTGTCGAGCAATATTATTTTAAACCGACTCTTGTACTTTCTGTTGTGAAACACCATTGTGGTGACATCTTGTTGCTGGTTTTGGAAAAACTGTCGCATAAGCAAGCTAAAGAGCGCTATAGAGGTGCGGTGTAATTAACGCAGAGAACACCGTTCTGGAACGCTAAAAAAGAGAGCTGCCTGCCATTTAAAGCATGAAAAAATTTATTTTAAACCCTCAGTCCTGATAAGCTCAATCCTCTCAGAAGATGTTTCCAGTCGTCCATGACTATCTTCAATAATCTTCGATTTTTCATAAAATCCTGTCAACCTCCCTTTTTTATCTTCAGAGTCTGAACCGATTACAACATACAAAAGATGTTCAATCTTATTATTATCCGTAAACATAACGCTCAAAAACGGGTATGGTGAAATATTCGAATATACATATTCATATTTAACATCCTGAATCTTTTCACCGCCCTTCATTTCAACAACAACGGATTTTTTTGATAGTGCTAAAGACAATGCCGTGTTACAAACAACACCTTCCCATTTCCCATAATAAATACTTTCATCAACTGCTATAGACTGTTGAGAAAACAGCATTAATAGTATAAAAACACTACCCATAATTTTATACATAAAATTAACTCTCTCTATTTTTCAGCCTGGATGTAATTATCAATGCCTTTAGCAAACTCCTGGATGAATCTTTCATTACTGATTTCATTTTCATTAACAGGGTTTTGTATGTTTCCACATTCAACTAGTATTGCCGGAACTCTGGTATTACGAGTCACATAATGATTTGCAGATTTAACAACTGATCTGCTAAACCCACGAGGCGTTACTGCATTCACAACACTCTCGGCAAATCGTTTACCTTCTTTGCTGAAATTTTCACCTTTAAACCAATAATAAACAGAAAAACGATTGCTCTCTGCCGAAAATGAGTCCAAGTGAATAGAAATAAAATAGTCGGAATTTTTGTTATGTGCAAAATCTACTCGCCATGCTAAGCGTTTTTGTTTTTTTGTAATATCAATTTGTCGTGTATAAACAACATTGTAACCAAATGTCTTTTCCAACTCCGAACCAAGGCGGGATGAAATGTCAACCGTATAATCTTTTTCATGTTTTCCTGTAAAACCTAATGCGCCAGGATCAACAGTATTCCATTTGTTGTACGTTGCCCCATGCCCAGGGTCGATAACAATCGTAATTTTTTTATTTGATTCTTTAATTCCATTCATTTTATTTTTCCCTAAATACTATTTCATGCATTCCCGCAAACAGCGCACCAGCACATCGACTTACGAATTAACAGGACAACCAGCATGAGCGCGAGCCAGTCCCTCTACTATGTATATTCGTACAAAGCCATGGGAACGACAAATGCGAATTGCTTCGTAATAATCATCTGTATTCGCTAAAGCTCTCCATGGTTTTACTTTATCCACAGGATCAGCCACAAGATTGCACCCTTCTGGACATATTTGTTCCATATCATTATCTGAAAAATGATCCCAATCTAATACTTTAACATCTGAGCATGAGGGGTGGTTATTTTTCCAGTTTTCCTCTAATTTTTTCTGTAGGTCTTTCATTGGCATGTCTTATTTCACCACCACATTAACTAACCGGCCAGGCACCACAATTACCTTCACCACATTTTTTCCTTCTGTGAATTTCTGAACATTTTCATCTGCTAATGCCACCTGCTCAATCATATTTTTTTCCGCACCGGCAGCCACTTCAATTTTGCCTCGTACTTTGCCATTAACCTGCACCACCAGTTCAACGGTATCCTGTACCAGCGCATCTATATCCGCTTGCGGCCAACTGGCGACAAGGATATCGCTTTCATGATCGAGACTCTGCCACAAAGCATGGGTAATGTGCGGCACAATGGGCGATAACAGACGCAACAGCAAATCAATACCCTCGGCATACACCGGATCATTAACCTCCTTGATTTGCGAAAGTGTATTCACCATTTTCATCGCAGCGGCAACAACTGTATTGAACTGATATTTCTCTACATCACGATCAGCTTGTTGTAATAAGCCATGCAATTCCGCACGACATTTTTTCTGCCCGGCAGACAAAGCGTTAACATCTACCTTTGCTCCATCTGCACGCCATTGTTTGAGTGCAGCTTGTTTGCCTTCGTCATGCACCAATCGCCACACACGTTTTAGAAAACGGTACGCGCCTTCCACGGCATCATCGTTCCATTCCAGTGACTGCTCCGGCGGTGCGGCGAACATGGTGAAAAGGCGCACGGTATCTGCACCGTATTTGGCAATGAGCTCCTGAGGGTCTACGGTGTTGCCTTTGGACTTGGACATTTTGACGCCGTCTTTGAGCACCATGCCTTGCGTGAGTAATTTCTCAAACGGTTCGTCAATATTCAGCAGTCCTGCATCACGCATCAACTTGGTGAAAAACCGCGCATACAACAAATGCAAAATCGCGTGTTCGATACCACCTACATACTGGTCCACAGGCAACCAGTAGTTGGCGCGCTCGTCGAGCATGGCCTCCGTGTTGTCTTTGCAGGCGTAGCGTGCGAAGTACCATGAGGATTCCATAAAGGTATCGAAGGTGTCGGTTTCGCGTTCGGCTTTATTGCCACATTTGGGACAGGTGGTTTCGTAAAACTCCGGCATTTTTTTGATGGGGGAACCCACGCCTTCAAATTCGATATTTTCCGGCAGCACTACCGGTAACTGGTCTTCTGGCACAGGTACAGCACCGCAGCTTTCGCAGTTGATGATGGGTATGGGAGTGCCCCAGTAGCGCTGACGGGAAACGCCCCAGTCGCGCAGACGATACTGAGTGCGTTTGTTACCTTTACTGTCTTTTTCCAGTTGGGCAGCAATGGCGTCGAAGGCTTCGGTGGAGGTCAGGCCAGTAAAATCACCGGAGTTTACCAGCACGCCTTTTTCGGTGAAGGCACATTTTGCCAAATCAATATCTTCGCCATTGGCAGGAGTGATGACTTGTTTCACTGGTAAACCATATTTTTGGGCAAATTCAAAATCACGTTGATCGTGTGCAGGCACGGCCATCACTGCGCCTTCGCCGTAGCCCATGAGCACAAAATTGGCGCTGTAAACAGGCACTTGTTCACCGCTGATGGGGTGGATGGCCTTAAAACCTGTATCCACACCCTTCTTTTCCATGGTCTCCATCGCCGCTTCGGAGGTTTCCATGGTTTTGCATTCTTTGATGAAGGCCGCCAGAGCTTCGCTGGTTTCAGCGGCCCTGGTGGCCAGAGGATGCTCAGGAGCGACAGCGACATAACTGACCCCCATTAATGTGTCCGGACGTGTAGTGTAAACACGCAATGATTCTCCGCTGTCAGCCACGACGAATTCCAGTTCCACACCTTCGGACTTGCCTATCCAGTTGCGCTGCATGGTGCGCACCCGCTCAGGCCAGCCATCGAGTTTGTCGAGGTCATCCAGCAATTCGTCGGCATAATCCGTAATACGCATGAAATATTGCGGGATTTCCTTGCGCTCTACGGCGGTGTCACAGCGCCAGCAACAGCCATTGATGACCTGTTCGTTGGCAAGCACGGTGAGGTCGTGGGGGCACCAGTTCACCGGTGCAGTTTTTTTGTAAATCAGACCTTTTTCAAACAGTTGGGTGAATAGCCATTGTTCCCAGCGGTAATATTCAGGATGACAGGTGGCCAGTTCACGGTCCCAGTCATAGCCAAAGCCCAGGCGTTTGAATTCGTCACGCATGTAATCGATGTTTTCATACGTCCACTGAGCGGGCGCTACCTTGTTTTTCATCGCGGCATTTTCTGCGGGCAGACCGAAAGCATCCCAGCCCATGGGCTGCAACACATTTTTACCTTTCATACGCTGGTAGCGGGCAATCACGTCGCCGATCGTGTAGTTGCGCACATGACCCATGTGCAGGCGGCCACTGGGGTAGGGGAACATAGATAGGCAATAGAATTTTTCTCTATCGGGGTCTTCGATGGCGCGGAAGCTGTCCTGTGCCTCCCAGTATTGCTGGGCTGCGGTTTCAATTTGTTCGGGTTGGTACTGCTGAGGGGTTTCGCCTGACATGGGTGCAATAAATCCTGTGAACGGTGTATTTTACAAAGTGCCTGAAAAAGTTTGAAAAAAGACGTACAGGATACCGCACTCTCCTGTCCTGGCACCAGAATTGGCTTGCTGAATTCTGGTTGCCCGAGCTATACCGCTCATTGGCACATCACTTTGTTTCCAAAGTATTTTTGAGGAAATAAACTGAAGTTTCGGTATGAAGGTGCAGATATGTTGTGTAGCATCCAATGATCATCATTTCTGACAGCAATCCGTCACTCAGGGTCTGTCTGAGAATGAAAGTCGTCGCGAGGGAAAACCATTTTGAAGCAGGTTTTTCGTTCATTTGAGGCGAACAGTGGTTCTATTTAACAAAAATGAACAGAAAATGTGACCAAAATGGATTTTCCGCAGCAGGCTTTTCATTCTCCGACAGGCTCCTGACCCAGGCTGGAAAATGAATAAAAGCATTAAACACAATTTGCCTCAAAGCGACATCAGTGAAAAACATTTCCGGGGCATGATTGAGTCCACCACCGGCATTCCCTGGATTGTGGATTTTGTCACCTTCCAGTTTACCTATGTAGGTCCGCAGGCGGAAAAGATACTCGGCTACCCTGTGGGGCAGTGGTACGAAACCGATTTCTGGAGTACACACATCCATCCCGATGACCGTCAGGCCGCTCTCGACTATTGCATGGAGGCTTCACAAAAAGACAAAGATTATAATTTCGAATACCGCATGATCCATCGCGACGGCCACAGTGTGTGGATTCTAGATTACGTGAATATCGTTATCGAAGATGGCAGGCCAGTGCGATTGCAAGGTTTCATGTTTGATACCAGCAGGGACAAACAGGCAGAACAAACCCTGCAAGAACATACTGCGTTGCTCGATGCCATGTATCGTGCTTCACCCGACATGATTTTTATTCACGATTGTACCGGACGTATTCTCGACGTTAATCACAACGCCGCACAGCGCTACCATTACACGATGGAGGAAATGCGTGAACTCAGCATAGCCGATGTCTCTGCCGACCCTGATAGCCTGCCACTGGTAAGCGAATGTATGCAGCGGGTCTTAAATGGTGAAGAACTCGACTTCGAATGGCTGGCCAAGGATAGCAAGAGTAAATCATTTCCCGTAGAAGTTCGCTTGCGCAAACTGGAAGGACACAGTGCTCCCGGCGCCCCGGCAGTTATCGCCACCATACGTGATATCACAGAGCGCAAACGTACAGAAGAGTCCATCAAAAATATTGCAGCTGGTGTTTCTGCAGAAAGTGGGGATGCGTTTTACCAGCAAATGGTGACGCATCTGGCCAAGCTTTTTGATGCTGATTATGCCTTTATTGGTTTGCTCGACGAAAACAACCCCGAAACCATTAATACCTTATCAGTTTTTGCCCATGGCAGTATTGCGGCAAACATGTCCTACTCTTTATCCGGCACACCCTGTGCCAAAGTTATTGGCAAAAGTATCTGCTGCCATCCCAGCAATGTACAACAACTGTATCCCGATGATCAGCTACTAATCGATATGGGAATAGACAGTTTTATTGGCGTTCCATTGTTTGGCAGCGATAACCAAGCCATCGGTCTAATAGAGGTACTTGACAGCAAGCCGATGAAGCTGCAAAAACAACTTACCGAGATCCTGGAAATTTTTGCCGCAAGAGCCTCAACGGAACTTGAGCGCGACAAAATTCATCGGCGGCTCGAAAATACGCGACAAAAACTAGCTCTGCATGTACAACAAACCCCGCTCGGGGTTATTGAATGGGATACCGATTTTTGTGTGACAGACTGGAATTCCGCTGCAGAAAAAATCTTTGGTTACCGTAAGCAGGAAGTGTTGGGGAAAACGGCTATCAAACTAATTATTCCCGATGAGTCCCTGCCCTGTGTGGATGCCATCTGGCGGGCTCTTTTGGAAAATCATGGTGGCACTCGCAGCACCAACAGTAATATCACAAAAAACAAAAAAAATATTACCTGCGAATGGCACAACACAGCTCTGGTCGCAAATAATGGAGAAGTTATCGGTGTTGCGTCACTGGTGAGCGATGTAACCAAACGCATCAACACCGAAACAGAACTTAAAGCACATCGTGAGCATCTAGAAGAACTGGTAGAACAACGTACCACAGAGTTAACCAATATCAATCAGGAGCTGGAATCATTCAGTTACTCCGTGTCACATGATTTACGTGCGCCACTGCGTCACATCGATGGTTTCAGTCGGGCGCTACAGGAAGACCATGCCAAACAACTGAACAAAGAAGGTCAACAACAATTGCAGCGCATTCGCAGCAGCGCGCAGCGCATGGGACAGCTTATCGATGATTTGCTGGAGCTGTCCCGGGTATCCTGTGGCAATGTCGAACGTGAGCCACTCAACTTATCCAGCATGGCACAGGATATTTTTAACAAGCTGCAATATTATGATGCCGATCGCAAAGTCAACATCAATATCCAAAGTGAAATGTTGACCTCGGCAGATCATCGACTGGTGCATGTTCTACTGGAAAATCTTATTGGTAATGCGTGGAAATATACATCCAAAATCGACCATGCAAATATAAGCTTTGATGCGAAAAAAAATAAAAAAGGCGAGGCCGTGTTTTGTCTGCGTGACAACGGTGCGGGCTTTGACATGAAATATGCAGAACGATTATTTACCGCATTTAAACGACTGCATTCGGACCGGGAGTTTGAAGGCACAGGCATTGGCTTGGCCACCGTGCAACGCATTGTTAATCGCCATGCTGGGTCTGTGTGGGCCACGGCGGAAATGGGGAAAGGTGCAGCCTTTTATTTCACCCTGAACAACTGACAGGAAACATACCTTTGCATAAGCTCTTTAATACTCACTGGCTTTTCGCAACCGTGTGTTTTTTAGCTCCCAGGAACATGCTAGATGTTTTCTAATTCAGTGAGGCAGGCCGTTCCCGGACCACGAATTGCAGAACCATAAAATCTAACGCAAAGGCGCGAAGACGCAGAGAGCGCAAAGAGATATTCTTTATCCTTTCAGCCTTTGCATTGGATTTTCATTACCCAAACGCTACTCCATACACCGAAAACAGGGCGGTTTAGTCCTTAATTCACATAAAAACCATCTGCCATTAATGCATACTCAAGTGCGTAACATCCGTTAATTCATGCTCAAATGTGAATTAACGCTAAAAATACTTTTTTAAACATTACCGGGTATTTAACGCAGAGAGCACAGAGTTTTTAGTGTTTTTCTTTGCGTCCTCTGCGCCTTTGCGACCTCTGCGTTTATAACACGCCACTTGTCAGCACCACGACAATATAAGCTCCCACTGTACTGAAATGATTGTCCGAGGGTGTAAATTTCTGGATCCCCGCTAACAGAGTGATACAGCCCTTAATTCACATTTAACCTCCTGAGTACCCGCAGCCCCGTATCCTGTACGACTTGAAACTTCAGGAATTGGCACATACTCTATCACCTTGCTCCGGCATTTAGCCATTCAACATTGATTCACAAGGAGTTCCCCATGAAACCTAACACTATCTGTCGAAAACCACATATGACCTGTGGCGCACTCGCCCTTGGCGCATTGTCTTTTTTCAGCAGCATCGCTGCATACGCTGCTAATGATATTATCGTTACCCGGCCGCATAGCATGTCCTCCAATATGTCATCAAACATATACATAGGAGCAAACCTTGGAAACGCCATGTATGATGAAGCCAATGACTCCAGTGCAGCCTTTGGTGTTTTTGGCGGATTCAACATCAATGAAGCACTGGCAATTGACTTTGGTTGGGCAAACCTGGGAGAAGCTTCAGAAGGAGCCTATAAAGCAAAAGTCAGCGTGCTACAAGTTGCCCTGCTGGGGAAACTGCACGCCAGCACTGATTTCTCACTATTTGGCAAAGTCGGGCTCGCTAGATGGGCATATGATTTCAGTACTCCCTCTTTTTCCGCTAGCGACGACGACGTTAATGTGTATTTCGGCGTCGGTGCTGATTATCATATCAGCGGTCGATCTGCCGTGCGTTTTGGTGCCGATTTTTACAATATGAAACCTTCCATACCGATATCCAGCACGCCTGCTGAAGAAAATATTTCACTATTTTCAATTGGTTATATTTTCCATTTGTAGATGACAATAAAAAAGCGGACCATTGGTCCGCTTTTTTACGCACTTGTTTATCGCTTATTGATAACAGCGCTACATCAGTCTAAAGACCGAACAAAGATTTCTCTTTGGACTTACGAATTTCTTTTTCGTCAGACCATTCAACAATACCGCTTTGCAAATGCATCAACTTTAAGGTGAATTTATAATAAACATCCTTGCGGCTGCTGTTACGTTTCACGATGCTGGAAAGATTGCCATACAACATATATTCGGCACCAACTTGCTGTCCCATCTTCATCGCGGCATTCTGGTTGACCATGCCACTATCACTTTGATAATCAAGTTGCTGTTTCACTGCTGCGACCTTGGTCATATCCACGAAACGAAATTTTCCGGAACGCAACAGTTTCGTAGAAATGGTATCGGTAATGGATTCTGTATCGATATGCTCGGTGGTCTTGTTTTTGATGGTATCAACAAACATTACCGGTCGGCGCTTTGCTGTGATTTCCACAACGGGTGGAAAGGTCAGCACCGAGTCCACCATTTTTGCCGCAATCTGCTGCAAATCTGTTGAACCAAAACCGGTCGTAGTCGTTTCTACTTCGGCGGCATCACCGTATTTGATGGCCTTTGAACAACCGACCAATGACACCGATAGCAAACCGGCAACAAGAAGTGCGCCTGCTGATTTCAGCTTTTTGCCTGCTGCTGTTTGAACTGACTGTTCTGATAACATCATTTTTTACAACTCCCTTACGTTGACTTTATAGGTTTTTACAGAAGGATTAGGGGCTACGGCACGCATGGTGGTACTAGATTTTCCGTGCAACACGACCGGGATCCAGGATCGCCCCCCTTGCTCTACTTCAAAATTATCGCCGTCATACCATGCGAAACGGTATTGGATACTTTTATCTGAGCTGGAAAGGTTACTGAGCACCACGTTCACCTCCAGCAAGTCTCCCTTGAAGCGGGATTTCATATCCGTAATGGTAATTGCTTTCGCCAATGGTTCATTGTGGATCACCAGATGTTTGGCATATTCTGGATCACCTTCAGTTTTCCCCGTGGCCTCAATTCCTGATGTAGCACAGCCCGCAAGTAATACTACACCCGAAAGCAAGGCTGACAATTTCACGATATTCATTGTTTTATTCTCCTACGCTGTTTCAACTGTTACAGCACGATTATTGCAATACAAGCACTACAGCACAACGAACGCAGTATGAAAGGTGTTCCCCGTAGCCACAACCCGAATCAGGGTTTTTTTGCCGGGAATAACTTTTATGTCCATGGTTCCCATTGCAGTGCCATTTTGAAGCTGTAACTGGTACTGCCCTTCAGGCAGGTTGCTACGCAGGATTTGCGCATCGTGCGGGAGTGTCAGCCAGCTACGCCGGTCAGCCTGTTCGGTGACCACGTTAAGCACATTTATCGCCAACGCCCCAAAACCGCCCAGCAATTTTCCACCCTGCTCAGCCGCTTTACCCTTGGCAACAATTCGTAAAACCTGTCGAACCATCATCCCCGGCAGACGTTCAACCAGTGCCTTTGCTGCCAGTGCCTGCACGCTCACGATGGGACTGGTTTCACCTATCGTTTTGCCCATCAGAGCACCGTCGGAAATCGAGACATTCAGCAATGAAGGAGCTTGCCACTGCTCCACATATGTGGGAAACGCGATGGAACGCACACCATTATCTATGATCAGGTCAATGTCCACATTCGTTTTTACCGGGGCAAAACCATGTTCAAACAACAGCACGATTTCACCTTCATCGGCCTTTGGTGGAGAGAGGTCAGCACCAAACTCTTTTTTGAATCGTTCGTAGTCTTCCCTCATCCCCAATGACTGCGCCAACCGTAATACATCCCGCTGCACGTAAACATTGTCAGGAAAAATTTCCAGCGCCTTTTTGTAGTCGATGTAGGCGTCATTAGGTTTTCCCGTCGCCTCAAACAAAACACCGGATACATAAAAGGTATAGGCATTCTGGAAGGAGTTTTTTACCTGCCCAGCAGCAGCCTGCAACGACGCAAATGAGTCCATGAAACCATCATTTTTTTCCATTTGCTCGCGGGCATCTTCTTCAGCATCGGCGACTTCATCTTCAAAGCGTTCCAGTTCATATTGCTGCTCCTGGTTGGCCCGCCTCACCTCCACCATTGCGGCCTCCAGATTGTGGGCCAGCAGGTAGTTCATTGCCTGAAACTGATGCACAAAGACTCGCTCGTAACCCTCACCCGCATAGGGAATCGCATTGTCGTTCGTCAGCAAGGATGCTCCCTGCGCTGCGGCATCTGACGCGGATACCTTCGCCTTTTCGTCATTCTCCTCAAAGGCCTCAATAACCCGCCTGAAGTCTTCGATACTAGCCTCGGCGTCTCCAGCCAGCTGCGCCACTCGTCCTCTCTCCATGAGATACAGAATTTTATCCGCATCATCCTGACGCCCGTCAAGTGCAGCCTGCGCCATCGTGTATTGCCTGGCTTCCAGTTGTACTTTGATGGGCTGTATCTGTTTTGGATACGAAGTGAAAATTGAGCCGGTCGCACAGCCGCCCAGCAGCAATACAGCAACTACCAACAGCGTCAGCCGTGGCAGTTTTCTGACTAATAAATGAGACATGACTCCTCCCCGGAATCTTTTTGGAAGTCTCTGACAAATTCCCCTGCTGGCACCTGCCAGGACTTTACTTGTTGTTTGAATCAGTTATTGTTTTTAAATTCCAAACCCATGCCGACACGGATAAAGACCGCCCAAATCAATTACCAGCTGAACGGTTTGTCGCTCGAACCCGGAGTCAACTCCATTGGTGCTGACTCTTCAGACTCGATCTGCCGTGAGCGTACCAGCGCACCCTTTTTGATGTTCTTTTCTCCACTGATGATTTTGGCCTTGGAGAATTTCTTCTGAATGGAGGTTACCTCCACAACGCCTACTTCTTCTTCCGCACTGCCCAGCGACTCACCAGTATCAGGGTCGATCAATCCTTCTCCCTGTGCCAACACAGACAAGTGGTCCCCCACTTCAAAATCAACCCCGGAACCACGATTGATGTATACCGTATTACCGGTCACTTTGGCTATTTTCAGCGGAAATACACCAGCGACCACACCATTGACGATTTCTTTTACCGTTTTTTCCTTTAACGCTTCTAAAAATTCATCAGCAGTAAGCTCCCCTTTCGGGTTTCGATCTTCGTGTTCAACGGTAAATTTTTCGGCAGCAACAATTTTGCCACCACGACTGTCCACAATGCGCACATTAACAATCATTTTGCCAACGTAAAGGGAACGAACGGTATCGGTATAAGGAGTTTTTTTACGCTTCACCCCAGCCTTCAACATTTCAATTTTACCCATCACAAAATAATCGGCACCAATGAGCTCTCCCATTTTTACCGCGCTCTCAGGTGAAATGTACCCGGATTCACTGAATTCCTGTTCAGTAAGGATATCCTTCATACGATTTCTTTCCACTACGTTGAATTTGTTGGTTTTGACCAGATAGGTCATAAGATCAGATGACAACAAACGAGTGCTGTCCTCTATCGTTTGTACCACCACAAAACCAGGAGCGATGGTGATACTTGCCTTGTCAGCATTAAAATCCAACACCGCAATGGTTGGCCGGGCAGCCATCGCCACCACCGGAATTGCCAACAACCCAAAGAGAAAAAGGGAATGAAAAAATCGGGAAACCGTGCGTGAAAAATTCATAAAAAATTCCTGTTCAACTCACTGAAAGACAAGGGACTTCTGTTTTAAATCCTGACAAAAACCGAAGTTCAAAACACTCAAGTTTGCTATGCCCGATAAGCCGGTACCGCAAAGCACAACATAGACACAGCAGACAAACCACAAGAAACTCTAATTACGAATGCAAAGATGTATGCTCTTGTTTTTACTACCCAACGCCCGAGCAATTTAACACCCATTTCGAGAAACGATCAAGGCTCAGCAACGAACCCATTGATAATCACGAGCAACAGCATCATTGTCAAGGTGCATTATTACCGTTTTAACCCAGACAGCCAGCACCCCACGCACCAAATTATGCAATATCTCAACTATACAGCTTTAGCCCCTTCTACCATACTTATACTACAGCTTGTAATCATGAAGGAGCACAGATCATGAACACCCATTCCCGACACTCGAACCAAAAGCCCGAGCAACCAGACGCCAGCCACAAGGATAGTGGACATACCAGTGCCTACGAGCGCATGCGGGAACGCACCCTTCAATTTTTTGATGAAAACACTCAAGATTTAGTGCCCAATCTGATTGATGCACTCGAATCTGCAAAAGAACAGGCCATCCATCTGGGAGAACTCACCAGAGACGAAGCTGAATTGATCAGCACCTATTTACGCCGCGACCTGCATGATGCGGGGGAGTACATCAAACAACAACGCGGTGAACTGGCAGACTGGTTACGTTTTGATGTCGAGCAAATTGAGAGGAAAATCTGGGATTCACTGTCTCTGCTAGTAGATAAAACCACCATCGAACTGGAACAGCTAAAAGCCCGTGCAAACCGTTTGGGTGAGTGGCACACAGGTGAAATTACCGGGCCGGGCACACTGGTATGCACTGCCTGTGGCAAACAATTGCATTTTCACAAAACCGGGCATATACCACCTTGCCCCAAATGCCATGCGACGGTGTATAAACGCTCTAGCAACTAAACTAATGGTGTTTAGTCACTGATGTTACGCAGGTCTTAAATGTGAATTAAGCGCTAAAAATATTTGTTTTAGAATCACCGAGTATTTAACGCAGAGGTCGCGGAGGCGCAAAGGACGCAGAGAAAAACACTAAAAATGTTGCGGCCGCTGCGTTCATAACACACCACTTGTCAGTAGCACGACAACATAACCTCCCAATAGACTGGAGCGATTGTCCGAGAGCTTCTGGTATTGCGCAGACTTCAGTCAAAATACGCGTTGCAGCATCATGTAAAAACCATCAGTCATCGACTCATTATTCGAGTACGCAACATCAATAATATGGCTTAATAAACACCAATATCCAGATATGAACGCGCAATTTTACGAATGGCATTAACATACGCAGCCATGCGATAACTGGTTATTTTTTTATTTGACTCTCGTGTCGCACGCATTTCCTGGAAAGCTTGGCGCATGGAATCATCCAACCCTGAGCGCACTAAATCCAGTTCGCTGGCACCGCCGTTAATTTTTTTCCGAAATCGATCAGGCACTCGTTTACCCGTCACATCTTCCAGTGCATCAATTTGGTTTTGTCCACGAATCTCATCATAACGCCGTTGCATACGTCCAAAACGGATGTGTGACAGGTTACGAATCCACTCAAAATAGGAAACGATAACCCCCCCCGCATTGGCGTAGGCGTCAGGAATAACAATGGTGCCACGTTCACTCAACTTTTCATCGGCAGCAAAAGTAATCGGACCGTTGGCTGCTTCTACAATAATCTTCGCCACTACCCTATCCACATTGGCAAGGTTAATTTGTCCTTCCAATGCGGCAGGAATCAAAATATCACAATCCATTTCCAGTGCGCGCGCGGTGCTGCCTTCTTCATAACGTCCGCCTGAAAAACCGCTTAGCGTTTTATGCTCCACCTTGTAACGATACACCTCTTCGATAGCGAGGCCGTCCTCATTCACCAGCACACCTTTGCTGTCAGCAATCGCAATGACCTTGCAGCCATCTTCTTCAAACAAAAATTTAGATGCGTGATAACCCACGTTGCCAAAACCTTGCACCACCACCCGTTTACCACCCAAACCGCCTTCCAGACCGGCTTCTTTCACCGCATCGTCATGACGAAAAAATTCCTGTAAGGCATATTGCACACCACGACCCGTGGCTTCTGTCCGCCCCTGAATACCACCATGTTCCACAGGCTTGCCAGTGACACAGGCCGTATAATTAATATCATCCGGGTTGAGGTGTTTGTAAGTGTCTGCCATCCAGGCCATTTCACGCTGACCGGTACCCATGTCCGGCGCTGGCACATTGGTGGCCGGGTTCAGAAAGCCCTTGCGCACTAATTCAAGAGTGAAACGCCGGGTGATCAATTCCATTTCATCCCGGTCATATTTTCGCGGATCAATCAGTAGACCACCTTTAGAACCACCAAAGGGCACATCCACGATGGAGCACTTGTAAGTCATCAATGCCGCAAGCGCTTCCATTTCGTCCTGATTCACGCAAGGCGCATAACGAATACCGCCTTTGGCGGGCAGACGATGAGTGCTGTGTACCGCTCGCCAGCCAGAAATAACTTCAATCTTACCTTTAATTTTGACGGGAAATTTAACTTGTAATACTGCATTGCAAGATTTAATCGCCGCTGCGATATCAGCCGACAAATCTATGGCCTCAAGGGCACGGTCCACCATACGATCTACACTTTCGCGAAAAGAAATTTCCTGGTTTTGGCCATTTGACATAGTGGTCTCCTGATATTTTTTGGCCGGAACGACTGACCGAAATACGCGAATTGTTAAATGTAAATTAAGTGCTGAAAACACCTTTTAAAAAATTACCCGGCATTTAACGCAGAAGCCGCAGCGACGCAGTGTTTTTCTCTGCGTCCTTTGCGCCTTTGCGACCTCTGCGACCTCTGCGTTTATAACACGCCACTTGTCAGCACCACGGCAATACAGACTGAAACGATTGTCCGAAGGTGTAAACCTCTGGGTTCCGGCTAACGATATTCTCCAATAAAAAAGCACTTACAGAGTGATTTAGCCTTTAGTTCACATTTAGTTTTCGTTATAAATAAGTATCGACATTGCCTGATGTTTATTTAACTTTACCGGACACGTAATACGCATATCAACAACGTGACCAACAGGGCGAACAACACCGGCCAATTACCCACCCGCACATAGGGGGTTGCACCTTGCTGTGGTTGAATTTCCCCATCCAGTACCGCAATTTCAAATTGCGGCGAGGTTGCCAATAATTTTCCACGGTGATCAATGACCGCAGACACACCATTATTGGTTGCCCGTAACATCGGCCGTGCTGTTTCGATGGAACGCATACGTGCCATTTGTAAATGTTGATGTGGCGCAAAAGAATCACCAAACCAGGCATCATTACTGACGTTCACTAACAATGATGCAGCAGGCAGTGCGCGAATCACTTCTTCTCCAAAAGCATCTTCATAACAAATGGACATGCCAATTTTATTATCCCCAACTTCCAGCAACGGTTGTTTCACAGTTCCACGACTGAAATTCGCCATGGGGACTTGCAAAATATCCAGCAGACCACCCAGCACGGATTTGAGTGGGATATATTCACCGAAGGGCACCAAATGTGACTTCCGATAAATTTGCGTAGAAACCTCACCGGTATCGTTAACGCCCACACGTACCACTCCGTTGTAATACTCACTGTCATCCTGTTCAGACATGACAGGCAGGCCGGTTAATAATGTCGCGCCACCATTTTTATGCTCTCTACTAACCAGGTTTTCCAGAAAAGATTGTGCCTGATGGAGATAGGCTGGCAACGCTGTTTCCGGCCAGATGATAATGTCACGATCCCAGCGGTCACTGCTTAACCGTGTGTACAATTCTATAGTTGGGCCGCGCTGATCGGGCTGCCATTTTATATTTTGCGGCACATTTCCCTGAATCAGGCTGGCCGTTAACGGTACGCCTTTGGCTTCCGACCACATAACTTGTGTCAGACCACCGGCTACCAGCCAAAATACCGACAATATGGCCAATGCGATATAACGTGGTTTATTTTTACTGATCAGTACACAAACCAACAAACCCGCACTGAATGCCACCGCCCAGGACGTGCCATATACACCCAGCACCGGCACGATACCCACTAACGGTGAATCCGTTTGACTGTAACCCAGATTCAGCCATGGAAACCCGGTCAAAACCCAGCCGCGTACCCACTCAAAAAACACCCACAACGCGGGAATCAACAACAGTAAGTAGCGTCTTTCGCTGAGCGCAGAAAAATAACGCCGCGAAACCCAACCCAACAATGCAGGAAACAGTGCGAGGAATAATACAAACAACAACGTCGCAGCAAGCGACAAGGCCATTCCCATACTGCCGAAACGGTAAAAGCTCACCGCTACCCAGGAAACACCGACACCAAAAAATCCGACGCCAAACAGGTAGCCGACGATAAAAGCCTGACGGGGTGAAGATCGCAGCCAGAAATAGAACAGTATTGCAGGCAGAAAGACAGCAAGGGGAAAGAGACCTACAGGAGAAAAAGCCAGCGGCAGGCCTGCACCTGCCAGTAAAGCAATAACGTACTGACGGGTATTAATCTTCGTTATCCACGGCATCATCTGATTCAGACGGAGATTCCACATCATCTTCCGGCAGCACATTCAATTGCAATAGATGAATACGCCGACTGTCGGCACGTAATACTTTGAATTCAAAACGACCTATTTTGCATTGCTCGTCCCGCTCTGGCATACGACCAAATTCACGCATCAGTAAACCACCAACCGTATCTACATCGTCATCACTGAGTTCAGATTCAAAATACTCGTTAAACTCATCAATGGGCGTCAGTGCCTTCAACGTAAATTGTTGTTCTGAGTGTTTGACGATAAAGGCATCATCCGCAAAATCATGTTCATCTTCGATGTCACCGACGATCTGCTCCAGTACATCTTCAATAGTCACCAGACCGGCGACACCACCGTATTCGTCCACCACAATAGCCATGTGATTGCGGTTGGCGCGAAAATCCTTGAGTAAAATATTGAGCCGTTTGCTTTCCGGAATGAATACGGCGGGGCGTAATAAATCATTTAACCGGAAGTGACGATCACTGCCTTCTGTGGGTTGTGCATCACGCTCACCGATATAGGCCAGCAAATCTTTGGCCAGCAGAATACCCACAATTTCATCCCGAGAATCGCCTACCACAGGAAAACGTGAGTGTGCAGATTCAATGACCACTGGTAAAAAAGTGTCCGGCGATGCGGACTCTTCCACCACGATCATTTGTGAGCGTGGCACCATCACATCACGTACCTGCATATCCGCAACGGTGAGTACACCTTCAATCATTGCCAGGGCGTCATGATTCAGCAACCCTTCTTTTTCAGCATCGCGCAGCACCGCTGCAAGTTGCTCGCGGTCCTTCGGTACAGAGGAAAAGGGTTTGTTCAACAGGGATTGCGTCAGCCGACCAAGCCAGGAGTCGTGTTGCTGTCCATTATCGGCGATGGCTCCACCGGATTGTTCTTCACTCATAATAATTTATGCATGCTCTGATATTGGTTGGTTTTTATTGAGAGGTAGCCTGTATCGGGATTATACCGAATAGGGATTTTCATAACCCAGTTTGGCCAGTACGGCTATTTCCAGTGATTCCATTTTTTGTGCGTCACTGTCCTGTATGTGGTCATAACCCAGCAAATGCAGGGTGCCATGTACAATCATGTGTGCCCAGTGTGCAACCGGTGTTTTAGCCTGTTCGACCGCCTCACGCATAACGACAGCTGCGCACACCACAACATCACCCAGTTCCGGCTCGATCAGGTCGGTCGGCATACCCGGTGGTGTTTCAAACGGAAAAGACAGCACATTGGTTGCTCCGGTTTTTTGCCGATACTGTTCGTTAAGTCCGGTCATTTCATCCTGCTCGACAATGCGCACGGTCATTTGTGTCGCCGTTTTTGTCGTCAACCCATCTGATCCAGCCTGTTGCACGGCGGCGTTCACCCAGGTTTGTATATGTCCGACATCAGGCACGTCCTGTTGTTCGGCATTTTCCAGCACCGTTTGCACATCCACCCGCACCCTTTAATTCCCTTTAGGCTCGGCACTGGATTCAGCTTTTTCATAGGTTTCATACGCAACCACCACCTTTTGCACCAATGGGTGACGTACCACATCCCGAGCCTGAAAAAAGGTAAAACTGATGCCTTTCACCTCTTTCAACACTTCCACAACATGGCGCAACCCGGATCGGGTATTTTTGGGTAAATCCACTTGCGTGACATCCCCCGTGACCACCGCCGTGGAACCAAAACCGATACGGGTCAGGAACATTTTCATTTGCTCAACCGTGGTATTTTGCGCCTCGTCCAGAATAATGTACGAATCATTGAGTGTGCGCCCACGCATGTAAGCCAGGGGAGCGACTTCTATGACATTACGCTCGATGAGCTTATCGACTCGTTCAAAACCCAGCATTTCATATAACGCATCGTAAAGCGGACGCAAATAGGGATCGACTTTTTGTGCCAGATCACCCGGCAAAAAACCCAGTCGCTCACCGGCCTCCACAGCTGGCCGCACTAACACAATGCGTTGCACCGTTTGTTTTTCCAATGCTTCCACCGCACAGGCGACGGCCAAATAGGTTTTTCCAGTACCCGCCGGGCCCACGCCAAAATTGATGTCGTGGGTAAGTATGTTGTGCAAATACCGGCGCTGGCTGGTACCGCGCCCTTTAATGATGCCATGGCGAGTAGTAATGCTGACATCAAATTTATCTGCTTCTTTGCCATCACTCGTATGCGCATCATCGTGGGCCTGTGTTTCCTGCAACAACAGGTGTACCCGCTCTGCTTTCAGTTCACCTTGCGCGGTGTCGGCATAAAGCTGCATCAACACCTGCTCCGCAGCCTGCACCGGAATGCTGTCCCCCAGCACGGTAAATGTATTGCCACGATTATTCACTTCCACGCCCAGTCGCTCCTCCACCAGACGCAGATGCTCATTGAACTGACCACACAAGTTAGCCAGTCGCGAATTATCGGCGGGTTCGAGGGTAAAACTTCGAGAATCGGGCTGATCGTTCAAATCGGGAAAGAGGTTCCTTGGCGCATAGGTGACAGGCTACGCCATTCTGCGCTCAACCGCCAATGCCTTTTCATCATCCAGCAACACAACTTCGCCGCGCAGGGAGTTGGGCATGGCTTCGGTAATACGCACATTCACAAATTCACCAATCAACCGTGGTGGCCCGGCAAAGTTGACCACACGGTTATTTTCCGTGCGCCCGCTCATTTCATTGGCGTCTTTGCGCGAGGGGCGCTCCACCAATATGCGCTGCACTGTGCCCACCATTCCGGCACTGATAGCCGCCGCCATTTCGCTGATGCGTGCCTGCAAAATAGCCAGACGCTGTTTTTTTACTGTCAGCGGCACGTCATCCGGTAATCCCGCCGCTGGAGTACCGGGGCGGGCACTGTAAACAAAGCTGAAGGAGTGATCAAAGCCGATGTCTTCAATCAGTTTCATGGTGGCCTGAAAATCTGCTTCGGTTTCACCAGGAAAACCGATGATAAAGTCCGACGACAGACTCAAATCAGGTCGCACTTCGCGCAAGGCACGTACTTTGGCTTTGTATTCCAGCGCAGTGTGGCCACGTTTCATTTGCATCAGGATGCGGTCTGCGCCGGTCTGTACCGGCAGGTGCAAATGACCCACCAGCTCCGGCACCTCGGCGTAGGCCTGAATCAACGAATCAGACAATTCCACGGGATGTGAGGTGGTGTAACGAATGCGATCAATGCCTTCCACTGCGGCCACATAGTGGATCAACAAGGCCAGATCAGCAATTTCGCCGTCATCCATGACACCACGGAAGGCATTGACGTTCTGTCCCAACAAGGTAACTTCGCGCACCCCCTGCATCGCCAGTTGCGCCACTTCGTCCAACACATCATCGAAGGGGCGGTTGATTTCCTCTCCACGCGTATACGGCACCACGCAAAAAGTACAATATTTACTGCAACCTTCCATAATGGAAACAAAGGCCGTAGGGCCATTGGCTTTGGGTGCGGGCAGGTTATCGAATTTTTCGATTTCAGGGAAAGAGACATCCACCTGCGGTTTTTTTTGCTGTTGCAGGGCATCCAGCATCTGCGGCAGACGGTGCAGGGTCTGCGGACCGAAAATCAGATCCACGTACGGTGCGCGCTGGCGGATGGCGTTTCCTTCCTGGCTGGCGACGCAGCCGCCGACGCCGATCACCACGCCGGGTCGCTGCGCCTTGAGTTCACGCCACATACCCAGTTGCGAAAAAACCTTTTCCTGCGCTTTTTCGCGCACCGAGCAGGTATTGAGCAACAACACATCGGCCTCTTCGGGTGTACCCACCAGGGTCAGTCCGTGACTCTCACCGAGCAGCTCCGCAAACTTGTCGGAGTCGTACTCGTTCATCTGGCAGCCGAAGGTTTTGATGTAAAGCGTGCGTGCGGATTTCATGTGCTGTGGCCCATCGACGAAAAAACAGAGGCCGACAAGCGACCATTCAAAAATGACAGAGCCGCACAGACTAGCATATTTGCCCGATTTTTTCCTGTTCTCCAACCGCCGACGGAAAGCCGGCAGCGTTATTTTTCGTAGCTCGATTCAGACGCAATTTTATGAATACTGAGGTCGGCACCCTCATATTCTTCCTCCTGACTGAGGCGAATGCCTGTGGTCTTTTTGACAATACCGTAAATCAGCAAACCACCGCCCAGGGCGATGCCCACACCGAATACCGTACCTGCCAACTGGGCACCAAAAGTCACACCCCCCATACCGCCCAGCGCCTCAAGCCCGAAGATACCGGCAGCAATACCACCCCAGGCACCACACAGACCATGCAAGGGCCAAACACCCAGCACATCATCAATCTTCCATTTGTTCTGGGTAAGGGTAAAAGTCCAGACAAACAAACCGCCCGCAACGGCTCCCGTCACCAGCGCACCCCCAGGATGCATGATGTCAGAACCGGCACACACGGCCACCAGTCCGGCCAGCGGACCATTATGCACAAACCCCGGATCGTTTTTGCCCACCACCAGGGCCGCAAGAATACCGCCCACCATGGCCATCAGGGAATTAACCGCCACCAGACCACTGACCGCATCGATAGTCTGCGCCGACATCACATTAAAACCAAACCAGCCAACAGTAAGTATCCATGCACCCAGTGCCAAAAAAGGAATGCTGGATGGAGGATGAGCAGAAATACGGCCGTCCTTGTCATAACGACCATGGCGCGCGCCCAGCAGCAACACCGCGCCCAGCGCAATCCAGCCACCCATGGCATGTACGACGACCGAACCGGCAAAGTCATGGAACTCCGCACCGAAAGTGGCGTTGATCCAGTCCTGCATACCGAAATTGCCGTTCCAGGTCATGCCTTCAAAAAAAGGATACAACAGGGCAACGATAAAAAAGGTCGCCACCACCTGCGGGTAAAATCGCGCCCGCTCGGCAATACCGCCGGAAACAATGGCAGGAATGGCTGCCGCAAAAGTCAGCAGAAAAAAGAACTTTACCAGCTCATAACCATTTTTTTCAGAAAGCGCCTGTGCCCCGTCCATAAACCCTATGCCGTAGGCAATGCCATAACCGATAAAAAAATAGGCAATAGTGGAAACTGCAAAATCCACAATGATTTTTACCAGTGCGTTGACCTGATTTTTTTTGCGTACCGTGCCCACCTCCAGAAACGCGAACCCGGCATGCATGGCCAGCACCATAATTGCCCCGAGAAGAATGAATAAAACATCACTGCCTGCCTGCACACTGTCCACTTGCCTGCCCTCCTCATCTGTCCGAAACGGTGTTTGCCCGCAAACTGGCTGCAACACGGTCACCGATTGTTGTTATTGACGTTGTATGGCGTTTTTTGTGCGCGCACCACACTGGCACAAACTATACCGAACCTGCGGAAAGACATCTATTTCGGGTTTTGAACACAGGATGGACGCACAACACTTGTGTGCCACAGCAACTATCACCATCCAGGCTGGCGCGGATGATGACGGTTAATTAACGGAAAAAGCGAGGCTATGCTGCAAGCCAGCACATCAACCATATTATATTGACGGGTTCAGCTGGTCTGTCAGCATTCCGGGCACCAACAGTAGGCGCTTTTAGGCGAGGCGTATCTCGTAGCGAATGGCTATCGTCCTTTGCAAGAGATGGTTTGACGGATACACTAAAACCCTCTTGATTTTGAATCTCCGGCGGTGACCTGGATCTCTGTATGCATGTATTCTTTTCAACGCCTTTGTTGTTTGTTCTTTTGATCATCTTTTCAGGCTGTAGCAGTATCTATGACGCAGAAGAAAACAGGCGCAACCTCACCACTCAATTTTCATCCGCACAGTTACTGTCAGGTGAAATGAAAGTAGAGCAGATATTGAATGGTGAGGCAGATAAACAATTTATTCGCCCGCCAGAAAAAGTCCTCTCGGGCAATCCGGAACTCACTTACTGGTACAAGACAAAACTGTCTGCTGCTCTGCTCAAGAATGAGGAGTACATTCTGGAAATACCCTATCCGCTATTGGACAAGGTTGATGTCTGGTTCAGGACGGCAGATGGCAGAGCCTGGCATTATCAGGCCGGGTCACTTTACCCCTACGCTGATAGAGCTATAGATGATCCAGGTCTTGTTTTTCCTGTGCCAAAGGGTCTGGTCGAAGATATTGACATTGTTATCGCGGTGAATACCTCATCTCTACTCACATTCTCTGTGTTGTTGATGGAGAAAAAAGTATGGATGGAGTCCCGGTTGCACTCAAAGATATGGTAAGGCTTCTTTTTTGGTGCCATCACTATCCTTGTTATCTACAATTTTTTTCTCTCTTTGGCGCTCAGGGATGCCAGCTATGTCTACTACGTTCTTTATCTTATGGGACTGGTGTTAATTAACGCCATGGTTTCCGGCCACAGTAAAATATTTTTGTGGCCTGAAACAGAGTTGATTGATTCAAGAATCATATTAATAGTGGCTGCTGGTACAATTATATTTGCACTTCAATTTATTAATCATTTTTTGAATGTTCGTTCTCATTTTCCACGGTTATGGAAAGCTTCCGTGTGGATCATGATTCTAATCATTCCGCCGGCCATTGCTGAGTTTCTTGGTTTGGCGCTTGGTGTGGCTAATGGAATTCTGCCGGTCGTTATTCTCGTTTTAGGTAATCTTGGAATATTTTATTATCTCGGTGTGTCTATCGCCTCATATCGAACAGGGATAAAGCAAGCCCGATTTGTCATTGTTGCATTTTCAGCTTTTTCAATTGGCTTCTATTTTTACCAGACATTTCTTCTTCAGGGCGCTGAGCCTGACATCTTTCTCATTCATATGCTGGAGTTGGGTATACTTGCTGAAGGCTTGCTGTTATCCCTGGCGTTGGCAGATCGTATTAATCTGTTGTCACAACAAAAGGAGATGGCAGAGAGAGAAGCACTGCTTCACCAGCGTGATTTTTCTAAAAAACTTATTCAGGCGCAGGAAGTGGAACGTGAAAAATTTTCCAGTGCTTTGCATGATTCTATTGGCCACGGAGTTTTGGTGCTTAAGCAAAACCTGACCAGCCTGGCTAACGATTGTTTGACTAACAAAGGCGGCAGGGCCGGAGTCAACGTTGCACAAAAAACTGCGCGCGAAATAGATCTGCAAGCAAATTATTGTAGTGAAATTCTCACTGAGGTGAGACAAATGTCACATGATCTTCATCCGCATTTGTTGACTCGGCTGGGCTTTAAGTCAGCCATTCAGGAGACCATGACGCGGGCGTTTGCCGCTCAGGATATTCATTGGCAGATGGATGTCGATGAGACACCGGTTGAAATCGATAGTGAAAGAAAAAATCTGATCTATCGAGCCATTCAGGAAAGTTTTAATAATATTCTCAAGCATGCACACGCAACTGAGGTCATTCTCTCTTTACGGGTAGATCAGGATAAAATCCTGGTAAATATCAAAGATGATGGCAGGGGGTTTGATGACAAAGTTTTCCCGGATAGTCTGGGTATCAACAACATGAGAGATCGACTAAAGTTATTTGGAGGGCACTTGAGTATCCACTCCACTCCAAATATTGGCACTCATCTGACAATCAGCGTGCCGACAGTATAAGGCTGCCGCCATTGATTTATGGCGGCGATAACCAGGGTTAGCAATTTTATCATGGCAAATCAAAAGAAAAGGCTGCTCATCGCGGATGACCACCCAATTTTCAGGCAAGGGCTGAAACAGCTATTGGCATCCATTGAGTGGTTACATATTGTGGCTGAAGCTGAAAACGGTTGCTCGGCGTTAAGTCAGATAAAGCATTTCAGGCCCGACATTATAATTCTTGATCTTGCTATGCCCGATATGGATGGTCTTACTGTTTTGCAGCGTACCCGGGAAGAATACCCAAATCTTATTACCATTATTTTAACCAGTTACGATGACAGCGCTTATGTCGACCGGGCGTTTGAGTTGGGTGCAAATGCTTATGTTGTCAAGGATAGCGCGGGAGAAGACCTGATTAACTGCCTTGAAGTGGTTGTGCAGAGAAAAGATGTATACATTAGTCCCTCTCTGGGCAGTCGCTTTCCTGAGTTACCTCCCACCGCCACAGAAAAAAATACCTCTCTGGATTCGCTGACAAAAATGGAACGTAAAATTCTCTCTCATGTAGCCCGGTTTCTCACCAGCAAAGAGATTGGTAAAGAGCTGGGGGTTAGTTATCGCACGGTGCAAAATCATCGCAGCAGCATATGTTCCAAACTTCATCTAAAAGGGGCGCATCAACTGCTGAGCTTTGCCCGAGAGTATTTTGATCAATAATGTTCATTGAGTTGATGGCTAGTACCCACAGCACTCGCTGTGCTCGCGGGGCAGGCTCTTAGGGACGTGCATGTAATAACATCCCGATTTGGCGCTCAGATTTAGTCTATATTTGTTCGTTCTGATTGAACAAAAGTGCAGGAATAGTCGTTCTATTTCGAGCTTTTGTGATTGAAGAACGGGCACCAACAGTAGGCGCTTTAGGCGAAGACGGGCTGAAGCTGAGATGCAAAATCGGGATGTTATTACATGCACGTCCCTTACTTATTCAGAATAACGTAAACCGCGCACCTCGCGCCTGGTACTCTTTCAATAAACCTGGACGGAGTACCAGTGTCAGATTGATTTAATAACTTTGCGGATGCTTCTCCGCAACGATCTTTAAGGCCTGCCTCACTAAGCACTTGTACTCGCAAATATTGAGCATGTGTATCTATTGTCTACAGTAGGTGATGCTATTAGCATCAGGTTGTAGAGAAGCGGGGACTGACAAGATCGATCTCAATCCATACTGCCTTGCTGATTCTCCAGGCAATGAAGCCCCAGCTTGAGGAGCGCGTCTATTTTTGTGTTTCAACATCTTTAAGGAAGAAAAAGTTCAAGAAGTCAATGCAACTACTAATTAAAGAGATAACTATGTTGAAATTAAATCGGCCATCTTATGTGCGTTGTACTTTATATATGTTTATTTCTCTGTTGCTGACTGCTTGTGGTGGCGGCGGTGGCGGTGGCACTACCACTCACTTTGTTACGGGTGATGCAGGTTCTGGCGGCACCATCTTTCCTTCCGATGTAACGGTGGACGATGGTGATATGGCGAGTTTTACTGTTAGTGCAAATGCCGGCTTTGAGATTAATACTGTTAGCGGCTGTGGTGGTAACTTGGTTGGAAATAGCTATATCACTGATGCCATTACAAGTGATTGTACGGTAACCGCGAGCTTTAGCCTGACCAGTTCTGGTGGTGTGCCGGCCACGCCAGCGTTACCCGTTTTAAACTTTACAGCAGTTAAAAACTTCCACTTCAGTTGGGTGGATGTAGCCGATGCAACCCACTACAAGTTGTTGGAAAACCCAAATGGTATCAGTGGCTTTTCCCAGGCAGGCGGTGATATAGCCCAGGGAGTACAGAGTATTGATCATATTGTGCCACTCTTTAAACGACTGAATGCATCATACATTTTACAAAGCTGTAATGCGTCAGGTTGTACCGACTCAACCACCCTGAGCGCGAGTGCTTCACTGCTTTCAGCCATCGGTTATTTCAAAGCCAGCAACACAGAAGTCGATGATGCTTTTGGCGTTTCTGTTGAACTCAGTGGGGATGGCGATACGTTGGCAGTCGGAGCCATTTTTGAAGATAGCGATGCGACTGGAATTAACGGAAATGAGGGTAATGAAAACCTGTTATGGAATGAAAATTATAACTCAGGCGCGGTTTATGTGTTCACGCGTGATGGTGCTGACTGGACACAACAGGCCTATGTCAAAGCCAGTAATACCGATGTCGGTGATCGTTTTGGCTGGGCAATCAGCCTGAATGAAAACGGTAATACAATGGCGGTTGGTGCTTATGCCGAGCACAGCGACGCAGATGGTATCGATGGTGATCAGAATGATGAAACGGCCATTGAATCGGGTGCTGTGTATGTATTTACCCGCAGTGGCAATGACTGGAGTCAGCTGGCTTATATAAAAGCCAGCAACTCGGGTACTCAGGATCGCTTCGGTTATGCGCTGAGCCTGAATGATGATGGCAATACGCTAGCAGTAGGAGCGTATGCAGAACGCAGTGATGCAGAAGGAATAAATGGTGACCAGAATAATGACCTGGCGAGTGCTTCTGGTGCAGTTTATGTGTTTACACGCACGGGCGTTAGCTGGGTTCAGCAAGCCTATGTCAAGGCCAGCAATACTGGTTCTGGTGATAATTTTGGCTGGGATGTCAGCTTAAGCGGAGACGGTAATACCCTTGCCGTGGGTGCCAATAACGAAGCCAGTATGGCTGCCGGTATTAATGGCGATCAACTGGATAACTCAACACCGGGTGCCGGAGCGGTTTATGTATTTACCCGAAGCGGTACAGCCTGGAGCCAACAGGCTTATCTTAAAGATAGCCGGCTTGGGTGGAATATAAGTTTTGGTCATTCGTTAAGCTTGAGCGGTGATGGGGCTACTTTGGCGGTGGGTGCCACAGGTGAAGACAGTAATGCCATCGGAATCAATAATGACGAAAATAATAACCTGGCCACTGATTCAGGAGCGGTGTATGTGTTCACCCGTAGCTCAGGAAACTGGAGTCAACAGGCTTATGTCAAAGCCAGTAATACGGATGCAAGTGATCAGTTTGGGTTCACCGTGAGTTTAAGCAACGGTGGCAACACGCTGGCCGTAGGTGCGCCGGGTGAAGCATCAAATACTACCGTAATGAATGGTGATGAAACAGATGATTCGGCGATTCTTTCGGGTGCTGCTTATTTATTTGTTCGCAGTGGTGGCATTACCAGTGGGGCTAGCTGGCAACAACAAACCTACATCAAGGCGAGTAATAGTGGTGTGCTCGATTCCTTCGGCGGATCTGTTGACTTGAGTAATGATGGAACAAGTCTGGCCGTAAGTTCGAGCTCTGAGGATAGCGATGCCACCGGTGTTGATGGTGATCAGGGCAATAATGCAATTTTAGGTAGCGGTTCCGGTGCGGTTTATTTGTATTGAGCCAAATTTAAACAAGCTATTAGAAATCAGGATGCAAAATATGAAAAGATCTAACCATAAATTTTTTTCCGGAATCATCTACAGCTTTAACCTGTTATTTCTCTCTGCCTGTGGCGGCGGTGGAGGCAGCGATGCTGGTGGAGGCGACACCCTGAGCGTAGGTACAAGCCTGGTGCCGTTAACATGTAATTCTACTGAACCAGAAATACAATTAGGAGTGGTTCCCGATATTCCGTCTGGCAATCCTGATGCTGGAAAAGGCGTTTTTTTCTCGACTAAAACAGAATCCGGCACCAACGGCATCATCACCTACGACTGTGTGACAGAGGACTATGGCATGAGTGGCTCTACATTTTTAGAGATTACACAGGTAAACAGAACCGTTACTTTTGTATCTATGTGTGATGGCTTGCCACATGGAAAGGTAACCGCAGTCGCAGATTATGCCGCCGGAACCCAAAATAAAATAATTGAAGTAGAAGGCACAACGGTACAAAACTGTCAGGAAACATACACAAGCCCTGTGCCTGACATAATTACTGACCCGGCCTCGCTCCCGGACCTGGCGACCGTATTCACAAGCCCGAGCGATCCCTCTCTGTTAACGAACAATTGTCCTGCGGGCATACCAACGGTCGAAGCGCCCGCTCTCACAGCCTGTACCACCGTTGTTTTAGCTGATTTCGAAGCAACCGACTCTGTAGGCAGTAAACACCTGGTTTCCATTAAAACAACCCTTACAATCTCTCTTCGATAAAAATATTCGGGAGCCTCTGACCTGGTCTGGAGGACGCAGGCTCCCTGGCAAACAATCAGGTGCATAACCCGATTACAAATAATCACTAAGGAAGCATTACCATGGGAAATTTGAATCGATCTTGCACACGCAACATTTTTTATATGCTCAGCATACTTCTGATGGTTGCCTGTGGTGGAGGCGGCGGAGGTAGTTCTTTTGCTGTCACCGACAACTATAGGGTCAGTCTCAGTTATCCTACTGCCAGTGCTGATCTGGGTGGTGTCAGCCAGACATTGATCAGCGGTAAACTGGCACGCTCCGATAGCGCTCCGGTCTCCGCTGATGATATTAACTTTGTTAGTGTCAATGGTGTATTCGCTACGCTGGATGCAGATGATCCCTCACGTTGGTCGGTACAGATACCGGTAACGGTTAATACTACGACCAACCTGGATATAACTGTTGGGTATAGTGATGGCAGTACAGATACACTAAGCCACAGCCTGAAAAACTCACTTCAATTCTCTCAGGCATCTAACATTGTGCTGGATAAAGACAACAATCGCTTTCTGGTGTCCGGTATTTTTGCTGCACAACCAGTCCTGGGCGCAGTAGATTTAGATACCGGTGAGAACAGCATCATATCAAGCGCTGACGTTGGCGTCACTTTAGAGGCTGGTGCAGATCTCTCAAGTCCAATAGCCCTGGCAATCGACAATGTTAATAATCGTGCCCTGGTCATACAGTTCGGTTCCAGTGTGATTTTAGCGATAGATTTAACGACGGGTGACCGCAGCTTTTTTTCAACAGCGGGAGATTTTGCAAACCCTGTCAGCCTTATCGTAGACACTGAAAATGAAAGAGCACTGGTGATTGATAATGGCCTCAATGCAATTATTGCAATTGATTTCATCGATGGTGCGCGCCACATTGTCTCCGGGTCTATCGGTAGCGGACTGCTTTTGGGTGATGGACCAGGTTTTGTAGCTCCAAAATCTATCGCATTTATCGAGAGTGGTTTTGTTTTGGTGATGGATTCAGCTAATGATGGTGTGCTTTTGCCGATAGAAAGAACTGCACTGGTAAACCCGCTTTTTGTAGTGAATTTAGAGACTGGTGAGCGCAGGGTTTTATCTGACAATAGTGCCTTTGGTTCTGGCCCTGACTTTGATGGTCCACTAGCCGTTGGACTTGATAGCAGCAACCCTTCCGTCGATAGAGTAGTGATTTTTAATAATGGTAATGACAGTTTGTATGCAGTAGATCTTTTAGGAAATCGGACCATTGTATCTGGTCCTGGTTCTGATTTTCCTGGATTTGTTTTTGGATTTGCCATTGATAGTGAGCAGCAGAGAGTATTGTTACCTAATATTATGAGTAGCGGTGGATTGATAGCCATAAATCTAAATACCGGCATTCGCACGGCTTTTGCTAAAACCAGTACCGGCTCAGGGGCGACTTTTGACAACCCGCAAAAAATTGTCCTGGATAGCGCTAACAATCGGGTGCTCATTGTGGAAGATGACGGTATCGTTGCAGTGGACTTGGTTACAGGCAATCGCTCGATTTTTTCTAAAGCAGGCATCGGGTCAGGCCCGGGCTTTTCAAGTCCAACCGATATTGAACTGGACAGTGCCAACAATCGAGCACTGGTTGTGGATGGCAGTGCTTTGATCGCACTAGAGCTGACTACCGGTAATCGCACGATTTTCTCTGATGCTACTGGCTTGGCTACAGGTATTACTCTGGACAGTGCTAACGACCGGTTATTGATGGTACGTAACGGTGCCCTGCTGGCAGTGGGTTTAGATTCGGCTGATCAGGCCATTATCTCTGACAGTGCCACGGGCAGTGGGCCAGATATTAGTCCAGGCGGCATAACATTGGACAGTGCAAATAACCGGGTATTGATTGTGAACTTCTTCCCGGGTTTTGGTCTGGGAGGTCCTCCCGAACCCGGCCTGCTGGCTATAGATTTAGCTACAGGAGACCGCACCGCTCTGTTAGGAGGCGACTTCATCAGTAGTGGGCTTTCTGATCCACAGGGTCTGGCTATGGATAGCACTAATAACCGAGTGCTGATAGTCGATGATGTCTCTGGAAACCCTGCTTTGATGTCCGTCGATATAAATAACGGCAATCTATCTGTATTGTCGGATACCGTTATGGGTGCTGGCCCTGTTTTAGTAAACCCTAAAGGTATTGTCATCGATAACGAAAATAATCGAGCCATGATAGTGGATAGCGTGCTCAATGCTCTGCTGGTGGTCGATCTGACCACGGGTGATCGAGCCATAACATCACAATAAGCTGGTGAGAGCGGGCAAACTGTAAAAAATGATTTTCATATTAAACAAACTATTTCAAAAGAGATAGAAATCATGAACAGGTCAAGTCAAATTTTTAGTGTTGGCATTGCCAGCGTTTTCAGCCTGTTCTTTCTCTTTGCCTGCGGTAGCGGCGAGCAGGGAAGATAGCAACTCCATTGGAATCAATGGTAATCAGAGGAGTGATCCGATAGTTGATGATGACTCTGGTGCGGTGTATATGTTTTCTCGAAGTGGTAATAACTGGAGCCAGCAGGCTTATATCAAGTCTGGCAATAGTGAAGCAGGTGATCGTTTCGGAAGAGCCATCAGTCTGGCGAACAATGGTAAAACACTTGCTGTTGGCGCGAGCAAGGAAGATAGCAATGCAACTGGACTAAATGGCGATGCTGGAGATAGCTCAGCAGAATCATCCGGTGCGGTGTATCTGTATTGATAATTCAGTTGTCCAGCTTATTCATAATCATTTGAGGAACCCGGAAAATGAAAAAGTTCACTAAATATTTCATTATCAAAGCTATTCCTGTACTCGGCATTTTATTGCTTACAGCCTGTGGTGGAGGGGGAGGTAACAGCAACGATAATCCTGCTGAAGAAAGCAGTGACTGGAATAGCATGGTGTGGAATCAGGGTAAATGGAAGTGACCGCATTAAGCCTGATAATTGAAAAACATATAGTAAAGTAAAACGTAGAGGATAAAACTATGAACAAAGTAAGAACTTTGTGTATTGCATTAATTACGTTACTGAGCACCACAACGTTATTGGCAGCAGAAGTCACTATTCCAAATAACTTCAGTGCCGGCAATACAGCAGTGGCCGCTGAAGTTAATGATAATTTTGGCGCAGTTTCAACAGCGGTGAATGATAACAATAGTCGGGTTGTAACGCTGGAATCGCAGATTACAAATATTGTAACCGATGTAGCGGACAACGATACTCAAATTACTACACTGCAAAGTCAATTAGCTGCTCAGCAAACAGAGATAAACACGCTGCAAATGACGCTCAGCGATTTACAAATTGAGGTTAATTCTCAGACCATATTGAATAATACACAACAGCTTTCGATAAGTGTCCAACAAAATATCATTGACGGTTTAAAAGATCGCTTGACCGCTCTGGAAACGAATAATGTTCAATCGCTGAATGACAATGTTGAACTGATCAATGATGCCAATGGTTTTCTGACGGTACGTTTTAGCAGTGTCAATGTACAAATTATCAATGGTATCGACCAGGATACTACCAATGGTCTGGGCAACCTGGTTGTCGGGTATAATTTACTCGCAGGTGCTTCGCGAGAAGAATTCTGTTCTGATGGTCAGTACGACAACCTGGTTGACTGCAACGTCAATTTTGAAGTTTGGTCAAATAACCAGCGCACGGGTTCACACAATCTGGCAGTAGGCAGCGGTAACAGCTATACCCAAACAGGCGGCACCGTACTGGGCACATTGAATGTAATTAACCGAACCCATGCTAATGTTACCGGAGGAACCAGTAATACCGCCAGCGGTTTCAGAAGTAGTATCAGCGGGGGGGCATCCAATACTGCGCTGGGTTCGACCAGTAGTGTGAGTGGCGGTAAAAAGAATACCGCACAGGCGGCCGACAGTAGCATCAGTGGTGGACAGTCGAATCTTGCCAGTGGAGCATCTAGTGGCATCAGTGGTGGACTTCTAAATATTGCGAGTGGAGTATCCAGCAGCGTAAGTGGCGGGTTTAAAAATACTACAAGTGGTAGCCAGAGTAGTATCAGTGGTGGACAGTCCGGTATCGCCAGTGGTTTTAGTAGTAGTAGTAGTATCAGTGGTGGGAATTTTAATAAGGCCAGCGGGGTTGAGAGTAGCGTTAGCGGTGGTTTCGATCACGATGCTAGTGGCCAGTTTGACTGGAGGGCTGGAACCTTATTTGAAGATCAATAAATCTCATTAAAATTGGTAAAACGTGGCCTGTACTTAATGGTAGAAGCCACGTTTTTTACTTTGAAGGATAAAATTATGGATAGTTCAAGAATTTTTTGTGCCCTGTTTATTACTTTGATAAGCGCATCCACGTTGCAAGCCGGAGAAGTCATCATTCCAAATACTTTCAGTGCCGGCAACACAGCCGTAGCCGCCGATGTTAATGATAATTTCGTACCCGGGGACACGATATTTATATCTATTAATATTCGCTTGTAACTGGATGCTCGCAATGATACCAGTACTACTATTAGCATCATTGGCGAAAACAGCAATGCTGGCGCAGTGTATATGTATTGAAGTGTTAGTGGAGGTTCTAACCCGCCTGCAACAGGAGATTTTGACTGGACAGCCAGATTTTTACTGGAAGGAATGTGATGAAAAACTTAAAAATCAACCTGATTAATCTATGTTTGAGCTTATTTATTTTAACTTTGATTATACCGCCGGTACATGCCGCAAGCGTATTGCAGGCTTTTAAGGGTAGTACGGAAAAAGGCGTTTATAAAACACAGTTTGCTGAATTTGATTTTGCCAAAAGCGCTACAAAACAACCTGATATTAAAACAGTAGAAGGAAAATTATACAGTCGCGTCTTACTCAAGCCCGACGGTAAAAATAATCTTGAAATTTTTCGAAGTTATCAAAACACATTGAAAAAAGCAGGTTTTATTATTTTACATTCTGCCACGCCAAAAAAGAGTAACCCCAAATCACTGATAAAAAAACTCTTCAATGATAATGGTTTAAGCAAACGACGTTATAGAAAAACCGGCGCTCAGGTTTCCTCCAGCGACCTTGATCGCCTTAGGCTGTTTGGTGATTATTACCTTTCTGCGGTTAAACAGACGGAGAAATCAACATTATTTGCCGTTGTAGTTTTAAGTAGAGAAAGAAACCTGTATTTAATTGATGAGTTGACGGCCGCCAGCATGGAGCAGGATACAGTAAAACTAAATCTGGATGTGATGAAAAATTCTATCGCAGAGAGTGGTAAAATTGCTGTCTACGATATTTATTTCGAAACCGACAGTGCAAAAATCACCGGCAAGTCCAGGCATGCATTGAAAACCATTGCTGATTATCTCAAACAGGATAATAGTAATTACTATACCCGTAGCGATTGAGATTTAGGTGTAATCGATTTCAAATCCGCCGCTCATTAGAGAAGTGATTTCATCAGCATATTGATCAATTTTCTTGAAGAAATTGATACAAGCAGCCCTGAATGTTT
>JAKIUF010000034.1 GCA_021647705.1 Gammaproteobacteria bacterium | reverse complement strand
GTTTCATGGTTTTGCCACAGCTTTGATTATTGGCGTGTTTTTGGGGACTTATTCATCGATTTATGTAGCCAGTGCCAGTGCTTTGAGCTTGGGGATCAGCAAGGAAGACCTGATGCCCGTGGAAAAAGAAGGCGAAGACCTGGATCATATTCCCTGATGGTTTGTATGTCATGACCGGATAGAAAGGCCGCAAATTTGCGGCCTTTTTTGTGGCATGTTGATTTTTTGGCTTCCAGGGTTTTCGTGAGGACGAGAAAACTCATGTCAACACAGGTTGTCGGGGTTTGGATAATGAAAACCCAACGCAAAGGCGCAAAGAACGCAAAGGGTAAATCGAGATATCTTTGCGTTCTTTGCGCCTTTGCGCCTTTGCGTTAGATTTTATAGTCCGGCATATGGTGGGTGATTTTTGTCTGATGCAGACTGGCCAAAGAATGATATGTGCTACAATCAGTGCCCTTTTTTAGCGTTTTTTCCAACAAAGTTTTGGTGAAAAAGACGCTCAACGACAAAACATATTTCAGGCAGGGGAAGAGTAATGTTCAGCAAAGATATGCAAATTTCGGGTTTTGACAACGAGTTGTGGGCTGCTATGCAGGCTGAGGAAGTCCGGCAGGAGGAGCACATTGAACTCATTGCCTCTGAAAATTACACCAGCCCCCGGGTAATGCAGGCACAAGGGAGTGTGCTGACCAATAAATATGCTGAGGGTTACCCCGCCAAACGTTATTACGGGGGATGCGAGCATGTGGATGTGGCCGAGCAACTGGCCATTGATCGTGCTAAAGAACTGTTCGGCGCTGATTACGCCAATGTGCAGCCTCACTCCGGCTCCCAGGCCAATGCCGCTGTGTATCTGGCTCTGTTACAGCCTGGCGATACTATTCTCGGTATGAGTCTGGCCCATGGCGGCCACCTTACTCACGGTTCCAAAGTCAGCTCGTCCGGCAAATTGTACAATGCCATTCAATACGGCCTGGAGGAGAGCACGGGCGAGATTGATTATGCGCAAGTGGAAGCACTGGCCAAAGAGCACCAGCCAAAAATGATCGTCGCCGGTTTTTCTGCCTATTCTCGGGTGGTGGACTGGCAGCGTTTTCGTGACATTGCCGACGCTGTCGGTGCGTATTTGTTTGTGGATATGGCGCACGTTGCCGGTCTTATCGCTGCGGGTGAATACCCCAGCCCGGTGGCCATTGCTGACGTGACTACCACCACTACCCACAAAACCTTGCGCGGCCCACGCGGTGGTCTGATTCTGGCCAAAGCAAACCCGGACATTGAGAAAAAATTTAATTCTGCGGTATTCCCTGGCTCCCAGGGCGGACCGCTGATGCACGTCATTGCTGGCAAGGCCGTGGCCTTCAAAGAAGCGCTGGAGCCTGAATTCAAAATCTATCAGGCACAGGTCATCAAAAATGCCCGCGCCATGGCCAGCACCCTGCAAGATCGTGGATACAATATTGTCTCCGGCGGTACTGACAATCATTTGTTTCTGGTGGACCTCATTGATAAAGGCATCACCGGCAAAGAAGCCGATGCTGCACTGGGTGCCGCTAATATCACCGTCAACAAAAACAGTGTGCCCAATGATCCGCAGTCACCCTTTGTCACCAGCGGTATTCGCATTGGTACCCCGGCGTTGACCACACGCGGATTTATGGAAGGTGATGCTGCTGAACTGGCAGGCTGGATATGTGACGTGCTGGATGACGTGAACAATACTGCCACCATTGAACGGGTCAAACAGCAGGTGCTGGCTATCTGCAAACGTTTGCCGGTTTACGGCAAATAAAAAGGGAAATATGCACTGCCCTTTCTGTGACGCTGAAGATACCAAAGTCATTGATTCGCGTCTGGCGAATCAGGGCTTTGAAGTGCGTCGTCGTCGTGAATGCCTGACGTGCAGCGAGCGCTTTACCACCTTTGAGTCCGCCGAACTGGTGATGCCCAAGCTGGTGAAAAACGACGGTCGTCGTGAACCCTTCAACGAAGATAAACTACGTGCCGGTATCGTGCGCGCACTGGAAAAACGCCCGGTGAGTTCTGAAGATATCGAATCTGCCGTGGAACGCATCAAAAAAAATCTGCGCAGTACCGGTGACCGTGAAGTGCCCGCACAAAAGGTAGGGCACTGGGTGATGGACGAGCTGCGAGACCTGGACCATGTCGGTTATGTACGTTTTGCTTCGGTGTACCGAAGCTTTGAAGATGTGAATGCCTTCCGCGAAGAAATTGAACGACTGGAAAAAGCCCCGACAGCAGAGCAGCGTCGCAATCAAATGAATCTGCTGGATGACAAGGATGACTGACAGACGCTTCATGAGCAGGGCGTTGCAATTGGCCGAACACGGTCTGTTTACCACTGATCCCAATCCACGTGTCGGTTGTGTACTGGTTAAAAATAACAACATCGTGGGTGAAGGCTGGCATCAACGCGCTGGTAAGCCTCATGCCGAAATCAACGCCCTGCAAGCGGCAGGTCGTTTGGCAAAAAATGGGGCAAAAGGGGCGACTGCCTATATTACGTTAGAACCCTGTTGTCATCATGGCCGTACGCCGCCATGTAGTGATGCCCTGGTTGCTGCGGGTATATCGCGAGTGGTAGTCGCCATGCAAGACCCGAATCCACAGGTGGCAGGGCAGGGGCTGAGCCAACTTCAAAAGGCCGGTATCGAAACACACAGCGGTGTGTTGCAGACCCAGGCCGAAGCGCTGAATCCCGGTTTTATCAAACGCATGCGCACGGGCCGACCTTTTGTGCGCGGCAAAATGGCCATGAGCCTGGATGGCCGCACCGCCATGGCCTCGGGTGAAAGCCAATGGATTACCGGCAACGATGCACGACATGATGTACATCGCTTGCGTGCCCGCAGTGCCGCGATTGTAACCGGCATTGGCACCGTACTGGCCGATGATCCTTCGCTGACGGCGCGTCTGGATGATGATGTGGAACAGCCGTTACGGGTCGTGCTGGACAGTCGCCTGCAAATGCTGCCGACGGCAAAAATGTTATCGCTACCGGGGCGTACGCTGGTGTTGACGGTCACTACCGACGAACAAAAAGCGACTGTTTTGCGTGATGCTGGTGCAGAAGTTGAAGTGGTGGCATCAGACAATGGTCGCCCGGATTTGCCAGCGGTGCTGGATTGTTTGGCCCGTCACGAAATCAACGAAGTGTTGATAGAAGCTGGAGCAACTTTGTGTGGAGCCTTCCTGCAAGCGGAGTTGTTCGATGAACTGGTCATTTATATGGCCCCCTTGTTTATGGGCAGCGAGGCTCGCGGATTGTTGAATCTGCCCGGCGTGGAAAAAATGAGCCAAGTGACCCAACTCAAAATAATTGATATGCGCGCTGTCGGAAGTGATTGGAGAATGACCGTAAAATGTCGGTAGAAAATTTCCACCGTTCGTGATTCGCGGCCTCTTTTCCTCTTCAATAAGGATCGTAAAAAACAAAAGGAAACACCATGGCAATTTATCTGGAATATGACGGTATTAAGGGAAACGTGACCGCAGAAGCGTATAAAAACCACATCGCAATCAATAGCGTGGACTTTGCTACCTGCCGGGAAATTTCCATGGAGCCGGGCAAGCTCAGCAATCGTGAAGTTGGTATTCCCATACTAAATGAAGTGAGCTTAAGCAAAACCATTGATGCCTCGGTCAGTCAGTTTTTCAGGGCGTCTGTTGGTGGCTCTTCAGGAAAAAAAGCCGTGCTCAGATTTGTGCGCACTGGCAGTAACAACGTAGAAGAGTTTATGAGTTACACCCTGGAAAACTGCCTGATCAGTCGTTATGACATTGAAGCAGACGACACAGGAGAAATGGAAGAGACCATTAGTCTGAGTTTTTCCCAAATTGTAGTGAGTTACAAAGACCATAATGCCACCAACACAGCCGGTAGCCCGCAGCGAACGGGATATGATCTGACCACCGCCAAACCGTTGTAACGTGAATCGAGATATATCTTATAACGCGACTGATCAGATCAATGGACAAAACCAGCAGATGGAAAAATAACATGTTGACAGAAAAGGAAAAACAGACGCTCAGGAAAAATCTCATTCGTTATGAAGGGGATGTGCGGCATATGTATCTTGATACAGAAGGATACGTCACTATTGGTGTGGGGCACCTGGTTCCCAATTTGGCAGCGGCGTTGAAGCTGAATTTGGTGGTAGGGAAAACAGGTGCGATAGCGACTGAAGCGCAAATAACAATAGATTATGAAAGCGTTAAGAAACAACCAAAAGGTGGTATTGCCTATACCTATAAAAAATATACCCAACTAATTATGACAGGGGTTGAGGTAAACAGACTAACAAATAAACACATAAAGACCTTTTGTAAAGAGTTAAAAAAACTTTTCCCGGATTTTGATGACTACCCAACCGAGGCGCGGTTAGGGTTGTTGGATATGATTTTTAATCTGGGGATGACACGATTGAAAGGTCGATTTCCCAAGTTTTGTAAAGCGGTCAAGGAAAAAAACTGGGCTGCGGCGGCAGTGGAATCAAATCGCCCCGATATCCAGCCGCCTCGCAATAAATATGTCAGAGAGCTGTTCGAGGTTGTAGCCGAAAATGTATCCACCGAAAACCGAAATGCAAACCCATAAATCTATATGAGAATCAGTCGATGAATCTTCAAAATACTGTTTTATTGTTTGGCATTTTGCTTATAACAGCATGCACTGCTAAAGGCACTTCATCATTAACGAAGGTCTACCCAGTACAATGGTTTCCCGTTTCTCTTATGGCGCAATGGGGGGGGAAGACTCCGATATATGATCAGGAAGACATACAGGCATTGTTAGATAAACCCTGGGAGTATCCTTTCAAACTTATTAATTTCCAAACACAAGAGGTGTTTAGTGCGGATCGTTGTAGCCAAATTCTCCCGGATATCAGGCAAATAGGAACCGATCTCCCCTATGAGTCTCGCCCTTATCTGTATCAGACCGCCATGTGTGTTGCTGCGGAGTCTATTGCCAAAGCGCGTCCCGCCCAATATAGCGCCTTGTCTGATTTTAAGTTGGACGCCGACTTTCCCCATCAGGCACCGAAAAATATGACGCTAATGATTTCTCTTTCCGAAACAGAACGGGTTTTACAGGATGACGCAATTGTGAGCTGGGCCCAGGCAGAGGCGGTAAAATTTGTTTCAAAGGAGGGCGAGTATCAGGCCAAATACGCAATGGAAGGTGCTTCTCAAGAGATATCACTTATTGCACGCGGTGATTTTAATCACGACAATATTGAAGATCTGTTACTTTACGCACAAGCTCATGTTGTTGGTGGAACTTACACGGCATTCAGACTTTTTTGGGTCACAAAAATAGATGTCAACAACCCGATTACCCTTGTCAGGGAATATTCGCGAGCTTATTAGAAAATCCAGGGTATGTTAGTTAACATTTTTTAGTGTTTTTATTGGGTGCTTAATTTATATGTTCACCGGAATAATAGAAGCTGTTGGCGAAATTCGTAACCTGACTCCATGCCGTGGTGATTTGCGTGTGGTGGTTGACTGTGGTGACCTTGAAATGGGCGCGGTTGCTCTGGGCGATAGTATCGCAGTGAATGGCGTTTGTCTGACCGTTGTTGAATTTAACGCAAACGGTTTTACCGCCGATGTTTCCTCCGAAACGGTGGCCTGCACCACTGTGGCCGGTTTTACTGTGGGCACTCCGGTGAACCTGGAAATGGCCATGCTGCCTACCACCCGTTTGGGTGGGCATCTGGTGAGCGGGCATGTGGACGGTGTGGGCGAAATCAAACGCCGTTGGCGTGATGCGCGTTCGGAACGCTTTTGCATTCAGGCACCGGGTGCGCTGGCGAAATACATTGCTGCCAAAGGGTCGATTTGTGTGGACGGTATCAGCCTTACCGTCAACGCTGTGGATGGCAACGAATTTGAATTAAATATCGTGCCACATACGTTGACAGCCACTACCATGGGCAGTTACCAGGTCGGAGAGAAAGTGAATCTGGAAGTGGATATTATTGCGCGTTATCTGGAGCGCCTGTTGTCTTCTGCTGCGGATTCTGAGGGTTCAGGGGTTACCCGTGAATTACTGAAATCACGCGGCTTTTTTTGAGTATTGGAAACACATGGATAACACATTGAACAGTATTGAAGAAATCGTTGCCGATATGCGCGATGGCAAGATGGTCATTCTGATGGATGACGAAGACCGTGAGAACGAGGGTGATTTGATTATGGCCGCCAGTCTGGTGCGGGCTGAAGATATCAATTTCATGGCCCGCCACGGGCGCGGGCTGATTTGTCTGACCCTGAGTCAGAAACGTTGTGAACAATTGCGTTTGCCGCTGATGGTCAGTGACAATAATGCGGCCTATTCCACCAATTTCACGGTTTCCATCGAGGCCGCGGAGGGTGTGACCACAGGTATTTCGGCGGCAGACCGTGCGGTGACGATACAGGCGGCGGTGGCAGAAAATGCCATGCCGGAAGATATTGTGCAGCCGGGGCATATTTTTCCCATCAAGGCGCAAGCGGGTGGCGTGCTGACGCGGGCGGGGCATACCGAGGCCGGTTGTGATCTGGCGCGATTGGCCGGGCTGGAGCCCGCATCGGTCATCGTGGAAATTCTCAATGAAGATGGCAGTATGGCGCGCCGTCCTGAGCTGGAAAAATTTGCGGCTGAGTTTGATCTCAAAATCGGTACCATTGCTGACCTGATTCGTTATCGGCTGGAAAATGAGCGCAGTGTTGAGCGTGTTTCCGAGTGTGAATTAAAAAATGACATTGGCAGTTTTCGTTTGGTGACGTATCGCGACCGGCTTGACGGTGGTGTGCATTTTGCGTTGGTGAAGGGGCAGATCAAACGTGATCAGCCTGCGCTGGTGCGGGTACATATGCCGCATTATCTTGCTGATGTACTGGGCATGCAGCGTTCGGATGTGAGCTGGCCGTTGGAAAATGCCATGCGTTACATTCATGAGGCCGGTGAAGGTGTTATTGTATTGCTGGGGCAGACGGAAGGGGAAAACGAATTATTGAACCGTATTACACACTATCAGGCGGAAGATGCGGGCGAGATTGCGCTCAGGCGTGAGTCCAACCCTGATTTGCGTACTTATGGTGTCGGTGCGCAAATATTGCTGGATCTGGAAGTGCGAAAAATGCGGGTGCTCAGTGCGCCTAAACGCATGCACGGGCTTTCCGGTTTCGGGCTGGAGGTGGTTGAATACATCAATCATGATTAGCGATAAATTCAGAAGAGGTTTTGCTTCTTCTCCCCTTGAGTGTGAATTAAGGGCTAAACTACTCTGTTAGTCCCTTTATTACTGAAAGCACCGTCATTCCGGCACGTTTTTAGCCGGAATCCAGAGGTATAAATCCTTGGGCAAGTGTTTCAGTACAGTGGGAGGTTATGTTGTAGTGACCTTGATAAGGAGCGTGTTATAAACGCAGAGGTCGCAGAGACGCAAAGGACGCAGAGAAAAACACTAAAAACTTTTGAGTTCTCTGCGTTAAATATGAATATCCGGTGATTTTTTAAAAACAGAGTGTTTTTAGCACTTATATTCACATTTGAGGGAAGAAAGTCGGGATGAGGGGCAATGCCATTAAGTTAACAAAAAGCAGCGTACCGTAGGTTGGCGGTGAGCTTGCGAACCCCAACGGAATCGACGATGTTGGGGTTCGCAGGCTCACCACCAACCTACAACAGGCCGGAAGTTTGGCTTTAACTTAATGACATTGGGATGAGGGGTGTCATGCACAGAGGTTGTTTCATAGGCTCTCACTTTAATTCTCACTCCAATCCAGTTTTTAGCCAGTGGGGCATCCCTACAATTTTTTGCAGGAACGGAAAATATTATGAATCATATAAAAACAATCGAAGGTAACCTCACCGTACACGGCGCACGCTTCGGCATTATCGCCGGGCGGTTTAACAGCTTCGTGGTAGACAGTCTGGTGGAAGGTGCCATTGATGCACTGAAACGCCACGGTGCTAATGACAGCGACTTGCAGTTAGTGAAAGTACCCGGTGCTTTTGAAATGCCGTTGGTGGCTGCACGTATGGCTGCCAAAAAGGAATATGATGCAATCATTGCACTGGGTGCAGTGATTCGGGGCGGCACGCCACACTTTGAATACGTGGCGGGTGAATGCACTAAAGGGCTGGCGGCAGTTTCTGCGCAATATGATGTACCGGTGGCTTTTGGTGTGTTGACGGTAGACACTATTGAACAAGCCATAGAACGGGCTGGCACCAAGGCAGGCAATAAGGGTGTGGAAGCGGCGATGTCCGCCATTGAGATGGTTAATTTATTAAAGGCCTTAAGTTGAAATGAGTGAATTGAAATGAGCCAAACCCGACACAAGGCACGACGTCTCGCCACTCAGGCGCTTTACACCTGGCAAGTAGCAGGACAAAGCCTTACCGATATCGAGACGGAATATTGTCTCGATCACGATATGAAAAAAGTCGATGGTGACTATTTTCATGAACTGTTGCACAAAGTCCCTGCCCATCTTGATGAGCTGGATGGGCATTTGGTGCCTTTGCTGGATCGTACCATTGAAGAAGTTGATGGTGTTGAACGTGCGATTTTACGGCTGGGGTGTTATGAGCTGGCACATCGGTTGGATGTTCCTTATCGTGTGGTGATTAATGAGTCGGTCAAACTGGCCAAGACCTTTGGTGCAGACCAGAGCCATAAATACGTCAATGGCATTCTGGATGGTGTGGCCAAAAAATTGCGTGCCACGGAAATCAATGGCACTGAAAAATATAAAAACAAGCCCAAAAATAAACCCGCAGACCAGTAGTTTTTATACTTTGCGTTGCTGTACTGTCTTCCCATGACCTGTTCCGAATTTGATCTGATTCGGCATTTTTTTACCGAACAACCCACCCGGCGTGTGGATGTCCCGCTGGGCATTGGCGACGATGCTGCGTTACTTGCACCTCCGGCAGACAGTCTGCTGGCGGTGTCGATGGATACGCTAATTGCGGGTGTCCATTTCCCGTTAGACACCGCTGCACGAGCGGTGGGTTACAAAGCACTGGCTGTCAATTTCAGTGATCTGGCGGCCATGGGAGCCGAGCCTGCTTGGGCTACTCTGGCATTGACCTTGCCCAAGGCAGACACTTCATGGCTGAGCGATTTTGCCCAGGGTTTTTTTGATCTGGCCAGTACGCACAATGTGCAACTGGTGGGGGGAGATACCACACGCGGGCCGTTGAGCATTACCGTGCAGGTGACGGGTTTTATGTCGCGGGAGCAGGCGCTCTTACGCAGTGGCGCGCAACCGGGTGATGGTATTTTTTTAACCGGCACGGTGGGTGATGCCGGGCTGGGCCTGCGTTTGTATCAGCAACCGTCTGATACGCATTGTGATGCCACAATGCACCTCATTCATCGATTGGAATTCCCAACACCCCGTATTGCTGCGGGTCTTGCTTTGCGTGGACGTGCCAGCAGTGCCATTGATGTATCTGATGGACTGGCAGCCGATCTTGGACATGTGCTGACAGCCAGCAATGTAGGAGCCGATATCCATGTTGATCAACTGCCACTGTCATCGGCATACCGCTTGCTTGCTCCAGAGAATAATTGGCGGGCAGCAGTGAGTGCGGGTGACGATTACGAGTTATGTTTTACTCTGCCAGCCGGACAGGAAATTGAGGCATTGGCTGGGCTGAACTGCACCTGCACACGCATTGGTGAAATAACGGCAAGCCCGGGATTGCGCTGGCGGGATGCCAATGATCAGCAACTGACTTTGGATAATACGGGGTTTGATCACTTTACTTCCGGGACGTCACAATGAGCAAAAATAGCGCGCCGCGCAGTGTCTGGCGCAATCCGATTCATTTTCTGGCCTTTGGTTTTGGCAGCGGTGCGATGCCGTTTGCTCCCGGAACCTTTGGTACCCTGGCAGCGTTGCCGATTTATCTGTTGATGGTGCCGCTAAGTTTATGGGCATATCTGGCCGTAGTAGTGGTGATGACATTGCTGGGTGTCTGGCTGTGCCATGTTACCAGCCGGGATCTGGGTGTGCATGATCACGGAGGTATCGTATGGGATGAAATTGTCGGTTATCTCATCACCATGATCGCCGCACCTCCAGGCTGGCAATGGATGGTTGCAGGCTTTGTCCTGTTTCGTTTTTTTGACATTATCAAACCCTGGCCCATTGGCTGGGCTGACCGGCGTGTACACGGTGGTCTGGGCATTATGCTGGACGATGTGCTGGCGGCGGTGCTGGCCTGGGTGGTATTGCAAGGTGTGGCATTTATATTAGTATATTAGGAGCATGAACATGAAAAAGTGGTTTACAGGTACAGCTATTGTCGTGTGGCTTTTGCTTTGCGGTCTTTTTGGCAGCACCGTACTTGCGGGTGATGTCGCCATCATGAAAGTGCATTTTGAACAACAGGGTGACAGCTGGAATGTCAACACTACGCTGCGTCACGCCGATACCGGCTGGTCACATTACGCAGATGCATGGCGGGTTGTGGATGAAAAAGGCAAGGTGTTGGGCGCGCGCACTTTGTATCACCCGCATGAAAAGGAACAACCCGTCACACGTAATCTGCGTGATTTGCGTATTCCTGCGGATACCGTCATTGTTTTTATCGAGGCGCATGACAAATTGCATGGCTGGAGCAAACAACGTGTCCGTGTGGATTTGCGTAAGGCCAGAGGCAAACGGTTTGAAGTCAGGCGTTGATTAATAGCTATTGCAAGCAGAGTAAAAACTATCAATATACACCGAGTTTGGTGACTCCTGTTATTTTTCATCGGGAGCAGTTGTTGCATACACTGCTCCCGGGCTTAAACTGATCCACAGCCAATCGCTTTTGGTTTTGCCACCTCGGCGGCCAGGATAACGTCCTCTGGTAATTCAGTATGTTTCCAACCTTACTGGCTGAAACAACACTTCTGTGCAACAGCTTCTGGTTGAATAACCTGCCAGCTGAAATCAAACATCATATGAGAAAAAATACGGCATCTCCTTCTTCGTGATTTAGTGTCGAAACCTCGGGTTTCGTAAAGTAAGCACAACAATCACAAGATATTGTTTTTGTGGTATTTTGATCTTTCCAGGTTGAGTTTCCCGCAGCTTGCTACGGGTAGTTTATTAGGTTATGAGAAGATAAAAAATTATTTATCAATAACAGGTTAGGCTGGATTGGTTTCAAACAGGGCTCGATAGAATATGGTTAATATTATAATAGGAGTTATTGGGGTTTTGTCGGTGGTTTTGTTTCTTTGGCTTTCAGGGGAATATGGGTTTTCATTGCAAGAGCAAACTATTTCTTCGATTTTATTGATGGTTTCCACATTGTTAATGAATGTGCTTACTTCTATCTTTTTGCTACACAGGGATATTAAATTAATTCGTCCCACGCTATCTTTACCAACAGAAGAGCAAAAAGAAGGATATGAATTAATGTTGTTTCTCCATGAACTGAGAAAAAACAAAAAAAATGCAAGTTATGTTCTGGCTGTGGATCAATTTGATCACGCCAAAAATGCATTATCATTTGCATCGAATAGTGCTGATTTTCGTATAAATGACATAGCAGAAACAAACAAGACTTTGCTGGGTGCTTTGGGGAAAGGAGATACCTTTGATGGTGTCTGCATGTTGGTAGATCCGGATATTTGGAAGTACAATCATGGGTATTTAAATGTTAATGTAGAAAAGGCAAAAGAGGGGGTGAAAATAAGAAGAATATTTGTGTATGACAGCATAGAGCAATTTGTGGCCATGACTGATGTTATGGATAAGCTTGTAGAAGCGGATACAAAAGTATTTTGGTGTATGAAGGATAACCTGGATTTTAAAGAATTTTGCCAGGATTTCACCGTTGTTAAAGAACATAATGTGAGCGTTCATATATCTGTGCAAAAAGTAAACCCCACAGTAATTGTTTCTAATTCAGATGAACAAATTAACAATCTCCAATCCCAGTTCTCAAAGTTACTTGGTTCTGCTCTAAAGTACGAACCAAAATCAATATAACGCACAAGTAAAAAGAGACATTATTCTTTGTTGTGTGGTTCAGGTTAAAATTCCTTCCCTAGCATTGATCAAATACCGAAGATGACGAGATATATTTCAGCAAGGACGACAACTGTTTTGACGCAAAAGGGAAGTAGACGGCAATGTTTTGAGGTTTGGTGTTAATCAACGGCTACCAAAAATTGGTATAAAAAACTGTCAATATCCGCTAAAGAATCACTGTTACGACACGTTATGTAGGAAGACGGTTTTTTAAGCGGTATCACCGTCGTACCCCTCGATATGGTCGTATCTCATGGCAGAAAAAACAAAGCTCTCTGCGGACGAAGTCACGGAATTACTCATGACTTCGCCGCTCCGCGTTTTTGAATGGGTGCAACAGGGCAGGTTGCATGTACATTTGCAAGACGGGTTGGATACCGTCTTTTCCCGTGAAGACTTGCGCTTCTTCGCACAAATGCGTGGCTTGAATATCAGTCGTCCTGATAAAGGCAAGCAACGTATTCTGATTGTTGACAGTGATCCGCGACTCACTCGTTTTCTCGTGGATCTGTTTGACACCCTGTCAGAAACGGTTGTTGCCACCGCCGTACACACGGCCTTTGAGGCCGGTCAGCATTTACAACGAGGTGGCTCCGATATTGTGCTTATGGATTTGATGTTGTCGAACCAGGAAGGTATTGAAATGTGCCGCCGCATCAAGAGTGATCATGCAACCCGGCATGTGCGTCTGGTGACGATGGTGGATTACCTGAATGCTGAACAAATCCAGCGTAGCCTGATGCTGGGTGCAGAAGCCTGTCTTGCTAAGCCGCTCGACCATCAAAAACTTTTTAAAGCGATGGGCTTGTCTATGGATATATCGAAAGAGTGTGCGGCTGTAAAAGCCTGTTAATTGCAGAGAAAATAATGTCTTGAACGATGCAAAGCGGTCAGACTAAGCAATAATGTAATTATTTATAATGAAGATTTTCATTATTCAATCACCTGAGTCATGGTGGAACCGCTGCGCTTGTTCCACCAAACGAGACTGGACTATGTTGTTTGGTGCTCACTCCGTGGCGCTGATTCAGATTAAAATGACTCTGTGGTGTAACGCGATATTTTTAACGTGTCGGACCAATAATTCGCAGGTAATCCTGCTTTTTGTTTCAGGTGTTGTAAAAATTGCACGGCGTCGGGCAATGATTCCCATACTGCGGGTAAAAATGTGCTCCGGTGTAAATCATCCTCCAATACCAGTCCGTCGATGCCGGGCCGTATCTGCTGTAATAAATCCGTTTCCGAGGTGAATTGCAGAGGCTCAGCGGGTGTGAGTATGGAGAGATGAAACTCTAGTTCAGGCAGTTCCTGCGCAGAAACCGGTGGAAAACGTGGGTCAGCAAAAGCAGCGGCATGAGCATTGTGGAGCACGTCCTCCACCAATGGCCGACGCGCTTCCAGCGAGCCGATACAGCCGCGCAGTTTGCCGTGTTTTTTCAGGGTGACAAAACTGGCAGCGGGCTCGCGTAGCGGGCGTGGGTAGCGTGCGGTGTCAATGCTGTATGGCGTGCCGTGCTGTAGTGTATGTTCTATGGCATCCCGAGCCACCCGGTGCAGCAGGGTTTTCTCCTCCTCACAGAGGCCACCGGGTGCATTGGTATCAGTGGAAGACATAGGCACCATATCCTACCACTCTGTCTCGTGGTCCCGCAGTATCTCCCGAGTTGCGCAAATCCACGGTACGGGCGTGCAGGCCACGTTTACGCGCCAGATACAGCAGGCCGGAGACGGGCACGCAACCGCAGGCATGTTCGGGGTGTATGATTTCTGCCTGTAGATGTTCGATAGCGACTGAGGTATCACGGTCCAGGCGCTGGGCCGTGGCGTAATCGTGATAATGGCTGAGGTCTGAACTGATGACGATGAGGGTTTCCTCGCCACCCCACAGATGTTCCAGCACCTCGGCCACTTCGGCGGGCTGGGCATCACCCACCACCAGTGGCACTAACTGGAAATTGTCGATAGTCTCCTGCAAAAAGGGCAGATGAACTTCCAGGCTGTGTTCTTCGGCGTGAGCGGTGTCAAGACACTGTACCTGCGGTAGTTCTTCAAGTGCGTTGATGGCGGTTCGGTCGAGAGGGATATCGCCCAGCGGGGTGTGGAATGTGTCGGCCTTGCTGGTGGCCAAACCATGAAACGGTACCCGGTGTGAGGGGCCAAGCAATACTACGCGCTGAATGCGTTTTCGCGCGGGCAACAGCTGTGAGTAGGCGCTGGCAGCCACCGGGCCGGAATACACATAACCGGCATGCGGTACGATGATGGCTTTGGGAGGCTGCTCTGTGTCGGATGTATGGCTGGCGCCAAGATACGTCTGCACATCTGTATGCAATTGTGCAGGGTCGGCGGGGTAAAACAGACCCGCTACAGCGGGTGGTCGTACCGTGTTTTTGTTTGTAGAGTCGTTTGCAGGATCGTTTGTCGCCATGTCATTTAATTCCCGTTAACCCAGCAGGTGAGCGTCATTATTTTAACATTTTCTTGTCTATTTTCCGGCCTTCTGCGTTGCTGCTACGATCACATAGCCCACTATGCTCATCTTCGCAGCGCCTTGAAGGCCAAAAAATATCCTGCGAAAAATGGGTTAAAATAATGATGCTCACCCGCCTATACTGTGAGTATAGAACGTGCAGCATGGGGAGAGTTCAACATGACAACGACGCAACGCTCAGCACAACTATCATCGTCAGTGGTACCCGCCCGTTACTGGCACCCGCTGGATGACGGTCGCCTACAATGTGACCTCTGCCCACGTTTTTGCAAACTGCATGAAAACCAGCAGGGACTGTGTTTTGTACGTGCCCGGCAGGGCGATGAAATGGTACTCACCACCTATGGTCGCTCCAGTGGGTTTTGCATTGATCCCATCGAAAAAAAGCCACTTAACCATTTTTTGCCGGGCACACCGGTGCTGTCTTTTGGCACAGCTGGCTGCAATTTGGCCTGCAAATACTGTCAAAACTGGGACATGAGCAAGTCCCGCGAGATGGATACGCTGGCTGACAGTGCTGCGCCGGAAACCCTGGCCCGTGCTGCCAAAGCATTGGATTGTCGCAGTGTGGCCTATACCTACAATGATCCGGTTATTTTTCTTGAATATGCCGTAGACGTGGCGAAAGAATGCCGCAAACTGGGTATCAAAAATGTGGCTGTTACGGCGGGTTATATTTGCGAAGAGCCACGCATCGAATTTTTCGAAAACATAGATGCTGCCAATGTGGATCTCAAGGCCTTCACGGATGATTTTTATCACAAAGTTACCGGCAGCCACCTGCAACCAGTTCTGGATACGCTGAAATACATTAAACATGAAACCAGTGTGTGGCTGGAAACCACCACGTTATTGATTCCCGGCTACAATGACTCCGCGCAGGAGATTGATGACATGACTCAATGGGTCGTGAAAGAACTGGGGCCGGATGTGCCCATGCATTTCACCGCTTTTCATCCCGACTGGAAAATGCAGAATGTGCCCTCGACACCGTTTGAAAAGCTGGTGCAGGCGCGTGAAATCGCGCTCAAAAACGGTGTGCGTTACGCCTACACTGGCAACGTGCATGATGCCAAAGGCGAGAGCACTTATTGTCACCAATGTGGAACAGTATTGATGGGCCGGGATTGGTATGTGTTATCCCGGTGGCATCTCACGGACGATGGCCATTGTAAATCTTGCGGTGCGCAGTGTGCGGGTGTTTTTGATGGCCCGCCCGGAGACTGGGGTGCTAAACGGCAACCGGTGCGTCTGGATGATTTTGCGGGTTGAGAGTTTGTGCCTTATTGTGATTGCACAAAAGTTTCATCTTGCGATATGGATCAAGAGCTTGTGCTGAGTGAGTGCGAGCACTTGCAGCATTTAGGTATTATAAACAATTCGCCCCATATTCACGCTGTAGGCTGGTTAATGGCATGTGGTTGTCGAAGTGGAGGGAAGTGCGGGTCCGGGTTTTCCTTCCAGTCCGGTCGTGACAAGGCGTGCCAGGAAATGAGTAAAAGGGACTATATTCTGATTCACGCTGGCATCCTCCAATGCCGCCATGTAAGCATCTCGTTCTTCCAGGGGAACGACGGTCCACGGATAGCCACCACCGGCCAGCATCACATTCATTAAAAACCGCCCCATGCGTCCGTTGCCATCCATATAGGGATGAATATAAACAAAAATAAAATGCCCAAGCACAACACGAACAGAGGATTCCGTTTCTTCGCGCAGTAAATCAAAGAAAGCGGGCATGGCATTACGCATTGCTTCACAGCTTGGCGGGACGTGCATTGATCGGCGAATATAAACGGGGCTATTACGATAACCGGCAAGGTCGGCAGGACGGAGTAATCCTGCTGTTACTCCCGGTGTGAACATTTCTCGATACCATGTGCGATGGTCGTCATCAGCTACAGCTCCCGGGTTATCGCTGTGAAGTACCTTGCCAACGCTCTCTCGCACGGCCTGATAGGTTTGCCAGTAGCCGCGTGCGGCAAGCGCATTATGGAGGTTGCGGTCATCTTCATTGGCATCTGGGTTCCAGATGCCGCTACGGACGCGCTCAATGAGTTCCGGGCTGACACGATAGCCTTCGATCGACAAGGAGTGATAGGCATCCGTGACGTAAATATCTTCAATACGTTTCAGATAGGCTTTTTTATCTTTTGGCAAGCCAGGAGCTTCCGGGAATTGCTCAACAATCCGTTCCCGCATTTCCTGCCACATTAACCGGATGCGCATCACATACGGAGATTGTAGCTGTGGTGGTGAAATGACAGGAAACTGTGTCTCAAACGGGTCGTTTTCCCGTACATCGTATCCCGTCATACGCATGGTTTGCACAATGTCATTCGCAATCTGGTCTCGTCCAATGTTACGAAATGCTCCCGCCAAACGTCCGGCAATCGTGCTGTGTCCACCTTCCAGAAGCCGGGCAAGGACTTCGGAAGCGTCGCGTACCATTGACAATGCTGCACGCATATCGGTTGGATTCTGTCTGAAATTCCCTGGTGTACAAGCAATCAGTGCCGCTGATAATGAGAATAATCGCAGTCCGTCTTTTTCGATGACATCCTCATCTTCTGGCATCGTGGCACGAATAACGAGAAGTGATGTATTGTGAGGCAGGCTTGTAATATTGTTGCGTGCCTTGATGGCACGGACCAGCAGTTGTTTTGGAACAGTCCAGTTCTCTGCGTGCAGTGACAGGGATTGTTCCGGTGACAGACACCAGTCCTTGTCTTTAAGGTGTTGAAGATAAGCTGCGCAGAACGGCCAGAATGAGGCATACCACGCCGTGCTTTCGCCGACGGTTTCATCCGGACGAGTGGAAACATACCAACCCTTGATCACTTCTTGCAAGAAGCCGTTCTGAAGCAGGCGTTCTCGATGGGTCCTTGTCAGATCACCAGAACGAATGGCGACAACTCCACGTTTCTGGAGTGCATGGAGATGTTCGAGGGATCCGGCTAATTTTTCTGATGGCTGCGCCATTGTTTTATTGTTCGCTTTATGTGTCGTGCGAATAGTCGCTGATACTGATGTATCATTATTCGCCTATTATGTCGAGAAGATGTTCGCCTTTTAAGGTGTTCAATGGTTGGTTGAGTTTTGAATACGAATGATATTCGTTAAATTGTCCTGCATATACCCGTAGCAATTGAGATTTAGGTCTAATTACACGCCCTATTTACCCCATGGCTGCGTTGAAACTCCTTGCAATAGAACGACTATTCCGCGTCATTTCGCCTTGCCATGGAGAAAATATGACGCACACTTAAACCTAAATCCCAAACGCTACGGGTATATCCAGGACGTATGCGCCTTGAAATCGATGTTCGTGAAGATTCATCGACTGGTTATCACGAGAGGAGGGAATTGCCATCCCATTTGGTGAAAACCATAAATTTCTAATTTTGTTGTTGCGAATATTTTTGGGAGGTGGATTTGAATAGGGCTTTCATTTAATGGGCGTCTTTATTTTCTGCTTAGTACAGATACACAGCACCTGCGTCATTTGCCGAATTGTTGGTGCTACCACCAGTGCTGATGCCGGTGGTGCTGCTGTCCTCCTTGATTGCCCCCACCGCCAGCATGTTGCCATCGCCAGACAGGCTCACGGCAAAGCCAAACCCGTCATCTTCCTCGGTATTGCTGGCCTTGATATAGGCTTGCTGACTCCAAGTGTTACCATTACGGCTGAACACATAGACCGCTCCGGCATTGAATGCGGCATTGTCAGCTTCGCCACTACCGTCGGTTCTGGTGCCGGTGGCAGCGCTGTCCTCCCAATTTGTGCCCACCGCCAGTATGTTGCCGTTGCCGGACAGGCTCACGACATCGCCGAACTGGTCACTTGCCCCGGTATTACTGGCTTTAACGTAGGCCTGTTGACTCCAAAAGCCATCACTGCGGCTGAATACATAGGCCGCCCCGGAACCCCTTGCTGTATTGTCATTCTCGCCACTACCATCGCTACTCACACCAGTCGCAGCGCTGTCTTCCACGAAAGCACCCACCGCCAGCGTGTTACCGTCGCTAGACAGGCTCACGGCATGGCCGAACCCGTCAAATTTCTCGGAATTGCTGGCCTTGACATAGGCCTGCTGCTCCCAGACACCGCCATTGCGGCTGAATACATAGACCGCCCCGGAATTAATTGCCGTATTGTCATTTTCGCCACTGCCGTCAGTGCTGGCACCAGTGGCAGCGCTGTCCTCCCCATCTGCCCCCACCGCCAGAGTGTTAGCGTCGCTAGACAGGCTCACGGCAAAGCCAAACAAGTCACCTCCCTCAGTATTGCTGGCCTTGACATAGGCCTGCTGACTCCAAGCACTGCCACTGCGACTAAACACATAGACCGCCCCGGAACCACTTGCTGTATTGTCATCCTCGCCACTACCATCGTTACTCACACCAGTCGCGGCGCTGTCCTCAAGGCGCACTCCTACTGCCAGCGTGTTGCCGTCGGTGGACAGGCTCACGACCTCGCCGAAAGAGTCACTTGCCCCGGTATTGCTGGCCTTGACATAGGCCTGCTGGCTCCAGACTCCATCACTGCGGCTGAATACATAGACCGCCCCGGAATTAATTGCCGTATTGTCATCCTCGCCACTGCCATCAGTACTGACGCCAGTGGCAGTACTGTCCTCGCCATGTGCGCCCACCGCCAGCGTATTGCCATCTCTGGATAGGCTCACGGCATGGCCGAACCCGTCACCTCCCTCGGTATTGCTGGCCTTGACATAGGCCTGCTGCTCCCAGACACCGTTATTGCGGCTGAACACATAGACTGCCCCGGGGTCACTTGCTGTGTTGTCAGCTCCGCCACTGCAACTGCTACCGGGACAGACACCAGAGGCAATGCTGTCCTCCTTGATTGCCCCCACCGCCAACGTGTTGCCGTCGGCGGACAGACTGATGGCACCACCGAACCCATCACCTTCCCCGGTATTGCTGGCCTTGAAATAACCAATACTGCTCAGCATCACTGGTTCGATACTCACGGAAGCGGATTCCGTCAACTTGTTGTCCGAGGCATCATACGCTTCGAGGATATAACGAGCATTGATCCAGTCGGTCAAATGAACCGGTAAAGTGATTGTGATACTGGTCTCCGAAAAACTATCCTGCACCGGACTGAAACCGGAGACAACATCAGGATTGACAAACAGTTTGTAATGCGTGGCATCAACATAGGCAGGCCATTCAAACCGGACTGTTTTGATGTTCGCAGTACTGACACTCACTTCAAGTATGGCCATCCTCACCGTGACAATAACGCTTCTGCTAATCGAGTGAATGCCATCCGTTGCCGTGATTTCCACCACATATGTGTTATTGCCATCGCTATCAGCAGGGGCCTTAAACCGGGTGGGTATGTTGAAACTCAGTACACCGCTGTCGCTGTCAATACTGAGTACCGCCTGATCTGTTCCACCGCTCAGGCTGAAAGTGATCGTGTCACCATCCGCATCCTTTGCTGTGGCAGTGTAGCCGGTCAGTATGATGTCTTCTGCCACACCAATAGCCGACCCACTGGTAAAAAAGGGGGGATTGTTCGTCACTACCTTGAGACCATTAGAGCGGACGGGAGCGCCAGTGAGGACACCTGATGATGCAACCGGTGTGACTTCAAAGGTGATCGTTTTACCGATGTCAATGGTAACCGGGGTATAGCTGGTTGTTGTAGCGTTGGCAATGGCGACATCATCAGCCAGCCAGCGAAAGGTACTTTCACCTTCGGGATCGCTTTCTGCATCGCTATACACATAGCTGCCCTGCAAAAGCTTACCCACCGCAGTGTTGCCACCATTAACATCGTCAATATTGACACTGGTGGATGTGGGAGCAGCATTGGTATTACAAATGACACTGACGCTGGATACCGCAGCATCACTGACGATGCCGCTGACATCACTGACAGTACATATCTGGTTCAGGTTATCGGGCTGGGTCAGTACAGTGACGGTATAGTTACTGCCATTGGCCACCGCACTGCTGAAGGTAAAGCTCCCCTCAGCAGTAATTGCCAGATCATTACGACCATTATTTTGTAAAACCAGACCACTACTATCATACCCGGAGACAGTGCCACCAATCGTGTAAGCATCTGCCGAACAGATAATGGCGACATCGGATACCGCAGCACCATTGAGGGTGCCACTGCCATTGCTGACGGTACAGATTTGGTTCGGACTACCGGGTTGAGTTTGTATGCTAACGACATACTCACTACCGTCGGGCAGTGCATTACTGAAGCTAAAAGCACCATCGGTACTCACTAGCAAATCATCGCCATCGTTATTTTGTAAAACCAGACCACTACCGGTATATCCGGAGACGGTGCCGCCAACCGAGTAAGAGGTTGTTAAACAGGTAACGGCAACATCGGATACCGGAGCACCACGGATGGTGCCATTATCATTGCTGACGGTACAGGCTTGGTTTGGACTATTGGGCTGGGTCAGTACAGTGACGGTATATTCACCACCGTCGGCCACTGCGCTACCAAAGGTGAAGTTCTCCTCAGCATTAATTGCCAGCTCATCACTGTCATTAATTTGTAAAACCAGACCGCTACCGGTATATCCGGAGACGGTGCCGCCAATCAAGTAAGAGGTTGTTAAGCAGGCAACGGCAACATTGGATACCGGAGCACCACTGATGGTGCCACTGCCATTACTGACAGTACAGATCTGGTTCGGACTGCTCGGTTGAGTTTGTACGCTAACGGAATACCCACTACCGTCGACCAGTGCGTTACTGAAGCTGAAAGTACCATCGGCACTCATTGGCAAATCATCACCATCGTTATTTTGTAAAACCAGACCGCTGCCGGTATATCCGGAGATGGTGCCACCAACCGTGTAAGAGGTTGTTAAACAGGTTACGGCAACATCGGAAACCGGAGCACCACTGATGGAGCCACTGTCATTACTGACAGTACAGGTCTGGTTCGGACTACTCGGTTGAGTTTGTACGCTAACGGCATACTCACTACCGTCGACCAGTGCGTTACTGAAGCTGAAAGTACCATCGGCACTCACCGGCAAATCATCGCCATCGTTATTTTGTAAAACCAGACCACTGCCGGTATATCCGGAAACCGTACCGCCAATTGTGTAAGACGTTGTTAAACAGGTAACGGCAACATCGGATACCGCAGCACCACTGATGGAGCCACTGCCATTGTTGACGGTACAGACTTGGTTTGGACTATTGGGCTGGGCCAGTACAGTGACAGTATATTCACTACCATCGGCCACGGCGCTACCAAAGATGAAGTTCCCTTCGGTATTGATTGTCAGATTATCACTGTCATTATTTTGTAAAACCAGACCACTACCTGCATATCCGGAAACCGTACCGCTAACGGTGTAAGCATTTGTCGAACAGGTAATGGCAACATTGGATATCGCAGCACCACCGAGGGTGCCACTGCCATTGCTGACACTACAGATCTGATTTGGACTATTGGGTAGGGTCTGTACACTAACGGCATATTCACTCCCATCGATTATCGCGGAACTAAAGGTGAAGGTGCCATTTTTGCTGATTGTCAGATCATCACTACCATTATTTTGTAAAACCAGACCGCCGCCTGTATATCCGGAAACGGTTCCGCCAACGGTGTAAGAAATCGTCGAACAGATAACGGTGACATTGGATACCGCAGCATCACGGATGGTGCCATTGTCATTATTGACGATACAAATCTGGTTTGGATTGCCGGGCTGAGTCAGTACACTAACGGTATATTCATCACCATCAATTGCCGTGGGACTAAAACTGAAAACGCCATTTGCACTGATTGTCAGGTTGTCACTGCCGTTGTTTTGCAAGACGAGCCCACTTCCCGTTAGCCCTTCGACCTGTCCGCCCACAGTATAATTGGGAGTTCTAGGATCGGTGCCAGCATCCAGCTCACCCAGATTACTAATGCCGTCCCCATCTGTATCGGTATAAGTAATTTCGGCAGAAGAAAAATCGGCGGGTGTATCTTCATTAGCAATAACATTGACGGTAATATCTGCAGTTCTGATGACTTCAATGGTTCCGAAGGTGGGATCAATGATTGAATACACCAATGACAAGGTAGATGTACCTGTTGGGACTCCGGATACATCACCGGAAAAAGTGCCCGCCGTTGTATCAACTGTATCAACGGCAAGATTTTTAACCCGCAATGGATTATCAGTGTCTCCATTTACCACCACGTCCACAATGAGACTGGTATCATCAACCAAAAGCGCGGTAATGGCTTTGGGCAAGGGGGCACTGAGTTTGTCGTCAGAAATAACGCCTTGTTGTGGGTTAGCACTCTGACCACAAGCGGTTAAAATGAAGCTGAAAAGCAGCAATCCCAGACACTGGCATAATTTGCTCCAGATGATTTGTTTTTGCCGAGTTTTAATTTGAGTTTGCATATCCCTTGCCTGTTTATTTTCTATCGAAATTCCCCTTTCTACCTTCCTTCCAAAGCAAGCCTTTTTACAGTGGCCCGATTTTTCGTGATGCGAAAACAGGGTTTTTAGATGATTTTTATTATTGTCAAAAGTGGTGATGAATACATTTTTCCGCAGCAAATTGGTGGGGGTTAGTTAATAAAAACTCACTAAGGTGTTGGCCCCGAAATGGTCAGGCTGCCTGTGGTTGGGGGTGGGGTTGAATCATTGCCGCCACCACCTCCGCCAGATAATGCTGCGCCAGCTACCACTACACCCAGTCCGATCCACACCCATTTGCTGATGCCGGATTTTTTCTTTTCTTCACCAGCCTTGACGGTAGCGGTGGCCATGGTGGCATTGGCATCACTATTATCACTTGCAGCAATGTTATCTGCTGAGGGTAGCACTGCGACGGTCAACGGTGAAAATGAATAACCAAATAACAGTGTATTTCCAGCCAGGTCTGTTGCCTGGATGTAATATTCCAGACCGGCTGAGTCGGTGGCCGTAAGTTGGGTGGTATAAACAAATGAATCCAGATCGCGGTTCATTTTCAGACGTTTGAATTCGACGGCATTGGCATCACGATAAAACAGGATGACGTTTTTGACCCCCACGTTATCAGTAACGGTGGCTTTTATGTCAACCTGCTGACCCGCGTAAATATCTTTTTCAATGGGTGTATGTTTGATGGCTGGAGCGATCAGATCACCGGACGGCAGTGCCAGCTCGGCAGCCTGTACAATGGGGAACAAAATGAAAAAGACACTCAACAGCGCGACTAACATCATTCGACGTAATTTCATGGCATGCCCCGGCACGAAGAAGGTGCCTTATAATAATTGTTATTGATTTTTTGCTTTGCCAGGAAAGAACAGTGCTCAACGGGAACGATGGGAAGCCGATTAAACATGGCTTGCCCCCGCTAAAGCGATAAATTCTTCTTGCCCCTCCCTGTTGCTACCCCTAGCGGGAAAGAATTTCTCAGCACGCGAGCACATAATGTCATGAATGACTCTTTCTTGTCTTGGTAATCAGTCTGTTGTAAGACAAAAAAAGTTATGTTAGCTGCACTTTTTCCCGTTAGCACAGTCTTGTTTTAGTCTGAAAATTTAATAGGGCAGGGGTTGTTACCACTGAGGCCATAGTCTCTGTCAGAAACGTGCATACAATTACTTTACTATGGGTTGTTGAATCGGATTAAAGGCTTTTGTTTATGATTTGACCGCTGCGCGAATAATCAAGTAACCCGAAGCCACTGACATGGTTATGGCACCGCACATGGCACCATAACCAGCACCGACGATGGCGGGTAGCCATCCCGGTTGCAGTTCGTTGAGTTGTGTATTCCAGGTGGTATAAAAAAGACAGTAGGCTGTGGCGGATATGCCCAGTTGAGCATCGAGAAACCAGACTAAGCTGCTGAGCAGTGCGCCAACAAGGAGTACCGTCGCCAGCGTTGCGTAAGCTGCACGGGTCATGGCGTGGCGATGGCGTGCTACCTCGAAAAGCAGGTAAAAACCGACAGCGAGAAATACGGAAATGGCGGAGGTCGAAACCCGAATGAAGGGCCGTCCGTCGCTGATGCTGAAAATCAGCGGACACAGCCAGGCACCAATCAAAGCACCAAAAATCAAACCAAATGCCAGTCCCGAAGGGTAGGGGGCAGCCAACCATTGTAATGTGGGCGTTGCCTGTGTTTGTTGGTGAATGAACTTGTGCCAACGTGGAAAAGCCTGGCCGACCACCAGGCCAAGTGCTAAACCCACCAGCATAAACCCTGGAATGAGCCCCACCGGGTCGGGTGTTCCCCAAATGATCAATTCGTCTGGCACTGCTTGGCTCAATGTACACATTTCATTGACTTGCCGTTCACTGATTTCAGTCCGGTTCGGTGCTGGCCAGTCGTAAGCCCAGTAGGTGCCCAGAAAAATGAGGCCTGTCAGCGCTCCGCCGATGGGGCCTGAGCGTTGCCACGGTAACCAAAGTCTGTGGGTATCTTCTCTTCCGGGCGCGGGTGAGCTCATTGCATAGTGGGCGAGTACCGCTGCAATGGCCAGGACGATGAAGAAAAAAGGCAGCATGCCCGAAGGCGTGGAAAAAATAGGTGAACGTCGGTCCAGCAACAGGAGGAAAAACAAGGTTGCCACGAGCAGCATGACGAGCACGTAGGGGAAAAAATCGTGCCTTTTGTGCGGCGGGGGCATCGTGTCGGGTGATTCAGAGGTGGCGGTCAAGCCACAGCAAGGTCAACATTTTTTCCTTGGCGCGAGTCCAGGTGGCCAGACAAAGTGTTTCGCGCAGGTATTGACGTGCTGCTGCGGGTGAGCCACCAATAGCGGGATCAACCAGATCACCGAGCAAACCGTCACGTAATTGCCTGCTCGCTAACCATTGGCAGCACAGGGTGAAGTATTGAATTTCATTGCTCAGGTGTGTGGGCGGGGTATCCATGTCCTCAAACGCATTTATGTTGGCGATGCGGTTGCGCGCCAGCCCGTACAGTATGGTTGCCGTTATTGTTAATAGAATGCCGGGCAGGGAAGCCTCCAGCCCGTTGAAGATGACTCCACCAACAGTGGCAAAAAGCACACCGCGATCCAGGTTGTCGAAATCAGGGTGGGCATGTGTTCCGGTTTGTGTACAATAATTGCTCATCTCAGGATCTCACCAGAAAACCGGGGATTTGTGCAACCGCTTCTTCCAAAAGTGTCAGCGCCTGTAAACCCCGGGGCGTGAGCGTATACAGTCTTCGTGGGATATAAAAGTCCCCTTCTTTGATGTGTGGCGGCGGTGATGTTTCGCGCTCAGAAGACACTAAACCCTTTTTTTCCATGCGCTCCAGGGTAACGTAAATGGTTCCCTTTTTAAGCTTGAGCTTGCCGGAAGATGAGCGGCGGATCAATTCAAGGCCAAACAGCGGTGCTGTACTGTCCCGCAATAAATGGGCGATCACTGCCTCGGTCAGGCTGAGTTTTTTGACGGGTGGGTGGTCCATGGAATGTTATTTCTGCGCCTCATGTGATTGCGGTTTGCAGTTTATCGGAATTTATGGGAAATCGCTTGGCCGTCTTCATTTTGAATAATATCTTACATTTTAGTATAGTGGCGCTATTAGATGATGTCTCCAGGACAAAATCAAATCAATAAATGTAATAAATAGGGGAGGAGTTTTAGTGAAATCGAACAGCTATCTTTTCGGAGCGACATTCCTTGCAGCAACATTGCTGGCGGCTTGTGGTGGTGGAGCGGGGAGTGACACACCGACTATAGGGGCAGGTGGCGGGGGCGGGGCTACCGGGTCTGGTTATCTGTTTTATTCCGGTCTTTTGGGTGTGGGAGGTTCCAATTCAGGTGTTTTGTATGCCGTGGATCCTGCTAATCCCACCTCGCCTGTCGCGGTGGAAGCGGGTGAGAATGCCATCATGGGGACCATTCGTACCATTAGGTCCGGCAGCTACAACGGTACCACGCAAACAATCAGCGACGCTCATTCGTATGCATTGATTTATGCCAAAACCGACGGCCGGTTTTATCGGATAAGCGCACTCAAGAGTGGTTCGTTAACGCCCGTACAAGTGTCCAACGAGAGCAAGGCGAATCAACTCTGTACAAATGTAGGAGGCCGCATCCTGCTGGATGGAGATACTGTGATTTCTGATTTAGCCAACCCTGACAATTCTCAATATGTTTATTCCCTGCCGGGCATGGACAACAACTGTGGAACGGGAGACGACGAATGGAAGATGATCCGCCTGGGAATGGGCGCTGGTGATGCGCCTGTGCATGCAAAGCTGTCTCTCCAAGTGTTGACTGATTATGCCACAGGTGCAATTTCAGGGTGGATGGTGAACGATGCTGGTGGCTTGAAACATTGTGATGCCAACTTCGCCAATTGTGGAGTATCGGTGACATCGATTGTCAGTGATGCCAATGTACTGTTGGAGATCGACATTCTTGGGCAGCGCTATCTCATGGAAATCGACGACCAGTTGTTTGTGTACGATGCGAATACCAAGACGTTATCTGCGCCGTTACTGGCGATATCTTCGGGGTCATTCGTAGGCTCTCCGGTTACTGATGGCACGATGGTTTATTTTAGCTATGAAACATCGGTCTACCAGATTCCGGTGGATGGCAGCAGTATGGCCGTCGAGTTTATTGCTGAGACAGATCGTATCGCTGTCATGGAATTGACTGACAGCAAAGTGATTTATCAAATCGGCGCGGAAATAAAATCGGTTGACAAAACTGGTGGTCCGATAAACCTGCTGGTCTCTGCGGCCAGTGATGATAATGTCTATTTTTTCATTACGGGTAGTCGTATTTATTACAGTATTTTCAATACCAAATCTTTGGTAATACCCATGGGAAATGACATTATCAAAGCAGGCATCGTTGACGAAAACGGCAATGTCGAGTTGGAATTTCTGGATGCCGCCTGGGTGGGAACAACGTTCTCTACGTCATTTGACTTAAATGATTCAATTAACCGGTTTGATGACCCCGTGGGAGTGATTCTGGCAGAAGGTGATGGCAATGATTTTTCCGGTGCCACGCTCAAATTGTTTGACGCGGCAAGTGGCGTGGAGAGTGTGACCTTGGGGACGTTACCGACATCGGCTGACCTGCCTACTTTTTTCTGTGGTGGTTATGAGAATAACGTGCTGTGCAGTGCCTCGGTTAATATTACCCCAGCACCAGCTTTGCCTGCGTTGCCGTTTCAAAGCGATGTTTTTTTTATCAACTCGGCAACGGCTGGTTCGTTGGCGCGGGTGACGAACACAGGAGATAAAAACGAAGCCCCGTTATTCTTTTAACCTCTTGAGGATTCAATTCCCCGCAGCTTGCTGCGGGGTCTTTTGTCACTCATTTTTATCTTTCGGTAAAGAACTTTTGGTAGTGCTGTGCAGCGGCTTTGATATCAGCTTGTGAAAAAACGTCGTTGACTATCGCAAGCATGTCAGCACCGGCATTGATGAGTGTGGCTGCATTTTCTGTGGTAATGCCGCCAATGGCGACGACAGGAATGTCTAATTCATGTTTGGCCATTTTCAGTGTTTCTATGCTTGCCTGTATGGCATCGGGTTTGGTGCATGAAGGAAAAAAACGGCCAAAGGCAATGTAATCGACACCATTACTGGCCGCTTGTTTTGCCAGTGAAAAATCGTTGTAACATGAGACACCAATAATGGCATCAGAGCCAAGTTGTGCGCGCGCAGCAGAGATTGGCATGTCATCACAGCCGAGGTGTACACCATCGGCATGGCTGTCACTGGCAAGGTTTACATCGTCATTGATGATGAGCAAAGCATCATATTGCCGGGTGAGTTTGCGTAGCTGCTTGGCGGTATCGCAACGTTGATCATGCTGTGTGGTTTTATCCCGGTATTGAATAATACGAGCACCACCGAGCAACGCTTGTTCAACATCGGTGATGAGTTGTTGCTGGTCATTTTGCGCAGCGTCGGTGATGGCATAAAGGCCCGTCAACTTATGGTTATACATTTTATGGCTTTTACATTGTTAATGTAATTGTTGCGGTTGTTCTTTTTCGTCATCATCATCACGCGCCCAGAATAACCGGTTGGGAATATTTTGTCCCATGCCAACGCGGTAACTGTTATTGAGTGTTTCCCAAGTGAACTCCTGCGCTTCAAGTATGGCACTGGTCATGGGCAGGTCTTGTGCCAGCAATCCAGCGATGGCAGCGGCCAGGGTGCAGCCGGTACCGTGAAAGCTGCCGGGCAGGCGATCCCATGTGTAGCTCTCCAATAAACGGCTCTCGCTATACAGGTTGTTGATAACGTGCGGTGTGTTTTCGTGGCTGCCGGTGATGAGAATAAATTCGCTGCCCAGTTCCAGCAATTCCTGTGCACAGGCATCCAATGTATCGGCTTCAGGAGCGAAAGCTCGGGCTTCTTCACTGTTGGGGGTGAGCACTGTCGTGAGGGGGAACAAAAGATTGACCATGGCGTCGATAAGCTCGTCATTGGCCAGTTCACCGCCACCGCCTGCACTGATTAACGGGTCCAGTACGACAGGCACATCGGGGTAATCAAGTAAAATACTCTGGATAGCCTCGGCATTTTCCGCACTGCCAATCATACCAATTTTAAAAGCAGAGACAGGAATATCTTCCAGCACAGCGCGTGCCTGCTCAATGAGCAGGGTGGGGCTCATGGCTTGATAACGAAACAGTTGTTGAGTGTCTTGTACGGTAACGGCGGTGACCACCGATGCGGCGTGACAGCCCATGCTGATCAGGGTTTCAATGTCGGCCTGAAGACCTGCACCACCACTGGGGTCGGTACCGGCAAAACTCATTACCACAGGTGTGCTGGTGATTTCATTCATGACTGCGCGCTCCTTGGTGGGCGTAGTAGTTATTTATACCAAAGTGTAACACCCCAGCAGTAAACTAATGCGCACATTGATTATTTGTATTTGCCTGGGATTGGTTGTCTTCCCCACAAATTTATGCGAGCAGGTTCGGCAGATGGATAAGGCTTCGACTACACTTATTTTGTCGTTAATGATCAATGCCGATATTTAACTTGATAAATGCAGGGTTACGGAGAAGCCTTATGAAAAAGATGCCTTTGCAATGTGCGCGTATGGCGTCTGTGGCGCGGGAATATTGCGCGCTGATTGATGGTGAGCGAGATGCTGACTGGATTCAGCGGCTCGCAAAATTATTACCGCGTTTGCATGTGGCGGTAACGGCATTGTCGGCACCTTCCAGTGAAGGTCGTGCGACGCTTATTTATGATGATGAAAAACGCTGCGAAATGTTTTTATGTTTGAGTAATGATTTGCAGGCTGACCACACACTTTATGCAGCTTACGTGATGATGTCGGTAGAACCGTATCGGTGGCCACAACTTTGTGAGCGCATGGCTGATAATCTTGCGGATATGTATTTTGATCTTAAACATGGGCTTGATTTGTTGTGGGAGAATCCACAGCGTGCATCTGAAAACTGGCAATACAGTTTTTATTCGCATTGGGGCAAACATTTACTGGATGCCGAATGCTGGTTGCGCGCTGTGGAGTCTGGTAATGAACCAGCACTTCTGCCTGAATGGTGGTGGCCTAATGCCAGTCTGCTGGCAGCTAACCCGGCCTGACTATAACCAGAATGATGATGACCATTAACAGGATGACCGGGAACTCGTTAAACCAGCGGTAAAATACATGGCTTTTTTTATTGCGGTCGAGTTTGAAATCTTTTACCAGTTTGGCACAGTAAATATGGTAAACCACCAGTATGGCGACTAACCCCAATTTAGCATGCAGCCACATCTGGCTGGAATAGGCTTCCCACGCATAACCCTGTAACAGGATGAAGCCAAAAATAATGGTGAGTATGCCTCCGGGGGTCATGATGCCAAAAAATAGTTTTCGCTCCATAATCTTGAAACGTTCATTGCTGATCTGGTCATCGCTTGCTGCGTGATACACAAACAGCCGTGGTAAATAAAATAACCCGGCAAACCAGGTCACCATAAAAATAATGTGAAAACTTTTAATCCATAACATGTTTTGCGTCCGTTTGATTAGTGATGTTGTATTTTAAATGTTGCGCTGGTAATGGGCTTCAATATTTTTTCGTGTGAGGATACCAATAATGTCTGCTTTTTTGTTTTTGAACGTGTTATTTGCAGGCGTGATGTTGATACACAGGACATCAACACTTTTTTCATTCATCAAATCCTGTGCTTCCTGCAATGTGGCCTGTTGCGGGATACCGGCCACGTTTTCACGTTGAGCAGGAATTTCCAGCAAGTCAATTTTCCCATCGAAAGTTTCCCGCTGTGTTTTGATAAATAATGCTAGATCTGCTGCGGCCAGTAAAACCAGTTTTTCATCTTTGTCATCATCGTTGATGATGACCCATTGCGGTTGATGTTCCAATAAACGGTCTGCTGCCGTGATGCTTAATTCGCGCGGCGCATGCACGAATGAAGGGTCCAGTGCGCTGGCGACGCCGACACGGCGCAGTGATTGTGCCACCGGATCGTTGCGCATATCCAGTCCGCGAGCTTTTAACAGGGTAAGGAATACTGATTCCCGTCCAAACAAATGACTGCTGACAATGCCGGATACCACTACCGCTAACATACCGGGTAAAATAATATTCGGATTGGCGGTCAGCTCCAGCATGGCCAGCAGTGCAGCGAGCGGTGCCTGTAATGTGGCACCCATCATTGCGCCCATGCCAAGCATGGCGTAAAAACCTAGTGATGCCACTTGGCCGGGAAACAGCATTTCGGCGAAATGGCCGAGCATGCCACCAGCAGCGGCACCAATAATCAGTGTGGGGCCAATCAGGCCGCCGGGCAATCCCATTCCGAGGCCAATGGTGGTTGCGAGCATTTTAAACAGCACAACCATAAATAGTACGCCAAGGCCAATTTGTCCGAGCATGGCCTGATTAACCGTATCGTAACCCACGCCCATAATTTCCGGTACGATTAATGCGCATAACCCGGTTAATGCCCCAGCCAGGGTCATGCGTTGCCAGATGACGATTTTGCTACTGGCTTCGGTAATCCACTTTAGGGAAACAATAAACCCGGCCGCCAGTGCGCCGATGACCAGTCCCATCAGCAGTAGATACGGCAACTCATACAATGAGGCGAGTTGTAATGTGGGTACGGAGAAGGCGGGGTCAGCGCCAAATACAAATCGGGTCAGTACTGTGGCGCTCACTGCGGCGAGAATCACAGGGGTAAAACCCGCAATGGTATATTCGAGCAGGATGACTTCCATAGCAAACACGACCCCGGCGAGGGGGGTGTTAAATGAGGCGGCAATTGAGGCAGCAGCACCGCATGCGACCAGGGTTTGAATGCTGTTGTTGGGCAGATGCAGACTTTGACCCAGCAGGCTGCTGCTGGCCGCACCCAAGTGTACGCCTGGGCCTTCACGGCCTACAGAGTGCCCGCTGACAAGGCTGATGGTAGCGCCTACAAATTGTAAAACAAGATTGCGCAGTGGCAGGTGACTTTGGTGATAGGCCACTCGTTCCAGTACATGCACAATACCGACTTGTATGCTGCCGCCACCTGCGGTGTTGAGTGCATGAAAAATCAGGCCGATGAGCAAGCCTCCTGCGGTGGGTAATAAAAAACGCAGGGTGGCTGGCAGGGCTTCATAATTTTCAGTATCACCACCGGGTAAAAAACCGGCTTGAATATATTCAATGGTGAGTCGAAATAAAATGATAACACCACCGGCGAGCAGGCCGCTGAGTAAACCCAGTATGGCCAGTTGTGGCAAGGCATCGACATCGGCGAGTCGTGTACGGAAACGCTTTAACATGATGCAAATGTTCTATTCATATGATAACTGCCACTTGACTCTGTTAAGGGCTTGCATTAAATTCCCATGCACTTGTTGAGCGGACCTCTGGTTCGGGCAGCAGGTGCTTATATAAAAATAATCATAAAATATTCGAAGGCGGCTGCGGCCGCTTTTTTTTGTACATTTTTTGTATTTTTTGGTTTCCGCTTGTGCATTCCCGCATAACAACGGCACAGCGGGATAGTTTCTTGTGTTAATACCCTCTAGCTAACTACTCGGTTAACGTTTTGATAAACACTTTTGAATTACGCCGGTAGTTGTACAATGCCCGCCGTTTCATGGGCAGGATTTTGATGTCTGCCTTTTTGAAGCCGCGTTCCAGAAACCAGTGCGAGGTTTTGGTGGATAACACAAACAATTGCTGAATGCCCTGTTGCATGGCATTTTGCTCGATGAATTGCAGCAGGGTGTTGCCGCGTACTGCACCCCGATAGTCCGGGTGTACCGCAAGACAGGTCAGCTCGGCCATTTTGTTTTCGCTAAACGGGTTGAGTGCAACGCAGGCGATGACCATGCCATCACGCTCGACGATGGTGAAACGGTCGATTTCCATTTCGATGCGTTCGCGTGAACGGCGCACCAGTACATCGGCCTGTTCCAGCGGGCTGATTAATTCCAGAATGCCACCCACATCATCAATGCTCGCTTGACGGGTGCCTTCGTAAGCATCGGCACTGATTAACGTACCCACGCCATCGCGGGTGAACAACTCCTGCAACAGGGCACCATCAATTTGCCGGTTGAGAATATGCACGCGCGGAATGCCATTGAGGCACAGGTTTACCGCGCTGCTCAAAATGCGCCGTATGTTGTCGGGCAAACGCCGTCGTGAGTCGAGCAGTTGCTGTGCTGCGCTGAAGGTGAGTTCGCGGGTCAGGCGTTTGCGCGCATCCTGCAATCCAGGCCCCTCAGCCAGATAAATCACTTTGTGGGCATGCAGGGCGATGGCCGCCGAGGTGGCCACATCTTCGGCATTGAGATTAAATACTTCACCGGTGGGTGAGTACCCCAGTGGTGAGAGCAGCACCACAGCATTTTGGTCGAGCTGATGATGAATGGCTTCGGCATCGATACGCCGTACCTCGCCGGTGTGCAGGTAATCCACACCATCATGCACGCCCAGTGGACGCGCAGTCACCACATTGCCCGAGGCCACGCGAATATGCGCCCCGGCCATGGGAGAATGCGCCAGTCCCATGGAAAGCAGTGCTTCGATTTCCACACGCACGGTACCCACAGCCTCTTTCACACAGGCCAGCGCAGTGTCGTCGGTGATGCGCAAACCCTGGTGAAAGGCGGTCTTGTTTGTCTGTGCCTTGAGACGAGCCTCTATTTGCGGATAACTGCCATGTACCAGCACCAGACGAATGCCCAGACTGTTGAGCAGGGCGAAATCATGGATCAGCCCGGAGAAATTTTTGTCCTGCACCGCCTCTCCACCAAACACCACCACAAAGGTACGCCCGCGAAAGGCGTTGATGTAGGGTGCGGCATCGCGAAACCACGACACAAAATGTTTGTCGCTGTGTGGTTTGTGGGCGGCTGATTTTTTATTGGATGCAGTCACCAGGGACACTCCTGAAACATATTTGGTCGATTATTTTTAGCGGCGGTGTTTTCTGTCCATTGAGGTTTGCCGCTGTAAAGTTACTGTTCAGCATTGTAACCCACGCTTATCTTTATGGCAGCAAAGGATATTTTGCTGGCTGGCCGGGTAATCCATGTGAATATTAGGCGTATAAAATACAGGGTCAATACTTGACTAAATTGCCTTGATAAATATCTGGGTAATTTGCTAAGGTTTGGCCTCGCATTAATTTCTGTCTGGTTTCGGTGTTAACGATCGGGAAATTAGATGCGTTTACCATCAAACTTTTCGGAGGGGGAATTATTATGGAGCTTAAAGCAACGTTGTTTGCGAACATACTGGCTATTGTTGTCATGGTGGGTTTTATGATTGATGCCGCCAGCATCTAAAGACGGTTTTTTAAACGGGGTGCTTTGCACCCCGTTTTCCGTTCAGGTTTGGCCATATTTTCATTACGTTAAATAACTGTTCTCTTCCGTCACAATTTCTGCACGGTGACACGCTTAAACCTTCCGCCGTATTCACGGTATACTTCATCCCCAATAACAGTACCTGTTGGCCGTAACGTGCTTTAAACAACTGAAAAGAAGAGAAATGCATAGTCTGGGAGAGGGTGTTTGAATTTCTGGGGTAAATTAATTGGTGGTGTGTTGGGTTATATGATGGGTGGCCTCTTCGGAGGACTTGTCGGAGCCTTATTGGGGCATCAGTTTGATCGCGGGCTGGCGAATTTCAGTGGTAATTTCTCCGCAGGTCTGGGTGGTCTCAGCCATGGAGAGATTCAACGCGCTTTTTTTGAAGCCACCTTTTCCGTGATGGGACATCTGGCCAAGGCCGATGGACGGGTCTCTGAAGAAGAGATTGCCCTGGCGCGGCATGTTATGGCACGTATGGGGTTGTCTGAGCAGGCGCGTCACGAAGCCATCACACTTTTTTCCAAAGGCAAAGAAAGTGATTTTGTTCTGGAGGATATGCTGACGCGTTTTCATAACGCGACACGACGCGCACGTAATCTGCAACAAATGTTCATCGAAATTCAACTGCATGCCGCTTATGCGGATGGTGAGTTGAATCCTGCCGAAAAAAAACTGCTGCTGATTATTTGTGATGCGCTGGGGTTTTCAGCCGCTGATTTTGATCGCCTGGAGGCCATGGTGCGCGCCGAGCAACACGCGGCAAAAGGTGGCAGAGTTGAGCAGGTTTCGCTGGATGATGCTTACGCGATTCTCAATGTGACCAGTGAGTCCAGCGATGCCGAAGTAAAACGTGCCTATCGCAAACTAACTAATCAGCATCACCCGGACAAACTGGTGGCCAAAGGGCTGCCGGAAGAAATGATGAAACTGGCAGAAGAAAAAACTCACGAAATTCGTGCTGCCTATGAACGGATACGCGAAGCACGAGGGACTAAATAGTGAACTTTTTGGTGTATGCGCGTCATGTTTTCCTGTTTGTATTGTTGGGACTTCTTTCGGGTACGATATTGGCAGCAGCCAAACAGACGAGTGGATCATTGAGCCTCGGGTATCGTGTGGATTCACTGGACTGGAATATTCGTGTCGAGGGTGCTGGCCCCAATATTCTTTCCGAGCTGGAGTGGAAAGACATGGATATTTCACAGCTTCGGGGCGAATTGTCGGGCAGTAATGATGCAAACATTTATTTCCGTGGCCAGGCAAGCTACGGCTGGGTGTGGGACGGGCGGAATCGGGATTCTGATTATGCCGGAGATAACCGCAGTCTGGAGTTTTCCCGTTCGAGTAACAGTGTGGATGGTAGCAAGATGCTGGATTTGTCCGCCGGGCTGGGGATGATATTTTCTGCCGGTGCAGCGGATCAATGGCAGATTGTTCCTATCGCGGGTTATTCCTGGCACCACCAGGATTTGCGTATGCGCAACGGTAATCAGCAATTGTCTAATCTGGCAAATTTACAAATTATCAGTCCAGGTGCTGTAGGAGTGGTGCCTTTGGGCCCCTTTGCCGGGCTTAATTCAACTTATGATGCAAAATGGTATGGCCCCTGGCTGGGGGCGGATATTTTTCTGGATTTGCGGGCTGGCGGTACGGCATTTGTCCGTCTGGAGGTTCATCGGGTGCGTTACTCTGCCCAGGCCAACTGGAATCTGCGTAGCGACTTTGCCCATCCGGTGAGTTTTGAGCACAGAGCCGATGGTTGGGGGCAGGTGTTGGAGCTGGGTTGGCAGAGCGTATCTTCTCGTGTGTACTGGACATGGGGCGTGAGTATTGTTGTGCAGTCCTGGAGTACCGACTCCGGTATTAGTAGGGTTTTCTTTTCTGATGGCCGCATAGGTGTGGCCAGACTCAATGAAGTCAACTGGTCATCGAACAGCATTAATTTTATTTTGAGCAAGGATTTTGCCAACTGAGCCCATCAATACTGCTACCTTGATGAGGCGCTGGTATCGGCGTTATTTTTCACATCGGACAGGGCACGGTTTAACCAGCTGGATACCCGTTTTACCAACGTAGTCTCCAGCCCCCGAAAAAAATGATCGGCCCCGGCGATGGCGAGCTGCCGGTAGCCAGTATTATTGACCTGACTGACTGCCCGCGCTTTGGTCGAGCCCAGCACACCGCGCAAATCCTGTGTCCCGTATAAATCCAGTACCGGTAATGTCATTTTCGCCAAGGCATCCGGCGTATGTGCCACCGTACCCGGTGCGTGCCCCATGCCGATGCCCACGAAGGCGCGGACAGCCTCGTTGTCTGGTGTTTTTTGTGCCAGAAAGTAAGCTCCCATGGCCGCACCCAGGCTGTGTCCTACCAATACGATATTACTCAAACCCTGTTTTTTCAGGTAACGAATGGCCGCAGAAATACGCACGTTGGCCTCGGGGAATAAAGGGGGATAATCCGCAAAACCTGCTTCGTTGGGACGTATGGGCAGCTGAATCGAGAGCGTGCTCCAGCCTGCGTCGGGCAGGTTCTTTCGCAGGGGAGAAATGACATCAGGCCAGTCAGGGTGTGCGCCCAACCCATGTAGCAAGATAACCCCGCCTCGCTGCACTTTGCCGACAGCAGGGGTATACAGGGCAAAAAAGTCTTGTTGTTCAGCGATAAGTCGTACGGGTTCTCCCACGACCAGCTGATCTTGCAGTTGCTCTGCCCAGCGTCGCTCCTTGTCGATATCCGAAGCCGCTGTTGTACCCGCTACTGCAAGCCCCAGCAGGGCCACCAGTCCCGTTTGAAGTGTCAGCAAAAATGGAAAACCAGCCCGCATGGTATGTATTCCTCTTCAAAAATGACGGTTTTGAGCATATTGACTTCGTTCACTGAGGCCAAGTATGGCTGAAATGTCATCGCCAATAAGGTAAAGTCCTCGATCCTGACAAATTTGTCTTGTGCGGTAAATGACCGCAGAGCCAGAATATATTTTTGAAAGACTAGAATTGAGAGACCAAAACCATGCCAGATTTTAAAATAGCCCCGTCCATTTTATCCGCAGACTTCGCCCGCCTTGGCGAGGAAGTGGACAATGTGCTCAAATCCGGTGCCGATGTGGTTCACTTTGATGTCATGGACAATCACTACGTGCCCAACCTCACCATTGGTCCGCTGGTGTGTGATGCGCTGCGCAAGCATGGAGTGACTGCCGACATTGACGTGCATTTGATGGTCAAACCAGTGGATCGCATTATCCCTGATTTTGCCGCTGCCGGTGCCTCGTACATCACCTTTCATCCGGAAGCCTCCGAGCACATCGACCGTACATTGCAACTGATTCAGGGCGAAGGCTGTAAATCCGGGCTGGTGTTTAATCCCGCCACGCCGCTGGATGTGCTGAAACATGTTATCGACAAAGTGGACATTGTGTTGCTGATGTCGGTCAACCCCGGTTTTGGCGGACAAAGCTTTATTCCCGAAACACTGAATAAATTGCGCGAAGCCCGCAAAATCATCGATGCTTCCGGTCGCGATATTCGACTGGAAATCGATGGTGGCGTGAAAGTGGATAACATTCGTGAAATCGCCGAAGCCGGTGCTGATATGTTTGTTGCCGGTTCTGCGGTGTTTGGTGCGAAGTCTGATGCTGATGCCAATACCTATGACTCCGTTATTGCTGCTTTTCGTGCGGAATTAGCCAAGGCCGCTATTTAACGCAGAGTTCACAAAGACGCAGAGGCGCAGAGGCGCAGAGAATTTAAGTCATAAAAATTCTGCGTCCTCTGCGTTAATACGCAGAACAAATAAATGCTCAACAAACCCGAAATGATCCTCATTGACGTTGACGGCACTCTGGTCGATAGCGTGCCGGACCTTGCCTATTGCGTTGATGAAATGATGAAAGCGTTGGACATGCCGGTGCGTGGCGAAGCCGCCGTGCGCAACTGGGTAGGCAATGGTGTGGAACGGCTGGTGCGTCGCGCGCTCATCGGCCAGCTTGAGGGTGAACCGGACGAAGCACTGTTTGAAAAGGCTTGTCCGCTGTTTCTTGATTTGTACGCCGTTAACACCAGTCAGCGCAGTTGTCTGTATCCCGGTGTGCGCGAAGGCTTGGAATATATGAAATCAGCACATTATGTGCTGGGCTGTGTGACCAACAAGGCGGCGCAGTTCACCATTCCGTTGCTCAAGGATCTTGGTATTCATGACGACTTTGCGAACATCGTCTGTGGTGATACTCTTGCCAAAAAGAAACCGGACCCATTGCCATTATTGCATTCGGCAGAGGTGTTAGGCGTCTCTCCTGAAAAATCCCTGATGCTGGGTGATTCGGTGAGTGATGTGAAAGCGGCACGCGCTGCCGGTTTTCAGATTATTTGCATGAGCTATGGTTATAATCATGGCGTGGATATTCGGGAATCAGATCCTGATGCGGTGATTGATTCCATGGTGGAATTGAAAGACCTGTTGTAGGGTGGGCATTGCCCACCAGCTGTACTTTTAGATAAACCGTAATGGTGGGCAATGCCCACCCTACAAAATACAAAAGAGTTAATATGTTTTATACCCTGCAAATCAATTGGCGAAAGGAACGATGGCGCGGCTGAAGTCGATGTCTGTGAAATGTCCTGTCTGTTTGACTTTGTAGGTGATAAACATGAATGAAGAACAATTTGCCGCCCTTGCGTCCCAAAGCAAGGCACAAAATATTAACCGCATCCCGCTGATGCGCGAAGTGCTGGCCGATCTCGATACACCATTAAGCACCTACCTCAAGTTAGCCAATGGTCCTTATTCCTATTTGTTTGAATCCGTGCAGGGCGGTGAAAAATGGGGGCGGTATTCTATTATTGGCTTGCCCTGTCGCACCTTGCTCAAGGTATCGGGCAAACTCATCGAAGTGGAAACCGATGGCAAAATCGTCGAGTCATTGCACAGTGATGACCCGCTGACCTGGATCGAGAACTTCCAGGCCCGTTATCAGGTGGCTGAGGTAGATGATTTGCCACGTTTCACCGGTGGGCTGGTGGGTTATTTTGGTTACGACACGATTCGGTACATTGAACCGAAGCTATCCAATTGCCCTAATCCTGACGAACTGAATACGCCGGACATTCTGTTGATGGTGTCCGAAGAAGTTGTGGTGTTCGACAACCTCAGCGGTAAGCTGTATCTCATTGTCCATGTGAACCCGGCACAGGCGGATGCTTTTGCCTTGGGTCAGCAACGCCTTGATGAGCTGGAAGCACGATTACGTGAAGCGACACCGCGCGCTGAGCCACGAGCAGGTAATGAGGTTAACGAAGCCGACTTTGTTTCCGGCTTCACCGAAACCGGCTTCAAACAGGCAGTGGAAGCCGCACGGCAATACATTGTTGATGGCGACGTTATGCAGGTAGTGTTATCGCAGCGCTTATCAGTCCCTTATTCTGCGCCGCCACTGGACCTGTATCGTGCCCTGCGCAGTCTCAACCCATCGCCCTACATGTTTTATCTCGACCTGGATGATTTCCACATTGCGGGTTCTTCACCGGAAATTCTAACGCGACTGGAAGGCGACGTAGTGACCGTACGTCCCATCGCTGGTACCCGCCGCCGTGGCCATGACGACGTTGAAGATCGTGCCATGGAAACGGAATTGCTGGCCGACCCCAAAGAACTGGCCGAGCATTTAATGCTCATTGACCTGGGCCGCAACGACGTAGGGCGCATCAGCGAAACAGGCAGTGTTGAACTGACAGAAAAAATGCTGGTGGAGCGTTACTCCCATGTAATGCACATTGTTTCCAATGTTGAAGGCAAACTGAAACCGGGCATGAGCGCGATGGATGTGTTGCGGGCAACTTTTCCGGCAGGCACGGTGAGCGGGGCTCCGAAAATTCGGGCCATGGAAATCATCGACGAACTGGAGCCTGTGAAGCGCGGTGTGTATGCCGGTGCTGTGGGATACCTTGGCTGGAATGGCAATATGGATACCGCGATTGCGATTCGTACAGCGGTGATCAAATCCGGAAAATTGCATATTCAGGCCGGAGCAGGGGTGGTTTATGATTCACAGCCCAAACTGGAATGGAAAGAAACCATGAACAAGGGACGTGCTGTGTTTCGTGCCGTTACCATGGCCGAGGCTGGGTTGGATGGTGTTGTCAGGCTGCATTAAAGAAAAAATCTAACGCAAAGGCGCTAAGACGCAAAGGACGCAGAGAAAGGTGATTCATGGATGAGAATACGATTTCTGGAAAAATTATTGGTGCAGCAATCGAAGTGCATCGTGTTTTAGGGGCAGGATTACTGGAGTCTGTATACCAGCAATGTCTTGTGCGTGAATTGGAACTTCAAGGAGTTCTGGTGATATCAGAAGTACCTATATCGGCTGACTATAAGGGATTAAAGTTTGATGTGGTTTACCGAACTGATTTGTTAGTGGAGGGTAAGGTGGTTGTTGAAATGAAGGTTGTTGAAAAAATGCTGCCTGTTCATTAAGCCCAGCTGCTTTCTTATTTGCGGTTAATGAATAAAAAGTTAGGTTTGTTGATTAACTTTAATGTGCCTGTGTTGAAGGATGGAATAAAACGTGTTGTTAATAAATTATAAACCTTTGCGTTCTCAGCGTCTTTGCGCCTTTGCGTTGGGTTTTTAGCTATGCTGTTAATGATCGACAGCTATGATTTCGTCACCATGGTTGGGTTGAATGGTATTGTCGGACAACATAAAGAAAAAATCTAACGCAAAGACGCTGAGTCGCAAAGCACGCAGAGAAAGATGGCTTATGAATGAGAATATGATTTCTGGTGACATTGTTGGTGTAGAAATCGAAGTGTATCCTGTTTTAGGGATTGGTTTTGTTGATTAATGTGCCTGTGTTGAAGGATGGAATAAAACGTGTTGTTAATAAATTATAAACCTTTGCGTTCTCAGCGTCTTTGCGCCTTTGCGTTGGATTTTTAGCCATGCTGTTAATGATCGACAATTACGATTCCTTCACCTACAACCTGGTGCAATACTTTGGCGAGCTGGGTGTCGATGTGCAGGTACATCGCAATGACCAAATCACATTAGACGAGGCAGTGGCACTGAACCCTGAACGCATCGTTATTTCCCCCGGGCCATGCACCCCCAACGAGGCAGGTATCTCGCTGGAAATGATCAAACACTTTGCCGGTAAAGTGCCATTGCTGGGCGTATGCCTGGGTCACCAGAGTATCGGTCAGGCTTTTGGTGGCAAGGTTGTGCATGCGGGTGAAATCATGCACGGCAAAACCTCAATGATGCATCATAAAAACAAGGGTGTATTTGCCGGTCTGGATAACCCTTTCGAAGCCACACGCTACCATTCACTGGTGATCGAAAAAGACAGCCTGCCGGATTGCCTGGAAGTGACGGCATGGACAGAAACCGAAAATGGTGAACTGGATGAAATCATGGGAGTACGCCACAAAGAGCTGGATGTAGAAGGTGTGCAATTTCATCCTGAGTCAATTTTGACGCAGTACGGCCACGACCTGCTGAAGAATTTTTTACAGCGTTAAAATGTAGGGTGGGCATTGCCCACCAATACGCTGTTTTTGCAAATCTGTTTATGGTGGGCAATGCCCACCCAAGATAAAGGAAAAACTCGATGGATATGCCAGCTGCTATTCGCGCCGTCACTGAACGCCGTGATCTGACACAAGAAGAAATGCAATCAGTGATGAATACCATCATGACCGGTGCAGCGACGCCTGCACAGATCGGCGGTTTTCTTGTCGGTTTGCGCATGAAAGGTGAAACCATCGATGAAATCACCGCCGCTGCACAGGTGATGCGTGAGCTAGCCACCAAAGTGAATATCAGCGGCGAGCACATTGTGGACATCGTCGGCACAGGTGGTGACGGCAGTGGTACGTTTAATATTTCCACCGCAAGTTGTTTTGTGGTGGCCGCCGCCGGAGGCACGGTGGCAAAACATGGTAACCGTTCCATTTCCAGCAAATCCGGCAGTGCTGATTTACTGGAAGCCGCCGGAGTCAATCTGGACTTGGGTCCCGAGCAGGTTGCGAAGTGTGTGAATGAAGTGGGGGTAGGTTTTATGTTTGCCCCCAAACATCACGGTGCCATGAAACATGCCATCGGGCCACGCAAGGAAATGGGCGTGCGCACGGTTTTTAATGTACTGGGGCCGTTGACCAATCCTGCGGGTGCGCCCAATCAGTTGCTGGGTGTGTTCAGCAAAGAACTGGTGGAGCCGCTGGCTCATGTGTTGGCTAACCTGGGTAGCCACCATGTACTGGTCGTACATTCGGAAGATGGCATGGATGAAATCAGCATCGCTGCACCGACTTTTGTGGCGGAGCTGAAAAACGGTGAAGTGACTACATACACTATCCAGCCGGAAGATTTTTCATTGGAGCGAGCGGGTCTTGCCTCACTAAAAGTAGAGGATGCTGCGCAGTCGTTAACCGTGGTGAAAAGCGTGCTGGAAAATCAGCCGGGCCCGGCCCGCGATATCGTGCAATTAAATGCCGGTGCTGCGTTGTATGTGGCAGGGTTGGCAGAATCACTGGCTGTCGGTATTGCCAAGGCTGGTGAAGTGCTGGCCAGTGGTAAGGCGCTGGCCAAACTGGAGGCCTTGGTCAATGTTTCTAATGAAGTGTTGTAAACGCAGAGATCGCAGAGACACAGAGGCACAGAGAAATAAAAACGCTATGCCTCTGTGTCTTTGCGACCTCTGTGTCAACATGCAGAGTCTGGAAAAATGAGCAACACGCCCGATATTCTCAAAAAAATCATTGCCCGCAAGCATGAAGAAATTGCCAGCCGTAGCCAGCAGACCCGTCTGGCGGAAATGATTGAGCGTGCCAAAGCGGCAGACGCCTGTCGTGGTTTTGTGGATGCAATGAAAAGCAAAATAACTGCGGGTGATGCCGCCGTGATTGCCGAAATCAAAAAAGCGTCACCCAGCAAGGGTGTGATACGCGAGCATTTTGTACCAGCCGAGATTGCTGCTTCATACGAAAAGGGTGGTGCAGCCTGTTTGTCGGTGCTCACTGATAAGGACTTTTTTCAGGGCTCGGAAGCGTATTTGCAACAGGCCCGTGCCGCCTGCACGTTGCCGGTCATTCGCAAGGATTTTATTGTTGATCCGTATCAGGTGTATGAAGCACGCGCTATCGCTGCCGATTGCATTTTGTTGATTGTTGCAGCACTGGATGATGCACAACTGCACGAACTTGCGGCGCTGGCCACAAAGCTGGGCATGGATGTGCTGGTAGAGGTGCACGATGTGGATGAGCTGGCGCGGGCACTGCCGTTGAATCTGCCGCTGATGGGTATCAACAACCGTAACCTGCGTACTTTTGAAGTAAGCCTGCAAACGACGTTGGGTATGCTGGAATCCATTCCCGATGACCGTATTGTGGTCACCGAAAGTGCGATTCATTCTGCGGAAGATGTGGCTCTGATGCGTAAGCATGCAGTGAATGCATTTTTGGTGGGAGAGGCGTTTATGCGCGCCGAAGATCCGGGGGCTCAGCTGGCAACGTTGTTTGCCGGTTAATTTGATGTTCGCGTGCCTGTTTCCCCGGGCAAGCCATGTAGGGTGGGCACGTTTTTTGTGCCCACGCGGAGATCACTCTCCACAACTCAAACCATCAACATCTGAATCACATGCTGCCCAATCCACAGAATATTTTTCTTCTTTGACATACCGGTGCAATGTTGAATATGGCCATTGAATCGATCTTTCACACAAACCGTGTTTCACCGGATTGTTATGAAAATTAATTTTTTGGATTGGGTTTATTTTCCGCGTGGGCAAAAAAACGTGCCCACCCTACTCAGCTGAATAATAAAAACCCAACGCAAAGGCGCGAAGATGCAGAGAGCGCAAAGGGTTGTGAGGATAACGAGCACAAAGCGATAAAAAATCTCAAATACTGTGGACCTCTGCGTTCTTTGCGCCTTTGCGTTAGATTTTATGACTCTGTGATTCGTGACCGAGGAACAATCTGTTTCAGCGAATGTAAGCTAATGACTTCATTCAGTTGAACATTTTTAGCGTGCCCCAAACACCACAATCGTTTTCCCTTGCGCAGTAATCAGTCCCTGTTCTTCCAGGTTCTTTAACACACGTCCGACCATTTCCCGTGAACAGCCCACAATGCGTCCCAGCTCCTGCCGGGTGATGCGGATCTGCATACCATCGGGATGAGTCATGGCATCGGGTTCCTTGCTGAGATCCATCAGCGTGCGGGCAATACGGCCGGTAACGTCCATAAAGGCAAGGTTGCCAACTTTCTGGCTGGTCTTGCGCAGGCGCAGCGCCATTTGCGAAGCCAGCTCAAAAAGAATATCCGGGTCTTTTTCGCTCAGTTGGCGGAAACGATTGTAGCTGATTTCCGCCAATTCACATTTACTCTTGGCGCGTACAAAAGCGCTACGGTTGGTTTCACCACCAAACAGACCCATTTCACCAAAGAAATCGCCTGGGTTAAGATAAGCCAGCACGATTTCACGACCGGTTTCATCTTCAATGAGCACAGACACCGAGCCCTCGACGATGTAATACAACACATCGGGTTTGTCACCCGCGTAAATAATCAGGCTTTTGGCCGGGTACTGGCGTCGATGACAGTGCTCCAGAAAGCGCTCGATGGTGGGGGGAGTCTGGACAACATTGGGTATTGTGCTCATGGTTTTTTTACTCATGAAAGGCTGCATAATGTCTTGCTTGGCCCGCATCTCCGGGCGTGACACAGTCTCTATCGGCAGACGGTTGTAAATACTTAACCATCAGAGGGTGTTATGTACAGGTGTGATGCGGTTTATAATCACCGACCAAAACCAGGGAGCAATAGAGATGAAAGCCAGAATAAAATGGGTGGAAGAGGTTATGTTTATCGGTGAATCCGGCAGTGGTCACAGCCTGGTCATTGACGGGCCACCGGAACATGGCGGGCGCAATATGGGCATTCGTCCCATGGAGTTGTTGTTGCAAGGGCTGGGTGGTTGCACGGCGTTTGATGTGATGATGATGCTGAAAAAAGCACGACAGCCCGTACAGGATTGCGTGGTGGAACTGGAAGCGCAACGTGCCGAAACCGAGCCGAAGGTATTCACCAAAATCCATATTCATTTCATTGTGACTGGTGCAGGGGTGAGTGAAAAACACCTGCAACGGGCGATTAAACTGTCCGCCGAAAAATATTGTTCCGCCTCCATCATGCTGGGTCAGGTAGCGGAGATTACTCATGATTACGAATTGCGCGAGGACTGAAAAATGATCAAACCCAACCCGACTACCGGCATGCGCCATGTTGCGCTGTTTGTGAAAAACTACGAAGCCACCGAACAATTTTATGTGGAACTGCTGGGCATGAGTGTGGAATGGCGACCAGATGCCAATGCTGTCTATTTAACGTCAGGTAATGACAATCTTGCGTTACACCGTGTTGAGCATGATTTCGCTGAAGAACAGCACCTGGACCACATCGGTTTTTTTCTGAATACACCGGAAGACGTGGATCAGTGGTTTGATTTTTTACGAGGCCACGATATCAAAATGAAAACAGAACCACGCACTCACCGTGATGGCGCACGCAGTTTTTATTGTCTTGATCCCGATGGCAATACGGTGCAGATGATTTTTCATCCACCGCAGCAACAAATTTAATATGAATTAAGCACTTTTTCCTGAAAATACCGTTATTCCGGCATGCTGTTAGCCGAAATCCAGAGGTTTAAATCCCGGGACAATCGCTCCAGTACATTGGGCGCTTATGTTGTCGTGCTACTGACAAGTGATGTGTTATAAATGCAGAGTTCGCAAAGGCGCAGAGGACGCAGAGAAAGAAGATTCAGGTGTTCAGTATGCATCGCAGAATGTGGAAACAGGAAACATTGAGTTTGTCGCGCAAGCCCATCGAACTTTTCATGTTTTTCTCTGTGTTCTTCGCGTCTCTGCGACCTCTGTGTTTGCAGCACCGGGCTTGAACAGGGGATACGCTGTTCAGGCAAATTCCGTACTCTTTCTTATAACCAAAAAGCAGTGCGCGTCATAATTTTTGAGGTGATCCCCATGAGTTTTTTCACAGGGAGAGGTAACTCTGTACCCCCGGCTTCCAGTGCCACTGTGGCGTGGTGGCCTTCATCCTCTTTCATCTGTTCGAGAATGGCGCGACTTTTGTCATCGTGTTCGGGCAATTGTACGAGATGTTCTTCGAGGTGTTTCACCACCTGTTTTTCGGTTTCTGCAACAAAACCCAGACTCCACTTGTCACCCGCCAGGCCGGCCAGTGCCCCGATGGCCGCAGAGCCGGCATACCAGACGGGATTGAATACGCTGACGTGCGTGCCTAGTTCTTTGGCGCGTTTTTCACACCAATCGAGGTGATCATTTTCTTCCAGTGCCGCACGTTCCATCTGTTGACGAACCTGCGGCAAGCGTGCGGTAAGTGCCTGTCCCTGATACAAACCCTGTGCGGCCACCTCACCGGCATGGTTGATGCGCATCAGGCGACCGGCCAGCTGGCGTTCGGCTTCACTGAGTTCAGCCTCCGCTTCGTTTTGAGCCGGGTTTGTCCGTTCGGTGATTTTCGGTTGGCCGAACAGGGTACGCATGCCCACATCGACTCCCATTAGCAGTTGATCCAATGGGGAGTACTGGCGGTTTGTCGGGTCAGATTTATTCATATGGAGAGTCTAGCGCGTTCCGGGCAGGTATGTCTTGCTGGTTGTCATGTGAGCAAGAATGCTCCTTGCCTATTGCTGTAAATTGTCCGAGTTAATCTCTTTGGGTTTAATTCCCCGCAGTTTGCTGCGGGGTTGTTTATTTTCTCTTGTTATATGTTGATTTGCGTACAAACTTAATTTCAATATCGTAACCGACGGCATGTGCATACTGCTCTATGGTTGATAATTTTGGTGAATTCACAGAGTTTGCATTTTCTAAGCGAGAAATATTACTTTTATTTGTATGTAAAACGTCGGCAATTTGTTCTTGTGTAAACCCTGCTTTTTGTCTTAACGCGATTAATTTTTTTCGCAAGGCATACGCAGCAGATAAAGACTCATATTCTTTTTTAACCGCTGGTTTTGAAAGTGCCTTTTTCTTAAAATCTGCTAATGTTGGTCTACTCATCTTACAACCTCTTTCATTCGTTTTTTGGCTAAATCCAAATCTTTCTTCGGCGTTTTCTGGGACTTCTTAATAAATGAATGGAGTATAACGATTTCTTTTCCTTTTACCGTACAATATACAGATCTAGCAATTCCCTCCTTACCTTTTGCCCTGATTTCATAAAGACCCGAATCTAGCCTTCCAACGTATGGTTTACCTAAGTTTGGTCCTAAATATTCAATCATTTCAGCAATATGTAAGAAGTTAGTTAAAATACCCGTTGGTAATTTTAGAGTTTGGGTCTCAACTTTTTCACTGTAGAATGTAATTCTCCATTTCATACAAGAGTTATCATAATTGATAACATGAAAAATGGCAAATCCAACTAATTTTCACACATTAAATGAATGTTTATTAACAAAAAATCGAAAACCAAGGCACCCATCAATTATCGCAAATCCTTTCGCATACATTAAAGCGGTCAAGTATCCTAATAAGCACATCGTAAAATGGCATAAAAATCAATCACCCCACTCCCTTTGCGAGAAAGTATCCCTCCCCACATGATTAACCAACAAAACATACTCACGCAGAATGCACTGTAATTTCTGTATGAGCAGGCTCAACAAAAAGACGGCTCACAATCCTCCCGATGGTTAAAAATACTGTTTTTTTATTCAGTTTATTTTGGATGCGTCAAATGTTTCGCTCACTTTGCAGTGTCTCGCGGCTCACTTTCTCTCTGTGTGATCGAATAAAACTTAATAAATACAATAGATTACTGAGATTTAGTGGTAGGTATTGAACCCCATTTATAGAAATAGGGTGCATGCTCACTTTGCAATAGCGGGAATCTAAGGTATGTTGGCTAAAATTTTATAAAATCATAAACTTACGGTACTGCTCAAAAAATAACCGAGGCCGCAAAGTGAGCGTGCTCGATATACAGATGTTAGGCGCCAAATACGTCGTAGGAGTAACGGGTAGTGCTTTGTTCTGAGTGTTTTTACGATGAAGGTTTAAAGCTAAGTGCTTACCAAATGGGTTCAGATAACAATGAGCAGTGTGATAACTGTGGAAGCTCAGAAGGCCGAAAGCTAGATAAATTCCGGATAGAAGAGCTTGCGCATCGTTTCTTCGTTTGGGGAACGTTTCACCGGTGTGATTATGGGGCTGCGCCAGTGGTTCAATTCAATCAGCATCAACAAACGAGTATTACTCCATCAGTTTGGATTAAAAACGATATTCAGCTATTTGAAAAAACACTTGGTGTTGGGTTCTTTCACTATGGCCCAAGGCTATGGATGGTAGGTGAGGTTGAACCATTAAAAGAACTTGAAGATAAATCATCAAGATTCTCAGTTATATACCCATAGCGATTGAGAATTAGGCTTAAACCACATTCCATTTTCTTGAAAAATAAAGTGTTATTGATTATCCTTCATGACCATGAAAGATTTTTTACTAAAAAATGATGAGCTTGTTGTAT
>JAKIUF010000033.1 GCA_021647705.1 Gammaproteobacteria bacterium | reverse complement strand
TTTGTTATCCAGTCTGCGAAGTTTTTATCAGCAGGCCGTGCGTGATGGCTACCTGTCGGCCGACCCCAGTGAACGTATTGATGCCCCCCGGTTGGGACGGTCACTGCCTAGGTCACTGACTGAGTCGGATGTGGAATTGTTGATTAATGCGCCTGATACGGATACCGCGCTGGGTTTGCGCGACCGGGCCATGCTGGAATTGCTTTATGCCAGCGGATTGCGGGTCTCGGAACTGGTGGAGTTGCGGGTGTTGCAGCTCAATTTGCGTCAAGGTGTGGTACGCACTCTGGGTAAGGGCAGCAAAGAGCGGCTGGTCCCCCTGGGAGAAGTGGCAAGTGACTGGCTGGAACACTATTTGTGTACGGCGCGTGTTGATCTGCTCAAGGGGCACGAAAGTGATGCTCTGTTTGTGACCCGGCGGGGAGGCGCGATGTCGCGACAGGCCTTTTGGTACCTCATCAAAAAGCATGCACAGCAAGCGGGCATCCATAAACCGTTGTCACCACATACCCTGCGCCACAGCTTTGCCACCCATTTGCTGAATCATGGTGCGGATTTGCGTGTTGTGCAGATGTTATTGGGACACAGTGACTTGTCCACCACACAAATTTATACTCACGTCGCGCGTGAGCGTTTAAAAAACCTGCATGCCGAGCATCATCCGCGCGGTTAACGTAATTTGAAAAAAAGAGAAGGAAAAATAAATGCCCTCATTTGATGTGGTTTCTGAAGTTGAAATGCATGAGCTGAGCAATGCCGTGGACCAAGCTAACCGGGAGGTGGGTACGCGGTTTGATTTTCGGGGGTCGGATGCCAAGTTTGAACAAAAAGGTAATGAATTGACATTAATGGCCGATGGCGCTTTTCAATTGAAACAAATGATGGACATTTTGCGCAATAAAATGGTCAAACGAGGAATTGACACAGGTTGTCTGGATATTGCTGAGCCGGAGACCAGCAACTTAAAGGTCAAGCAAAAGGTGACAGTCCGTGAAGGACTGGACAAAGAAACGGCGAAAAAAGTCGTGAAACTGATCAAGGAGGCCAAGCTCAAAGTACAGTCCGCGATTCAAGATCAGCAGGTGCGGGTGACGGGTAAAAAGCGGGATGATTTACAGGCGGTCATGGCCATGCTGAAAGATCAGAAGCTGGATTTGCCTTTGCAGTACACTAATTTTCGAGATTAAGGAATGGAAATCAAATAACTTGTATAAGTTATTCAATTTCCACTCCTAACCAACGAGTCTTTAAAAAACGAGGTTTAAAAAAGTAGCATGAAAAAATTTATCAATAAGTTAACTATGAGCAGCATGATCAGCCTCGTTTTTCTGACAGGCTTTACTTTTTCCGTACAAGCGATGGCGGATGAAGCCAAAGAAATTGCCAATATCCAAAAAGTGCTGTCTGAATTGATGCCGCAAACGAAAGCCGACAGCATTAAACCCGCCGCTTTTCCAGGTATGTATGAGGCAGTTTATGGACCGCAGATTCTTTATATCTCAGCTGATGGGCGTTACATGCTGGAAGGTGACTTGTACGACTTAAAAAGTCGTACGAACCTGACGGAAAGCAAACGCCAAACAGGTCGTGCCAAGATTGTGCGGGACATGGACGGAAAAGACATGATTCTGTTTTCACCCGAAGCGGAAAAAGTGAAATACACCATTAGCGTGTTTACCGATATTGATTGCGGTTATTGCCGGAAAATGCACAAAGAAATGGATGAGTACAATAAACTGGGTATCGCCATTCGTTACATGGCTTTCCCGCGTTCTGGTGTAGACACACCGTCTTATTTCAAGGCAGTTTCTGTATGGTGTGCGGATGACAAGCAAGAAGCAATGACCCAGTCCAAAGCCGGCGTTACATTACCCAAGGCCGAATGTGATAACCCTGTCAAAAAACACATGGATGCTGCCACTCTAGTCGGTGTGACAGGTACGCCAACATTGGTGTTGGAAAATGGGCGAGTGATTCCTGGTTATGTAGAGGCAAAACGTTTGATCCAGATGCTGGACCAGCTTAAAAGCCAAAATTAAGGGTAGAAATTATTTGCAGGCTCGAAAGATCCCTCTAAAAAACGCCAGCATTATGCTGGCGTTTTTTTTTGCCACCTTGTTTGAGCCCGATGCAGGGCTGTGTGCCTGACTTTCTGGTTTCTATTTTTTTGTGCGGAACCCATTTCAGATTATGGGCGTTTAACGGGGATGGTGAACAGGGTGTACCTGGTTTTTGTGATTTGGTGGCTATTTTTTCACACACGTTGCCTTATAAGATCTTCATCGGGCAGCAAGCCTTTTCGTTTTGTTAACGGTTTTTGCTGAGATTGTTTGGCTCATATCGAGGAGGTCGATATGTCGTTCATGGATATATATTTGATTGTTCCCAATGCCTTTGCTTCTGGGATGATTTGGTTTGTATTGCTGGCGGTGCTGCTATATATCGCACGCGACCCAGCACATCAGGCCATCACATCCCTGAGCCGAGTGATCCACAACAGTATGCGTTTGTCGGCCAGCGCAGTGGCACGTTCTGAAAGCTGGATGTTGCAACGCAATAAAGATGTGCTGTTGGCGCAGGGCAGGGAAGCCGCAGAGCGCATGATCGAACGTGAGTTTGAGCGTATTGATGCTACTGTGCGCCGCGATCTTGCAGAATATCCTGCCTTGCATCGTCAGCTTAGTGAGGAAGCCACCCGGCTGGATGAAGATTATCAATCCAGTATAGAAGTACCACCCGCACCGCCTGGATGGATAAAAGCGGTAGAGGCTGTGGCAAAAATCCCGGCCAAAGGCGATCCGGTGGTCAGCAATATTCTTGAAGACATTCATGTCTCACTGGAAAAGGCCAGTGATGATGCGATGGAGCAGTGTCGAAAATCCAGTCGTGAACGGCATCAGATTCTTAAAGGCATGATGCCGCACTGGCGTAAGGTATCGCAACGTTTGTCGCAAGTGAATAAAAATGTTGACAGCCTTTTGTTGCGCTCCAAAAGTATGGATCGGCACATGGCGGAATATGAAAACATTGTGCAAGGCACTGATCAGGCTGTACGCACGTTGTCGTCCTCCTCAATTACCCAGTTTTTTGTTTCTGCTTTTGTGCTGGCCATTGCCGTGGGAGGAGCAGTCATTAACTTTAATTTGATTGCTACACCCATGGCAGAAATGGTGGGCGGCACGTCACGTATTATGGGGTATTCGGTGGCAAACATTGCCGCCATGGTGATTATTCTTGTGGAAATCGCCATGGGTTTATTTCTTATGGAGGCTTTGCGTATTACACGTTTGTTTCCTGTGATTGGTGCATTAGATGATAAGTTGCGCCGAGGGATATTATGGGCCGCGTTTATTTTTCTATTTTCATTGGCGGGTATTGAAGCAGGGTTGGCCTATATGCGTGAATTGTTGATGCAGGATGCCGCAGCCACTCGGGCATTGTTGCGTGCGGATGGTGTAACCGAAGTGGTGCAAAATTCACATTTATGGATCACTACTGCTGCACAGATGGGCATGGGGTTTATTTTACCGTTTGTGCTGACCTTTGTAGCGATTCCTTTGGAATCTTTTGTGCATTCGTTGCGCACTGTACTAGGTGTGCTGGCAGTGACCTTTTTACGTACGTTGATGTGGAGTTTACGCCTGCAGGGTAACTTGGCTCGTTTTTCCGGTCGGCTGCTGATCAGTGTTTATGATCTGTTGATTTTTGCACCGTTATGGGTGGAGCAGTTAATGAAAACCTCTGCCGACAAAAGAACAGAAAAAGCAGATGAGCTTACCGAATCGGAAACGGTATCTTCCCTTGTGCGCGATAGTGCCTGAAAAGGAATGTAATTAATGAAAAATAAAATATATTTTAAACTAAGTATTGTCGCGTTAGCATTGCTGCTGACAGCTTGTTCATCGGGCGATGCACCGGTACCGGATACACGAGGTGTTTATTTATTGATTGATACTTCAGGTACCTACACACAGGAACTGGAACAGGCTAAACGGGTGATCAATTTTACTCTGTCTGAGCTCAATCCGGGTGACTCATTTGCGGTGGCACGGGTAGATACAGGCAGTTTTAGTGAAAAAGATATTGTCACCAAAACCACCTTTGATTCACGGCCCAGTGCGAGTAATGAACAAAAACGCATTTTTCAGGCGAATATCAATACATTTTTGAAAGAAGTGAAAAGCAGTTCACACACAGACATTACTGGCGGTATTTTACAGGCCATCGAATATCTGGATGAAACAGGTGCCGGGCATAAAACCATTCTGGTTTTTTCTGATCTCAAAGAAGAGTTACGCGAAGGTTATGTGCGTGCTGAAATTCCGTTGGCACTCAGTGGTTACAGTGTCATTGCCTTGAATGTAACCAAATTACGCAGTGATAATGTAGACCCGCGTGAATACCTGGGACGGCTTAATGACTGGAAGCAGCGGGTGGAAACAGGTGGCGGACGTTGGAAAGTAGTCAATAATCTGGAGCGTCTGGAATCTTTGCTGGAGATATAATCAGATGGGGTTAAAAAAACGATTTCACCTTCCTGCGTATTAATTCCGAGTTTCCGCGCCCGCCCTTTCGTGGAATCCCATACCGCACTTCATACTATTAAGTTAAACCGTAGAGTGGGCATGTTTTTTATGCCCACGCGTGCACTATCTTATCGGCTAGTGCTGATTAACGAGTAAATTAGGATGGTGCCCATACATTAAAGAAACCAAAAAACTCGGGGCGATGCTATTGCGGGTAAACAGTCTGATGGGTTAACACTTTGTCCGATAGCGGTAACTTCAACCATTAGAATAAATCGATTTCACCTTCCTGCATATTTTGGGCGGTAACCGTCGGGCGGGGGCTGGCGGCCAAATGCGTTTGTAGTTTTTTGTCAATCTGCTGGAAACATTGCACGATATCGCTATTGGCGAGCAGTTCCTGGGCAACTATATTAGTGCTTGTATCGATAGCTTGTAGCTGTTCTTGGACGTATTGCACTATTTGTCTGGCGGAGTCCTCAAATTGCATAGCGGTCACTGCCGTGGAAACATCATTCTGGATTTCTTTGGCTGTTTGTGATGTGCTATCAATAGTGTCTGAAATGCATTGATTTGCTTCCACTAGCTCCTTGAGCATGTTGTCCATATTGTCTTTGGTCGCCAGGGCATTATTCATATCCAGTGATGCCATTTCTTCGACGATTTTTGAAATATCGATCAATAATGTTTTTGTGCCCGCTGTTTGTTCCCGAATACAATCATTCAATTTTTGTGATGATATTGAGAGGTTACGCACCTCATCAGCTACCACTGCAAAACCACGCCCGGCATCACCGGCACGAGCAGCCTCAATAGCGGCATTCAGGGCGAGTAAATTCGTCTGGTCTGCCAGTTTGTGTACCTGACTTAATAGTTCAAATACCGAATCCATTTCATGCACCATATCCTGGACCTTGTCCGCTGCGGCGACATTTTTAACACTGATTTTAATCATGAGTTCTATAAAACTGCTGAGCGTGTTGTCGATTTCGCGGGCAAAATTTTCCATGGTCAGGTTATTACTGTCGAGATCACCTCCTTTTAGCTGGGTGAGCATGGTATTCAACTGTTCCAGTTGTTGGTCGGATTTGGTGACGAGGCCGGTAAAACTCTCTTGCAACAAGTGAGTTCCGTCGCTGATGATCTCTGCCACTTGCTCCAGGCTTGTGGTGGCTGGCTGCAAATGTTGCTGCATGTTTTCCTGTAGTTGTGCGCCTGCGGCAGTGCGTGCTGTTTGTGCGGGCGAAATGTTCAACGGTGTTTGTACGGGATGGTTGGATGTATTGCGCTGGTTTAACCAGGCCCAAAATACCAGTGTGGCGGTTGCCACAGGTAAACTGATGGCTGTCGATATACCTGCCGCTATTATAGCCAACGTCACAAAGCTGGCCAGACAGGCGACCTGGTGAGCCGGAGTGGCCGGAATCCATTTTGTCATTATCGTGTGGGACATTGTTGTTGGCATACCCTGTGAAACCAGCTTGTTTTGGAGACATCGTCCTTGTTCAGGTTCTTTTACAGCGCGCTACTGTGGGACTGAGATCGGCTGCTTTGTTTAATAACTTGAGGCATTTTGTGATTCATTATCAGGCAAGGTTCAAGGTGGGGTTGTTGTGGTTCAATGATAAGAGAAAGAACGTTGTGTGACACACAACAGAAAATCATTAATTGATGAATACATATTTTGATATCTAAAATGCTAATGCATGCAAAATTATTAACGGCATCCTAAAGAATATTTACAAGATACCGCTGTTCAAGGGCGAGTCGTTATTTTTGAAGGAATGAAAGATGGCAAATGAAACAGCAACGGATATGGATTTTTTTCATATCGAATGTGCCGAGGTACTGGATATTTCCGGTGTGGCGGAGTTTCATGCTCGCTGTCTTGAAGCTCTGGAAGCACAACAAAATGTAATGTTAAACGCCAGTCAGGTGGATCGTATCGATACGGCTGCCTTACAGGTTCTGGGTGCATTTATTCAGGATGTAAACACCCGACAACAGACCGTGCAGTGGGAGGCCCCCTCTGAACCACTGTGTCAATCTGCGGCTTTGCTGGGTTTATCGGAAATGTTGTGTTTACCAATAATGGCAGAGAAACAGTAATGAGCCCTGACCTGGTCAGGGAGAAAATATTTCAGGAGTGAATAATGGCAAATATTTTGGCGGTAGATGATTCTGCATCCATGCGACAAATGGTGGCATTCACCCTCAAAGGTGCAGGACATCAAGTGACTGAGGCTGTGGATGGTCAGGCAGCATTGGATGTGGCAAAGAATCAGAAGTTTGACTTGGTGCTGACCGATGTCAATATGCCGCGCATGGATGGCATCACCCTGGCAAAGGAATTGCGTAGCTTGCCAAATTTTAAATTTACGCCGATTTTGATGTTGACCACTGAAGCGGGTCTTAACAAAAAACAAGAAGGCAAGGCGGCGGGTGCTACAGGCTGGATTGTAAAGCCTTTTAACCCAGAGCAGTTACTGGCCACTATTAAAAAAGTCACAGGTTAACATCATGTCCATCGATATGGAGCAGTTCAAGGTTACCTTCGTAGAAGAAAGCCTTGAAGGTCTGGACATCATGGAGTCTGTATTGCTGGATATGCATCCTGGTGCAACTGATGCTGAGGCTATCGATAATATTTTTCGTGCAGCACACTCTATAAAAGGAGGGGCTGCCACTTTTGGTTTGGGCGATATTGCCAATTTCACCCATGTGGTTGAAACGCTGTTGGACGAAGTGCGTAATGGTGATCGTGATATTACTCAGGATGCCATTGTTCTGTTTCTGAGTTCTGTGGATTGTATTCGCGAGATGCTCAGTGCCGACCAAAATGGTGAAGCCGTTGATCATGCACATATTGAACAGATCAAGGCCGGGCTGGATGAAATGCTGGGTTCGGAACAGGAAAGTGAAACGGTTCCAGCAGAGGATACTGCACCGACTTCTTCAGCCTCTCCTGATAATGGTTGGGAAATAATTTTCAAACCCTTTCCCGGTATGTTGCGTACGGGTAACGATGTTGTTCGTATGTTTCGGGAGCTGGCCGGGTTGGGTGATTTTACGGCGGTGGTGGATACAGAAAACCTACCACCACTGGTTGACATGGATCCGGAAGAAGCTTATCTGAGTTGGCATATCACGCTCAATGGTGAAATTGATAAGGCACAAATCAGCGAAATATTTGAATGGGTTGAAGATGATTGTGAACTGGAAATTTTACCTCTGAAAGGAGGGGATACAGAAACAGTTGTCAACGATATTACAGAAGAAACTTCCCCGGCTGAACTTCAGATAGCAAGCCCACCACCTGAACGTCGAGTAGAGGAAGACCGACGTCAGCAACCTGCACGCAAAACTACTTCTCCTGAGTCATCATCCATTCGTGTCGGTATCGATAAGGTGGATGATTTAATCAATATGGTGGGTGAACTGGTTATTACGCAATCCATGTTAAGTCAATTGGGCGAAGATTTTGATATGAACCGAGTTGAACGGCTTAATGATGGTCTTGCCGAATTAGAACGTAATACACGTGAGTTACAGGAAAGTGTGATGCGTATTCGCATGCTGCCCATCAGTTTTGCATTTAACCGTTTTCCTCGAATGGTGCATGACCTCAGTGCCAAGCTGGATAAAAAAATTGAACTTACCATGTCCGGGGAGCAAACCGAGCTGGATAAAACCGTGATGGAAAAAATCGGCGATCCGCTGGTTCATTTGGTGCGTAATTCTATAGATCACGGTATTGAAACTCCCGAAGCACGTAAGGCCGCCGGCAAGTCGGAGACGGGGGTGGTCAATCTGAATGCGTATCATCAGGGTGGCAATATTATCATCGAAATCAATGATGATGGTGCAGGGCTGAATTACGAAAAAATACTGGCCAAAGCTATCGAGCGAGGATTGGTCGGTGCGAACGAAGAGCTGCCGGAAGAGAAGGTTTACGAGTTGTTGTTTGAGCCGGGTTTTTCGACGGCCGATGTGGTTAGTGATGTTTCCGGTCGTGGTGTTGGTATGGATGTGGTGAAACGCAACATTATGGCACTGGGTGGTAGAGTTGATGTGAAATCCGTACCGGGTGAAGGGTCAACATTTACGATCCGTTTACCACTGACTTTGGCTATTCTTGATGGTCAATTGGTGCGGGTGGGTGATAACACATACATCATTCCGCTGGTGTCGATTGTGGAGTCCCTGTTGGTGGACCAAAAAAATGTCAACGAAATTGCGGGCAAAGCCGAAGTTTACCAATTGCGTTCTGACTATCTTCCCATTATTCGCCTTTACGAAGTTTTTGGTGTTGAGCCAGATAAACGCTCTCTGGATGATGGCCTTCTGGTTGTGGTGGAGGGAGATAGTAAAAAAGGCGGTCTGTTGGTCGATGAATTGCTGGGGCAACAGCAAGTGGTTATCAAAAGTCTGGAAACTAATTTTCGCCGGGTCGAAGGATTGTCGGGTGCCACTATTTTAGGTGATGGCACTGTGGCGTTAATTGTGGATGTGGCCGGGGTAGTGCGCCTTTCCCGAGAGGATGAACGCTGTTCCAATAATCAAATTGTGGCGGCCTGATAAAACAGCGAAAAAACAGAATTTATTGGTGAGATGCAGAGATGGTTTTACCTTGATCAGTCAAGAGGAGTCGATTGATGGATGCGGCACAAAATATTGCACATGAAATTCAACATGACCTGGAGTCGGATGGTGATCAGTTTCTCACTTTTATCCTTGCAGGTGAGGAATATGGCGTTGACATTTTACGCGTGCAGGAAATCAAAGGGTGGGATTCTGTAACACCCATTCCCAATACTCCAGAATATATTCGAGGAGTAATTAATTTACGTGGCACCATTGTGCCGATTATTGATTTGCGTCGCCGTTTCCAGTTAGAGGCTGTGGAATATGGTCCCATGACCGTGGTGATTGTGCTTCGGGTGGAAAACCCTGACGGTGGAAAAAGTCGGGTGATGGGCTTGGTGGTAGATGCTGTATCCGATGTTTATAACGTACCGGAAGGTGCGATTAAAGCTGCCCCGGATTTTGGCAGTGTGGTGGATGTGAATTTTGTACAAGGTTTGGCGACGCTGGAAGATGTGATGGTGATCATGCTGGATATTGATCGTTTGCTCAATGCTGATGAGTTGTCGGCTGTCGAGCACATTATATAACGACAGCATCGACTAATAACCGATTGGAAAATCAAGAAAGGACTGTGACAAAAGTGATTGCGGTAATTAACCAGAAAGGTGGCGTGGGTAAAACCACCACAGCGATTAACCTTGCCCATGCGCTGGCTTTGTTAGGTCAGCGAGTGCTGGCACTGGATCTGGACCCGCAAGGTCACCTGGGTATCGGGTTGGGTGTATCAGAAAAAGATACAGCCGGTATGGATGAAGTTTTGCTCAATGGAAGCGATGTGAATCAGTTCGTGGTTTCGACCCGTAACGATACAGGCAGTGGTCAATTGGATGTGGTGCCGGCCGGCCCTGGTCTGGCGAATGTAGAACACCTGGTTGATGGCGGCACACAGCGTGGTATGCGCCTGAAAAATGCTTTGCAAAATATTGTAACCGATTATGACACGGTGATTTTTGACTGTCCGCCGTCTGCGGGTCTGTTGGGTATCAATGCTTTGTTTGCCGCCAGTGATCTGGTGATCCCTGTGTCCAGTGATTTTCTGGCATTGCAAAGTTTGTCCAGCTTTATGACGACGTTGCAGTTTGTGGAAAAAACCTGTGGGCGCAGTATGGGTAAACATATCGTGATGACCCGTTATCACCAGCAGCGTCGTTTGGCTCGTGAGGTGCGTGAGAGTTTACAACAACATTTCCCCGGGCAACTGACCAAAACATCGATTAGGGAAAACGTCGCACTGGCAGAAAGTCCGAGCTATGGCGAAAGTATTTTTGAATATCAGCAGGTAAGTCATGGTGCTGATGATTATCGGCAACTGGCTACTGAACTTACCACAGAAAGATGGCATTGAATGTGAACACACAAGCAGGTAAAGACATCGTGGAACATGAATATTCCGCTGAAAATATCCGCAATGGTGAATGTCCGTTGCGCGGTATTGCCAGACGTGTGCCGGTGAAACATGTGAAAAAAAGCCTGCTGACTATTTATATGACTGTATTGTTAGACGTATTTTCACACTCAAGCTGGAATGGCTGGTAAGCCAATGACAATTATCGGAGATAAATAGAATGGCCCCGCGAAAAAAGGCAAAAATGGGTGCAGATCCGCTGGCATGGATGCAGGACGATGATACTTCTCCGGTCCGGGAGGTGACAAGCAAGCCTGTTGAGCGACGAAAAAATCCACGCAGTAAAAAATCCAGTACGGATCTGGATGTTGATCTTCTGGAACAAACGTTTGCAGCACTGGCTCCTCAGGGTGAGGCTTTGGTGAAACGTTTTTATGCAGAGTTGTTTGTGCGTTATCCCGATGTAAAACCCATGTTTGATAATACGACGGTGGCTGATCAGGAAAAAAAATTGCTGGCGGCTCTTCAATTGGTGGTCAACAGCTTGCGCAAACCTGAAGCATTGGCTAACGCGCTTGGTCATCTTGGTAGAAAACATCACGAGTATGGGGCGAGGCCGGAGCATTACACTGGGGTGGCTGAAACTTTGTTGGATGTGATGGCTGAATTTGCAGGTGAGTTGTGGACAGATGATGTTCATGCCGCCTGGAGCGAGGCATTGAATACTGTCGCAACCACTATGCTGGCTGCGAAAAAAACTGACAATACTGGAGAAGAGGACAAGACAATGGCAGCGAGCAAAAAAGTGGTTAATGAAAAAATACAGGAAGACTTGCAGGAAAATACGGAAGCAACCCGCATGAGTTCTGCCATTAATAATGCAATGACACCCATCATGATGGTTGACCGGGATCTTGTTATTACTTATGCCAACAAGGCAACCATGGACTTGCTGAAACAGCACGAGGTGATCTTGCAGAGCGTGTATGCCGGTTTCAGCGCCGATAACCTCATTGGCGTAAACATTGATATATTCCACAAAAATCCGGCACATCAACGGGCGTTGCTGGCTGACCCCAAAAATCTTCCTTATCAAACCGATATCACCGTGGGGCCACTCAAGTTTGAACTTAATGTAACAGCACAACTCGATGCGGCTGGTAACTATATCGGTAGTACTCTGGAATGGAGTGATGTCACTGAACTGCGTGCCAAAGAGTCTGTTGTTGCACGCCTGCAAGGTACCGTGGATGGTGCAATGACAGCAATGATGATGGTTGACCGGGATTTTGTCGTCAGCTATGCCAATGCTTCTACTCTGGATTTATTGCGGAAACACGAAGCAGTGTTGGCTGCTGTCTATCCGGGTTTCAGTGCTGACAAGATTGTTGGTATGTGCATCGATACCTTTCACAAGAATCCGGCACATCAGCGAAAATTGCTGTCTGATCCGGCAAACCTGCCGTACCAGACAGATATCGCAATTGGTGATTTGAAGTTTGCACTTAATGTAACGGCGATCATGGATGCTGAGGGGAATTATACTGGTAATGCTTTAGAGTGGAGTGACGTTACGGAGTTACGCGCTAAAGAATCCACTGTTGCTCGTCTACAGGGTAGTGTGGATGGTGCAATGACGGCGATGATGATGGTTGACCGGGATTTTATTGTTACCTATGCCAATGACTCGACGGTGAATTTATTAAAGAAACACGAAGTAACGTTGGCCACAGTCTATCCAGGCTTTAGTGCTGACAAGATTATTGGTTCTTGCATCGATACTTTTCACAAAAATCCGGAACATCAAAGAAAATTACTTGCCGATCCGGCAAACCTGCCGTACCAGACAGATATTGCAGTCGGTGATTTGAAATTTTCACTTAATGTGACGGCGATCATGGATGCTGAGGGCCATTATGTCGGCAATGCACTGGAATGGTCGGATGTTACCGATTTGCGTCACAAAGAAGCAGTGAATGCGGATTTTGCCAGTCAAATTGCTGCCATTGGCAGAAGTCAGGCGGTGATTGAGTTCAATATGGATGGCACGATTATTCAGGCCAATGACAATTTCCTGAACACCCTGGGTTATAGCCTGGAAGAGATTCAAGGCAAGCATCATCGGATGTTCGTGGAACCCGGGTACGCGCAATCACCGGACTATGCCCAATTTTGGGAAAAGCTCAATGCGGGCGAATACGAGTCGGCACGTTATAAGCGGATTGGTAAAGGTGGCAAGGAGATCTGGATTGAAGCCACTTATAATCCTATTTATGACATCAATGGAAAACCTTTTAAAGTAGTTAAATATGCCACTGATGTTACTGAATCTATGAACAGAGAGGCTAATTACTCTGCACAAATTGATGCGATTAGTAAGAGCCAGGCGGTGATTGAGTTCAACATGGATGGCACAATTATTCAGGCCAATCATAATTTTTTGAGTACGGTGGGTTATAGCCTGGAAGAGATTCAAGGAAAGCATCATCGAATGTTTGTGGATCCCGAGTACGCGCAGTCGCTGGAATATGCTCAATTTTGGGAAAAATTTAACGCAGGTGAATACGCGGCAGCACGCTATAAGCGATTGGGCAAAGGCGGCAAGGAAATTTGGATTCAGGCTTCCTACAATCCAATTTTTGATCTCAATGGCAAGCCTTTTAAAGTGGTCAAGTATGCTACGGATGTCACCATTGAAGTAGAAAAGGAACGGGAAGTGGCGCGTCTAAAATCGGCAGTCGATGGTGCTCAGGCTAATTTTATGATCTGCGATGCTGATCTGAATATCACCTATTGCAATCCTGCAGTGGTGAATGTGATGCGTGCGCGCCAGAATGAGTTTCGGCAAATTTGGCCTGGTTTTGATGCGGACAAGTTGGTGGGGAGTAATATCGACGCTTTCCACAAAAACCCGGCCCACCAGCGTGCGTTGCTGAGTGATCCCAGTCGTCTGCCCGTCAAGGCTGAGATCAATGTGGCAGGTGTGGAGTTTGAGGTGAATGCAACCATGATTACGGGGGCCAATGGGGAATGCCTGGGTAATATGGTGGAATGGAGGGATGTTACCGAACAGAAAAATGCAGTGCGTCAGATTCAGAGCCTGATTGATAACGCAGTGTCAGGTCAGTTGGACAAACGCATTACCACGGACCGGTTCGAAGGGTTTTTGCTGAACCTGGGCGAAGGTATCAATCGACTGATGGATGCAGTGGTGGAACCTGTACAAGAAACCCGTCGAGTGATCTCCGGTCTCGCAGAGGGCGATCTCACTCAAAGTATGAACGGAGAATTCGAGGGTGAGTTTGCCGAGTTGCGTGATGCGGTGAATTCCACCATGAATAAACTGCTCAGTATGGTGAATGAGATTGGTACGGCCAGTGGCACTATTGCCTCGGCAGCCAATGAAATTTCGCAAGGGACTGCGGACCTCAGCCAGCGTTCTGAGGAACAGGCCTCATCATTGGAAGAAACGGCTTCCAGCATGGAAGAGCTAACGGGGACGGTGCGCCAGAATGCGGATAATGCTCGGGAAGCCAATCAGCTGGCCAACAGCGCAAGGGATGAGGCCACGAAAGGTGGAGAGGTGGTAGGCAAAGCGATTACCGCCATGTCCGAAATCAATCAGTCGAGCAAAAAAATTGCTGACATTATCGGTGTTATTGATGAGATTGCTTTTCAAACCAATCTGCTGGCATTGAATGCCGCAGTGGAAGCAGCTCGCGCAGGTGAACAGGGACGGGGCTTTGCAGTGGTGGCGGCCGAGGTGCGCAACCTCGCTCAACGCAGTGCTTCAGCAGCCAAGGAAATCAAATCACTGATTAACGACAGCGTGGAAAAAGTGACCGAAGGCAGCAAACTGGTGGATCAGTCTGGAGCCACACTGGAAGAAATTGTGGGCTCAGTGAAAAAGGTCAGTGACATCATTGCCGAAATTGCTTCAGCGGGACAGGAGCAGGCCAGTGGTATTGACCAGATTAACAAGGCTGTAACCCAGATGGATGAAATGACTCAGCAGAATGCGGCGTTGGTGGAAGAGGCCGCAGCTTCCAGTGAGGCGATGAATGATCAGGCGGTTGCATTGGATGACCTGATCGGCTTTTTCAAGACCGGTGAAAATACACGTCGCTCAGCGGCACCGGCACAGCATGCGACACGTTCCGCAGCCGCAAGTCCTGCATCCGCTCGTCGCCCAGCCCCGAAAGACAATGGTGGTAGTGAATGGGAAGAATTTTAAAACCGGGTTTTGCGTAGCGCAGATGGCAGTATGTTGTCAGATTTTATAACCTGACCACTATAAACGGGGCATTGGAAATGGCAGCGAACAGTGTAATGGAACGGGACTCTGAACAAAAAATTGAACAGGGAACGGAAAAGGCACGCGAGTTTACTTTTACCGGAGCAGATTTTCGGTTTATTCGTGACCTGGTGGCGGAGCGCACGGGTATTATGCTCTCGGAAAATAAACGTGATCTGGTGTACGGTCGGCTTTCCCGGCGGTTGCGTGAGTTGGGTTTATCTTGTTTTCGGGATTATTGCAGTCTGTTGGAAAAAGGTGAATCAGAAGAAATGGTGCAGTTTGTTAACGCCATCACCACAAACCTGACATCATTTTTTCGTGAAGACCATCATTTTGAGTATCTCGGTAAAACATTATTACCGGGTTTGATGCAGAAAAAACTCAAAAATAATTTGCCTCGGCGTTTGCGTATTTGGTCCGCAGGTTGTTCCACTGGCGAAGAACCTTATTCTATTGCCATGGTACTGAAAGAAGTTCTAGGGAGTAGTGATGATAAGTGGGATGCACGCATACTGGCCACTGATCTGGATACCAAGGTGCTGGAAAAGGCCAGTAACGGTGTCTATGAACAGCAACGTGTGGAAGGTTTGACCAAAAACCGTTTGCAACGATGGATAAAAAAAGGCAGCGGCAATAACGCGGGAAAAGTGCGTGTTTCACCGGAGTTGCAAGAAATTATCACTTTTAAACAATTGAATCTGATGAATGACTGGCCAATGAGTGGCCCCTTTGATCTGATTTTCTGTCGCAATGTTGTTATCTATTTTAACAAGCCAACACAACAGGTATTATTTGACCGTTATGCTGAATTGCTTGATGAGGGCGGCCATTTGTTTTTGGGGCATTCAGAAACCATGTTTCAGAAAACCGACCGATATCAATTGATTGGCAAAACTATCTATCAAAAAGAGCGTTGATAACATCATGACGTTATACACGGAATGTTGGCGAGGTCTGTTATGACTGCTATTTGCTCAAATCAATCTTCCACTTTACCGCGTGCCTTGCGTGGCTTTGGGCATGTTAAGCGCTATTGGAATAAGAATAACAATCAAATCACAGCACAAATATTGCCGGGTGAACTTTATGTGACCAAAATTGATGAAATGATCACCACCGTATTGGGTTCATGTATTTCTGCCTGTGTACGTGACACTTGTTCAGGTATTGGTGGTATGAATCATTTTATGTTGCCGGCATCAAAAAATATGAATATTACCGATGGCAGTGCGGCACGTTACGGCAACTTTGCCATGGAACAATTAATTAATGAAATATTAAAAAATGGTGGCCAGAGGAAAAACCTTGAAGTCAAACTTTTTGGTGGCGGACAGGTATTGGCACACATGACAGATGTGGGAAAACGGAATATTGATTTTGCATTGGAGTATTTACAACTTGAAGGTCTGAAATTGATCGCTGAAGATTTGGGTGATCGCTACCCGCGCAAGGTGCAGTATTGTCCATCCTCCGGCGCAGCACGAATGAAAAAATTACGCGCCGTACACAACCGTACGGTGACAGAGCGTGAAGAGGCTTATATGCACGAAATTGAAGAAAAACCAGCAGCAAGCGATATCGAATTATTTTGATGCAGGATTTTAAAAACACAGGGCTTTAAAAAGTTGAACGTAAAAACGGGACTCAATATCAATGGATAAAATAAAAGTCTTGATTGTGGATGACTCGGCACTGGTGCGTCAGATGTTGTCAGAAATATTGAACAGTGCGCCTGATATTGAAGTGATCGGTGTTGCGCATGACCCAATTATGGCGCGGGATAAAATCAAGGTGTTGAATCCTGATGTATTAACACTGGATGTGGAAATGCCACGTATGGATGGTGTTACCTTTCTCAGAAACTTGATGCGCCTGCGTCCTATGCCTGTTGTGATGGTTTCATCACTCACAGAAAAAGGGGCTGATATTACGCTGGAGGCACTGGAGTTGGGCGCTATAGATTTTGTTTCCAAGCCTAAAACAGATTTAGCGCATACTCTGGAAGATTACACGGAAGAAATTATTGAAAAAGTGCGTGTTGCATCCAAAGCCAGAGTGAAAGCGCTCGATCTTAATGCTACTAAATTAAAGCCCACTGAACGTCACAGTGCTGATGCCATACTGGCAAAGCAGGCATTCAGCAAACATTTTAAAACCACGGATCGTATTTTGGCGATTGGTGCTTCTACAGGGGGCACAGAGGCGATCAAGGATGTCTTAATGCAATTGCCACCGGATACACCGGGTACGGTTATTTCCCAACATATTCCTGCTGCATTCAGCGGGCCTTTTGCCCGACGTATGAATGGTATATCAGCAATGACGGTTTGTGAGGCGGTGGATGGACAACAAATTGTCACCGGCCATGTGTATATTGCACCGGGTAACCGTCATTTGCTGGTCGAAAGGGACGGTGCAAGATTTATCTGCCGTTTAAATGATGGCCCTGAAGTGAACCGGCACAAGCCATCTGTGGACGTTATGTTTCGGTCAGTTGCACACAATGTGGGTCCCAATGCGATTTCTGTCATTTTGACGGGTATGGGAAATGATGGCGCGCAAGGCATGAAGGAAATGCATGAGGCCGGTGCGCCAACAATCGCACAAGATGAAAAAAGCAGCGTGGTTTGGGGCATGCCGGGTGAAGCGGTTAAGTTGGGCTGTGTGGACACAGTAACGGGACTGAACAGAATACCGCAGGCGATTATCGCACTGATGAAGAAATAAAGGAGTATGTACGAAATAACGTCCTTGTTTGGCACTCGGGTTTAGCACGTATTCCTTCGTTTTCGCGTTTCCACGCTCCAGCGTCACCACCATTAAGCTAACAAGCCGAGGTCTTGGTTTACCAGTATCATGGTAATAATGGAGGATCGTGGGAACCCGCGTAACCTGTCAGTGCTCACGGTAAGGCACGTTTTGAAGCAAATGCTCGTAGTTTTTCGCACCAAAAATAGGTGTTTTTCCCTCTCAATCTCGTCTAATTTTACTGCCCCATCGGTTGCCATTGTCTTTTGCCCTTCGTGCGGTTAACATTTGCGCCCTGATTTTCGGCTGTAGCGGCCCGTCTGTCGCTGCGCTGTAGTGGCAAAAGTGATAAAAAAGGAAATAAACGTATGCGTCAAACACTGGTAGCGGGTAACTGGAAAATGAATGGTTCATTGGACGCTAACCGGCAGTTGCTGAATGGTATTAAAGCTGGTGTTGCGGAGGGCGTTAGCGCCAAAGTGGTGGTCTGTCCGCCTGCCATTTATATCCCACAGGCCGCGAGTTTGCTGAATGGCAGTCACGTTTCCTGGGGGGGGCAAAACCTGAGCCAGGAAAAATCCGGGGCGTTTACCGGCGAAATTTCTGCTGATATGTTATTGGATCAGCAATGTGAATACGTGATTGTCGGGCATTCTGAGCGACGCGCGCTGTATGGTGAGAGCGATGAGCTGGTCGCACAAAAGTACGGTGCAGCGCAGGCAGCTGGCCTGATTCCCCTTTTATGTGTCGGTGAACTGCTGGAAGAGCGCGAAGCGGGCAATACAGAGTCCGTGGTCGCACGCCAGCTGGATGCTGTTATTGATAAAGTGGGCATCGCTGCCATTGCAGAGGGTATTATTGCTTACGAACCGGTTTGGGCTATTGGTACCGGCAAGACAGCCTCACCGCAGCAGGCGCAGGACGTGCATGCCTTTATTCGTCGGCGCGTGGCAGAAAAAGATGCCGGTGTCGCGGAAAAGCTACAAATTCTTTATGGTGGCAGCGTGAAACCTGACAATGCGGTTGAATTGTTTGCCATGACAGACATTGATGGTGGATTGATCGGTGGCGCATCATTGGATGCCGAAGGTTTTCTGGCAATTTGTCGGGCAGGTTAACGTTCCCGACCGCCGATCCGCAGAACAGCGTACGATACCCTTTATTTTTATTTTAAGGTTTTTATTTTAAGAACGTAGAGCAGAAAAAATTATGCAAACAGCATTATTAGCAGTACATATTTTAGTCGCTATCGCCGTTGTCGTTCTCGTGTTAATCCAACACGGAAAAGGAGCAGATGCAGGTGCAGCCTTTGGTGCGGGTGCGGCGGGTGGTGCATCTGGCTCGGTATTTGGCGCACAAGGCGCGGGTAACTTTCTTTCACGCACCACGGCGGTTTTAGCCACCATTTTCTTTTTGACCAGCCTGTCCATGGCTTATATGTTTCGGACAGTGGATGCGCCAACCAGCCTGATGGAACAAGGCTCTGCGGTACCAATGACACAGGATGCGCTCCCTGCTGTTGATAACAATACCGATGCACCGGTTATTCCTGCTACTCCTGAGCCAGCAAAATCAGGTGAGACCAGCGACGTACCTGAAAGCCCGTAATACGTTTACCTTGTGTTGGGAATCAGGTGCGATACATTAAGCAGTGCCTTATATACACTGATTAAAATTGATGCGCATAACAAATAATTATGCGTTGAAAAATATATTGCCGATGTGGTGGAATTGGTAGACACGCTGTCTTGAGGGGGCAGTGGCGAAAGCTGTGCCGGTTCGACTCCGGCCATCGGCACCATTTTGTTGCAAGTAACCGACAGCTTGCACACGGGTATGCTCGGTTTTGGTGCAAGCATCAATAGCCAGCTGCAAATAACGTATTGATTCCTATGGGTTATTGCTAAATTATCCAGCCTTGACAAGCTCTTTTGAACTAGCCTAGACTCGGTGGTTCGCTCTAGCGATTTGTATCGTTCGGAGGGGGGGTACAAAGCAAAGTGGGTGGGTTGAGTGTTGCACTTAACTTTTGTCTGGCAAGAGCTCTGCGGGATTGTGGAGAGCTATTGGAGAATTATGAAAAAACGGAGCATGGCACTGAGTTTGATTATCGCGATAATTGGCATTGCATGTTTCTCATCTCTGTCTTACGCAAAGCCGATGCCTTCTGAATTTTCTGATCTGATAAAAGGAAGTGATTTAATTGTAATTGCCAATGTTTTTGAAATTAAATCCCAGGGAAAATCTATGCCAGGTATGGCATCTGCGACCGTTAATAAAATAATAATCGGCGACTCAAAAAGTAAGATACTAAAAATACGATGGGATGGAATTGCAATAACTGAACTGGGTGAATGGGTTTTTTTTCTGACCAAAGATCCAAATAGAGATGAGGGCAGTTATAAGCCTACTTATGGTGTAAGGTCTTTCTGGAAAATTGAGTATGCGGATATAAAAAATAAAGAGTGTTGTGCTCAATTTGTGGTATTGCGGCAGCACATTGGCATGCTTAAATTCGACTCATCATTACTTGGTGAGCAGTTGACGTACATAGACGGTGTTCCAAGCGATAAGAACCCGATCAAAGTTCGTGGCCTTTTGGTGGATAAGTTAGCCACCTATATCAAAAAGGAGAGGCAAAATGAAAATGAGTCCAGGTGACATAACAAGTTATCCAAAATTTCACAGTTACGTGAAATATGATATACCGAAGCTTGTTCGTGTAAATCAGATAGCCGCCGCGATCAAAAAATTCTCTGGTAGCACAACTCTGGTTACGATAAAACAAGGCTTCATATGGGGCAGTAATCCAACAATTGAAGTTGTGCCGACGTTATTGTGTGGAGGGCCCCGCGCTTATGGTTGCTACCCAGTCTGGGGAGATAATAAAATCCAGATAGATAAAAAATTAGTACAAGCGTATGAGGCAGGGACAGATAAAAGACCCACAAACTCAGGGCTTTTGGTTCATGTTGCTGGTGTTACATTGTTACATTGTTACATGAACTAACACATTGGGCTGATGCAAAAGATGGTGTTGATAACCCTGTTCCGGGCGATCCACTGAATGAGGAGGGAAATGCTTTTGAGTTAGAGATTTATGGAAAGATAATAACATTATAAGCCTGATGTTAGGTCTGATTGACAACATCGCTAACGGGTAAACGAAAGAATTCAGGATTTTTGTGCAGTAGTAAAGATATATGTCTTCTTTCGTTTAATCGTTGAGTGGATGTCAGCGATATTAAATTACACACATAATAATAGTGTTTTACGAGTGGGATTCGAACCTTCATGCTTGAAAATTATGTACCGATATTGGTGTTTTTACTGCTGGGTCTGATTTTTGGCATCGCGCCAATTGCCATGGCTTACATGCTGGGACCACAACGCCCCGATGACGCCAAACTGTCACCCTATGAATGTGGCTTCGAAGCCTTCGAAGATTCGCGCATGAAGTTTGATGTGCGTTTTTATCTCGTGGCGATTCTGTTTATTATTTTCGATCTGGAAATTGCCTTTATGTTTCCCTGGGCCGTGGTACTGGAAGAGCTGGGTGTGTATGGTTTTTGGGTCATGTTCGTCTTCCTGGCGATTCTGGTCGTGGGTTTTGCCTACGAGTGGAAAAAAGGAGCGATGGAATGGGACTAGAAGGCGTACTGGAAAAAGGGGTTGTCACCACCTCTGCCGACAAGCTCATTAACTGGGCGCGCACGGGTTCGTTGTGGCCGATGACCTTTGGTCTGGCGTGTTGTGCGGTGGAGATGATGCACGCGGGTGCTGCGCGGTATGATCTTGACCGTTTTGGTATTATTTTCCGCCCCAGCCCCCGTCAGTCTGATGTGATGATTGTGGCGGGTACGCTGGTGAATAAAATGGCACCGGCGCTACGCAAAGTGTATGACCAGATGTCGGAGCCACGCTGGGTTATTTCCATGGGCTCTTGTGCCAATGGCGGTGGTTATTATCATTATTCTTATTCGGTGGTGCGGGGTTGTGATCGTATTGTGCCAGTGGATATTTATGTGCCGGGTTGTCCGCCCACAGCGGAAGCATTGTTGTACGGCATCATACAATTACAAAATAAAATAAAACGCACAAACACCATTGCCCGTTAACGTTTCTGGCCGGAGGGCCAGAGCGAGACGGAATGTGCGCAGTAAGAAATGCGTGTTTGTGAAAGTCAGAGAAGTGGAGAGGGTGAGGGATATTTTTGCTGATGAGTGATGCTACGGACAAACTTGTTGCGTGCTTGCAAGACCGTTTTGGTCGTGCGATTTCTATTGATGTTGCTTTTTCCGAAGTGACTGCTGAAATTGCCGCCAATGACGTTTTAGCAACATGCACGGCCTTGCGAGATGAAACGGATTTTGCCTTTACGCAACTTTCGGATCTTTGTGCAGTGGATTACCTAACGTTTGGCGAAGCCGAATGGGAGACCACAGGGGCAACCGGTAGTGGTTTCAGTCGTGGCGTTGATGATCGTGACCCCGTCCCAAGCACGGATGGAAACGAACGTCGTTTTGCCGTGGTGTATCACTTGCTGTCCATCACCCATAATGTCCGCTTGCGTCTCAAGGTTTATCTGGGTGAAGATGAACCTATCGTCGATTCCGTTGTGCCTATCTGGACCGGTGCAGACTGGTTTGAACGTGAAGCCTTTGATCTTTACGGCGTCATGTTTACAGGCCACCCGGATTTACGTCGTCTGTTGACAGATTATGGTTTTATTGGCCATCCCTTCCGTAAAGATTTCCCGTTGATCGGTAATGTTGAAATGCGCTATGACGCCGAAAAACGCCGTGTTGTTTATGAGCCCGTCAGTATCACGCCGCGCACTCTGGTGCCTAAAGTGATTCGTGAAGATCAGGTAGACCACCTGACCGGCAACCAAGGTGGCAGTCACAATGCCTGAAATTAAAAATTATACCCTGAATTTTGGGCCACAACATCCCTCGGCGCATGGTGTGTTGCGTCTAGTGCTGGAAATGGACGGTGAAACTATTGAGCGTGCCGATCCACATATCGGCCTGTTGCATCGCGCTACCGAAAAACTGGCAGAGTCCAAACCTTACAATCAAAGCATTCCTTACATGGATCGGCTCGATTACGTTTCCATGATGTGCAATGAGCATGGTTATGTGCTGGCGTTGGAAAAAATGCTGGGCGTTGAAGCGCCGGAACGTGCGCAATACATCCGTGTCATGTTTGATGAAATTACGCGCATTCTGAATCACCTGATGTGGTTAGGCGCGCATGCGCTGGATATTGGCGCGATGACTATTTTCCTCTATGCCTTCCGTGAACGTGAAGACCTGATGGATATGTATGAGGCAGTATCCGGTGCGCGCATGCATGCGGCGTATTATCGTCCGGGCGGTGTGTACCGTGATCTGCCGGGCAGCATGCCGCAATACGAGGCATCCAAATGGCACAGCCAAAAAGAAGTTGATGTTAAAAATAGTAATCGCCAGGGCAGTCTGCTGGATTTTGTCGAAGACTTTGTTCAGCGTTTCCCCAAGTGCGTTGATGAATATGAAACCCTGTTAACCGATAACCGTATCTGGAAACAGCGTACTGTGGATATTGGTGTGGTGAGTCCCGAACGCGCCTTGCAACTGGGTTTTACCGGGCCCATGTTACGTGGCTCCGGTATCGAATGGGATCTGCGTAGAAAACAGCCGTATGCTGTTTACGATAAACTGGATTTTGATATCCCGGTGGGTCTTACGGGTGACAGTTATGACCGTTATCTAGTGCGTATCGAAGAAATGCGTCAGTCCAACAATATTATTAAACAGTGCATCAAGTGGCTGCGTGAGAATCCCGGCCCGGTTATGCTGGACAATCACAAATTAACACCGCCTGATCGTGAACACATGAAAGGTGACATGGAATCCTTAATTCACCACTTCAAGTTATTCACCGAAGGTTATGCCTTGCCCGAAGGCGAAGTATACAGTGCGGTAGAACATCCCAAAGGTGAGTTTGGTGTGTACCTTGTTTCAGATGGTTCAAACAAACCCTATCGGTTGAAAATCCGTGCGCCAGGTTTCGCGCATATTTCTTCGCTGAATGAAATGGTCAAAGGCCATATGCTGGCAGACGTGGTGGCGATTATTGGTACACAGGATATTGTATTTGGTGAGGTGGATCGCTAATGGCAGCCGTAATGAATCAAGGTGACAATGTGCTTTCTACAGAGTCTCTCGCTGAAATCGATAAATGGGTGGCAAAATATCCGGCGGAACAAAAGCAGTCTGCGGTGATGGCGGCATTACGTATTGCCCAGGAGGCCAATGGAGGTTATCTCTCCACTGAATTAATGGATGCTGTGGCAGACTATCTCGACATGCCACGTGTTTCGGCTTATGAAGTCGCAACGTTTTATTCCATGTATGAACTGACACCGGTCGGTAAACACAAAATTTGTGTATGTACGAATATTTCCTGCATGCTGTGCGGCTCAGATGATGTTGTTGCCCACTTCAAAAAACGGTTGGGCATTGGCCTGGGCGAGACCACGGCGGATGGTCGCATTACTTTAAAAGAAGTTGAATGTCTGGGAGCCTGTGTCGGTGCGCCTATGTTGCAGATTGACAGGCAATATTTTGAAAACCTGACTCCTGAAACGATTGATAAAATTCTGGATGGCTTGGATTAGCCGGGAAACTGAATGTAATGGCCAATGAAGTCTGTTTTAAAAACCTGCACCTGGACAAACCCTGGACTCTGGGAGTCTATCAGAGCGAGGGTGGTTATGAGGTGTGGAAAAAAATTCTGGCAGAGAAAACCTCGCCGGAAGATATCATTGCGGAATTAAAAACGTCTGCTTTGCGAGGCCGTGGTGGTGCGGGTTTTCCCACCGGTCTGAAATGGAGTTTCATGCCACGCAATACGCCGGGTCAAAAATATATCGTCTGTAATTCTGACGAAGGTGAACCAGGAACCTGTAAAGACCGGGATATTTTACGCTTTAATCCACATGCGCTAGTGGAAGGTATGGCCATTGCGGCTTACAGTATTGGTGCAACAGCCGGTTACAATTATATCCGGGGTGAATTCTGGGAGCCTTACGAGCGCTTCCAGCAAGCTATTGATGATGCCTATGCTATCGGCCTGCTGGGCAAAAACATCATGGGCTCCGGTATCGATTTTGATTTGCATACTCACCTGGGTGGTGGCGCATATATTTGCGGTGAAGAAACCGCCTTGCTGGAATCCATCGAAGGTAAAAAAGGACAGCCCCGGTTTAAACCCCCGTTTCCGGCAAGTTTTGGCCTGTATGGCAGACCGACCACAATCAATAACACCGAAACACTGGCTTCTGTGCCATTGATTCTGAAAAATGGCGGGCAATGGTTTTTGGATATTGGCAAGCCCAATAATGGTGGTTCAAAGCTTTTCAGTGTCAGCGGCCATGTGAATAAACCCGGAAATTATGAAGTTCCCATGGGAACGCCTTTCCCGGAGTTACTGGAAATGGCGGGTGGTGTGCGTGGTGGCAATACACTCAAGGCCGTGATTCCGGGTGGCTCATCAACGCCGGTTTTAACCGGTGAGGAAATGATGGATGTCACTATGGATTATGACTCTATTGCCAAAGCGGGCTCCATGTTGGGTGCAGGTTCGGTCATCATAATGGATGAAAGCACCTGCATGGTGCGCGCATTGAGCCGTATCTCACATTTTTATTATGAAGAATCCTGTGGCCAGTGTACGCCTTGTCGTGAAGGAACCGGCTGGTTGTCACGGGTGGTACACCGTATTGAACATGGCCAGGGCAAACAGGAGGATCTGGACTTGTTACTGGATGTCGCAGACAAGATTCAAGGTCGTACTATTTGTGCGTTAGGTGATGCGGCGGCAATGCCAGTGAGCAGTTTTGTGAAAAAATTCAGAGATGAATTTCAATATCACATTGATCACAAGGCCTGCATGGTAGACGCAAGTAACGCGTAAATAACGACGAATGACTCTCGGTGCTACATACAAAGAGCGGGTACACATAAATATGATATTTAAACGGTGCAAATAAACGATGGTTAACATCGAAATAGACGGCAAACAACTGGAAGTCATAGAAGGCGCGATGGTGATCGAGGCGGCTGATGATGCGGGTATTTATATTCCGCGATTCTGCTACCACAAAAAACTGTCCATTGCCGCCAATTGCCGTATGTGCCTGATTGATGTAGAAAAAGTGGGCAAGGCATTACCGGCCTGTGCAACCCCGGTAACGGATGGGATGAAAATCAGCACCCGTTCCGAAAAGGCGATCGAAGCGCAAAAAAGTGTAATGGAGTTTTTGTTAATCAATCACCCGCTGGATTGTCCCATTTGTGATCAGGGTGGTGAGTGTGAATTGCAGGATATTGCCATGGGTTATGGCAGTGATGTTTCGATTTATTCCGAGCAAAAACGGGTTGTTGAAAGTAAAAACTTTGGTCCGTTGATTTCAGGTGATATGACACGCTGTATTCATTGCACACGTTGCGTGCGTTTTGGTGAAGAAGTAGCAGGCATAAAAGAGCTGGGATCCACCGGGCGTGGCGAGCACATGGAAATTGGTACCTATGTGCAATTGAGCCTGAGTTCAGAAATGTCCGGCAATGTCATTGATCTTTGCCCCGTAGGCGCACTGACAGCGAAGCCTTCCCGTTTTACGGCGCGCGCCTGGGAAATGGTGCAACATAAGAGCATTGCGCCGCATGACTGCATGGGCTCGAATATTTTACTGCATACTTTCCGCAATCAGGTTGTGCGGGTTGTGCCTAAAGAAAATGAAGAAATTAATGAAACTTGGCTGACAGATCGTGACCGCTTTAGTTATGAAGGTCTGAACAGTGATGAGCGTCTCACCGTGCCGATGGTGAAAACCGACGGGCAATGGCAAGAGGTTGATTGGGACACGGCATTACAGAAAGCAGTGGGTGGCATTAGCAAACTTCTTAGCGAGCAGGGTGGGGAACAGCTGGGTGCTATAGCCTCGCCAAACATGACCGTTGAAGAATTATTTTTGCTGCAAAAAATGATGCGTAGTGTAGGCTCAGGTAACGTTGATCACCGCATTGGGCAGATTGACTTTACCGACCAGGATGACGAACCGGTCTTCCCCTGGCTGGGACAATCAATACAGGATCTGGAAAATAACGATGCTGTTTTGTTGGTCGGTTGCAATGCCCGCCATGATCAACCTATTGCCGGACACAGAATCCGCAAAGCGGAACTTGCCGGTGCGCGCATTATGGCCGTCAATCCGGTGGATTATGATTTTAATTTTTCATTGGCGGCAAAAAAGATCGTCAGCCCGGCAAAGTTATTGCAGGAACTGGGCGGTATTCTTAAAGCCCTGGCAGCTACATCAAACATCACACTGCCCACGGGGCTTGTTGCGCTGGTCATTAATATAACCGTTGATGACGCACACGAAAAAATTGCCCGTGAATTAAATGAAGCCAGCAACACGTCGGTGATTTTAGGGCTGGATGCCTTTGCACACCCGCGTTTCGCAGATCTTCGTGCAATTGCCAATCAAATTGCCGTGTTGTCATCCAGCAAGTTATGTTATTTATCGAATGGCAGTAACAGCGTCGGTGCTGCCTTGTCCGGTGCGGTGCCACATCGTGGCCCGGCGGGTGATGCCTTGGTATTGAAAGGAAAATCAGTCGCGGATATGTTTGCCGACAAACTGGCAGGCTATATTTTGTTAGGCGTAGAAGCCGAACTGGATTGTGTGGCATCGGCAGCTGCAAGCGAAGCATTGAAACAGGCACAATTTGTTGTATCGATGAGCGCGTTTTGCAATGAGCAAGTCAAAGAATACGCGGATGTGTTATTACCCGTTGCACCGTTCTCCGAAACCTCCGGTACTTTTGTGAATGCTGAAGGGCGCTGGCAGAGTTTTGAGGGTGCTGTGGCGCCTTTGGGCGAAACACGTCCCGGCTGGAAGGTGCTGCGTGTATTGGGTAACTTGTTTGAATGTACAGGCTTTGACTATGTTACCAGCCGGGAAATACTGGACGAAGTGCAAACGCTGACGGCCAATACGCCGTTAAATAATGACATGCCCTGGCGCTGTCCGGCATCGCTGGTGATTGACGCACAAGGGTTTGAAAGTATTATTGACCGGCCAATATATGCGGGTGATTGTCTGGTGCGCCGGGCAGGCAGCTTGCAGGATGTTGCGCAAAAACATCAGTTCGCCATTCGTGTTAACCAGAATGTTGCTACACATGCAGGGCTTGCCGAAGGTGAGCAGGCTATGGCGAAAAAAAATAATGTGGAACTGACGCTGCCCGTGGTGATTGACGAGCGCGTGCCTGATGATGGCGTACTGGTACCATCGTATTTGTCGCACGGCTCCACGACAGGCGAGGTAACGTTGTCCCGGGTCTGATTGATAGGCTCCGACAACACAGATTAAAAATAATGAAAATATCAAGTATGAGAAAAGTGAATGATTGAAGCCATTGAATCAGCGCTGGATTTTTTACCCGCCGGTCTTGTGACGCTGATTATCATCGTCGGAAAAATTCTGGTACTGGTGCTGCCTTTGATGGGGGCTGTTGCCTATTTGACACTGGCTGAACGTAAAGTCATTGGTTACATGCAGGTGCGTATCGGCCCGAACCGGGTTGGCCCCAGAGGCTTGTTGCAACCCATTGCCGATGCTGTAAAACTGATGTTCAAGGAGACGATTTTACCGGCAAAGGCCAACCGTTTTCTGTTTATTGCTGGCCCCATTCTGACTTTAGCTCCGGCACTGGCTGCGTGGGCTGTTGTCCCGTTTGACGATGGTCTGGTGATCTCCAATATTGATGCCAGCCTGCTTTACATTCTGGCGATGACATCACTGGGCGTTTACGGTGTGATCATTGCTGGCTGGGCATCAAATTCGAAATACGCATTTTTAGGTGCGCTGCGTTCCGCAGCACAGATTGTGTCCTATGAAATTGCCATGGGTTTTGCGCTGGTAGGCGTATTGGTTGCCGCAGGCAGTCTTAATCTGGGCGAAATTGTAGAAGCCCAACGCGGCAGTCTGGGTATTATCAATTGGTACATGATTCCGTTGTTGCCGTTATTCATTGTTTATTTTATTGCGGGTGTAGCGGAAACAAACCGGGCACCGTTTGACGTGGCCGAAGGCGAATCAGAAATTGTTGCCGGTTTCCATGTTGAATATTCCAGCATGACGTTCTCCATCTTCTTCCTCGCGGAATACGCGAACATGATCCTGATTGCGTTGCTGACCGCACTCATGTTTCTTGGCGGCTGGTTATCACCCTTACACGGTATATTGCCTGCAAGTCTGCTGGAAGGTGAGGGTGTGTTGGCTTTGTTGCTGGGTGATGGCATACATTGGTTGTTGGCAAAGACATCGTTTTTCCTGTTTTTGTTTTTATGGTTTCGCGCAACGTTTCCGCGTTATCGTTATGACCAGATCATGCGTCTGGGGTGGAAAATATTCATTCCGATTACCATCGTCTGGTTACTTGTTGCCGCTGCAATGGTCGTTTGGAAAATTGGGCCCTGGTTTAACTAGCAATAGTGGTTTAGTTAAAACGGGTTAATCAGACGCTTTGGTTAAATAATTGAATGAACACACTATTTTTTATGTTTGCTGACTGGACACATCGTTAATGACTGCGATAACAAACTATTTTAAAAGCCTCATCCTCATCGAGCTTTTTCGGGGACTGGTACTAACGGGGAAATATTTTTTCCGTAAAAAAATTACGGTGCAATACCCGGAAGAAAAAACACCTATGTCGCCACGTTTCCGCGGACTGCATGCACAACGACGTTATCCGAATGGTGAAGAACGTTGCATTGCCTGCAAATTGTGTGAGGCTGTATGCCCGGCACTGGCCATCACCATTGACTCGGAAGAGCGGGACGATGGCACCCGCCGTACTACGCGCTATGACATTGATTTGACAAAATGCATATTTTGCGGTTTTTGCGAAGAGTCCTGTCCGGTGGATGCCATCGTGGAAACACGGCATTTTGAATACCATGGCGAAAACAGAGATGACCTGTATATGACCAAGGAAAAGTTGCTGGCCGTTGGCGACAAAATGGAAAAACAAATCGCAGCAGATCGGGCAGCCGATGCCCCGTTTCGCTAATGAATTCGGTTGAACGAATTCTTTTAAATACATTAAAAGCAAGAAAATAATATGGGCTTAGAGTCGATTACTTTTTATATCTTTTCCGCGATACTGGTGGGCTCCGCCGTGCTGGTCGTATCGTTACGCAACCCGGTGTTTTGCGCATTGGCTCTGGTGCTGGCCTTTTTTACCAGTGCCGGTCTCTGGATATTGCTGGAAGCAGAATTTCTCGCACTGACCCTGATTCTTGTTTATGTCGGCGCGGTCATGGTGCTGTTCCTGTTTGTGGTGATGATGCTGGACATTAATCTCGCAGTATTGCGAGAAGGTTTTACCCGGTACCTGCCTTTTGGTCTGGGTGTTGCCATTGTGCTGGTGGCCCAGTTGGCACTGATCGTCGGCCCCGAGAACTTTGGCCTGGAAGCTATGCCAAAGCCGGAGCCTCATGCGGCAGATTACAGTAATACAAAAGAAATCGGTCGGGTTTTATATACGGTTTACCTGTATCCGTTTGAACTTGCCGCCGTCATTCTGGTGGTTGCCATTATTGCCGCAATTTCCCTGACCCTGCGTCGTCGTCGCAAGAAGCAGACAATGACACCGGAAGATCAGGTCAATGTGCGTAGCAAAGACCGGGTGCGGTTAGTGAAAATGGCTTCCAGTAATCGTTCTGGCAGCAGTGCCAGCAACAAAAACGAATAAACCCGTTTAATTTAACAAACGAGTCTCCGGAGAGAGCATGATTTCAATTTCACATTTTTTGATTCTGGGTGCGATTCTGTTTTGCATCAGTATCGCCGGTATATTTTTGAATCGGAAAAATGTCATCATCATATTGATGGCAATAGAACTCATGTTATTGGCGGTCAATATGAACTTTGTCGCCTTTTCACATTATCTCGGTGACATTGCCGGGCAAGTTTTTGTTTTCTTTATCTTGACGGTGGCAGCAGCAGAAGCCGCCATTGGATTGGCGATTCTGGTTGTGTTGTTCAGAAACCGCCGTACCATCAATGTTGAAGAACTGGATTCCCTGAAGGGTTAACGCGGAGTTTATCGAGAATGGAAAACCTGTATTTAACCCTGGCTTTGGCACCACTGGTAGGTGCTGTTATCGCTGGCCTTTTTGGGAAAAAGATTGGTCGTGCGGGTGCGCATTGGGTCACGACTCTTGGTGTCGCTGTCTCTTTCGCACTGTCGGTGTTTGTGTTCAACGATGTTATCGTTGAAGGTGCAGCGGTATTTAATGGCACGGTGTATACCTGGGCCGTCAGTGATGGCATACAGTTTGAAGTGGGTTTCCTGATTGATTCACTCACCGCCGTAATGCTGGTGGTTGTGACGTTTGTCTCGTTAATGGTGCATATTTACACCATTGGTTATATGCGTGACGACGACGGTTATCAGCGTTTCTTCAGTTATATTTCTCTCTTTACGTTCTCCATGTTAATGCTGGTCATGGCGAACAACTTCATGCAATTGTTTTTTGGCTGGGAAGCCGTGGGGCTGGTGTCTTACCTGCTCATTGGTTTCTGGTTCAAGCGCGAAACGGCAATTTACGCAAACTTGAAAGCCTTCCTGGTAAACCGGGTAGGGGACTTTGGTTTCCTGCTGGGTATCGCCGCCATTTTGATGTATTTCAACAGTCTCGATTATGCCGATGTCTTTGCCGCTGCACCGTCAATGGCAGGTTTGACGGTCGAAATAATACCCGGTGTTGAATGGTCGGTATTGACGATGATCTGCATTCTGCTGTTCATTGGAGCCATGGGTAAATCCGCTCAGGTACCCCTGCATGTGTGGTTGCCGGATTCCATGGAAGGTCCGACGCCTATTTCAGCACTGATTCACGCCGCCACAATGGTCACCGCCGGTATCTTCATGGTGGCGCGTATGTCACCGATGTTTGAACTGTCTGAAACGGCATTGAGTTTTGTGCTGGTCATTGGCGCAATCACGGCATTGTTCATGGGCTTGTTAGGCATTATTCAAAATGACATCAAGCGGGTTATTGCCTATTCAACCCTGTCGCAACTGGGTTACATGACCGTGGCGCTGGGTGTCTCGGCCTATGCGGCAGGTGTATTTCACCTGATGACACATGCCGCCTTCAAGGCCTTGTTATTTCTGGGTGCGGGCTCGGTTATTATGGCCATGCACCACAAGCAGGATATCCGGGAAATGGGCGGCCTTCGAAAATACATGCCGATCACCTACATCTGTATGTTAATCGGCTCGCTGGCATTGATCGGCTTTCCGGGATTTTCGGGCTTCTTCTCAAAAGATGCGATTATCGAAGCCGTACGTGCTTCTGATATTCCGGGTGCAGGTTTTGCTTATTTCGCCGTCGTTGCGGGCGTGTTCATTACCGCTTTTTACAGTTTCCGTATGTTCTTCCTGGTCTTTCATGGTAAAGAACGCATGGACGAGCATACAAAAAAACATCTGCATGAAAGCCCCAAAGTGGTCACCGTGCCATTAATACTACTGGCGATTCCCTCGGTGCTGATCGGTGCGTTTTATATCGAACCCATGTTGTTTGGTGATCTGTTTGCAGATGCCATCCATGTCAAACCTGAACACGATGTATTGGCCACCGTGGGTGAAATCTACACTGGCGTTGGTGGTTTCATGTTACATGGCATGATGACCTTACCCTTCTGGCTGGCACTGGCAGGCGTAGGCACCGCCGCTTTCTTCTATTTGAAGCGCCCGGATATTCCCGCGATGATCAAGGAAAAATGCTCACTGATTTACACCATACTCGACAAAAAATATGGCTGTGATGACTTTAATGACACCTTCTTTGCGGGGGGCTCGCGTGGCCTGGGCCAGTTCTTGTGGAATATCGGCGATGTCAAACTGATTGATGGTTTAATGGTTAATGGCACCGCGAAAAGCGTGGGCTGGTTGTCAAGCAAGGTCCGTTTTTCACAAACCGGTTATTTGTACCACTATGCTTTTGTGATGATTATCGGACTGGTTGTTATGGTGAGCTGGGTTTCATTCGGCTAGCCGTTAACGCTAAAAAATACGCACACATTAATAAAAAACACATAAGTAGAACAAAGGTTATTTTGCATGTTGGCTGATCTGCCCCTTTTAAGTTTAGTGATTTGGACGCCCATTTTAGGGGGCGTGTTAGTGCTGTTTGCCAGCAAAGAAGAGCAGGCAGGAATGGCAAAAATCATTGCGCTTGCCGCGGCAGTGATCACCTTTTTGTTAACTATTCCACTGTACACTAGCTTTGATCTGGCGACACACCAGATGCAGTTTGTTGAAAACACACCCTGGATTCCTGCTTTTAACATCAACTACCACCTCGGTGTTGATGGCATTTCCATGCCACTGATTCTGCTGACAGCCTTTACCACTATACTGGTTGTTATTGCAGGCTGGGATAACATTAAGCAGAAAACGGCACAGTACATGGCCGCTTTCCTGATCATGAATGGTTTGATGATCGGTGTCTTTGCCGCACTGGACTCGATTTTGTTTTATGTGTTCTGGGAAGCCATGCTGATACCGATGTTCCTGATTATCGGCATCTGGGGTGGAGAGCGGCGTGTTTACGCCACCATCAAGTTCTTCTTGTATACCTTCCTCGGCTCGGTATTCATGCTGGTGGCACTGATTTACATGTACACACAATCAGGCACCTTCGGTATTCTGGATTTCCATGGCATCAAACTGGGGATGACCGAGCAAATACTCATCTTCCTTGCCTTCCTGCTGGCTTTTGCGGTGAAGGTTCCCATGTGGCCAGTACACACATGGTTACCGGATGCCCACGTTGAAGCACCCACCGGCGGCTCGGTCATCCTTGCCGCGATCATGTTGAAAATGGGTACTTACGGCTTTGTTCGTTTCAGCATGCCCATTACCCCGGATGCTGCGCAAAACCTGGACTGGCTGATGATCACTCTGTCACTCATTGCCATCGTCTACATTGCCTTTGTGGCACTGGTGCAAAAAGACATGAAAAAGCTCATTGCCTATTCATCGATTTCGCACATGGGTTTTGTCACCCTGGGCTTCTTTGTCGTTTACATGATCGCCGAAAACACCGGCAGCGTGCAGGGTGCCGCAATGGGCATCGAAGGTGCCCTCGTACAAATGATCTCGCACGGCTTTATTTCAGGAGCCATGTTCCTCTGCATCGGTGTGATGTATGACCGCATGCACAGTCGTTTAATCAGCGATTACGGCGGTGTAGCCAACACCATGCCCGTTTTTGCCGGATTCATGGTGTTCTTTGCCATGGCCAATGCAGGCCTGCCGGGCACATCCGGTTTCGTGGGTGAATTTCTGGTTATTCTGAGCGCCTTCAAAGCCAATTTCTGGATTGCATTCCTGGCCGCCACCACACTGATCTTCGGTGCCGCCTACACGCTGTGGATGGTCAAACGAGTCATTTTTGGCGAGATCGCCAACGAAAGAGTCGCTGCACTCAAAGACCTGAACAACCGGGAGTTTTTCATCCTCGGCACGCTTGCCGTGGCCGTCCTGATACTGGGCCTCTGGCCCGCACCTTTACTGGATGTTATGCACGCTACGGTTGATCATCTTGTACAGCAAATTACCACGTCGAAGTTACCGAACTTATAATAACCATGCCAAATAATTTTCAAATGCCCGATTTAATGCCCGCTTTGCCGGAGATTTTCCTGCTGACCATGGCGTGCATTATTTTGCTTGCAGACTTGTTTATCAGCGACAAAAACCGCGTATTGACCTATCTGTTGTCACTGGCAACACTGGGTGTCACTGCCGCGCTCACCGTAGCCATGCACACACCTGAAACGGTCTACACCTTTGACGGCTCATTTGTCAGTGACACCATGGGCGATGTCTTAAAAGTCTTTGTTTATCTGGTGACGGCGGTTGCCTTTATTTATTCCCGTGACTACCTGCTGGCCCGAAACATTTTCAAAGGCGAATATTTCGTTCTTGGATTGTTCGCTGTGCTGGGCATGATGGTACTGATATCCGCACACAGCATGCTGACCCTCTATCTGGGACTTGAACTGTTGTCATTGTCACTGTACGCCATGGTGGCATTTCAGCGGGACTCCTCGAAAGCCACTGAAGCAGCAATGAAATACTTTGTTCTGGGTGCGCTGGCATCCGGCATGTTGTTATACGGTATGTCATTGATCTACGGTATTACCGGCACACTGGACATTGGTGGCGTACACACCGCCATAGTCGGACTGGAAGATTCGAAACAGATGGTACTGGGACTTGGACTGGTGCTGGTGATTGTTGGCATGGCCTTCAAACTCGGTGCAGTGCCGTTTCATATGTGGGTGCCCGACGTTTATCACGGCGCACCCACTGCGGTTACTCTGTTTATCAGTACCGCACCCAAAATTGCCGCTTTCGCCATGATCATGCGCCTGCTGGTTGAAGGACTGGGAGACCTGCACGCACAGTGGCAGGACATTTTGATTATCATGGCGGTACTGTCCATGCTCGTCGGCAATGTGATTGCCATTGCCCAGACAAACATTAAACGCATGCTGGCCTACTCGACCATCTCCCATGTGGGCTTTTTATTGTTAGGCATATTGGCAGGTACCCAGGCCGGTTATTCAGCGTCGATGTTCTACGTTATTGTCTATGCATTAATGGGTATGGGTGGGTTTGGCATTATTATTCTGTTGAGCCGTGCCGGCTTTGAAGCAGACAAACTGGATGACTTCAAAGGCCTGAATGATCGCAGCCCGTGGTTTGCCTTTATGATGATGATCCTGATGTTTTCCATGGCCGGGGTACCGCCCGCATTGGGTTTTTACGCAAAATTTGCTGTACTGCAAGCGGTTATCGGTGCCGGGCTGACATGGCTCGCCGTGGTTGCCGTGATATTTTCGATCATCGGAGCCTTTTATTACCTGCGCGTCATCAAGCTCATGTACTTTGACAAAGCAGAAGACACACAGCCCATTGAAACCAGTATGGATATGAAAGTGGTGTTGTCCGCCAACGGTCTGGGTATTCTGTTTCTTGGTCTGGCTCCGGGTAGTTTGCTGGCGTTGTGTACGGCGGCTATTGGATGAATGCCGAGTGACATGACGAGGGCAGGGTGGGCATGATTTTTTACCCATGTGGCTGAGGGCGATACCGGGTCAATAATCTCAAAAGCTTACTGCGTTAAAATCTGAATCAAAGGAACGGTTTGGTGGATTTTGGAATCAATAATAAAGATCGTACCCAGTGGCAACTGGAAAGAGTTGGGGGCTACGACAAGCATGGTCACGTATTTAGTATTGCCAGACCGCTTACGGGGTCTGTTTCATTTCCTGTAGAAACCTTTCCCAGCACAGCTGCGCTTGAGCAGTTTATCAATGAATACACTTTTTTTCGGTATTGGGGGTGTTGTCCGACCTGGCGTTCTGTTCTCAATAAAAGTGACTGTTTTTCTGGTGAGGAAAGGGACACCGGTACGCTAAAAGGTAAGAATTATACCCCGGAAGGCGGTAAAGATTATGTTATTCAGCTAATCAGCTCGGGTGAATTAGTTGTTCATCGAACCGGTAGCTGGATTCCATCACAAGATCGTAATCACCACTTGCCGTGGCCAAAGTCGACTACGAAAAAGGAAGAATTTCTGCCACCGAGTCGGACCTCGACATTGGGGCCGCATGAGGAACCGGGGTATGTGCCGCCCGTTAGGGATGCAAGTACGATGGAGGAGGACGGTGTTGGTCAAAACAAAACTTCAACAACGTTATCACAACCCGGGGGGTTGAGTGCTACTGAAGGTGCTAAATTAGTTAAACCTAATGGGAAATTAACTAAGCCAACACACCCTCTTGAACGTCATGGTCCAAATGTTAGGGATGAATTCATCACTAATCGCGTGCAAACAGAGCTGATCGATAAAGGCCGTTCAGGGGTTAGGACTCGATTTGATGATAGAGCAACTATGGAGTCTGTAATAGCAGACTCTATTCAAACTAATCAGAAGTCAATTAATGTATGGTTGGCATCAAATCCAAAAGCCGGGGTTCCTAAAGCTTTCGAGCACAATCCGGAGCAAGGTAACTTGGGAACGGGCTTTGAAGTTTCTTCATCTGGTAATTCTGTAGTAAAAGTTACTAGATCTCTTGAAAATGTTAATACAGTGTTGATACCAGACGGCAAGGGTGGTTATTTGATTCACACTGCCCATCCATTTTAAGGGGGATTTTTAATATGAGCTGGCAGGAAAATTTAGGTGATTTGTTTTCAGCGACGGTTAATCAACAGTCGCTCGAAGAGGCGGCTGAAATGATGGTTTCAGTAAGTGAAGATGACTTGGAATATCATAACACTTGTATAGGCGCTTTGAATTCTGCAATTAAATCTTGTAGAGATGGAAATAACGAAGTAATTGCTTTGATTAATAAAAGTGGATATCAAGTAGATTCTATTGAGAAAGCACAAAAAATATTAGAGGATTTTTTAGATATTTATTTGAGCGAGTACACAAGTGCTACGGGGTAAGTCCAGATAATACACACCATGCTATTCCATGTTCTTGGAAATTATCTAAATCGATCGAAGTCTGACCCCGTTGATATGGGAGCAGGATTTTAATCATTATGAATATGGATTTCTTAAAAATACCCCTTCACAAGTTATATTACGTGGATGATGTGAGTGAGTTTTTGGGGTTTACAACACAAGACTTAGAATCGTTAAAAAGTGAGTATGATGAGTCGGAGTTAAAGGGAAGAAAAGGGGTCATTTCTTGACTTTGCATGTCCGCCCGGTCATATTGCCAGCATGGCGAGACAATTACGAATAGAGTTTGCGGGTGGCCTTTACCATCTAACAGCGCGAGGTAACGCGCAAGCCGCGATTTATCAAGATAATGATGACCGTAAATTGTTTTTGGATTTACTGGGGAGAAAAATAGACCAGCAGAGATGGTTATGTTATGCCTACTGCTTGATGGATAATCATTATCACCTGCTAATTGAGACCCCGGAAGCGAATTTAAGTGGAAAATGGGGGTCATTGCTTGACTTTGCATAGCTGCCCGGTCATATTGCCAGCATGGCGAGACAATTACGATTAGAGTTTGCGGGTGGTCTTTACCATCTAACAGCGCGAGGTAATGCGCAAGCCGCGATTTATCAAGATAATGATGACCGTAAATTGTTTTTGGATTTACTGGGGAGAGAAATAGACCAGCAGGGATGGTTATGTTACGCCTACTGCTTGATGGATAATCATTATCACCTGCTGATTGAGACCCCGGAGGCGAACTTAAGCAAAGGCATGCGGAGGCTCAATCAAGTTTATACGCAGGCATTTAACCGCCGCCATGGTCGGGTGGGGCATGTTCTCCAGGGGCGCTACAAAAGCATTGTCGTGGATAAAGACAGTTATTTTCTGGAACTCAGTCGCTACATCGTGCTCAACCCCGTGCGTGCAGGAATGGTCAAGGCAGCGCAGGACTGGTCTTGGAGCAATTATCGGGCAACAGCTGGAATAATAGCGTCGCCCGCATGGCTGCAAGTAAAGCCAGTTTGGAAACAGCTTGCCTACAAACAAGTCGAAGCGCGCAAGCGCTACAGGGAATTTGTGCAACAGGGTATAGGTCAGGCATCGCCGTGGGGGCAATTGCGAGGGCAGATTTATTTGGGCGAGGATGATTTTTTAGCGCGGATGGAAAAGCTTGCCCGCAAGCAAAGTCCTGCGAATGTCCCTAAGCGGCAACTGCATCCAACACGCCTTGACAAAGTCGCCGTACTGGCCTGTATCAGTCAAATATATTCGCTTCAAGTAGCTGAAATCCTGTCGAAGTCACATGCAGAAGCCTACCATTGTGCCGCCTGGTTATTACGGCGCTCGGCGAATATGCCACTAAAAAAGGTCGCTGATTTATTTGGGGTATCGCCATCCAGAGTTTCTCATATCCAGCGAGCAATGGAGATTGGGCAGCCTTCACGGTTGCGGAAAAGGGCGATGCTGAAGTGCAATATCAAGCAATGACCCCCTTGCTTCCGCTGAAGTGCAATATCAAGCAATGACCCCCTTGCTTCCGATGAGTGACAAGGACAGGGTGGGCATGATTTTTTGCCCCTATGACTGAGGTAGCGTCGGATCAGTAATCCCAAAAGCTTATTGCGTTAACGTCTGAATCAAAAGGAAAAGTTGGATGGGTTTTTTTGACGATAACGACGAAAATGATATCCGGTGGCAACTGGAAAGGGTTGGGGGTTACGACAAACAGGGTAACGTATTCAGTATTGCCCGACCGCTGACGGGATCTGTTTCATTTCCGATAAAAACCTTTCCCAATGCAGATGCGCTTGAGCAGTTTATCAATGAATACACTTTTTTCGGTATCGAGGGTGTTGCCCGACCTGGCGTTCCGTTCTCAATAAGAGTGACTGTTTTTCTGATGAGGAAAGGGGCTCCAGTACGCTAAAAGGTAAGAATTATACTCCGGAAGGCGGTAAAGATTATGTTATTCAGTTAATCGGCTCGGGTGAATTAGTCGTCTATCGAACGGGTAGCTGGCTTCAGCCGCACGAACGTAATCATCACTTGCCGTGGCCAAAGTCAGGTACGAAAAAGGAAGAATTTCTGCCAGCGAGTTGGACCACGACATTGGGGCCGCATGAGGAACCGGGGTATGAACCACCACCTCGGTCTCCGGTTGAGTTGAATACTTCCAGAGATATGAATACGATAGAAGTTGAGAGTGTTGGTCCAAATAAAATTAATATGCGTAGTCCCGATGATTTGATGGGGGTTGAGCCTGCTTCTTCCGAGCTAATATCAGCAGTTGCGAATAAGCGCGATGTTGTTATTGCAAAGCCAGGATCGGAGGAACTTCGCATGCTTGATTACTTTGAAGCCGAAGCGTCTGTCGGTGGTGTCAACAATACCCATATCCTTCTCAGAGAAAATCCAAGTAAAGCAGCTGTCATAGAAGAGTTTTTACATGGAACTCAAACGCGATTGGGGATTACTGATCGATTGGGAATTAGTGGTCTTGGTAGTGCGGAGACGCATGTTAAAGACTTTATGATCAGACACCAAAAAATGCTGGGGTTAAGTGATGAAGATATTCAGATATTGCAGATACTAAAAGATAAGGGGCTGTGATCATGAGTATAAAAATGAATATTACTGAAAAATTTGAGTTATCTGGTGGAATTACGGTCTTGGTGTGCAGTGGCTATAACCCTAAATTCAGCATAATAGGGAAACAATTTCGTTTAATCTTAGGTGATGAAATACGGCAGACTCTAACAATATCTGGTGAGCGGAAGATGTTAAATCAGCAGGCAAACCTGGATCAAAAAGCCTTTGAAACTCGGGACACTGTTGAATTATCTTCTGAAGAAGCTCAGAGTGGTGAATGGTTACTTGTAAGTGAATAATTAAACGAGTTGGGTAAGCTGAAATACATAATAAGGAGATGTTGCCCATTTCAATGCTAGACAGATAGAAAATTAACGTCTCCTTTTTTATTATGTTAAGGACTATAAAAGATGAGTAAGTTTATTTCAATATCCGCAGCGTTTGCAACGGTTGCAGGAATTGGTGTTTCTGGATATATGATGGGGCAATCTAATGCGAGTGATTCTACTGACGTCATTAAAATAATAATTACTAATGCGATATCTGATTTGCCTGAAAATAAACAGGGACCTGCGACAGACTTGCTGAGGCCAATATTAGAATTAGCTACTGCCCAACAAAATGGAATGTTGGATGACGATAACAGCTTTACACAGTATGAGAATAAGCTTAAGGAAAATCTGGAAAAAATTACATTGACATCCTATCAGGCTGGGAAGTCACCATTTATTCCACCTAAAAAAATGACTCAATTTCTTTGTGGTGATCAGTTCAGGTTTTCTTACAAAGGGCTTCGCAATAGAAGTGATGTTGAGAAAATTCGGTACACAGTAGAAGGAAATCTTTACGCATTGGGTATTGGGGAGCCAAAAAAATTTCATAAAGATGGAAAAACTTTAGAGATAGCATACCTAAGTTTTTCTGAGGAACAAGATGGACCAGTTTTGCAATATATTTGTTCAGGTCGATAATATAATGGAATAAGGTGTTCTGCTATTTTGATGCTCGTATTTACAGGAGTAATAAATTGGAAACAATAGTTTTTGACGGAACTAAAGTGGCGCTGATTGTACGGGGAAAGATAGGTGTAGACCATGAGCCTGACTTGTTAGCTCAACATGCTGATGTGATTTTAGCTGATGGTTCACCCGTTGGTTTTTTTGGAGAAGGTCAAGGTACAAGTGGTAGCGGTGGTAGTAGTGGTTTTGGTATGGATGGTATTGTTTACGATCACAGGTTGTTTCAGGTGCATCGCCCATATTATGTCGATCTGGATTATGCCAAAAAATATAAAACCAAATCCACGGTTTTAATCATTACAGTAACTGAAATGGAAGCATCATTATTTAAAAAATTCTGGGTAAGGCTCAAAATTAATCCGGGGGGCTTCAGGTTAGTTGGTGATAATTGTTCGACACATGCATCTGAAGCATTCACAAATGCAGGCATTACTGGAAGAAGTATACCTGGGCTGGATACGCCAAACAGGCTTTACAAACAGCTGAATGATCGCCACAAAACAGCAAGGAGTTATTCCGGGCATATTGGATTTATAAAGAAAGCTACTGAAGGTGGCTTTGATCTTGTAATAGACCAATGAACAAGTCTAAATTATTTGTTTTAATTTTCACCACATTTATTATGGCAGGAGCTAGTGCAATGTCATTTTTTAGTAATAATAAAACCTTTAACTGGGAATGGGCAGCGGACCGTATAGTTAAGCATAAAGTGATTATTGAAGTGGTTGAGTTAGAAGCTGTAAGTAAATGGATTAAATCACCATCATTTGCAGCAGATATGCCTGACCCGGTCTCATTGGAAGGGAGGGTTCTCCGAAGCGACTTTCCCGAGAAAATAGACATAATAACATTTGTTTTGCCAAATCCTGAATTAGGCGATGTTTCCAAAGGGGAAAAGTTAGCGTTAGGTCTGATTGATGATAATACTGTTGTTTGCATAGGAGCTTTGCCCTTAAATCTCAGCGATACTGAGGAAGCTGCTTGGTTGGCGAAGTGGGAATGCAAAAAGCTTTGATAGAAAGAATAAAAGTAACGTCCCCTTATTTTCTTGTTGTAATGAATGCAATGGGTTGAGGAAAATTAATGGTGGATATTGAACCCTGTCTATAGAAATAGGGTGTATGTTCACTTTGCAATGGCGTGAATTTAAGGTAAGTTAGTTAAAGGCTGTAAAATCATAAGCTTACGGTGCTGCTCAAAAAATAACCTGAACTGCAAAGTGAGCGTGATCGATATACAAATGTTATGCGATGAAGAATGGGGACAATTGAAATGGAATGGATTACAGCGATAATCAATAGTAGTTTTGATAAATTAAGCTTTTTTGGTGGCATAGCTTTTATTATGGTTAGTGTCTTTTGTATAAACCCGGTGGTATTTGGCCCGATTAAGCTACCTACGATTGATAAAATCGGAAGGAGTGTCTCAGCCATTATCGGCATAATACTACTCGCCATACCGCTTTTTGTTTTCCTTGCAAATGCTAATGTGGGTCTATTCTCAGCTCCTCCTTCTGAAAATAAGAACCACACAGGATCGGCGTTCTCATTTATTTCGAGTGCATATGCTGGTGTAGGCAATGCAGTCACGATCCAACAATATTACCCAAAATTAGTTAAATTACCTTCCGGTGAGCAATTTGTCTTTTTTGCAGATAACATTAAACCGATAAAGCCGTCGAAGTTACTGATTTTCAAAACTGATGATAAGGGTATCTTAGACAAGAAAATAAAATATAAGTCATTGATAGGGAAGCTTGAACGTAGTCAAGTTCTGTTCGAGGGTTCTGTTACTCAGGATGGAACATATGTCGTTGAACATAAAGGAAAGAAATATTCCATAAAAATTGATGAGGTATTGTGGTATCTATATGGAGCTGATTATATGTCCATTAGCATTAGTGAAAACTGAGTAATCGCATAACAATCGCATGCACTTGGACAATCAAAAGTCTCGGGAACCTACCCCAGTTTTACACACCTCTAATTGAGTATTTATTAGAGGTGATCAAATGGTCAGAAAAACAAAGTACAATTATTACGATGACTGGTTCAAGGCAACCGCTGTAGAGCTGGGAGCATTGCTTGGCGTCCAGGCACAGGATGTTGCAGACGTTTTCGATATTCACCCCCATAATGCTATACCGTTGGAAGAAGGAATATCGAGACGGTGACATTATGAAAAAACCCATGAAACGTTAAAGATGGAGCATAGGGAAAAAAGGGGACGCTACCCTTTATTTTCTGTTATGTTACAATTCCTATATGCCTAGAGTAGCGAGAACAGTATTTGCAGGTGTGCCTCACCACATTACCCAGCGTGGCAATCGTCGTGAAGATGTTTTTTATTCGGATGAAGACAGAAAGGTATATCTCAGCTGGCTGAAAGAATACAGTCAAAAGCACAAGCTGGACGTCATCGCTTATTGCCTCATGACTAACCATATCCATCTTATCGTGATCCCGCGTACAGAGGATGGGTTGCAAGCAGTCCTCAAGCCCTTACATATGCGTTATGCGCAACGACTTAATCGAGAACACGGTTGGAAAGGGCATGTTTGGCAAGGCCGATATTTTTCCTCTCCGCTTGATGAAGCCTATCTATGGGCTGCTATTCGTTATGTTGAGCGCAATCCTGTACGAGCTGGAATAGTGCGGAAGTGTGAACGGTATCCATGGTCCAGTGCAGCAGCACATTGTCACCTGCGAGAAGATGATCTTCTAAGTCGAAAAGTTGCCTGGCAACGCCAGTTAGCGCAAATTGCTGATTGGTCGGCCTGGTTGGCAGAAGGGGATGATCTTGAAAAAATCAGTATTTTGAGGCGAAATGCTGATAAGGGTTTACCCTGTGGTTCGGGGCGGTTTATTAAAAAACTGGAAAAGTTGGCAGGAAAGGCGCTTCAATATCGACCTCAAGGCCGACCTAAAAAAGATGCTGGTGAGATATAAAGCGTTTCTTTATTTTGTGGAGTTTTACATTTTTTTGTTGATGTTCACTAAAGGCCATTTCTTAGGGTTAAGAAATGATTCTGGTGGATTCTCAGGAGGGCTGTTTTCACTGCATTCTCTTTTTCGTTTTTCGATAAGTTCGGGTGAAAAATCAGGTTTTATAAATCTGAAGACGCGATAAATACCGCAATCCCCTGTGCCCCTGGAAAGGGTTACGATTGAAAGCAGGGTGCGTTCTTCATTAAATTTCAGGTGGCCTGATATTTCATTAAGTTTGTCGGTGTTTTCGGGAGCACCAAGGGCTAGCTGTTGCGCGGATTTACTTTTTGAGTCGTATAAAAAAAGATAGTACATTGCTTGATATGCGCCGGGTACACACATGACTTGTATCAACTGCTGGTTTTTTGATACGGAGTGAATTTCAATTTCGCCAACATAATCGCATTCTTTATTCCAGCGAAGGCGTTTTTTCCATTTCCATTGTTTATCAGACCAGCCTGCGGGACCCTCCCAGAGGTCTCTGTCATAGCTTGTTAGTAAGTCAAGCCCCACGGTATTGCGTACATTTTTCTTTATATTTGTAGTTTCGGGCTGTGCTGTGTTTTTGTGAAAATTATTACTATAGGCAGTGCCAGATAAACTAACAAATACAGCTAAAGTAAATAGTTTTTTTATTTTATCCATAACATGAAGTTGTTTTGTTGATATTCGTAGTCGATTTTCAACGTTTTCGGCGTGGCTAGCAATCGGTATCGGATGATAAATCCGTGCCGGAGAGCAAAACTCAGATATTTCAATTATCTACTCAGTCAATTAGATAATGGAAATTAGTCAATTATTCTGACTATAGTTTGTTGGTAGCTTATATTACTTGACAACTCGTGTGGTGGAAATACGTGGAATGGCGACAATAAAACTGTGTAATATCAAGCAATGACCACTTTGATACTTTGACAAGAATAATGAGGATCCAATGATGCTATTGAATTTATCTGCTAACGAAGCCCGCGTGATTGCTTGTCTGATGGAAAAATCCGTCGTTACACCGGAGCAATACCCTCTTACGCTTAATACTTTGACCAGTGCTTGCAATCAGAAGTCCAGCCGTAACCCTATAATGTCTCTGGAGCGAGGTGTGGTGCAGCGTACCATCCGCGACTTGCAGGCCAAGCATCTCGTGCGTGTTGAGGAAAATTTCAAGAGTGGGGTTGAAAAATACACACAGCTTTTGTGCAATACGCAGTTTGGCGAATATCAATTTGATGCTTCTCAGTTTGCTATTGTTTGCTTATTGTTGCTGCGCGGTCCTCAAACGCCTGGAGAGTTGAGGGCGCGTAGTGGTCGTTTGCATGCCTTTGCCGATAATGCTGCTGTTATAAATTCCCTTACCGGGTTGATCGAGCGGGATGGCAGTCCATTGGTGGTGAAATTGCCGCGCACGCCCGGGCGAAAGGATGCAGAGTACATGCATTTGTTTTCCGGCCCCATTGATATTGAAGCACATGTTAGCCAAACACAAACTGCGATTGACACCAGGGCTTCAGAGTCCGGGGATGTGTCTGAATTGGCACAGCGGGTCAGCAAGCTGGAAACTGAGGTTGCCATGCTTAAGGAGCAGTTAAAGACGTCATCATGATCAACCTGATGGTGAGGCGTTAAGTTTTATCAAGAGAATGCGGTCATTGCTTGATATTTTGGCTACGGAAAAAGTTGTTTTATTTCTCGAAAAAAAGCTAAAAAAATGGACGTTACCCAATGCTATTAAGTTAAGCCAAAGTTTCTGTCTGGCGTAGGTTGATGGTGAGCTTACGATCCCCAATATCACCGGCCCTGTTGGGGTTCGTAAGCTCACCGCCAGCCTACAATAAGCAGGAAAATCGACTTAACTTCTTGGTCAAAAACCGGGGCTGTCTGTAAGACTGTGGCTTTGTTAAGTCCAGTGCTTGTAAACGCAGAGGCCGCAGAGACACGAAGACACAGAGAAAAACACTAAAAAACTCTGAACCTCTGTGTCTCCGCAAGCTCTGCATAACAGATGCTATGTTTTTATTTCCACTGTTTGCTCGGGCGAGGTTTTCCATTCCTAAGTTAGACTTGACTTGTTCTCGTAACGGGAGTCAGCTACTGCATGCACTGGAAAAATAGAGAAGTGCCTGACAGGAAGGTGGAAACATTGATCTGCCGGATAACAGAGACCAAGGAGAGCAGTGAATGAATCCCGAATCGACATTTTTTAACGAAAGCATCGGCTGTCTGAAAGAGTCATCCCTTTTTTCCGGGCTGGGGCCGAGTGCTATCGAGGATATCGTGACACGTTGTCGGCGGGAAACCTGGAAACGCCGTCGCCAGTTGCCTATGGAGGAAACCTGGCAGCGTTTTCATATCCTGCTTTCCGGGCGGGTGCGTCTCAGCCGCAGTAATCCCGAAAGCGGTCGCATGATTACTTTGTTTTTGCTGGGCCCGGGTGAACCGTTTTGTATTTTCAGCCTGCTGGATGGCAAGGCGCATGATGTGATGCTGGAAACCCTGGATGACGTTACCCTGCTGAGCCTGCCCATGGGCGAGGCGCGTCAATGGCTTGAAGAACACCCGGAATTCAATCGTAACTTGCTGCCGTATCTGGGTGAGCAGATGTGCAGTCTGGCCGGTCTGGCTGCTGATCTGGCATTGCATGATACGGAGACCCGTCTGGCGCGGCTGATTTTGCGCCATGTAGATTCGGACGAAGAACAACAGCAGGTGACGCCACGCCTGATTAATGATCTTTCCCATGAGTCTTTGGCGGAGATGATCGGTAGTGTGCGAGTGGTGGTTAATCGCCAGTTGCAACACTGGAAACAGGAAGGCATCGTTGATGCCCGTCGTGGCCATCTGGAAATTGAAGCTTTGCAGGAGCTGGTAAAACGAGCCGAAGACATCCCCCACAAGGTATCTGTGTAACTCTGGTAGCAGAATTCTCCCGCCTTTCGGGTAAGAATCAGGCATCAGTTAATTATCGACCCCGGATAATTCATGTGCTTGTGGAGGAACGGAGATATGGCCTGGGAGAACAGTTGTATCACGGTTTGTAACGACCATTTTCAGGCTGAAGCGATCGTGTATCTGCTGCAAAAAAAAGGTTTTGATGCCAATAAACTTTCTATTGTTGGTAATGATTACCCTTGTGAAGAATATCTTCTTGCGGCGCTTGAGGATGCGGTAGCGATAGACGGGCTCAGCACTCTGGGGGCGGCACTTTACAATATCGCTATTCCTGAAGACAGCATCATTCGTTATGAAGCGGTCATTGGGTCAGGCTGTTATCTGCTCGTGGTGCATGGCAATCAGGATGAAGTAGAGCAGGCTTGTGATGTGTTGACGGGAGAGGGTGTCCGGGATGTCACGATCCATCTGCGCTGATACTTCCTGAAACAGGATGAATAACGGATGTTACGTGTGCGAATAATGAATCAATGGCTGATGGTTTTTACATGATGCTGCAACGCATATTCTGATTGAAGCCTGTGCAATATCAGAAGCTCTCGGATAATCGTTCCAGTGTATTAGGAGGTTATACTGTCGTGGTACTGACAAGGGGTGTGTGATAAACGCAGAGGTCGCAAAGACGCAGAGGACGCAAAGTTTTTAGTGTTTTTCTCTACGCCCTTTGCGTCTTTGCGACCTCTGCGTTAAATACCCGATGATTCTTAAAACAGATATTTTAGCGTTTAATTCACATTTGAGGCCTGCGTAACATCCGTGAATAATACACCGGAAAAAAATACTTCCGCCAAACTGAACCTTAAGCAAGTCATTGCCATGGGTGTGGGCGGCATGGTGGGTGGCGGTATTTTTTCGGTGTTGGGTCTGGCCATCGCCCAGGCGGGACATGCTGCCCCTATCGCTTTTGCGCTGGGAGGTGTGATTGCCCTGTTGACGGGCTGGAGCTATTCCCGGTTAGGGCTGACCTTTCGTTCTGATGGCGGTAGCTTCACTTATCTGGAACAGGCGTTTGGTCAAGGCAATATCGCAGGCATTGGCGGCTGGCTGCTGTTGGTGGGTTATATCGGTACCATGGGGCTCTACGCTTATACCTTCGGTGTTTATGGTGCGGCTCTGCTGGGCGGTGGTGTCGATGTGCATTCTGCCATGCAGCATTTGCTTTCATCGCTGGTACTGCTGGTTTTTCTGGGTATTAATCTTTATGGCGTGAAAGAGGCAGGTAATGCCGAGTTGGTTATTGTCACCATCAAGGTATTAATCCTGCTTCTGTTTGCGGCTATCGGCTTGTTTTTTATCAAAAGTGACTATGTGTCCCCGGTGTTCAATAACGGCCATCTGGGCGTGCTCATGGCGGCGGCGTTGATTTTTGTGGCTTACGAGGGTTTTGAGCTGATTTCCAATTCTGTGAATGAAATGGAGAATCCTGAGCGTAATCTGCCGCGTGGCATTCTCTGGTCTATCGGTATCACTATTGTTATCTACGTGCTGGTTTCTTTGGTTGCAGTAGGGAATCTGTTGCCGGAAGAAATAGACCGTTATCAGGAATATGCCTTGGCAGTAGCAGCGAAGCCTTTTTTGGGGGAAGCAGGATTTATGCTTATTGGCCTGGCAGCACTTTTTTCCACGGCCTCTGCGATTAATGCGACGCTGTTTGGCACTGCCCGTCTGGGGGCAGAGATGGCCAGGGAGAAACAGTTGCCAAGGGTTTTTGGTTTCCGTCGATGCGAGAACGGTATTCCCTGGGTCAGTCTGGTTGTTATTACGGCCATCACTCTGCTGTTTGTGAATAGCGCCAATCTTACAATAATTTCATCCTTTGCCAGTTCCACTTTTCTGATGATTTTTGCTGCGATTAATCTTTCTGCCTGGCGTCTGCGTAAACAGATTGTCATCCGGCCCTGGGTACCACTGGCGGGGTTGTTTATGACGGTGGTGAGCTGGATAGCCTTGGGTATCTATTTAGGAAATAACGAGGCCGCTACGCTGGTTTCACTGGGGTTGTTTTATGTCGGGATTATTGTTTTCGAGTTGCTGTTCAGTCAGCGACGACGGATACATTGATTTTTTGGAGATGATGCAATGCAAACCAATCATTACTTGCCACGGGCCTTGCCCGCCTCTGTAAAAGGGTTAGCAACACTGGCACTGGATTTACGCTGGAGCTGGAATCACGGTGCGGATGCTTTGTGGCAGCAAGTGGATTCCGATTTATGGGACGCAACGGCCAACCCCTGGCTGATTCTGGAGACGGTCTCTGACCGGCGTTTACAGGCACTGGCCAGCGATAAAATCTTTCTCGAAAAACTGCAAAAACAACTGGATGCACGGGAGGCTCACTTTGGTGAACATTCCTGGTTTTCGGAAACCATCGATGACGCTATTGATGGTTATGTTGCCTATTTCAGTATGGAGTTTGGTATTTGCGAATCGCTGCCTATTTATTCCGGTGGGCTGGGTGTGCTGGCGGGGGATTATCTCAAAACCGCTTGTGATCTGGACGTGCCACTGATCGGTGTTGGCCTGCTTTACCAACAGGGTTATTTCCGCCAGGCATTAAATGCCAATGGCGAACAAATTGAATTTTATCCCTATAACGACCCAACCATGCTGCCGGTGGTGCCACTGCGTGATGATCATGGGGAATGGGTGCGTATCAGCATCGAGCTGCCTGGGCGTTCCCTGCATTTGCGCAGTTGGCGTGCCCAGGCTGGGCGTCGCTCGCTGTTATTACTCGACAGTAACGATCCACTCAATGATCCCGGTGATCGAGGGATTACCAGTGAACTTTACGGCGGCGGCAAGGAGATGCGTCTGCAACAGGAAATGGTGCTGGGCATTGGTGGCTGGCGATTGCTGGAAACCCTGGGTATTCACTGTCCTGTTTGTCACCTCAACGAAGGCCACGCCGCTTTCGCCATACTGGAGCGGGCGCGTTATCACATGCAGCGTGCAGGGGGTAACTTTGGCGAGGCTTTGCGGGCTACCCGTGCCGGTAATCTGTTTACCACCCACACTCCGGTAGAAGCA
>JAKIUF010000032.1 GCA_021647705.1 Gammaproteobacteria bacterium | reverse complement strand
ATTCAGGCACGGATACAAGCCCATCAAAGCTCGACCTCACCTCCTGAACAAGATCAAGCTCAATCACACTCCTCCCAAACGACCGTCAAACTGACCGATTTCATTGGAGACGAACACAAAGACCAGCCCGAAGGCATCGCCTTTTCATACCTGGATTACCTGGAACTCGTGGACTGGAGTGGTCGGGCCATACGCGATGATAAAGCCGGAGCAATTGCCGACAACTTACCGCCCATATTAGCCAGACTGGGGATTGAACAACAAGGCTGGCTGGATATGATCAACCACTACGACCAACGATTCTTCCGGGCTGTAGGCGCGATGGACAAACTGAAACAGTTTGCCCATCGGCTGGGACAGTGTTGGATGAAGGGGCAGTCTGCGGACAAGTGCGTTTATAAACAGACACTGCCCACATAAGCCTCAATCATTTTCTTCAGGTTTTTATTTTCAGGTCGCCTGAGTAACAGGCGAAGGTCTTCTGTTGTCCGCGACCTGGAAAAGCGGGTTGTTTGCTGGAAAACATCCGGTTTTTTCCTTGTCTAGCAAAAAACATAAGTTTCTCACCCCACATTTTCGAGGAATAGGTTTAAGCAGGCTTTTCATTTGATGGTCTTTATATATTTTTACGACCTGAATATGTGACGGAACACCGCAGCCATTCGTGAACCAGGAAGAGCCCATAACTGCCTTCATCTCCCAAACAAATATCGCTCAAATCAATATATGTGAGCAGCGTTAAAACGGCACGTATGTTATCTACCGGGATGTCTTCGCTCAGCAGGGGGTTGGTGCGCTGCAATTCGATATGGCGCTCATCAGTGTCTTGAACACGAGTGTCAGGTTGATCGGGCATGGCCATGTCTCTCCTTATTTTGGCTAAAAACGCGGCCACCCGATTAAGGGTGGCCGGGAGTTTACAAGCCGCAACAAGACGACCGCGACGGTCTTTAGACCGAAGTCCTGGACATACACCGCCGCCTCCCGGCCATAACAGGTCGAAAGACGGCATTAATAACGGTAATGCCAACCGCTTGTTGCGGAGTTGTAAAGCTCCGGCGGGCCATATGGCTCGCAGGACAGAGTTTACATCAACAGGAAGGAGTGTCTACGGCGCTGTGTGACTGGAGCGGATTATTTATCCTCGATACATCACTCGCCATAACCATAATGCAAGCCCAAGCAACAAAAATTTACATTAACACATGGGCTTGCTACAACATATAAACTATAAAATGGTGAAATGCTAAATAACTGTAATTACACCAAATGCTTATGGTAACGCTCATTTGCAGGGTTATTGGTAGCGCCTTTGGAACGATAGTGGCCATATCTGCCGATTCATGCAGATTAAATATTTTCCCAAAAGCGCCGTTCATCATTATGGTGTGGCAACAAACCCTATAAAGACATCAGAGAGCGCATCATTCATATGATTCAGGCATTGGGCAAATTCATCTATTTCATTATCAACAGCGTGGAGCTGGCTATATTTACCCTGGCCATGAACGGGCTGAGCCACTTGCGCAAACTACGCGGCAGCCACGTTTATTTCACGCTATTTCGGTTCTGGTGCCGTAGTTTTGTAAGGGCACTGGGGGTAGACCTGCGCCTGCATCAAAAAAATGTCTCGGCCCTGCCCGAGCGCTACATTCTGATTGCCAACCATCCTTCAGCACTGGAAGATGTGGGCGTTCCCGCACTGTTCCCTGTGCATTCAGTGGCCAAGGTGCAAGTGAAGAAGTGGTGGCTGGTGGGACGCATCACCGAAGCGGCAGGCAACCTGTACGTGGATCGCGATAACCCCGACTCACGCCGGGCTGTGATCGATACGATGATCGTGGCACTGGACAGCGGTAAAAATATTGCCTTGTACCCGGAAGGTGGTTGTACCGGACGGCGCATTACTCGTGACTTCAAGTTGGGTGCCTTCGATGTGTCACTGCAAACCGGTGTACCCATTGTGCCCGTGTTCATTCATTATGAATCTCAGGAGGATTTCGAGTGGCAGGATCCGTACACGCTGATGGATAAAATGTGGCATTTCATTCGCACTCAAAATCACCGGGCTAACTATTATGTGTTTGATGCTATCGACCCGGCTGATTTTGATGACAAGGTAGCCTATGCTGAACATGTACGAAAAATGTACATGCAATGGCAGAAAAAGTATCTGGAATAAAGTCACATTTTGCAATCATTCCTCGCCCTGGTATCACACTGAACTGAAACAGGTAATAATACCAAAACCTTATTTTTGCCACGGGGATCAGTACACTTTGAGATCTTGGCGCAATAATAAATTTCTGTACTGAATCGGGATAGCCATTAATAATCCTGAGAACAAAAATAAATATCCGCATGACGGGTAACCTATACAAGGATAAGGGATGGATACTCACGCAAATGACGAGCAACACATGATAGCGCCCACAACAAACCCCACACCAGAACACAGAATACCCTTTGAGTTTACCGGCAACGCCAACGAATTTTTTTCCATTTGGATCATCAACGTACTGCTGACTATACTGACGCTGGGTATTTATTCTCCCTGGGCCAAGGTACGCACGCTCCAATATTTTTATGGCAATATCCAGTTGGATGGTGCCAGCTTTCGTTATTTGGCCAGTCCCCTGCAAATACTCAAAGGTCGTGCCATCGCCTTGGTGTTTTTTGCAGCTTATTATTTTTCCGGGCTCATCAGCCCTTTGGCTACGGGCATTATGATTGGAGTCATTGCTTTACTGATTCCGGCAATGGTGGTTATGTCCATGTCATTTCAGCTTCGCAACACTGCGTATCGCAATATCAAATTCAATTTCCAGAAAAACTTTAAACGTGCCTACACAATTTTTGCCTATCCCCTGTTGCTTACCATACTGTATTTTTTATTCGTCGCTTATTTTCAGGACAGTTTTCTACCCACTGCGGCAGCCGCAGAAAATGAAACCGAAACACCTTCTCCTTCCATTTTTTCGCCCTTTTTTTTATTTGTCATTCTCCCTCTGCTGCCCATCGTCTGCCTTTTCCCTCTGTGGCAATACATGATCATCAAATTCAAATCCTCTCACGCCTGTTTCGGGCAGGCTGACTTCAGTTTTAATGGTACTCTCGGCGACCTGTACAGCATTTATATCAAAGCATTTCTGGTAGTATCTGTTTTTGGCCTGCTTGCAATGTTTGCATTTAATGGGTTGCTTGGCTTCATCCTGACATTACCCTTATACCTTTGGCTGCTCTCTTATATCCAGACGAAAAAAACCAATTTCATTTTTGGCAATCTCAATATTGCTGAGCACCGTGTACAGTCTGATTTAAAAGTCGGTGCCATGCTGTACTTGTATGTTACCAATACTCTGGCTATCGCCATTAGCTTGGGATTATTAATGCCCTGGGCCAAAATTCGTACAGCGCGATACCGCGCACAAATGACATCCATCATCATTACTGGTGATCTGGATAATTTTTTTGGTGTACAGCCTGAAGGACAATCGGCCTTTGGTGAAGAAATGGGAGAAGTCTTTGATATGGGCCTGGGCGTGTAAACCCGATGACTGTTGATTCAATGACGGTGGATATTAAAATCACGGGTCAATACTCCGACGGCAAAACCTCACACTGTACCGAGACCCTTTTATACCTAACCGATGAAGATTTTATCGGTCTGGAAGGCATTGATGAAGAGCTGGTCGCCGTTGCCGCAGTGAACTTCTCTCCACGCATCGGCAATTCTCCGCGCTATGTAGAGTTCCCTAACGGCGCGCATTTTGAAACGCTGGACAATGATGGTATTGACCATATCATTGAACGAACATCCAGCAAGCGCTCGCACAATCTGGTTCACAAGCTCGAAAAATCCAAGCGATGGGTGCTTTCAACACTACTGGTGGTGATTTTTTTCGGTTGGAGTTTTATTCAGTTTGGTATTCCTTATTTCAGCAAGGAAATCGCTTTCATGATTCCTGATGAACATGCCCGTTTACTCGGTGATGGTGTACTGGATTCACTCGATGAACATCTCATGCAGGCCAGCGAATTAAGCAAAACACGTCAGCAGGATCTACAACAGACGTTTACTGTTCTGCTGAACACTTTAGATCTGAACAACATTCGTGTCGTGTTCAGAAAAAGTAACACCATCGGTGCCAATGCCTTGGCGCTTCCTGACGGTACCATCGTTTTCACCGACGATCTCATCAATCTTGCGGCAGATAACAATGAGATTATTGCTGTCATGCTGCATGAAATTGGTCACTTGCAATACCGGCACAGCCTGCGCCGGGTCATTCAGGGGGCCAGTCTGGCATTGTTTGTCGCCGTGATTACCGGCGATGTTTCCACCAGTAGCGCCATCATCACTGGACTACCTGTGCTATTGGTAGAATCCGGTTATTCACGTGACATGGAAATAGAGGCTGATGAATTTGCGCTGCAATACATGCTTCGGTACGCCATTGATCCTGCGTATTTTTCCACCATGATGCAAAAATTACAGGTCAGCCGGCAATGCGCTACACATCAGGCAGACATACAGGAATGTCTACGCAAAGCCATTGAGGCGGCCAATGAAAATCAGGGCATCACGCAGGAAAAAAAGGATATCCGCCAATATTTCGCAAGCCACCCGCTCACCAAAGAGCGCGTAACGCGATTTAAAAATGCGGCAACATCCAACGGGAGCACTCAGGCACTCCCGTCAGAATCACCGTGATAGGCTATTTGGCGGCGCGACTGGCCTTTTTACGGTCACTTTCGTTGAGGACTTTTTTACGCAGACGGATATTAGTGGGTGTCACTTCCACCAGTTCATCATCGTCGATGAATTCCAGTGCCTGCTCCAGGCTCAAATTGATAAACGGGGTGAGCTGGATGTTTTCGTCAGTACCAGAAGCACGCACGTTGGTAAGCTGCTTGCCTTTGAGGCAGTTAACCACCAGATCGTTATCTCGCGCATGAATACCAATAACACTGCCTTCGTAAACTTCGGTATTGGCACCGATAAATAGCTTGCCGCGCTCTTGCAGGTTCCACAGGGAATAACCTAGCGCCTTACCCTTACCGTTAGAAATCAGCACACCATTGAGCCGTTGGCCGTAATTACCGGGTTTCATTGGCCCGTAATGATCGAACACGCTGTAAATCAGGCCGGTGCCCTGAGTGGCCGTAAGGAATTCCGTGCGAAAACCGATCAGCCCACGCGCGGGCATGATGTAATCCACCCGCACCCGGCCCTGACCATCAGGCACCATATCCTTGATTTCGCCACCTCGTTCACCGAGTTTTTCCATCACGCTGCCCTGATGGTCGCTTTCCACGTCCACAGTGACCTGCTCGTAAGGCTCTTCTTTGGTGCCATCCTCCAGCGTGTGAATAATGACTTCGGGACGGGACACGCCCAGCTCGTAGCCTTCACGACGCATATTTTCAATGAGGATGGACAGGTGTAATTCGCCACGGCCGGAAACCTTGAATTTGTCCGGGTCGTCGGTTTCCTCCACACGCAGGGCAACATTGTGCAACAGTTCGCGCTGGAGACGTTCTCGAATCTGACGCGAAGTCAGGAATTTGCCATCCTGCCCGGCAAAGGGGGAGTTGTTGACACCAAAAGTCATGCTCACTGTCGGTTCATCCACGGACAGCGGCGTCATGGCTTCGACATTATTGGGATCGCACAGAGTGTCAGAGATATTCAGCGGATCGAGGCCGGTAAAAGCAATAATATCGCCAGCCTGCACCTCGGTTTTTTCGATGCGCTCCAGCCCCAGAAAACCGAAAATTTGCAGGATCCGTCCACGACGCTCCTTGCCTTCGACATCCACCACGACCACTGGCGAATTGGCCTTGAGCCTGCCACGAGTAACGCGACCAATGCCGATAACACCCGTGTAGCTGTTGTAATCCAACGCGCTGACCTGCATCTGGAAAGGGCTGTCCACATCCACATCGGGCGCTTTGACATGTTCGACGATGGTCTCAAACAGGGGAGTCATGTCGCCACTACTGATATCGGATTCCAATCCGGCGTAGCCGTTGATGGCCGAACAGTAAATAATGGGGAAATCCATTTGCTCATCAGTGGCACCGAGACGGTCAAACAGATCAAAGGTTTGATCCACTGCCCAGTCCGGGCGGGCGCCATTACGGTCAATTTTGTTCACCACCACAATGGGATTAAGCCCCTGCGCCAGAGCCTTCTCCGTAACAAAACGGGTTTGCGGCATCGGGCCTTCGGCGGCATCCACCAGCAACAGCACCGAATCCACCATGGACATCACCCGCTCCACCTCGCCACCAAAGTCGGCATGGCCGGGGGTATCTACAATATTGATGTGGTAGTCGTTCCATTCGATAGCCGTGTTTTTGGCAAGAATGGTAATCCCGCGCTCTTTCTCTATGTCGTTAGAGTCCATCACCCGCTCTTCCGCATCGCCACGACTGGTGACAGTGCCGGACTGCTGCAGGAGTTTATCGACGAGGGTGGTCTTGCCATGATCGACGTGGGCGATGATGGCAATGTTTCTGAGTTTCTGGATCACGGGAATGCGGCTCTACTGGATTGAAAGGGCGCAGATTGTACAGGAAAAATGCAGCCAGCATGCACAAATTTTAACGGTACCGCTCCAGTATATTCTTCCAAGTCTCCCTGATACCTTGCAGCATCCCACCTGGATCCTGCGATCAACGTCTGACAATTACTGTTTTTTCAACGTCAGCTCTTCAAACATCACGGATAAACAAGAGCCGTAGCCAGCACTCTCGAAAGTAATTTTCTCGTGAATTTCATCTGCACCCCCTCCGTACTGCTGTGGTTTTTTTCGATGCCTCGTTACCCTGTAATTGTTCCATCGCAATTATCAGTTACTCCCACAAACAAACCAATGGTAATGCAACCCATCCGAATACTGACCCTTTCCACTCAGATACCAAATGCGATTGCCCGAGGGTATTTTCAGTGAAACAAAACCATACTGTCTGCGCCTGAAAAAATACCCCTGTTAACCCACTACTATCATATTGTTGCAGCGGTAACAGGCTGATTTATTAAAACAAACCGGGCGAACAATGACACAGGGGAAACATGCATTGCATCAATCAATAACTGGAACTATTCCCCCCCTCTTGCGTCATAACCGTATATGCAACAGCGGTAACATTGAACGGGAAAGCAATCAGCGATAGAAAAATATAAACTCACATTTAGATCGGAACCACTCAAGCAAACGGGTAACCAATGAAATAATTAATAGCTAAAAATTTCTTGTCGTAATACAGTATGGTGGTACCCACACCCAGAAGGAAAAGGGGAAAATTAACCAAACAGTAAAATGTATATACATACTGAAATTGATTTATATGCTTGATGAAAAGAATGGGCGCAGTACAGTGCATTATTCAGTTTTTCCAAGGATGATAAAACCGGATATAATCAGCCCAGATTCCGTTCACTAATAGCGACTCACGGAGGACACTGCTATCAAACCTGATTTCACACCCCATGATCCACTCTCACGTCGGATTTTTCAGGCTGACAGGGCACACAAAGCCTTACAGTCCCCTGACATACCGTTTATCCTGCGCGAAAAATTCCGTACGCTGCAAAAACAAAACGCAACGCTGCGACAAACCCTGCACTTATCCAGCGGCCTTCGCCAGCGTTTCGAAACACTCTTTGATGCCTCTCCGCTGGGGCTGTTTACTCATGACAGCAATGAGCAAATTGTAGAAGCCAACCTGACTCTGGCCAATTTACTACAGATAAAACGCTCACAGCTAATAGGCCAGCACATCGGAAAATTTATTGCTCCGCAAGACCACGCCCATTTCATCCGGCACCTGACTTGGCTGCGCGACAATAATAAAAATGCTGCCAGCGCACACTGCACTATCTCGCTAGTGACATCACAGCAAATGCAAGTCAAAGTGCAAATGAAAAGCACAATACAAACTACCGGCATGATTCACGGTCGTATTTCACTACAGGAAAACACCAGCTATCCCCAATGCCTTGACGAACTCGCCAAAAGCCATGCAAAACTGCGCAAGGAAATCAGCGGACGCGAACTGCTGGAAGAACAATCACGACAGCACCAGGAAAAACTCGCCCATGTCGCCCGCCTCAATACCATGGGAGAAATGGCAGCGGGACTGGCGCATGAAATCAACCAGCCGCTAACGGCCATTAGCAGTTATGTCAGAAGTTGTCTGCGCCTGCTGGAAGGTGATGAAAAAAAACGCGCGCAGGTTCCCGGCATCCTCGAACAGGCATGTAATCAAGCGCAACGGGCTGCCAATATCATTCGTCACCTGCGTGATTTTGTCAGCAAAAGTGCTTCGCACCGTGAAACCACCGAGCTCGGTAACGTAATACAGCTGGCCGTCAGTATGATGCGCACTGAATTCCATACAAACAACATCACGCTGAATATCGAAACACTGGCTAATATGCCATTAGTTACCGCCGACGCCATTCAAATCGAGCAAGTAGTGCTCAATTTGCTGCGTAATGCCAACGAAGCCATGAGCGATCCACAAAATCATTGTGACACCCGTCACCTAAATATTGTCCTGGATCAACCCACCGCAACACATGTGCGCATTTCTGTCAGCGATACCGGACCGGGAATCCCCCTTGATGACATGAAAAAAATTCCCACTCCTTTTTTCAGCACCAAAGCCAATGGTATGGGACTGGGACTGGCTATCAGTCGCACCATTGTGGAAGACCACGGCGGCAAACTCACGCACAAAACCAACCAGAAAGGCGGTGCAACGTTTATGTTCACCCTGGCAATCGACGGAAAAAAAGCAACCACGCACCACTAAAAGCGCACGACCCCTCGTTTAACAAAAACCCGCATATGCGGCGCTTCTTTCCTGTTCGGACTCGAATAAATCATTCACATCTGGTATAAAGCCGCTGCTCGTGACAGCGCTGCGTCAGCACGCACGTTCTCGGCGACACACTCATTCATTCCATATCTTTTATGTGGTAATTAAACAATGACCTTCAAAACTCCATCCCCTACCGTTTATTTCGGCAGCCTGCTCATTGCACTACCTGTTGCCGGTCTGGCCTACTGGATTCTGCAAACACAAAACCTGGTAAGCAATGGCTTGCTCGTACTGGGAGCAGGACTGCTCATCGGTCATCTGATCGGCGCTTGCAGCCGGACATCATCAGCACAACAACGCGAACGCGCAACCACCACTGCACCTCATTCTCCGCAAACTGCCGCCACTCCCCAGTCTGGTGACACCATCAGCCTCTACGTCGGCAATCTCGCTTACCGCGCAAAACGTGAGGAGCTGCACACATTGTTTTCACAATACGGGCAGGTCAATTCCGTACGCATCATGATGGACCGCACCACCCATCGCCCCCGAGGTTATGCTTTTGTGGAAATGGAAAGTAATGCCGCACACGAAGCCATCAGCCAGCTGGATAACACGGAGTTTTGTGAGCGCAATTTGCGTGTCAGCGAGGCAAAACAGAGACAATAAAGAGTCGGGCTCCTAAACAAACCAGCAGAATGCGCACACGTTTGATAAAATCAGTACCATGACTGATAACAACCCCTTCCCGCAAACCCTGAGTGAATTTCTTCAACAGGCCGGTGCCCAGGTGCAGTTTTATGACATGGGCCGTCGTCTGGTGGAAATTCCAGGTGCCGATATGCTGGCCATTGAGCGCCAACAGCAAGCCTATCCGCAACCGTTTTTGCGTAGTGCCTCACTGGGCGTATTGTTTTATTACGAAGATAATGAGGCTGCCAGCAGCGATCAGCAAATCTGGTTTCTGAAATTTCCGCTGGACGAACAAGGTCTGCTGCAACAGGCTGCGCGAGATGATTTTCTGCGTCGCATGGTAGAGCGGCTGGCGGAACAAACGCTGGCCAGACACGATCCCGAGGCCATGCAAAACCCGCCCGATATGCCGGAAGACAATCCCCATGGTTTCACCCCGCGTGAAGACCGCATGGCCTGTTTTCACGCCAGGGTTGCCAAACAGCTTGACCAGCCAGCCAGCCAGTTTTACGCCCACGCCGTTGATTATTTCACCGGCAACAACGGCTTCGAACAATGGAATTTTGTCGGCCTGCAAGGCATCGCCGATGTTGCTACCCGCCTCGATGAAAATGACAATCTGGCAACCGTGATCAAAGCCATTCCGCAATTACCTGTCACGCCTTTTGCGGCATTGTGCAGTTGCCTGGAAAACGAGGCCATCGATCCGGCACTAAGTGCTGCCTTATCGGCGCGCATCACAGCAGCCCTGCAAGAGACCGATGTCAACATTGCCGCCAATACCGTTGCCGCTGCCATTCGTGGTCTGTCGCACGGCAGCGACCAACATGCGCTCGTTAGCACTCTCCACGCTGTACTGAACAGCCATAGCGGACGTAATGTGGAAGTGTTGGCCACCATTGCCGGGCGTGCCTGGCAATGCCTTGAACAGGACGATATCCGCCGTGCCTTTTTATGTAACCTAGCCCTTTGTGATGCAGGCCAAGGTGCTTTTGACAACATCATGGCTGACCTGATGTTTATGCCCGGTCTGCGTCAGCCATTGCTGGATGAATTACACAGCCTGCGTGATACTGATCATTGCACTCAGCTACAAACCGATGTTATCAATCATTTTTTCCAATCACTGCAAATCTAAATCCAGGCTGATAAAAACCAGGGCTCCATATGAAAATAGGTACTCCCCTTTCTGATACCGCGCTGCGTGTAATGCTGTTGGGCAGCGGTGAACTGGGGAAAGAAGTCATCATCGCCCTGCAACGCCTGGGGGTGGAAGTCATTGCTGTCGATCGTTACGACAACGCACCGGGGCAACAGGTGGCACACCGTGCTCATACCATTGATATGACCGATAGCGCGGCATTGCGCGCACTGATTGAACAGGAAAAACCCCATTTCATTGTGCCGGAAATAGAAGCCATTGCCACCGACATGCTGGCGGAAATCGAGGCCGATGGCCTGACACAGGTGATACCCACTGCACGAGCGACACAATTAACCATGAATCGCGAGGGCATTCGCCGACTGGCCGCAGAAGAACTGAACATAGCCACCTCACGTTATGCCTTTGCCGATTCGCACGATGAGTTGCAGACAGCCATTGATAATGGCGTGGGTTATCCCTGTATCGTCAAGCCGGTGATGTCATCTTCAGGTAAAGGCCAATCTACCCTGCACTCCCCGGATGATATAGCTGCGGCCTGGGATCACGCTATCAACAGTGGTCGCGTATCGCAGACCCGGGTAATCGTGGAAGAAATGGTCCGCTTTGATTTTGAAATCACCCAGCTCACCGTACGCGCCCTGAATGCACAGGGTGAAATACAAACTTATTTTTGCGACCCCATTGGTCACCTGCAACAACAAGGTGACTACGTGGAAAGCTGGCAGCCCCAGATCATGAGCGAAATTGCCCTGGCCCGTTCCCGGCAAATCGCCAAAGAAGTCACTGACAACCTGGGTGGGCGTGGACTGTTTGGCGTGGAATTATTTATCAAAGGCGACGAAGTCTGGTTCAGTGAAGTCAGCCCGCGACCACACGACACCGGCATGGTCACCATGGTGACTCAGGCACAAAATGAATTTGAATTACACGCCCGCGCCATTCTCGGCCTGCCAGTAGACACTCGCCTGCGCGAACCCGGAGCCAGCGCGGTGATTTATGGCGGCCATGAACAGGCAGGCATTGCGTTTGAAGGTATCGCCGAAGCATTGCGCGTTCAGCAAACCGAATTACGTCTGTTCGGCAAACCCGAAGCTTTTGTACGCCGACGCATGGGCGTGGCCCTGGCTTACGGTGGTGGCGGTACCCACAACAGTGCCAACGATGCCCGCCAACGCGCCAAACAAGCTGCATCGCTCATTAAGCCCGTACCGAAATAACCAGAACCCTCTCCGTCCTTACCATGTCCCGCCTCATTATCCTCATCGCTGTTGTACTGGTTGCCTGGCTGCTGGTGCGCTGGTTTGTGCGCACCCCGCCCAAACAGGTGATCACCGCTGCCAAACGCGCCGGACTGATGCTTGCGTTGCTCGTGCTTGCCTTTTTTGCCCTTACCGGTCGCCTCAACTGGATTTTTGTCGTCGGCGCAGCAGCCCTGCCCTTCCTGAGACGAGGTTTTATGTTGTTGCGTTTCCTGCCCATGGTACGAGGTCTGTTTGGCGGCGCAGCCGGTCAGGCGGGTGCCGCTTTCGGTCAACAGCAAGGCAGTCCGTTCTCCACATTGGAAACCCGTTTTTTGCGGGTCAGTCTGGACACCAGTACCGGCAACCTGGATGGTGAAGTGCTGGAGGGTGCCTTTGAGGGACAATTTCTCAGCAAACTGACGCTGGACGAATTGCTACGTCTGCTACAGGAGTGCAGCGCCGACCCACGCTCTACCGCCCTGCTCGCAGCCTACCTGGACCGCCACCACAGTGGCTGGCGCACACAAACCAACAGTGGCGGCCCCCACGAAGCCTCATCGGAACACGGTATGTCTGCCGCCGAAGCCCGCGACATTTTAGGTGTGGAAGCCAAAGCCAGCAAAGAAGAAATCACCCAGGCCCACCGGCGGCTAATCCATAAACTTCACCCGGATCGCGGTGGCTCCACTTATCTCGCCACCAAAATCAATCAGGCCAAAGATTACCTGCTTAAACATTAGGCTCTACCCATGCCCCCCCAAAGGGGTGGTTGACGAAAACGCTAGGTTATCTAAAATAACGTACGGAGCCCTTTATATATGTTGTTGCCACCTGGCAACGCAGCACCGCTGGAGTCAATCATGCAGGCAGAAGTAAACGGCAAGATCATTGAGCTAAGTGAAGCCGGATGGCTGGAAAACCTGAGCGAATGGAGCGAAGCCCTCGCCTACGAAATCGCCAAAAATGAAAAAGTGGAACTCACCCCCGAACATTGGGACATCATTAACGAAGCTCGGCATTTTTTCGAGGAAAACGGCAAAGTCTGTGAGCCTCGTGCCTTTTCCAAAATCATGAAAAAGAAATACGGCAAAGACCGTAGTGATAGTAAGTACCTCTACTCCCTGTTCCCTTACGGTCTGGTAAAATCAGCCAACAAGATTGCCGGACTGCCACGTCCCAAAGGTTGTAGCTAGGGGGGGTATTAATAATTATTTTAACGATGTACTGACCATTTTTGCCGAACATGTCCTGCCAACACAGCCTGGCAGGGCTTTTTTTTGCCTGTACACATTTCTTCACTCATACCGCACAACACAAATCTTTGAATTAACCGCCATTCCACCGTAGGCTAAAGACCCGCACGGACGATCAGAGAGTTCATAAAACGTGGTACAACCGCTTTCCCCAAATACTGCCCCACCGCAGAACTTTATCGGCTGTTGTACGACCCTGTTTTTTTCAATACTGCTTTGCAGTATCCCCCTGCATGCCGCCGCAGAAACAAACACAGGCTCAACAGAAAGGACAATAGAGCCACGTATCTCCCTGCTGGAACCGCTGGACGGCACACGCAATGCTGTCGCGCATCAAGTCACCGAATTTGCCAATTGGCTGGACAATTTTTTTGGTGATGAGCGCATCTACGATGAATCGCAAAACAGCAGCCTCAAGCTGAACCTGTTGCAAATTAACGAAGAAGGCCATCAACCGCGCTACGAGGCCAACCTGCAAGGCAAACTCACCCTGCCCAATACACAAAAACGACTGGAGCTTTTATTCGAGAGCGACCCCGAAGAAAATACAAATGCCGACAATACCGTCGTAGAAGCTGTGGAAGCACAGGAGCAATCCCTCGGTCTGCGGTACATCCAGCTCTCCACCGACTGGTTACGTGCCAATACTGATGTCGGCGTACGTTTCCGTTCCGGGGGACTGGATACCTTTGTCCGTTTTCGCCTGCGAGGATTATTTAACCTCGGCCATTGGAATCTACGCGCTACCGAAACCCTGTTTTGGCGCGACTCAACCGGCCCTGGTTCAACCACACGACTGGACATCGAACGCCGGTTTGCCAAAACCTGGCTGTTCCGCGCCACCAGCAAAGCCACTTGGCTGGACGAAACCCACCAATTCGATATGGGCCAGGATTTCTTTCTAATCCATACGATCAACAAACATCGTGCGGTCATTTATCGTACCGGACTGACTGCTGTCAGTGAACCCAAAATGCAAACTACTGGCTATACCCTGTCAATACGCCTGCGCGAACAAATTCACCGTGACTGGTTATTTTTCGAGATCAACCCCAAAGTAGTATACCCACAGGCCGAAAACTTTCACTCGCGGCATTCGTTAACATTTAAACTTGAAGTTGTTTTCGGTGGTGTGTAAATACGATACACGATGAAACTCAGACACGTAACAACTTCAAATTATCGGTGATACTTCATTTTTCTACTGAAGTGTTTTGCTAATAAAAAATGGGTTTTTAAGCGTTACGATTAAAACACCCCAGCTTAATTCGAGCCACCTAAAGACAAAAAAACAAACTCAATAATCCGGGCGGGGTATACCCCGTAATGGTTGTATTTCTTTGTTGTTACTGATGGATTTGGGCAGAGGTTTTAACAAGTGAATACGGTTTTTTTCCGGGTCAACCGTTTTACTCGGCAGAGATTGTAAATAATAGGCAACAACTTCCGTTGCATCCACAATACCGCCATACCTATCTTTTAACACTTTGATTTCCTGAGCGAGCATGCCATTGATTTTATGTGAGTTATCAAGATACCAATAACCTGCAACAGTATACATGCGCGTAGCATCCAGCAACTCACCATTAATACGCATATTCGATACCCTCACCCGATATTCATTACCCGGATCAAGTGTATAAGTAATGCCTGAAGATCCTTGTAGCCAGCCCCCACCCCAATTGGCAACCCAGCCACTGAAAACATCATCAGCAGATTTTTCAATGGCGAGGTATAAATTATCACCTGACACTTTACCGCAGGCAATTTGCGGCCCAATGGGAATATAATGGTAAATATCTTCAAGACGGATTGGCCCCGGAGCAATGTGTGTGCCATAACGAAACCCGCGAATAACACCCACATCGGCATTACAAGCCAGCCTGAATGCATCGGAAAGAAAATTGTGGGATGAGCCTTCTACTACTGCGGGCATAGATGCAGCGTCGGAAAAATTGGAACGATGCAAGGCAACTTTTGTATAACCAATGATGGTATCGATGGGTGTTCGCAATACTGCTGCATTAACAGGGTTAACATGGGGTATAAAACCCGGCCCTTTTATAAAAGGACGCCGGTATTTTTCTATCATTGCCTGTATTTCCGGATCGGGTTTGTAGTCACGAGTATTGATAAAATGGGGCGTCCAATTCCAATTACTGATTTTCTTATCTGTAATCGTCAGAGTGATTTCTCCGAGCATGGTGCCATCCTGGCCTTCTTCTATAATCAATGTGCCATTTTTTGTTTGCAAAACCTCCCGGGTTTCTTCATGCATGTCTGAAGATAATATGATGTCAACACCTGGAATTCGCTCTGCAATATCAAGATTAGCCGCTAGACCACGCTCTGAAATCAGTATAAGTAAGTCAACGTTGTTTTCTTTCTTCAACAGAGATATGGCTTCTTCAAGCTCCTCCTCACCGGGGCTTAAAAAAAATCCATCCATTAAAAATGGGCTCACGGATTGTGGGCCACGCTCAGCAGTAAGACCAACAATACCTATTTTTATATCACCAACTTGCTTAATCAAATGTGAGGGTAAAACCCGCCGTCCTGCGTTTTGTGGGTAGGGTGTGAGGGGGTATTCATAGAGAGTGACATAATAGAGGTTAGCGGCCAGAGCATTCCAATTGGCTTTTGGTTTATCCCCTGAAAACAATTCAATAAAACGTCTTGTGCCGTATAAAAAATCCCAGTTTCCTGGTGCAAAAGCATCAATATCAAATTTATTGAGTATATCGACAATAATCTGACCACGGGAAAACAGGGCTTCGGCAGAGCCTTGTATAGTGTCCCCCGTATTAATCAATAATGTATTGGTATTTTTCTCACGCACTTCTTTTATTGCGCTGTATAAATAGGCAAGACCACCCACTTTGTATTCTGTAGTTGATTCACTGTCTCGCATATTAGGACGAGGTACAAGGTGCCCATGGATATCACCCATGTGTATCAATGTGATTGTATTATCATCAGCCTGTACAGACGAAAAAAATATGCTGCATAAAAATACTGAACATGCCCATCTCGTTATTATTTTCATTTTCTGAACATCAAGGACGGATGTAAGTCCACCCCAAGGTATGCTTTTCAACAATTTCGGCAACCCCCGAAGGTACATAACGCACAGATTGCAACATATCAGAAGGACGCAGGTTTGCCGTGCGCATAGCAATTTCACAAAGTACAATACGCACTCCGCTGTATGTAGCTGCTTTTACTTTGTCAGATATCGGTGCTGGTGCATAATATTTCAGCGTATGAACGCCTGCACCGAATACCACGATTTCTACTTCTATATTTTCAGGACCAAAAGATTTTTGTGCATCTTTGGCATTATTTAAAGCGAGATTCAATTTGTCCAGGCTGTCTTCACTCACCTGTAACAATAGGCTATAGCGTGGTGCTTCACTAGACCATGCCATGCCAACACATAGTATCAAACACATGATGCCTGGCAGCCATTTCCGAATATTCATCCTTACTCCCCCGTTTATGCCACATGATCCTAATGATCCCCATTATTATTTTCTTTCAAGTAATAAATATTTTTTTCGCCAATGACTTTTTTCAACCCGCTAGACTGAAGCACGGCATCGTGGTTGTGATTCCGCAGCCACAACAACATTCGGGCTCCTGCCTTTATGCGGCTTTGAGCTTCTCTCACCAGAACTTCTGCGCCAGTGCCATCAATTGACTGAAGGTTCTCTCCTGAAATGATTAAATCCCCTTTTCCGTTATCTTGTTTTCTTAACTCCGTCAAAGCACTCTCTAAACGCATTACAGAGCCAAAAAACAAACTACCCGAAATTTGTAATACAGTAACGTGGTCAAATTGTTTGGGTATTTCCACATTAAGGTCATTATATTTTTTTTCTTTAGAAGAAACCAAAAAGCACTTATTTTTTGAAAATTGACAGCATCCTCTACCTTCTTTGGACACCGTATTTTGTACATTCTTATCAGGAACAGATTGAGGAAAATATTGCTGAGCCTCTTTCCCTGTCAATAATTCTATTTCAGGTTTTGATGCGTTTTTCAGATACGCAATAATCGATAAAAAAATACCAAAAAATACTGCATAATCAACACCACCGTAGATTGTAGAAAATAAAATCAGCGCGAAAATAAATTGATTCTCTTTTTTTTCCAGAAGGGTTTTTTTGATATCACTTTTTTTGATGAGCCCCGCACCGACTAACAATAATATGCCAGCCATCACAGAGATTGGCATATGTGCGATAAGTGGGGCCGCAAATACAATGAGCACGCCCAGGGTAACAACGGATATCAGCGCAGATAAAGGTGTTCTCCCACCTGATTCAAAATTAGACGCGCTACGGTTGAAAGAACTGCAACTGGGATAGCAGGAAACAAAGCTACCTGCCAGGTTTGAGATACCCTGCCCCAAAACCTCCTGATTAATATCGATACACTGACCCGACTTAATCGCCATGGCACGGGCAATAAGAGATGCCTGTATCAAACCTAAAAAAGCGATTACAAATGCTGCGGGTAACAGACCTTGAGAGGCTTCAGCAAAATTTTCCGGGCTAAAGTCCGGAGAAGAAAGGGGTAATGCTGATAATGACATGGTACCCAGTTTGTCCAGGCCCACACTGGTTTCACCCAGTATTAATTCCAATCCTGCCGAAAATAACATCCCCATGACAACAGCGATAATCAGAAAAGGCAGTTTTGGATAATAGTGCTTGATCAACAATCCCGAAAGCACAGTAACAATGCCAACAGACACAGCAAATCCATTCGCTCTTGATATGCCATAAATAACCTGAGGGATAGCGTCTTCGATCGGCTCAGCAATATTCATTAAGACACCCATAAAATTACCCAACTGGGAGACAATAATGATAATACCAACACCGGTAATCAGCGCAATCGTTACGGTTTGGGAGAAATAGTTAAATATAATACCAAGGCGCAGAAAACCTAATGCAATCTGGATAACACCGGCCATGAATGCCAGAGTAACAGCGTATTGAATCCATTCGGGTGAGGCAATACTGGCATACGGGGCAATGGTGAAAGCGATAAGTATACTTAAGGCGGTATTAGGGCCTGACATAGCGTGCCAGGATGAACCATACAAAGCCGCAAACATAACCGGAAATATCGAAGTATACAGTCCGTATTCAGGTGGTAGGCCCGCTAATGTTGCAAGCGCAATGGCTTGTGGCAATATCAATACTCCGGCAGTGACACCTGCAATAATATCAGCTTTAACGATCTTCCGATTCAGCATGGACATCCAGCGCAAAAAAGGGAAAAAGGTGTAAACCCAGTTTATTTTAGTTGCCATAACCGTTTAACGCGCCATGTTTGGAAAAAAGAAATCCATTGCCTGACTCATCTTTGGGTTTCTGGGACGCTCTTGCAGCCAAATGTAAATTGCCACGTCCAGTGATTCCTGGTTTGTCAAACTAAAGCTGGCTCCCAGAGGCATATTACCCTTGATAAATTTTGCCAAAGTCCGGACGCGTTGTAATCCTGAACCTTTATTATAAGAGTCCCCTCCCCACACTGGTGGAAACATATAACCTTCACCGTTGGTATGCTTTTGTCCTTTACCATCTTTCCCGTGACAAAACTCACAATGGGTTTCATAGACAATTTTTCCGCGTTTTGGATCTAAATCCTGCGTACGGCTCACATTAGGAAGACCGCGCCCTGGGAGATCTACACCCACAGGCGCTCCTTTTGAAAGCCATTTTGTATAAGTGACCAGGGCTTTCATTTCCGGCGCATCCAGCGTTGGAGCAATACCATCCATACTGTATATAAAACAATCCTGAATGCGCTCTTCAAGTGTTACCACTGTGCGGGTTTTATGACGATACATTGGGTATCTTCCATAAGCCGCCCATAAAGGGATGCCATGTGGTTTACGACCTTCCTGCAAATGACAACTGGAACAATTCAATCCGTTACCGGCATAACGTTTGGCATACACCCCCGTCTTAGTAAAAATATTACGTCCCATTCTTACCATGTCACCGAATCTGTCATCGGGAATATCAGCAACCAACGGGGGGGCAAAATATTCGCCGGGACTGATCACATGCACCTGAGTTAATTGGGTCGGTAAACTAAGTCGTGAATTTACCAGACTGGGCCTAACTTCCAGGCTGTCTAAGCTTTGCCCAAGTTCCTGTGCTGCAACCGGTAAAACACCGATGTTATAAACACTGAAAACTAAAACCCATTGCAAAAAGATTCTTTTCATTTGTATTACTCGCTATTAACAGAGTATGACAAATTGTCATAGTACGCAGCCACATTGACCTTATCTCCATCGGTAAGCTGATCGGCAATATTCCTCATTAATGCCAGATGATCATTATCTCTTTTCCCCGTTTGCCATTTATTAATTTGCGCAATAATGTATGTGACAGGTTGCCCAGCCAGAGGAGGAAAAATCGCGCGAAAACCCTGCCCTTTAGGACCGTGACAGGAATTACAGGAAGGTAATCCGTATTCTGGCTTTCCACGCAAAGCCAAGTCTTCACCACGTTCCAGGGTTTCAAAATCATATGCCTTTGGGCTAGCCACAAAAGCTAAATTACTATAATAAATCGCCAGATTATGTCGGTCTTCAGCACTCAATAATTTGGCCAAGCTATTCATTTTAGGGTCGTAACGGGTGCCTGGCGTGAACACGGTCAGATCACCATAAGTTCGGGGGGTTTTAATATAGTCACGAGCAATAGGCTCAACAACAGCCCGTGTTCTCAGGGGATCTCGTGCATAATCTTCCAATTGTTTTTTAATGTAATCAGGATGCAATCCAGCCAGCCTGGGGCTTGCTATTCCAGCATTCCCTTGCCCCTGGAGACCATGACATGGAACACAGGCAGGAATATTGCCACGACCATTTAAAGCCAGCTGCTCTCCGGCCAACCGATGTAAATTATGAGAACTGGAAGAAATAGGTAGTACTGATTGAATAAGAAAAATAATAAAAGACAGAAATAACAAAAATAAAAACATACTCCATACTGACATGTTTTTTAACCTGGAAACTAAAGAACGCTTAATATTACTGCTCGACTTCATATCAATGTCCTTTATAAATACCACTCCTGTGAAGCGGCCTTTCATATTATTATTTTTTGAAAGTTAAATTCTGTCAATAACGATAAAGATACAACATTTTCCTTTGATCTACCTTAATTAGGTTAAATTACACATGAATAATTTTTTATTTTTTATAAAAAAATAATAAAAATTAGACTAACAGACAGGTTTTTTATATAACGATAATTTTATAATTCAGAAGTGGTGCAAAATAAACCTGCACCACTTCTGCCAACAAAACACGATTAACTATTAGTGATCGACATCATTACTGCTATCGTGCTCATCATTGCTATGCCTGCGAGCTCGCAAGCCCATCATCATCATCAATAATGCAAGACCCGCGAAGGGACCAAAGGCACCACCACCTGCTTCACCAACTTCGATAGTGGTACTGGCCGTATTGGTACCGCCAGCATTATCCGTTACTGTCAATGTAACGTCATAGGTTCCTTCTTCAGTATAAGTGTAAATCGGACTTATACCTTCACCAACGCCACCGTCACCAAAGTCCCAGCTATAGGAAACAATTTTTCCATCGGGATCGGATGAGAAAAACCCATTGAATAATAATATTTTATCAACAGAGCCTTTATATGGACCACCCGGATTAGCAATCGGCAATTGATTACCTGAAGCAACAATGTCCACTGTCGTGCTCATTGAGTTTGTTGCACCAACGTTATCCGTTACCGTCAAAGTCACATCAAATGTGCCTTCTTCAGCATAGGTGTTGCCCGGCGTTGTACCCGTGCCAGTTATGCCATTACCGAAGTCCCAGCTATAAGAAACAATAGTGCCATCTGGATCGGATGAGGAAGAACCATCAAACGTTACGACAACACCAACAGTGCCGCTGTAAGGACCACCAGAGTCTGCAACCGGTTGTTGGTTAACAACAACTGCACCAATCACTACCGTTGTACTGGCTGAGTTTGTTGCACCGGCGTTATCCGTTACCGTCAAAATCACGTTAAACGTACCCGCTTCGGTATAGGTCGTACTTGGGGTTGCGCCCGCACCGGTTGTACCATTGCCAAAGTCCCAGCTATAGGAAGCAATCGTACCATCGGGATCAGATGAGGTAGCACCGTTGAACTGTACGGCAATACCAGCAGTACCACTGTAAGGGCCACCAGGATTTGCAACCGGCTGTTGATTCGCTGCGGCAACAATCACCACGGTTGTATTCACTGAGTTTGTTGCACCGGCATTATCCGTTACCGTCAGGGTCACGTTAAATGTACCCGCTTCGGTATAAGTGATGCTCGGCGCTGCGCCCGTACCATTTGTACCATTGCCGAAGTCCCAGCTATAGGACGCAATCGAACCATCGGGGTCGGATGAACCAGAACCGTTAAACTGTACGGTAACACCCACAGTACCATTATAAGGACCACCAGGATTTGCAACTGGTGACTGATTCGCTGCGCTGGCAACAATCACCGTTGTACTCACCGAGTTCGTTTCACCCACATCATCTGTTACCATCAGGGTCACATTAAATGTACCCGCTTCGGTATAAGTCGCACTCGGCGTTGCACCCGTACCACTTGTGCCATTGCCGAAATCCCAGCTATAGGAAGCAATAGAGCCATCGGGGTCAGACGAGGCAGAACCATCAAACTGTACGGCAACATCAACCGTTCCATTATAGGGACCACCAGGGTCTGCAACCGGCAGCTGGTTAGCTGCGGCAATAACTTCCACTGTTGTGCTCATTGAGTTTGTTGCACCAGCATCATCTGTGACCGTCAAAGTCACGTCAAACGTACCTGCTTCGCTATAAGTCGCACTCGGCGTTGCACCCGTACCACTTGTGCCATTGCCAAAATCCCAACTATAGGAGGCAATAGAACCATCGGGGTCAGACGAGGCAGAACCATCGAACTGTACAGCAACATCAACGGTACCGTTGTATGGGCCACCGGGGTTTGCAACAGGTAGTTCATTGGGCGGAGCATTCGGGTCATGCTGCAACAACACGGAAACCGTGGGAGACCCGGCATTGCGATTCGATATTGCAATATCCAACATACCATCATTATTAAAGTCACCGCTGACAATATTTTGCGGTTCATCGCCTACAGGAAAAAGGAGTGGCGTATCCCGTGCCAGCACACCAGCGCCATCACCGAGAAAAATCCGCAGATCGTCCGTATCTTCTCTAGCCAGAGCAACGTCAACATTACCATCAAGGTTAAAATCACCTGCCGTATGTCCACGCAGAGGACCGTCTTCAAACCCTCGATCTACAGCGCTGAAAATCCCCAATTGATCATTTGTATAGGTGCCCATTCCACCTTCTCCACTCAGGACAATATCTACCCAGGTGTCCTGATTAAGGTCAACGGATACAATATGCAATGGTGAACCTTGTCGCTCCAGCGGGTTATTCACATCGAAGCCACCATTTCCATCGTTATGTAAAACCAGTCTTGGCATCACCAGATCGAAATCGTTGTCCTTATCAATATCAACGGCAATAATGTCAGTGACTCCCACTGCATTTGTCGAATCAATATTTTGAGCGACTGAAAATGTACCGTCCCCATTACCTACAAATACTGATACGCCTGCACCTGTAGTAGCAACGTTATTGCCCACAGCAAGATCCAGATTACCATCCTTATCAAAATCTTCAGCCACAACAGCTACGGCAGGTATTCCTCCGCTCACAACTGTTGTTGAGTACGAAAAACCTACAGCACCAGAAGCCGTATTGAGATACACATGCACGTCAGCAAGATTAGACCCGCCCGCAGTAACCGCCAAATCTAAACGGCCATCACCATTAAAATCTCCGCCAGCCAGACCGGCAGGAACATAACCGTCTCCATTTCCATTGGTTATTGGCATCTGAAGGTGATCGGTAAATGTACCAGCACTCGTACCAAACAATATTGATATGCTGCCACCAGCAGTGCCATCGGCCAAGCTCGTTGCAATATCATCAATACCATCATTATTAAAGTCACCCAGAATAATACCAATTGGGTCGGTTCCGGAAAGTGCATATTCAATCTGTGGCTCAAATGCCGTATCAGCGAATACATTTTGAGTAAAGCAGCCCAAGACGACAAGCGATGTAATGCCGTACAGTTTCTTGTGTTGCGAGAAAACCATAGCGCCCGATTTCTTTAACATGAGATCATTGTCCTTGTGAAGTGAAGTAGTCGATTTCATACTTATGACGATGGCAGAACAAATAGAATGTCATTGATCCTGATCCAGGTTTTAAAAGAATAAAAATCATTCTCTCGTCCATAGTCAGTTAATGCTCTGAGCTAATCGTAGATGTTGGTGTCTGATTTTTTCTTGGTAGAAAAAAATCGAAAATTTAATAATCTTCAAAAAACTCACCTTCTTTAAAAACAATGTCCCACCAACTGAGGTTAAACTTTAGACCAAGACCAAAAGTTTTTATATCCGCAAAAATCCTCACAGCCCTGCGTAAAACTATTATTTAATATTGATAACCTATTTATAAAAATTAGACCTGTAATGTTTATAACTTAATAAAGTTAACCTTATGACTTCAATATCTACTTTTATTAATATTAGCATTACCAGCTTAACTAAATAATTAACAATAAAAATATAAACTTACAATTTTTCCATTAATCACAATAACGTTAAAAACCATCTTTACGTTGAAAATAAAAACACACGAACCTTTGACACTTCTAAAACTCAACAAACACACCCTCAAAATATACTTTGCAAGTGCCGCATAAAAAAACCTGTGTCACACTCACACTTTAAGTGATAATACAGAATCAACATCCCTACTATTGTTTATCATTTCACTTTTCTGGAGAGATATTTTTGGGTGGCATCATGAAAAAAATATGGCATAAACCTCACATCTGACCTTCAATTATTATGGGTGTATTTTTATAACACTCACTTCACATATTTTTTGATAATGTCCTGCTGCCCTGTTTCAAGGCCGCAACATTGTTACTCACAAAGAAATACTTGAGTATTAATCTTCAGGCATTGCACCTATACTCCCGCTCAACAAATATTTTTCAAACGATACCCTGAGAACTGGCAATGCCCTGGCTACAACTCATCCTGGAAACCACACCAGACAATGCAGAACAATTCTCTGAATTGCTTAGCGAGATCGGTGCCAGTGCTGTCACTTTTCTTGATAGTGCAAACCAACCTCTGTACGAGCCACCGGTGGGTGAGACACCTTTGTGGTCACGCACCCGCATCATTGCTTTGTTCGATGCTGCTACCGATATGGACGCAGTATTAATACAGCTCAGCAATGCCATAACACCAAATCGCCTGCCGGACCACCGTATCTCGCCATTGGAAGACAAAGACTGGGAACGTGAATGGATGGACAACTTCAAACCCATGCCTTTTGGCAACCGTTTGTGGATCGTGCCTAGCTGGACACCAGCACCGCAACCCAAAGCCATCAATATTTTGTTAGACCCGGGGCTGGCTTTTGGCACGGGCACTCACCCCACCACGGCATTGTGCCTGCAATGGCTGGATGAATATGGCGCAAATCATGATGAAGTCATCGATTATGGTTGCGGTTCCGGTATTCTCGCTGTGGCTGCTGCCAAGCTGGGGGCAAGCCATGTGTGGGCTGTGGATAACGACCCGCAGGCACTGATTGCCACGCATGACAATGCACAAAAAAATGCGGTTGCCGACAATATTGATGCCGTGCTACCGGATGCCCTGCCTGATCTGCAAACCTCTTTATTGCTGGCCAATATTCTCGCTCAACCATTGATAAACTTTGCCGAGCGTTTTGCCGCACACGTCACCCCCGGCGGTCACATTGTATTATCGGGAATTCTTGCCGAACAAGCCGAACAGGTTGCAGCCAGCTATGCGCCCTGGTTTACCATGGAACCCGCCACGCTCAAAGATGAATGGGTACGGCTTAACGGCCAGCGCTTCAGCTAAACATCAAAAAATAACGGGCAAGTTTGAGCGAAAGACTACCTATCACCTGATACGATACTCTGCGGGTGATTTTTCACGTGCTATACAATACAATTCCCGGCGATTTCAGTATTTTTGCAAGGGCATGGCATACATGTTTTACCCACTTCTCTCCCGCATATTTCATGAGGCCAAATGGAAATGAGTACGGCTGACCGAACGACAACAAACACCGCCGGCTGGTGGCTGATTTTTATCGCTTGGTTGGTTGCAATGTTATCCACGCTAGGCAGCCTGTTTTTCAGTGAAATAATGGGGCTGATTCCCTGTGAGCTGTGTTGGTATCAACGGATTTTTATGTTCCCACTAGCGGTCATTTTGTTACTTGGCCTGCATCCACTCGATAGTCGCGTAATAAGATATGCGCTACCCATTGCAGCCATCGGGCTATTGTTCACCATTTATCACAGCCTGTTGTTTTATGGCCTTATCCCGGAAAACCTGCAACCCTGTCGCCAGGGAATATCTTGTGCCGATGACGGTATGGTATTGTTTGACATATTACCTATCCCACTGTTGTCACTGGCCGCTTTTGTTGCCATCATTATTCTGCTGCTTAAGGCACACAGGCTTTTGAATCAAAACAATCATCAAACCAGGAATACACTATGAAACAGAGTCACTTTACCCTGATCGCTTTATTTTTACTGGTACTTGCCTTTGTCGTCGCAGCCCTGTTTCATGATGCTGGAGAAAAACAGGCGCAGGAAAAACGCGCGGCAGACAACAGTGTCGCACTGATCAAAGATTATTCAGTCAAAACCGGTAACCCATCTGCAAAAGTCACTATCGTCGAATTCCTGGACCCCGCCTGTGAAACCTGCGCCCGGTTTCACCCCTTTGTAAAACAACTCATGCAGCAACATTCCGGCAAAGTTAATCTGGTGGTACGTTACCTGCCATTGCATCAAGGCTCGGATCAAATGGTCGCAATGCTGGAGGGTGCCAGAAAGCAGAATAAATTCTGGGAAGTGTTAGAGCTGATGTTTGAAACCCAGTCACAGTGGACCATCGATCATGTAGCGCAACCGGATATTTTTTGGGGCTTTATTGAGCAGGCAGGTGTTGATACTGCACGCATCCAACAGGACATGGATGGTCCTGCAATTATGAAAATAATTCAGCAGGATCTCGGCGATGCCAGATTACTGGGAGCAGACAAAACACCCACCTTTTTTGTTAACGGAAAACCATTGCCCAGTTTTGGCTTTGAACAACTGCAAACACTGGTGGATTCAGAGGTCAATGCTAATTACTGAGGAATAAACAGCTGGGCCACGCCCGTGGCGAGTAAAGTCTAGATATTCAGTGTATACCACAGAATGTGGAAACAAAAAATAATGAATCAATGACTGATGGTTTACATGACGCCACACTCGTATTCTGACTGAAGCCTTGAGCAATATCAGAAGCACTCGGACAATCGTTCCAGTGTCTTGGGGGGTTATGTTGTCGTGGTACTGGCAAGTGGTGTGTTATAAACGCAGAGGGCGCAAAGACGCGGAGAACGCAAAGTTTTTAGCGTTTTTCTCTGCGTCCTTTGCGCCTCTGCGACCTCTGCGTTAAATGCTCGGTATTCTTAAAACAGATATTTCTAGCGCTTAATTCACATTTGCGACCTGAGTGGCATCAGTTAAAGTTAATAACACTGTCATAAACATATTGGGCAACGTGTTTGTAAGGAACGTACACATTCAGTTTTGTATTTTGAGCCCCGCCTTTTGCGCCGATTCAACAAACCCTGGAAACGACGTATTTACATTGGCGCAATTGTTGATGACCACCGGACCACTGGCGCGTAGCGCAGCCATGGAAAAAGCCATTGCGATACGATGGTCATCATGACTTTCCACGCGACCACTCCCCAACTGACAATTCGCCCCGCCACCCTGAATCACCATACCATCTTCGGTAGGCTGGGCATCCACACCTAAAATATGCAGCCCATCAGCCATCACCTGAATACGGTCACTTTCTTTTACCCGTAATTCTTTCGCTCCCGTCAACACCGTCTCACCTTCGGCACAGGCAGCGGCAACAAACAACACTGGAAATTCATCAATGGCCAGAGGTACCTGGTCTTCAGGAATCACGATGCCTTTTAACGGAGCCGAACGCACACGAATATCCGCCACGGGCTCGCCGCCCACTTCGCGTTCGTTACTAAGAGTAATGTCGGCCCCCATCTGGCGCAAAATGTTGATAACCCCGATACGGGTGGGATTAACACCCACATGTTGCAATACAATATCCGAGCCTTCGCTGATGCTGGCTCCCACCATAAAAAAGGCGGCTGATGAAATATCCGCAGGCACTTCCACTGGCGTTGCAATAAGTTTACCACCGCCCTCAACACAGGCCATGGCTCCTATTCTTTCCACCGCATAACCAAAACCTGTCAACATACGTTCAGTATGATCGCGGGTAGGTGCGGGTTCGGTGACACAAGTGCGGCCCTTGGCATACAGGCCCGCCAGCAACAAACAGGATTTAACCTGCGCGCTGGCCACGGGCATATCGAACTGGATACCACGCAATGGCTGGTCACCACAAACATTCAACGGCGCGGTGCCAGTCTCGGTAGTGCCAATCACCGCCCCCATTTCTGCCAATGGCTCAGTGACACGACGCATGGGCCGACCGGAGAGCGAGCCATCACCCGTGAGGCTGGTATTAAACAATTGTCCAGACAACAAACCGCACAACAGGCGCATTGATGTCCCCGAGTTACCCATATTCAATGGGCCTGCGGGTGTTTTTAATCCACGCATGCCCACACCATGAATAGTCACCCGGCCATTATCCGGGCCTTCGATATTAACACCCATATCGCGGAAGGCTTGCAGGGTAGCCAATGCATCTTCGCCTTCAAGAAACCCCGTGACTTCCGTCGTGCCTTCGGCCAGCGAACCCAGCATGATAGAACGGTGGGAAATGGATTTATCACCGGGCACGCGCAATTCACCACGCAATGCACCGCCGGGCTCAACGGTAAAAATTATATTCTGTTCTTCCACATTCAATCCTGTATTTATCTCATCTCATATAAAGGTTTTAATTGGCACTCTGGAAATAAACGCAGAAGTCGCAAAGGATGCAGAGAAAAAACAATCAAACAACTTTGCGTTCCTTGCGTTAAACACATCACATTCCAAAAAACCTCAATCCTCACAAAACTGATCGCGCGCAGCCTTCGCACGCTTGAATACCTGCAATAAATAATCACTGTCATTATCGGCAATGGCCTGACGCAACTTGTCCAGGTCAACCTCGAAACGTTCCAGCATTTTCAACAAAGCCGCGCTATTGTGCAAACAGATATCATGCCACACCTCCGGGTCACTGGAAGCAATACGAGAAAAATCCCGAAAACCACCGGCAGCATATTCAAAAACTTCTTGCTTGGCGTCAAGTTTGGCCAAAGTATCCACCAGCGAAAAGGCCAGCAGATGTGGCAAGTGGCTGGTGGCTGCCAGCACATCATCATGATGCTCAACATCGGTTTCCACTACCTTGGCACCCGTTTGTTCCCACATGGCCCGCACTCGGATTATTGCTTGCGGCGCACTGTTTTCCGTGGGCGTTAAAATAATACGACGCCCTTCAAACAACTCGGCAAACGAGGCTTCCACGCCGCTTTTTTCCGTGCCCGCAATAGGGTGAGCTGGCACAAAGTTTTCCGGCAACTGACCAAAGGCCGCCTGAGCTGCGGCAACAACACTGGCCTTGGTGGAGCCCACATCAGTAAGAATGGTATCAGCAGACAGAGCAGGAGCAATACTGCGAAAAACCGTTTCCGTCGCGCCTACCGGCGTCGCCACCACCACGATGTCAGCCCCCTGCACCGCCACCGCCAGATCCGTTTCGATGCGATCCACTACACCCAGCGTCAGCGCCTGTTGCAAGTGTTGCGCATCACGCCCTGCGCCCACCACTTCATCCACGGCACCCGCTCGCTTCAGTGCCCGTGCCAGGGAACCACCGATAAGTCCAACGCCGATAATAGTGAGTTGTTTAATCATTGCTGTACATTTTTTGGTAACGATACTGATAATACAAAAACCTCAGAGATAAAAATTGTCTTTCTCTGTGTCTCCGCGCCTCTGCGACCTCTGCGACCTCTGCGTTTATAACACGTCACTTGTCAGTACCACTACAACATAACCTCCCAACACATAGGAACGCTTGTTTGAGAACTTAAGCCTCTGGGCTCCGACGAACAACATGCGGAATGACATTGCTTTCAGTAAAAAATATTAACGAAGTGATTTAGCCCTTAGTTCGCATTTAAGCCAACACCTTGCCCAAGGCTGTTAAAAACCGTACATTTTCTTCCGCCAGCCCCAACGTCACCCGCAAGTATTGCGGCATACCGTAGTTAGCCACAGGACGCACAATCACGCCCTCGTACAGCAGCGCATCATATACCGCGGCTGCCTCTCCCACATCGATACACACAAAATTTCCCACCGAAGGAATGAAGTTCAATCCCATTTCTTTCACGGCCGTGGTCACTACATGCATTTGCTCAGTGTTAAGCGCCACTCCACGACGTATGTGATCCGTATCATCCAGACTTGCGCGGGCAGCCACCAATGCCAGACTGTTCACGTTAAAAGGAGGACGGATACGATTAAGCAAATTGGCCACATCCGGGTGGGACAGCGAATAACCCACACGTAAGCCTGCCAGTCCATAAGCTTTGGAAAAAGTGCGGGTTACCATCAGGTTAGGAAAAAGATTCAGCCATTGCGTGGCATCAGGATAGCCCACAGCACCCAACGCAGGATCACTGGCAAATTCAAAATAGGCTTCATCAACTACCACCATCACTTGCTCGGGAATATCAGCAATAAAAGCCCGTAGCGCGTCGCTGTCCAACCAGGTACCCGTAGGATTATTCGGGTTGGCAATAAAAATCACCCGGGTGCGATCAGTAACCGCAGCGCGCATGGCATCAAGATCATGCCCCCAATCCTTTGCCGGTGTAATAACCGCAGTGGCGCTGGCAGCCTGGGTGATAATGGGATACATGGCAAAAGCATGTTCGGAAAACATCACCTCATCGCCTGGCTGCACAAACACTCTCACCACAAACTCCAGCGGATCACTGGAACCCGTACCCAGCGTAATTTGTGCCATATCGACACCGTGTCTGGCAGCCAGTGCCTGCTTCAACTCAAACCCGTTGCCATCGGGATAGCGCGCCAGTTCGGCAAATTTGTTTTGCAATGCCGCCAGTACTACGGGACTTGGCCCTAACGGGTTTTCATTGGAGGCCAGTTTAACCACATCGCTCACGCCATACTCGCGCTGCAACTCATCAATGGGTTTACCCGGCTGGTAGGGACGCAGGCTTTTAATGCCGGATGTCGCCCGTGCTTCGAATGGATTCATGATAATTCAGTTCGGTGTAGTGTAACCCGGTTACAAAACCGCCCGGGGGTAGGAACCCAGCACTTTGAGCATTGAGGTTTTTTCACGTAATGCATCCAGACACTGAGTAACTTTTTTATCGTCAACATGGCCATTGATATCAATAAAGAATACATATTCCCAGTTAGCCAAACGGGAGGGGCGAGACTCAATACGGCTCATGGAGATCGCATTTTCTGCAAACGGCTCCAGCATTTGATGTAATGCGCCCGGTTTGTTGGGCATGGAAACCAGTAAAGACGTTTTATCATCACCACTGGAAGCAACCGATTCGCGACCAATAATCAGAAAGCGCGTGATGTTATCAGGATTGTCTTCAATATTGGCTTCCAGTATTTCAAGACCATAAATGTCAGCAGCAATATTACTGGCAATCGCTGCTACCTGTTCTTCACCAGCGGCGCGACGCGCCGCCTCTGCATTAGAACTGACGGCGACCCGCTCCACACCCGGCAGGCGCACATCCAACCATTCGCGACACTGCGCCAGTGATTGCTGATGTGAGTAAATACGCTTCAGACTACTGCGCTCTTGACTGTGCCCTAACAGATGATGATGTACACGCAGATCCACCTCACCACAAATCACCAGCGAAGACTGCATAAACATATCCAGTGTGTGATTGACCACACCTTCGGTGGAATTTTCCACTGGCACCACGCCATAATTTACCGCAGCAGATTCCACTTCCCGGAATACTTCATCAATAGCTGTCATTGACACAGTACGCACCGAATGACCAAAGTGCTTCAATGCAGCAGCCTGGGTAAAAGTGCCTTCGGGCCCAAGGAAGGCCACTTGTAACGTTTGCTCCAGCGCCAGACAGGCAGACATGATTTCACGAAATAAGCGTGCCATATCTTCACCGGATAAAGGGCCTTCGTTACGCGCCAGCACTTCACGCAATACTGCCGCTTCGCGCTCCGGGCGATAATAAACCGCATCATCACCCTGTGCCTGTTTTACCTGTGCCACTTCCTGTGCAAGACGCGCACGCTCATTGATCAAATCCTGGAGTTTTTTATCCAGCACATCAATTTTTTGTCGGATTGAGTCAAGTTTATTGGTCATAATTTTTAGTAGACAGCATGCAACTGATCGTTATTTTCAGGGTATCTTTAACCTGATGCATTCGCTAAACCCAGTGGTTTTTTATTTTTTCACGGCAGGCTCTGCCGTTTTCATATCGCTCGCACGGCCAATACACCATCAATGGCACGCACAGCATCCAGCACAGTATCCGGCACGTCCTGATCAACATCCACCAGAGTGTAAGCTAAATCATTGCGGGATTTGTTCAGCATATCAATAATATTCAAACCACCCTCGGCCAACGCCGTGGTGATCTGCCCCACCATATTAGGGACATTGGAATTCACAACAGTAATGCGCACACCTTCGTTACGCGGCATATTCACTTCAGGAAAATTCACTGAATTCGTAATATTGCCATTTTCCAGGTAATCACGCACCTGCTCCGCCACCATGATGGCACAGTTATCTTCTGCCTCCACAGTGGACGCTCCCAAGTGCGGCAAAGTAATGACCCGTTCATGTTTTTTTAACAGATTGGTTGGAAAATCACACACATAAGCATAAACCTTACCGGCCTTGATCGCCTCAGACACAGCCTCATCATCCACAATACCACCACGGGCAAAATTAAGGATGACCACATTGTCTTTCATGTTCTTCAGGCGTTCTGCATTGATCATATGCTTAGTGGCCTCCATAAGCGGCACATGAAAAGTAACGAAATCCACTTGTGATAACAGCTCATCCACCGTGGCCGCCTTTTTCACATTAGCCGACAAAGCCCAGGCACCTTCCACAGTAATACCCGGATCAAAACCAACCACTTTCATACCCAACGCAATAGCGGCATTAGCCACCTGACGACCAATAGCCCCTAAACCAACCACCCCCAGGGTACGGCCTGGCAACTCAAAGCCACCAAAATTCTTCTTGCCCGCCTCAACCTGTTTGTTGACTGTCGCATCATCGCCTTCCAACTCACGTGCAAACTCCCAAGCCTGACAAATATTACGACAAGCCAGCAACATGCCGGTAATCACTAACTCTTTTACAGCATTGGCATTGGCACCCGGTGCATTGAACACGGGAATGCCTGCGGCGCTCATTTTATCCACCGGAATATTATTAACACCCGCACCCGCACGGCCCACCGCTTTCAATGTCGATGGAATTTCCATGTCATGCATTTTAAACGAGCGCAACAAGATAGCGTCGGGGTGTTGAATTTCCGAAGCCACTTCGTAACCGTCACGCGGCAAGCGCTCCAGTCCGGCAACGGAAATATTGTTGAGTGTCAGAATTTTGTGCATAGTGATATCCATTTATTTCAATGAAAAGGCCAGAAAGAAATCCAAAAAATGATTAATTCTTTGCGGCCTTTGCTCCTCTGCGTCTTTGCGTTGGATTTTTATTAGCCGTTACGTTTTTCAAAATCGGCCATGAAAGTGATCAGTGCATCCACACCCTCTTCAGACATAGCGTTATAAATACTTGCACGCATACCACCCACCGAACGATGCCCTTTCAACGTCACCAAATCGGCCTTCTTGGCTTCGGAAAGAAACGCAGCATCCAGATCAGCATTGGCCAGTGTGAACGGCACATTCATCCAGGAACGACAATGAATGGCAACAGGGTTTGCATAAAAATTCGACGTATCAATCGCCGCATATAATTTTTCTGCCTTGCGTTGATTAATTTCGCCCATTGTTACCAAACCGCCTTTTTCCTTGAGCCAGGTAAACACCAACCCAGCCAGATACCAACCATAGGTCGGTGGCGTGTTGTACATGGAATCATTTTTGGCATGCACAGCATAATCAAACATGGCTGGTGTGCCTTCTTTCACATCACCAATCAGGTCATCGCGCACAATAACAATGGTAAGCCCGGCAGGGCCGATATTTTTTTGCGCGCCCGCGTAGATAATTGCAAACCTGGAAACATCAATTTGCCGTGACAAGATCGTTGACGACATGTCAGCAACCAGAGGCACATCCCCTGTGTCTGGCACGTAAGGAAATTCCACGCCTTCAATAGTTTCATTCGGCGTGTAATGCACATAAGCGGCATCAGGATTAAATGTCACACTGCCTTCTTCCGGCACCGTGGTAAATTTTCCGCCGGTTTCAGTATCAGCAACGATGTTGACATCGCAATAACGCTTGGCCTCGGCAATGGCCTTTTTCGACCAGGAGCCCGTACGATAATAATCCGCCGATGTTTTGCCGCGCAGCAGGTTCAACGGCACCATAGCAAACTGGCTGGATGCGCCACCTTGCAAAAATAACACTTTGTAATTATCTGGAATGGCCATCACTTCACGCAAATCGGCCTCGGCCTGTGCTGCGATAGACATGAATTCCTTGCCACGATGGCTCATTTCCATCACCGACATACCGGCATCATGCCAGTCCAGAATTTCAGCCTGGGCTTTTTCCAATACTTCCTGTGGCAATGCCGCAGGGCCCGCACTAAAATTAAATACGCGTCTCATTAAAACTCCCGTTCATCTCTATTTATATACTCGCAGCATTATTGCCGCAATCTCCCTGGGCACCTCTTTCATCATTCAAGTACAGACTGAAATTCAGAAAATTAACGCATGCTGTCCATTCTGACCGATTCAGATTCATCAAGGCGATGTAAACATTTTATACTCTCAGTAATGGCCTGGGCACTTTCACTTGAATAACCACCACCGCCGACAAAAACAGCAGGAATGGAAAGCGATTGCAGTTTCTCATAGACCAACTTATCTCTCTCAACACATTCAGAAATTGATAACCCTAGTCGGCCTAGCGGATCAGATGCCAAAACATCAGTGCCTGCTACAACATAGGCAATACAATAATCACCGTCTAATTTATCCAGTGCATTTTTTAATGCTTCATTATACTGAGTGCCCTCTGTTCCTGCGGCCATAGGAACATCAATATTCACCCGGTTTTTAGTATAATTATTTTGCGGATAAACATCGTTATTATAGATATCCAGAATGGTCACATTCTTATTATCCATAAAAGTATAGGCATTGCCATTACCATGATGCGCATCGATATCGACAATCAATATTTTATCCGTCTCACTGATCAGGTTGGTAGCCAACATCTCCTGTACCGCAATACCAATGTCGTTATAGATACAAAACCCCTCGGAATTCCTGGGGGTTGCGTGGTGGTATCCACCTGATAAATTCCACGCCACGTTTCCCTTTAACGCATCTTTACTCGCTTCAATGGTTCCTTCTATCCCCCAGCGCATGGGTAACAAAATACGTTTATCAATGATAGAAAACGGCAGCAGAGGAATATAAGGTATCTCCAATGCCCGCAAGATATAACGCTTTTCATGTAATAATTTTTGCTGTATTCCACCCACAAAATTATCAATAGCGACTTGCGGAACCGGGCCGCCAGGCTGCTTTATATCAATACCATCCAGTGACTTAATGGCCTTAAAAACCTTGGAAAACTTTCGCCCATCAAAGGGGTGCAGATAACTTAACAAACCAAGGTTAATATTATACTGCGGGTGATAATATATATTCATATCTCTACCAGTTCCTAAACAAACTTAAGAACCTGATCCGGCGTCCAAAGACCAACACCCGAATACAACCAGCAATACCATAATGCCCGGCATGAGCATAAGCGAAGACCTACCGTTTTTATCGTCAATAAGTATATTCGCAATCATGTGGGCACAATTATTTCTGGCGAGCTGATGACACAATTTCCACTCCAACTAATCTTCTGACGAAACCTCATCGTCGCCATCGCTGTCATCTTCTTCAGCTTCCGCAACACGCTCAATACCCACCAGCTTTTCACCGTTGGACAATTTGATCAGTCGCACACCCTGGGTATTACGTCCCAGCACTGAAATTTCCGTCACACGGGTACGCACCAAAGTGCCACCATCGGAAATCAGCATAATCTGGTCATCTTCAGACACCAGCACCGCACCCACCACAGCACCATTACGCTCACCGCCCTGAATGGAGATAACGCCTTGCCCACCGCGACCATGGCTGGGATATTGGTCCACGGCAGTGCGTTTACCATATCCATTTTCTGTTGCAGTGAGTACACAGCCCTCATCGGCAATAATCAGCGAAATCACCTTGGCATCACCTGCCAGTCGCACTCCACGAACACCACCGGCAGTACGGCCCATGGCGCGTACATTGGATTCACTGAAACGAATGGTTTTTCCCGCACTGGTGAACAGCATCACATCACGATCACCATCAGTGATATCCACACCCACCAATTGATCACCATCACGCAAATCAATGGCACGAATACCATTGGTTCGCGGTCGCGAATAATCCACCAGCGGTGTTTTTTTCACCGTGCCATTCGCCGTGGCGAAGAAAATAAACTTGCCCTCTTCGTATTCACGAATGGGCAGGATGGCGTTAATACGCTCACCTTCTTCCAGCGGCAACAGGTTGACAATGGGTTTACCACGCGCAGCGCGTCCCGCCTGTGGCAGTTCGTAGACTTTTTTCCAGTACATCTTGCCCTGACTGGAGAAGCACAGAATCGTATCGTGGGTGCTGGCGACAAACAGCTTATCGACAAAATCCTCATCTTTCATATTGGTGGCAGACTTACCGCGACCCCCACGACGCTGAGCACGATAATCCGTCAGCGGCTGACACTTGGCATAACCCTCATGCGACAGCGTTACCACCACATCTTCTTCGGTGATCAGGTCTTCGAGATTAATATCTGCTTCTGATTCACGAATTTCAGTACGTCGCTCGTCATTGTACTGCTCTTTGATTTCCCGCAATTCTTCGCGAATCACCTGCATCAGGCGTTCAATGCTGCCGAGGATATCCAATAAATCGGCAATAACAATGAGCAATTCTTCATATTCGTTAAGAATTTTATCCTGTTCGAGGCCGGTCAAACGATGCAGGCGCATTTCCAGAATGGCCTGGGCCTGTACTTCAGACAGATGATACTTGCCATCCACCAGACCAAATTCTTTGCCCAGACTGTCGGGACGCGAAGACTCAGCACCGGAACGCTCCAACATCTTCAATACCACACCTGGCTCCCAGCCAGCATCCATCAATTTGATTTTGGCTTGTGCGGGATTGGGAGCCGATTTGATCAGCGCAATAATCGGATCAATATTGGTCAACGCAACCGCCAGACCTTCACGGATGTGCGCCTTTTCACGCGCCTTGCGTAAATCAAAAATCGTGCGACGGGTCACCACCACACGACGATGATCAATAAAAGCCTGTAATATCTGTTTGAGATTCAGCAACCGTGGCTGGCCGTCTACCAGTGCCACCATGTTGATGCCGAAGGTATTCTGCATTTGTGTCTGCGAATAGAGGTTGTTGATCAACACCTCCGGCACTTCGCCGCGCTTGAGTTCAATGACCATGCGCATGCCGTCTTTGTCAGACTCATCACGCAACTCACTGATACCCTCAATTTTTTTGTCACGCACCAAATGCGCAATTTTTTCAATGAGGCGCGCCTTGTTCACCTGATACGGCAACTCGGTAACCACAACGCGTTGACGACCATTGCCGTGTTCTTCGATCTCAGTGCGGGCACGCACCAGCACGCGACCACGACCGGTGCGATAGGCCTCGCGAATACCGCGCACACCGTTAATAATGCCTTCAGTAGGGAAATCCGGGCCGGGTACAATATCGATCAGCGCATTAATGTCCAGCGAAGGATCATCAATCAGCGCCAGCACCGCATCCACCACCTCGCCAAGATTGTGCGGCGGGATATTGGTGGCCATACCCACAGCAATGCCAGAGCTGCCGTTGATCAGCAGGTTAGGCAGGCGCGACGGAAATACGGCAGGTTCGTGTTCGGATTCATCGTAGTTGGGGGTAAAATCAACTGTCTCTTTATCCAAATCAGCTAACAGTTCATGCGCAATTTTGGACATACGCACTTCGGTGTAACGCATGGCAGCAGCGGAATCACCATCCACCGAACCGAAATTGCCCTGTCCGTCTATCAGCATATAGCGCAGCGAAAACGGCTGAGCCATACGTACGATGGTGTCATACACCGCAGTATCGCCATGCGGATGGTATTTACCAATAACATCACCTACCACACGGGCGGACTTTTTGTAGGGTTTATTCCAGTCGTTACCCAGCACGCTCATGGCGTAAAGCACACGGCGATGCACGGGCTTGAGGCCGTCACGCACGTCTGGCAAGGCACGGCCAACAATGACGCTCATGGCGTAATCAAGATAAGACTGCTTCATCTCCTCTTCAATATTGACAGGGATGGTTTCTTTGGCGAACTCGATGCTGTCTGTCATAGGTGTATGCCACTACCTCTTCAATAAATGGTCTCGGCTCTGGTTTCAAAGCCCCGGTTTTCAGGGAATGAGCAGCGCTTGAGCGCTCTTTTCAGTCGCGAGAGCATACCACACCCATTACCCTGCGGCACACTGGCAAAATGCCCAAAATCAACGCAGAGAAAGACTGAAGGGTAGTGCTAACAAAAAAACAGGCATTTTGCATTACAGCCGCACCTTTAAGTAACATCTAAAATGCAACAACACACCCTAAAAATGGCCCCCAAATGACGCAGGCTTGAGCCTGCGGCCCTTAATCGCGCTAAAAAATGGGAGCCTTTCTCGCAAAGGTGGTACAACACAGCCTGAATAAACTGTCTGTTTTTAACCGAATGTATCAGTTTCTGAAAAAACTGGGAGACTATTTCCAGTGTATGCGTAAGCAGCTTTTGATCAGGATAAGCCTAGGTATATTGCTATACCCGTTTTATGCGCCAACGACAGACTCCACTCCTGTTTGGATGACATAAGCCCCCTGCAGCAATGAGCAGCAATGATTGGAAATGATTGGAAATGAAAAAAATCGACTTAACTGAGGTACCACAAAAAAATTAACCACGTCACTTGGCTCCGCACTCAGCGCGGAACAGATTATCGACATCCGCCCATAAATTTGATTCATGAGGTTAAAGAACAATGAGCTCTTCTGAAAAACCACGGTTAAACAGCTTTTTTCAACGCCAACGTAAAAAGCTCTCCTTGCTGGGCACAATCATAGTCTCATTAACGCTGCTGGCTAGCACAGCAACTGCACAGAACTTCCCACATATAAAAACATTTGGTTTTGATTATGCTCCTCTAAATAACCGCTTAGCTGAGGCCACATGGCTAGCACAGCATCATGACTGGATTATAGGAGGGGGCAACAACTGGGATATACAGCTCTACACTACGATTAAAGAGGCAAACCCTGACACCAGGCTCATGCGTTATTTGGCCTACCATAGCCTCGCCCCAGATGCTATGACGTGGATGGAAAACTGGGCAAGCAATAATGGCCACGATCCGGAAAATATTTACTATCACTATCACTCGGACTCTGAAGTGAGAATACTCGGCGGCAGTATAACTGTACCGGGTTTTGGTCCTAACGGCAGCGCCACTACGCTGGCAGAGGCACGCGCACGCGTTCGCTGGAATGGAGGATGGGTAGGCATTAACCCAACTTCAATAACTTTTCGACGCGCCTTTGAAGCATATGCATTGTATGAAATCAGCGTTGCAGGGGTTTCCAACACCTTTTTGGACGGTGTATTCCTAGATACTTTCGACGGCATACAAAATAGCGGACCATGGACAAGTAACTTACAAAATACGATTGAGCTGAACCCCGATGGCAGCCGGAGTATTGAAGAGGTCTACAATCAGATACAACAAGATCTTTTAGATGCAAAAATAGAGCTGGAAGCATATCTCAAACAACAGACCGATAATAATTCATTTGTGGTCAACGCCAATGCTGCCGATGCCGATATTGTGTATCAATGGTTTCCCGATCTTTATGTAGACCAGCGTGACAAAACGATGCACCTCACTATCGAATATATGGTGACAAGTACCAGCGGACGATCTCGCATTCCCCGCCTTAGGGATGTTTATGACGACCTAGAAAATGGCCGTAAAATGTTAATCCGCAGTCAAACCAATGTCACCTCAACCATGCAGGATATTCCCTATGCTTTTACCCGCTTTATCCTGGCGACTCATTATCTGATTAATCATGAAAATGCCTACTTTATGTATCACGAGGGGAGTGCAGCCAACTATGGAGGCACACCCTATGGCAATTTTCGAACCAGTCACTGGCACCGGAATATGGAAGTGAATATCGGAGTGCCCGTTACGCGAACAGGCACTGACTCTTGGAATGCAGCAAACACGGACCGCTTCTATGAACTTGCATCTGACAGTGGTAGTAGTGTGCTAGCCCGTGAGTATTCAAATGCGCTGGTGCTGGCAAAATTTGGTCAAGGTGGGCTTGCCAATATAGGTAACAATCCAGTCACTTATCAATTAGGTGGCAATTATTACCCTCTACTCGTGGATAACACCACCGGAACAGCGGTTTCCAGCGTCACTCTAGGTGAAAGCGAAGGTATCATTTTACTTAAAAACCCAGTCATCAGCACTCTTCCTCGCCCTAATATCACCAACTCAAGCTTTGAAATCAGTCCGTAATTAGCTGCACATCGTCCCCCCAAGGATATTATCCTTGGGGTTTTCTAAATACTTACCAGCAAATCAAAGAGCATTCCGGATCAGCAATATCATTAATGACTATCATCGTAAAGATACCTCAAGACACATTTTGTTCCACGTTTTTTGATATACGGTCGCCAGCTCTCATCGCACACCAAAAATCATTCCAGACAATGTGTTTGTAACTTTGGGCTCAATCCAACTGCAACTCGATGGTGCCATTCACTGAAACCGTAACCGTTTGTACACCTGCTTCAAAACTGGGAGCGATACGTGTATCAGCCATCGCCGACATTTCTGCTCGCATCATCATTGGCCGCATTGGCGCACCTCCGGCATTAATATTCATTTTCACCACGCGATAACGATCACGGTTCATCTGTTTTGCAACCAGCTTCGAACGCTGCTGAAAAAGTGCTATTGCCTCAGTAATCAGGTTTTCCTCCACCGTATTACGGCGCTGGACGGAAATACGATAACCGACCCGGTCCACCGTCAAACGCTCTTGCAACTTACCAATTAGCTGGCTTAATTTGGCAATATCCTTGCTTTCCAGGCGCAGGCTTTGTCGCACCCGCCAAGCCGACAAACGCCGTTGCTGATAAACGGGATTGGTCTGATAACCCATGGTCTGCACCGTGACCCCACTGACTTTTTTAGCTTCAGTAATAGCCCACTGAATCGTTGTGTTTACTTCCTCCGATAATTCCGACGGATTATTACCTTCACGCTGTACAGACAATGTCGTTTCAAGAATATCATTCTCGATTTCATCTGAAGCTGTGGCCAGCAGGCTGATGCGATCATAGTGCGTATCATTATCCTCGCTGGCCATCGTTGCCGCTGACAATAATGAGACCATGATAAAAAATAGGAATAACAAAAAATGGGGTGGACGCAATATAGGCATGACTCTCTCCTGACAAGATCAATAATCGTTTGCTGATAGTAATATAGACTGGCAACATATTCTCTACCCCATTATGATTTTCATTTTAAATATGAACATAAGGGCTAAATCACTTTGCTGGTGCTTAATTCACATTTCACCACAAAGGATGCAAAGAGGTGCGAAAAAATAAACCTTCAGTCTTCGTGCTCCTTTTGCGGTGAAAACTATTGACAGTCACAGTGTTTGGTGAATTGTTGTAATACAAAACGACCAAACCCGCATTACCTTTCATCGGAGACCAGAGCTGCGGACTTCATGTCGTATACATACCTGCCAATCGTTCCATCCTTAATTTTTTCAACCACATCATCAATCACAAACAACGGCACCAGGAACCATTCCCTGGGAACAACCGGATGCCCGAACCGATCATTAATTTCAATATCTAATCGCGCACCATTAAAAAACGTATGAATAAGCTTTTCCAGTTTTGATCGGTTGATATTGTAGAGCGTATATTCAGCCACCACGTCAACCTTGGCCATTAAAAAAGTGGGATCAAGCTTGGCGTTGGCGATACGCTTCTCAACACTGCCACTGGTGACGCCAATTTTATGTATGACATCACGGCTTTTTTCGATAACCGGATGGTCAGATTGACTGCGCAGCACATAGATTATGCCACTGGCCAACTCTTCACCATCCATCACGCCAGAAAATAGTGGCCCTGGTGAGTTGTCAGTAATGCGCCGACCTGCGGGGTCTTTATTAAGCGCTCTCTGTAATGAACGCATTAACAAATCGCTTTCAGTGCCATTATCATAAATCAGACGTAAGCGTGCGTCAGGCCGACCATGTTCACCCAGAAATTCTTCACCCACTTCGGCAACATAAGCTTTCTGGCCAGAGAGAATAAAAAAATCACCTTCCAGAATTTCTGCATAATCTCTGAACGGTTTTATCTCTCTTATGCCATTTTCAATCTCTGTTTGCACCGTTTCAAACAGGGGTTTAAATTTATCAAAATCTTTGCAAGGCATGCGGCTTGCAATTTCCTCTGCGGCTCTTATTTCAGCACGAGACTTAACATGCTTGAGATGCGTTACATCTCCTTCGCTTGATTCTGGCACACCTAATTGTGTCAGCAGTTCATCATCATTCAGCTCATCAAGGGTAGGTGCCTCATCCTGATAAGAGTCATCCAGCAATCCTTGATGGTCTAAATCCCGAAGTAGTTCCCGGCATTTTGCCTGCTGGCGAATCTGATCCAGCCGCGTTGCATAAAGCCGCTCAAAAATATCATTCTCTTCGCCATGCACAGGCGGGCGGCCATGCTGATCAACAAAACGTTGAATCTCTTCAAACCCGGCAATAATGCGCTCTTCCCGTGGTGAGTGAGCCACCTTTTTATCTGGCGCAATATTAACGCCAAGCTCGCCCAGTAAGTCGAGGTCGGATTTATCAATCACCCTTCGCCTCCTTTGCCTTTTGCTGCAAGTAGGCGATTCCTTCAGCCATGCGTTTTTCCCAGGGGTCTTGAGAGGTTAGCGATGGCAACCGATTACGCTCTTGCTTAAACGTCAAAGCGCGCTTGGCTAACATGCGGGCATCTTCGAGGCTGAGGTTGATACGTTTGGCGGAAATGACCGCAGCCACCTGTTTCAAACTCTCTTCGGTCATGGCTTTGGAAAGCACCGCATAGGCCTCATTGAATGGGTTGATGCGATCAATTAAATCGATATCCAGGTCACGCACATCCATGGCAAATTTTCGCACTCCGTCGATCAAGGCCGTGCTGCCACTCTTCTGTAACTCATCACTGCCATTCACAACCTCTTTGGCCTTTTGCGTCAAATTAAGGGCAGCAATCGCATGTTGGCGAACCGCCTCCTGATCTTCATCATCCAGCTCAGGGTATTTCTCTTTCACAATCGTCGCCATGCGCACCTGGGTCAGTTCTTCAGGCACCATCTCTTGATCAAACAGGCCGCGTTCAAGCGTTGTTTTATCTTGCACAAAGGCCGTAATCACTTCGTTCAGGTCTTCCTGACAAATACGCTGGGCATCGTCACTCTTTGGTGCGACCAGCCCCTTAATCTCAATTTGAAATTGGCCGGTTGATTCATTAAAGCCAACATTACTACTTTTTGGATCGTAGCCATTCTCCCCATAGTCGTATCCATCAACCGGGCCACTCTGTTTGTTTTTAGGGGTGAAGTTAAACCTGGGCGCAAGCACCTGTTCCATCAGCAAACTGGCAGCAATGGCCTTTAAGGTATCGTTGACCGCATCCACCACCGCCTCTTCTTCGGCATTGGGTTCGGCAATCAGATTGGTAAAGCGGGCATGAGTTTTACCTTTGGCATCACGGGTAGCACGACCGATGATCTGGATAATCTCGGTCAGGCTGGAGCGATAACCTACCGTCAGCGCATGTTCGCACCAGATCCAGTCAAAGCCTTCTTTGGCCATGCCCAGTGCAATGATGATATCCACATGGTCGCGATTATGCTTGGCCTCCGGCAGCTTTAACGCCGTGGATACCTTATCGCGCCTAGCCGCATCATCATCCACCAGGTCGGCAATTTTGATTATTTTCCCATTCGATGCCTCAACCAGATGAAAACCCGTCTCAGGGTCAATGCCTTTCCAGCTGCCCAGCTCCTCAATAATATGTTCGACTTCCTTGATCTTATCCTTGGTGCTTTCACGCGAATTAACATTGGGAATATGGATGATGGTTTTTTCGTTAGGATCTAACACACTCAGGATCTCATTCGAGTAAGCGCCCGAGTAGAAGTAATAACCGATATCCAGCGTTTTCAGATATTCATAACCGTTAAGCTGTTCGTAGTAGGTGTAGGTGATGGTTTCGAAATTAGCCTCATCCTGCGGTGTCAACACTGCCACCGCATCACCACGGAAATAGGAGCCGGTCATCGCCACAATATGCACTTTATTGCGGGCAAGAAACTGACCAAGATGTGCGCCTAGCTTATTGTCTGGATTGGCACTGACATGATGAAACTCATCCACCGCAATCAAGCGATTATCAAAGGCGGCCACACCAAAACGATCCACCGCAAAACGTAAGGTGGCGTGAGTACAGACCAGCACTTTGTCATTGCTCGCTAAAAACGCCTTTACGGAATTGACCTTGCCGCCATCTTCACCCGGTGCATTGCAGAGGTTCCATTTCGGTTCAACCTGCCAGTCAGCCCAAAAGCCGAATTGACGCAGCGGCTCATTATTAAAACTCGCGCCGATGGATTTTTCCGGCACCACGATAATCGCCTGCGTTAAACCCTGATTGTGCAACTTATCCAGCGCAATAAACATCAGCGCCCGGCTTTTACCTGAGGCCGGTGGTGATTTAATCAATAAATATTGTTCGCCACGTTTTTCATAAGCGCGTTCCTGCATCACTCGCATACCCAGCTCGTTGGATTTTTTTGAACGGCCAGTGCGGGCATAGTTAACAGAGACGTGAGGGATCGATTTATCTGCCATCATATTTTCCTATTAAGTAACTCTTTTCTCGTTTCCATGCTCCGCGAGGGAATGCAGACCAGCCGTAAGCGCGGTATGGGTTCCCACGCAGGAGCATGGGAACCAGCAAAGGTACGGTTTGATTCATGGCATTGCCTTCAGTAAATTCATTATGCGTCATCGTCGATGGATGAGTCGCCACCCGACAGCTCGTGCTCAATCTGCTCGATGCTGGGCAGGCTGGTCTGCAACTCCCTGGGCAAGGACTCCACCAGTTGATATTCGGCCACACCGATGGGTTGAGCGTTGTCGCGCAGCGCATATTCGGCCACGACCCTGTTCTTGCTCTTGCATAGCAGCAGGCCGATGGTCGGGCCATCCTGCGGGTGCCTGATCTGGGCATCTACCGCGGTGAGGTAAAAGCCCAACTGCCCCAGGTGCTCAGGTCTGAATTTGCCGCCCTTGAGTTCAATCACCACATAGCAGCGCAGCTTGAGGTGGTAGAACAACAGGTCGATGAAAAACTCGTCACCGCCCACGTCCAGCAGCAGCTGCCGCCCGACGAACGCGAACCCCGCGCCAAGTTCCAGCAGAAACTCGGTGACATGCTTCACCAGGGCGTTCTCGACCTCGCGCTCCTGCGCTTCATCGCTGAGGCCCAGAAAGTCGAAACGGTAAGGGTCTTTCAGCGATTCGCGGGCCAGGTCGGAGTGAGGCTTGGGCAGGCTGGTGGCGAAATTAGTGACCGCCGTGCCGCTGCGTTCCAGCAGGCGGGTTTCGATCTGCATCACCAGAATATTACGCGACCAATTGTGTTCAATCGCTTTAGCCGCATACCAGCGGCGGGTTTCGAGGTCGGGCAACTTATCCAGCAGCGCCAACTGGTGATACCAGGGTAATTGTGCAAGCACCTCTTGCACAAATTCGGCATCCGGCCAGGCCTCGGCAAAGGCGCGCATGTATTTGAGATTACGCGGCGAAAACCCCTTCATCTCGGGAAAGGCGGTGCGCAAATCCTGCGCCAACCGCTCGATCACCTTCGCGCCCCAGCCCGCTTCCGCCTGTCGTGCCAGAATGTCGCGGCCGATCTGCCAGTAGAGCAGTACCAGTTCGCGGTTGACCGCCAGCGTGGCGCGCTGCCGGGCGCTATGAATGCGCCCCTTGAGTTCAATCAGCCAGTCGGCGTAGCCCTCGGGGGGCGGTGTCAGGCGGATGGGTTGATCACCTGTCTCATTGCTCATGCGCGCTTCCCCCTTGTCACTTTCGCGCCTGACTTGGCCGCGCCTGTTGTCATTTTGGTGTAGAGATCAAACAGCTTCTCCAACCGCTCGGTATCGTTTTTAAAACGGCGACCGATGTAGATGCGCTCCAGCACCTCATCATTGCGCTCATGGGCGCGGCGCAGATTATCCGGCATCTTGTCGGGGGCGTAGAGATCGGCAATGGTGGCCGGAAAGTGCGCTTCCCGTGCCAGCAGGATCTCTTCGGCACAGCGGGTCAGGTCGGCTCTGTTTTTTTCGGTGAGGGGTGGGACGGGGAAGGTGTTCCAGCCGAGGGTGTTGGAATAACGAAAGTCCGTTTTCATTTTTCCGCATACTGTCGCTATCCAGACTAAATGAATGCGGGACGCGATTAGAGCCATGTTCCAGAGTGGGGCGTCGTAGAGGGCGAATGCAAGATTGGTTACTACTGATTTATTATCCAACAAACCAACGGGTAAGTAGCTACGATTTTCTGAGCTGACACTTGGAACAATTATGGTATGAACAGAGCCATATTTTTGCTCCCTGAACCTGTAGGGATATGAAGAAAGAGCCCTGGTTCCAGAATCCTTGCTTTGCAAACGAAAAGATTTCACTTGATATATTCGTTTGCAAATAGAGTCGATAGATTGTGCATCATCTAATTCGTGCTCAGTGATCCATAAACAAAATCTTTTTGTTCCCCGAATAAATTCAGAAGACCCAAAAACATTTTTAATAAAGCGCTCTTTTTGTTCCTGTGTAATAGACATACCTTCCAAGGTGCTTCTACTAAGCAACAATGCGCCGCCATCAACGGGCATATTTCCAAAGTCCATTGTTGACAGGCTACCAAGAGGCTTTGTTCGTTTCTCGACGATTGTTTTTATTCCAGGCGTAAGGTACGGGTTAATTGCCCCTACGTTTTGGACATTAGTTTCTCCGTCTTCATTTTCGGAGTACAGACAGCGCTGAGACTTAGTAGATGAACCAACGCCAACGATTACAACTGTAACCCCCGCATTATGAGCAGCCAAATTGGCCCACTTAAAAGAAGTATGGGCAAAAACTATTTCGCAGCCTGTTTGGAATATAAGCGGCCAAAGAATAGATACAATACGGCCTTGGCAAATTGAGTTTGTGCTGACGAAGGCACTCACACAATTTGTGGCTTTGCCATACTGTGCTGCTTTGAAAAACCAACCGGAGACATAATCAAGTTGTTTTGCAGAACGAACATGCCCTTTGAAAAGCAAGTCTAAGTCAGTTTTTTGCTCTGTATTTTGGGTTTGACTCTCCTTGTACGGGGGGTTTCCACAAATATAGGTCTCTGCATCTTGCCCATCAAACTCTATATCTGATTTCTCTGGAACATCATCAAACAAGTCTTCACGCACCTGTTCAACCAGCTTTGTCGGCGGACAGACTTCAAGCCAATCCATACGCAAAGCATTACCCTGGTGAATCTGGCCGGTTTTTTTCAACGGCAGCACCAGCGCCTTGGCCTCCTTTTGCCCGATCAAACGCACATCGCACTGAAACTCGGCAATCAGCAGGGAGAGCCGAGCAACCTCCACCGCAAAGTCCTTTAATTCGATGCCGTAAAAGTTCTCCAGCCTGATCCACGATTTTTGGTTAGCCTCGCCGCGTCGGCGCAGGATTTCGGCCTCGATCTCGCGCATCTGGATATAGGCGATCACCAGAAAATTGCCCGAGCCGCAGGCGGGGTCAAACACACGGATGTTGGCGATGCGCTTGCGCAGGTTTAACAGCTTGCGAGGGTTCTCTCCGGCCTGTTCCAACTGTTCGCGCAAATCATCCAGAAACAGCGGGTTCAGCACTTTGAGGATGTTGGGCACGCTGGTGTAGTGCATCCCCAGCTCGCCGCGTTCATCGTCATTGGCGACGGCCTGGATCATGGAGCCGAAGATGTCGGGGTTGATCTCTTTCCAGTTCAAACGACCGGCGTGAAGCAGGTAGGAGCGGGCGATGCGGCTAAAGCGTGGAATCTCTTTGTTACCCGTAAACAGGCCGCCGTTGACGTAGGGAAAGTCATCAGCCCAGTTGCGCAGGTTGGCGGTTGCTCGATCATCTGGATGGATGTCCATGGCGCGAAACAGTTCACCCAACACATACTCGGTGTTGTCTGAACGGCTGTCGCTCATCTGCTCGATGGTGGCGGTAAACCGATTGTCGCTGTTGAAGATGTCGGTGTCTTCGGCGAAAAAGCAGAAGATCAGCCGCGCCATGAAGTGGTTCATGTCATGGCGGCGGGCTTCGCTGGCCCACTCTTCATTGTCTTTTAGCAGTTGAACATAGAGGCGATTCAAACGACCCGTGGCCTGAATGTCGATGGGGTTGTTGCGGATTTGTTTGACGGTGGTAATGCCCGCCAGCGGCAGAAAGAAACCGAAGTGGTTGGGGAAGTCTGAATAGTGACAGACGATGGGAGGCTCACCTGAGGTGAGATCTTCAGCTTCAAGGGTTACGCCATCCGTCGCCAACACAAACCTGGCCTTGGCCTTACTGGTGGTGGGGCTGGCCTTGAGTTGACCAAGTGTGTTGGTTACATCCCCCTCGCCACACACCGCGATATGAATATTGCTGCGTTGCAGCACACCACCATCAATATCTGAGGCATTAGACGAACCGGTTTTAAGGCGCTTGATGGTGGTCTTCTTATTACCAAAAGCCTCTAAAAAGGCAAACGGAAATGCCTCCGCATCGAACGACTGTTCGGCTAAGTGGGCAATGGCTTCTTCTATTTCAACCGCGTTCAATGTTGCTTACTCCAGCGTTCCACTTTTAGCCTCGCTGTACGGGGTCAATTTATTGCTATTCTTTTCATCACTGTCCGTTGTCAGCAGTTGCAACAACCTGGTATGCGCAAACAATTTCTCCCTGCCTGCTTTAACCTCTTGCAACATACCAATATCACATAACGCTTTAAGGTACTTTGAAACGGTTTCACGGTGGCCAATGCCTGCATCGACCAGATTTCCAATACGGCAATAGGGCTGGATGAAGATCTGATCGATCAGCTCCTGGCTATAGATAGCAGGCTGTTGCTGGCGCACACAGTCAACGGCCTGTTCTTGCAACTGGCGTACTGCACGTATCTTTGCCGTGGTCCAGTGGGCGGTCTCTTTGACGGCGGTGAGCATGAAGGTGATCCACTCATGCCAGTGGTTATTTTGGGTGACACCCAACAGCAGGCGGTAGTAGTCGGCTTTGTTTTGGATGATGTGTCGTGAGAGGTAAAGCACCGGCAGACTGAGCAGTTTTTGATCGACCAGATAGAGGATATTAAGCAGCCGACCAGTACGGCCATTGCCGTCGGTAAAGGGGTGAATTGTTTCGAATTGATAATGCGCTACAGCCATGCGTACCAGCGGGTCGATTTCGTCATGGTTGTGGAGAAACTGTTCCCAGTTGGCAAGTAGCTGGCGCAGGATCGCTTCGCCAGCAGGCGGCGTATAGATCACTTCGCTGGTTCGGTCATTGGCAAGCGTTGTACCGGGAACACGGCGAATATCCAGATCACTGCCTTTGATGGTGCAGCAGAGCTTTACCGCCAGACTGGCATTTAACGGACGCTTTTGCAGGGCATGGAACCCTTGATAGAGGGCGGTGCGATAACGCAATGCTTCTTTAATCGCCGGGTCTGTTTGGTTGGTGCCATTATTGATATCGGCATCGGCAAAGCGAAATAGCTGGTCGCTGGTGGTAACAATGTTCTCGATCTCTGAGCTGGCTTGTGCCTCCAGCAGGGGTATGGTGTTTATCAGTATTGACTGATTTGAAATCAGCTCACCCACCTGTTTCAGCTCGGCCAGCGCGACACGGGCCTCTGTGCATAATTTCCAGATCGCCCGGGTTTCCAGCTCTTGCTTCGGCGGCAGGGCAGGCAAAGCGTTGTATGGCTGATCTGGATTAAAACTTGGCATAATAACTATTCTGTAATCCCTGATTATTGTTGTTGGCGTGTAGCTGGTTGTTTCGACATTATGCGGACTTATGTCGAGCTATTCTATTATTTTCGACATATGCTGCCTATATGTCGAACAGGTCGTCATATCAGAGAAAGTAAGCGCACCTCTCTATCGCATCATGATTTTCGCTTTAAAACTGAAAACACCGTTATTCCGGCATATTGTTAGCCGGAATCCAGAGACCTAAGCTCCCGGAAGGCTATGTTATCGTGGCACGGGCAAGTGACGTGTTATAAACGCAAAGGCACGAGGGACGCAAAGAAAAAATAAACAGCCTCGCAGCAAACTGATGAGATATTAACATCACACTGACAAAGGCCGGTGCCCGAGGGTTTCAGAGCCTCTGAATTCTGGCCTGTGTCAGAATGACGGTATTCATAACACCAAAAACGGCGTTCCTGGACAAACTGCGGGGAATTGAACCCAAAGAGATTAAATGAGGAGAAAATCCGAGGTGAACAAACATAATCTCATATTAAAATCGACCGACATCACTGCGATGTCCGGTGAAAAGCGGATTCATTTCCTCAACCCCAATGCCGTGCGCATTAACAAATCTCTCGGCGATGCGGTGGGCCTAACGCAAATTGGCGTACATATTATCAGCGTAAAACCCGGCCATGACACAACGGAATATCACAAACACTTTTACGAGGAGGAGTGTGTTTACATTCTCTCTGGCTGGGGCACGGCCATCATCGATGGTGAGCGTTACACCGTAGAGCCAGGAGATTTTCTTGGTTTCCCGCGCGGCGTAGCGGCACACAATATCATCAACGACGGTGATGACCTGCTGCAATGCCTGGTAATGGGGCAACGGCTCGAACAGGATGTGGCGGATTACCCGGACAAAAACAAACGGTTGTACCGCAACAACGAGCAATGGGACTTAGTGAACATAACAGACATCAGTGAGCCGCAGCGTATTTTTCTGCCGCCAGATGAAAATTAAAGAAACTACTCCACCCGTGCCATTACCACCCCACCCTTG
>JAKIUF010000007.1 GCA_021647705.1 Gammaproteobacteria bacterium | reverse complement strand
TGATCAACTCATCTTTTTCTGTGTCGCTGAGATTTTTTAGATTGGGCAGTGATTGCATGGCTATGGAGCTTACATCAAAATTCATTTGTTATTCAATAATTTGAGGGAGATCAGGCTGAGTAGTTACCCCAATTCAAAGATATCAATCAGCTGCTGAAATGCGTCAGGCTCTAGAAAAAATACAATTTTTAATTGACTGGAAAAAACATGAAGAGCTTCGTTGGGAAGGTGTATGCAAAAAAACAAAAAGAAGCTTTGTAGCTACTGTAGAATCTGGAAGAAGTAAACATACAGTAAATATCAAGCAAAATAATAGGCGGCTTACAAATTATTGCTCAGAATTTTTATGCCCTGATGAAGCAAAATCATATATGCAAGAACATATATCCGAGACAATGTTAAAGTAAAAGGTGCTAACAAATAGCTCCTCGCGTCAAGGTAAGCCGAGAATCATGGGATTAGGAAGGAGCCTAAGAAAGTGATTATTGTTGCCCAACAGGTGCGGATGAAAGTCCATAACCTAATTAGAACCTAATTAGAACCTAATTAGACACCCAGCGGACATAACCTAGCGGACATAACCTAATTAGACACCCAGTGCGCCGAGATAAATCGGTAGTCACTAAATTAGACACTAAATTAGACACCCATCTTAACTATTGACAACTCACCCAAACAAACCCAACATCAATCCCCCAAGGAATCACACTGGTTAAAGGAGTTAACCATGCCCAAACCCCGTTATGCTCAGGTCTCGCTGGAGGCTACCCCTTACTACCATTGTGTATCCCGTTGCGTTCGCCGGGCTTTTCTGTGTGGCAGTGATCAGGTTTCAGGCAATAGTTATGAGCATCGTCGGCAGTGGATTGAGGACAAGCTACTGGAACTGGCGGGTATCTTTTCACTGGATATCTGCGCCTATGCCATTATGTCCAATCATTACCATGTGATATTTCATATTGATCAGGACAAGGCTGAAAACTGGAGCCAGACGGAGGTGATTCATCAATGGCACCAGCTGTTTTCAGGCACACTGTTCTCCCAACGTTTTCTACGGGGTGAAAAACTCGGCAAGGCTGAACTGAAAGTGCTTGAGCAAAGTGTCAGGGAGTGGCGTCAACGCTTGATGGACATCAGCTGGTTCATGCGAGTATTGAATGAATCCATTGCCCGTCAGGCCAATGCGGAAGATGGTTGCACCGGGCGATTCTGGGAAGGCCGTTTCAAGTCTCAGGCATTACTGGACGAATCAGCACTGATGGCCTGTATGGCTTACGTTGACCTTAACCCCGTGAGAGCCGGTATAGCGAAAACACCGGAATCATCTGCCCACACCAGTATCCAAAAACGCCTGAACAAGGCACAGAAAGCTGCACAACCCAATCATCCCCAACAGCAGGAAAATCAATTATTGGTATTTGCGGGTAACCTCAAGGAAGACATGCCAAAAGGCCTGCCCTTTCGGCTAACGGATTATCTGGAACTGGTGGACTGGACAGGTCGTATACTGCGGGATGATAAAAAAGGCGCGATAGCTGAAAACACACCTCCCATACTCAATCGGTTAAACATCGAAAACAGACACTGGTTTTACCTCACCCAACACTTTGAGAGTCCCTTTAAAGGACTGGTGGGATCAGTCAATAAACTCAAACAGGTCTGCCAGAAACTTGGTTATGAACGAACACCGGGAATAACCAGCTGTCGACAGTATTTTCCCGGCTGACAAAAGCAAACCCTACAGTCTTGTAATGTTGATCAGCTCAGTGCTGAGGATTATGCCTGCGTGCGAATTCTGAATATTGGCTTTCCCGGCTTATTGACACAAATTTTCTGACAACATCACTCAAAAATACAATTAAAATAGCGAGCAACGCCGGATAATTTTTGTGTTTTCTTAATATGGGTGTCTTTTAAAAACTACTTTATCTTGGCCGTAAATATGCAGGCTTACCATTGAACCAGATTGCTCATTATTTTAGTCTAAGTCATTATGGGAGTGTTTCTGGCATCATCAAACGATTCGAATATCCATTAGATGAAAATGATGGATTAGTGAAAAAAGGTTAATGACGTTTTGAAAATAATTAATAAACAGGCTTGATCCCAATTCTGTACAATTTTGTTCGGGATTATTTAATGAGGGGAAAAGTATGAAACTATCTGGCTGGCTTATCTTAAGCAGTATTATTTTACTTTCCGCATGTAGCGGTGGTGGTAGTGATTCTAATACGAATGCTATCACCTTCTCTTCGTCCAGTATTTTCAACAACACTGTTAGAGCTGTAGCACTCGCTGAAAACAGTGATGATATTTATGTTGTGGGGGATTTCACCTCCTATAACGGCACAGCCAGTAACCGCATTATTCGTATAAACAGTGATGGTTCTATCGACACCGGTTTCGATGTTGGCTCAGGGTTCAGTCATATTAGTGTTCGTAGTATCGTAGCGGCTAACGACGGTAGTGGTGATGTTTATGTCGGTGGTTCGTTTACTACTTACAACGGCATCCCAAGCCGTCACATTATCCGTTTAAATAGTGATGGTTCAATCGATGCTGGCTTTGATGTGGGAACCGGGTTTGATAGTGACGTTTATACTATTACAACTGCCAATGATGGTAGTGGTGATATATATGTTGGAGGGACTTTTTTAAGCTATCGAGGTAATTCCAGAGAGGCCATTGTTCGTATTAATAGTGATGGCTCTAATGATGCCAGCTTCGATGTGGGGTCAGGATTCAATAGTACTGTTCGTAGTATTGTTGTTGCCAGGGATGGCAGTGGCGATATTTATGTTGGGGGGAATTTTACGCTTTATCGGGATAATTCCAGCGCGAAGATTGTTCGTATTAATAGTGACAGCACTTTTGATACCAGCTTCAGTGTGGGTACGGGGTTTGATAAAGAGGTCTATAGCATTACAACTGCCAACGATGGCAGTGGTGATATTTATGTTGGGGGGAATTTTACGCTTTATCGGGGTAATTCCAGAGTGGGGATTGCTCGCATTAATAGTGATGGTTCTAATGATGCAAGTTTTGATGTGGGAGCGGGGTTTAATGCTGTTGTCCGGAGCATTGTCGCTGCCAGCGACGGTAGTGGCGATATCTATGTGGGGGGTGGCTTTTCAAAGTACAACGGTGAGGCGCATCTGAGCATAGCTTGCCTGGAAAGCACTGGCCTGGTGTGTGTAAACTTTGATAGCGGAACCGGATTTACCCGTCAAACTATTGTGTATGTTATCGTGCTAATCAAAGATGGCAGCGGTGAAATATATGCTGGCGGCGATGTTCGACAATATAATGGTACTGACATTGGCCGTTTGGTCCGATTGGGTTCGTCGGGTCAATTGAAATGAGTTTTCATTCTGTATTTGTCAAAGTGCTCGTTTAGAAAAACCGGGTCAGAGAAGAATGACCCTTATCCCTTCATGATCCCTTATCTTAAAAAGTGTTGACCGACGTTACTTCATCAACTCAACTACTGCGGATGCAAAGCGATTCACCCATGCGGTACGTGACATTGGGGCGTTGAAAACCTGCTTCACATGTCCAGCATTCGTCATCTGTGTATGAATTTGTTTCAGAGTGAACCTTTAGTTTTTCCAACAAGAAGAGGAGAAAAGTCGCGTGGAATGATAGTTGCCGCGCTAAGGTGGTGTTTTTACGTGGTTTTTAATGCGGTGGCCCTGATAATCAGTATGGTAATGTGGCCATTTGTTGTCTAATATTGAAACCAATAGGTTCATTTTTTTGTTTTATGGGTAACATTAGACGAATGCTCTATCCTGTTGAAAAACAGTATGATTCCTCACTCAAAGAGTGTCTGCGCCCAGAGTTGATTTTGTTGGGGTTTGCTATAAACCGGGCAAACCCTATCAAAATTAACCTTGACCTCATAGTTACTGCGCACTTTGGTGACTTCAAAACGGTGAAACTTCAGTGGAGTTATAACCCAGTCTATTCCAACTTCTATCAAATGGCCCTGAAACTTTAGTTATATATATTGTTCGTATCAAAACGGGCTAAAGGAAAAAGCAATGAAGCAGATCAAAAAAACCTTACTGATTGCACTTTTGTTTCTATTGGCCACAAGCCAGGTTCAGGCACGACAAACCTTGCCGGATGGCTTAGGCTACAGCGCCATCGATTCAAACGAAGTCGGTGGCCCGACCTTTAATTACGATGATATCTCGGCCACGGGCACGCAAGAGCTGTTGGACGACGACGATAATGTCGGCAACATTCCCATCGGGTTTACCTTCAATTTTTACGGCATGGATTACACGGTGCTCAGCATTGCCTCAAACGGCTATCTGTTTTTCGGCCTGACTACAAATAACGAATACAATACGGACGAACTTCCCATTCCGCAGCCAGCCGGTACAGATAATTGGCAAGACCCCCCTTTCATCGCACCCTGGTTTGATGATTTGGATCCCGCAGAAAATGCGGACTCCACCTTCTGGGAAACGCTCGGCACGGCACCCAATCGTCGATTTGTGGTTCAATATCAAGTCCCCCACATTGATAACAACACCGAACCCTTCGACTTCGAAGTCACTTTATTCGAGGGCAGCAATGAAATCCTCTTCCAATACAAAGTGGCCACCACCACAGATCCGGGTTCCAGCAATGGCATCAGTGCGACCGTGGGCCTCCAGGGAAAGGATGATGTCGGCCTCAACTATCAGTGGAATGAAGGCCTGCTCACAGAAAACCTGGCCGTTCTCTTGCGTCCGCCGACCGGGCCTTTTGTTGGCATCAACGCATCCAACAAAACCGGCACACCTGGAACGACCGTAAAACATACACTCAGCATCTACAACCGAACGGGTGAGGGTCAGGATTTCAACCTCGCGATCTCCGGAAACCAATGGGCGACAAGCGTGGCAACAAGCACAGGTTTTATTATCGATGGTGGTATGGCCACACTTGATTTGGATGTTGTCATTCCAGAGCTTACAGGACTTCCCCCCTTGTCAGATTATGTGGCGATTGACATCACCGGAAACGGTGTGCGTGCAATTCAAAATATTTACACGCAGAGCTTTCCCGGAAGCCGGTTTACTAATGACGTGGACATGGCCTCGGGAAATCCCAGCATTTCCGATGATGGCAGTCGCATTGCTTTTCAGTCTCAATCTGATCTGATCCCCGGCAGCAACCCCTTATTCATGACACAGACTTTTGTGGTCAATAGCGACGGTACAGGTCTGACACAACTCACCAGCGACAGCCTGCGTCCCTCGTCTGATCCCAGCATCTCCGGAGACGGCAGCCGCATCGCTTTCCAGTCGGATGCCGATCTGACGAGTGGTGGAAACCCTTCATTCAGGACGCAGATTTTTGTGATCAATAGCGACGGTACAGGCTTGACACAACTCACCAGCGACAGCCTGCGTTCCTCGTTTAGTCCCGGCATCTCCGGAGACGGTAACCGCATTGCTTTCCACTCGAGTGCCGACCTGACGGGTGGGAACCCCTTATTCAGGACGCAGATTTTTGTGATCAATAGCGACGGCTCAGGTCTGACACAACTCACCAGCGACAGCCTGCGTTCCTCGTTTAGTCCCAGCATCTCCGGAGACGGTAGCCGCATTGCTTTCCAGTCGAGTGCCGACCTGATGGGTGGGAACCCCCCATTGAGGACACAGATTTTTGTGGTCAATAGCGATGGCACGGGCCTGGCGCAGCTGACTGGCGACGCAGCAGATGACTCCCGGAATCCGAGTATTTCCGGAGATGGAAGCCGTGTGGCCTTTCAGTCGAATGCTGATTTAACAAGTGCCGGGAACCTGGACAATGACAGCTATGTCTTTGCCATGAATACAGACGGCAATGCTTTGGTCCGAATTGCCGAAGGCCGGCGTGCGAGCCTTTCCAGAGACGGAAGCCGTGTGGCCTTTGAGACATCTTCCGATTACGTCGCCATCATGAACAGCGACGGGACGGGCACCTTGACCGAATTCCGGTATATCCTGGATGCCGATGACCCCAGCCTTTCCGAAGATGGCGCATTCCTGGCCTTCGAAGGGAATGGAGAAACGCCCCGGGATCAAATCTATGTCTATGAAGTCGCCAAAACGGATTCAGACGGTGATGGGGTTTCCGATATCTCGGAAGGCAGCGCGGGAGCAGGCGACGCCACTTTAGCAATGGCAGTGAATCTCAGTACCGGCGGCACGGTGGACATCAGTGTGCCAGCGGGACGGCGACTATCCGGTGTTTCGGCGGATACTGCAGTCAATGGGCCCGCGGGTGTGGCCTTTCCTTTTGGCACAGTGTTTTACAGAACCACATCGGCCATTGGAGGAAGCGTGACCACGACCTTCAATTTTTCGTCTGCATTGCCCACAGAGCTTATACTCTACAAGGTCGATGCGAGCGGGACTTACACAGAGATCCCCGCGACACAGTGGACAAAAACCGGAGCAAATAGCCTGGATCTGACGCTGACCGATGGCGGTGCTTTCGATTTGGACGGTGTTGCCAACGGTATCATTGTCGATCCACTCGCCGTGGGTGATTTTAATGCCCCACCCAGTGCGCCGATCCTCATTTCGCCCGACAATGGACAAACGGGCCTCGGTACGACGGTCGATTTCCAATGGAACGCCAGTACGGACGCCAATGGAAATGCCATGACATATGACTTCTTCATTTGTGATAACGACACATTTGTGGGCACAGATTGCGGCACGACGACAGTTGTGGCAGCCGCGATAATAGGGCTCACGCAGCTTGCGTCTTTTGGCAATGGTTTGTTTATTTTAGGCATTGCCTGCATGGGCGGGCTGAAACGGAAAACTCCCGCGCTCATGCTCATGCTCGCCGCCGGTCTTGTGCTGAGCGCATGTGGTGGTGGCAGTGGTGGCGGTGGTGGTAATGTTGTTTTGTCCCATCAGGAATCCGGGCTTAAAGCGGGTACAACCTACTACTGGAAAGTGGTCGCCAGTGATGGAAAATTAACAACAGAAAGTGAAGTGAGAACTTTTACAACGCAGTAAATTGGAGAGCCTAAAGCGGCGCTTCGGCGACAAACGAAGCACCGCTTTAAATCCTCATGATATTCTAAGGGACGTGCACGTCCCTAAGGAGTGCATTGATTGGGCGACATAGTAGAAGTATTAGTAGATACTTTACCATCTTATTTTCACATAGCGACCAGCACTATTTTCGTAAATCATATGCCGAACTTAGCCAGGTAGGGTGTATTCCATATGCCGCAACAGTTGTTGTGCGTAAAACCTTACATGGTTACATACCGACAAAATAATCTATTCTGCGTTCGAGGTCTGGCACGGTTTATTTGAAAAAACGCATGATGTATTTAATCACCATATCGGAATCCAGCGACAGCCCACCCTGCAAAAGATAAGCCTCGTTATCCGGGAACAGTTGCTGGTTTTGTAATATACCCACCGCATCTGCACTGCGGTCTTTACCTTTTTGCGTGATCATTTCTGCACGGAAATTGATTTCAGCACCGTTTTTGAATTCAAAGCCATATTTCAGGCCAATGGTCTGTGTGACGAATTCCCCCAGCCGGTAATCGGCGCTGGCATATGACAATGTGCTTTCTTCACCATCGGTAAGTGTTTGCCGGTAAAAGTCAGCGGCACCCTGTTGATAATAACGCAGGTGTGGTTGCAGATAATGGCCACCGTCGAAATCAAAACGATAACGCAAATCCACCGTGTGCGATTGAATCCCCCAGTCATCCCAGAAATACCGATAAGACACGTTGAGTACATTTTCATTGGGGAATTGATGCACACCTTTCCAATATAGGCTTTGATAGGTTCGCTGCTCGGGGCGATTTTCGTAAACATAAGGATTGCTTGAGCGTAAATTTCCGCTGCCATCGTTTTCCAGTATGCTGAGAATTTTGTACGGATCAGTGAGGTAACCATCACTCTGACCTCGGCTGTAATTGATCTGCATTATTGTCTGACGGTTGATGACCTGTGTAACACCAAATAGTATTTCTTTAACGGTTTTATCCGTTTTGATGCCATCAATGTCTTTTTTGGCAGGAAAAGCAGGCATAACGGTAAAGCCGACGGGAACACCACCCACCGGATCCCAGGTGTCTTTGTTCAAAGAAAGGCCCAGAGTGAGCGTGGTATTGCGCTGGTTAATATCTTGCGCGAGGGAAGCGGATATTCCGGTAGACAGGTAATCATACTCCTGGGATACGTTGCCGCCGATGGTACCGCGCAGGCTTCTGCTTAAAGGGGTATCCCATTCTATACTTAACGCATTGCGGAGATCTTTGAAGGTGTGATTTAACGGTGTGGTGTTTGCTGCTTCAGTGTAACTTGAGTTTCCCGAGGGATTGGTAAAGGTTTGTGCAGTATTGGAAGGCACCGCACCATTCGGAGAGGAGCCGGTTAAAACATCCGTCACTATACGTGCATTAATAAATTCGTCGTCATCGATCTCCTTGCTGATGCTCAGTATGCCTTCCGCCAGTGATACACGGTCTTTTTCAGTATAAATCAATAATGCAGAATCAATTGTCCAGTTATCACCGGAAGCAATCAAGCCGCCTGCGTGACTGGCTCCGGCGAGTAAAGTGCAGGTGGCCGCTGCCAGTTGACGGCGAATGTGACGTGGACCCTGTTGTGTTTTTTTCAGTTGCATCCGCAGCCTCCACCACCTACGCCTTGGCCACCACTGGAAGCTTCTTTACTGAAATAGGTATGTTCATCAAGGTAAATCTCTAGCGGGTCCGCGACTAGCTGCATTTTTTGTTGGGCCAACAAATCCCGGTCCCAGGGTTGTACCGGTTCCAGGCTGCATGCGCTCAGCACCAAGCTGATACACATTGAGAGTAGAACAGTTTTTACCATGCCTGTTATTCCTCCAGAAGAGATTGAATGGCCGCTTCCAGTTTGTCTGTGTCTTTGGAACGAAACCCCATGTGGGTCATTACCAGCTGGCCGTTTCTGTTGATCAGGTATGTAGTGGGCATGGCACGTAGTTGGTAGGTTTTGGCAACGGTGCCAGTGGGGTCGTGGGCGATAATAAATGCGGGTTCTATTCTGTTGATGAATTGCTCGATCTGCTCGCGTTTTTTATCCACACTGACGGCAATGATGCTCAATCCTTCATCTTTGTAACGTTCATGCATTTCATCCATCCATGGGAAGGATTTGCGGCAGGGTGGGCACCAAGTCGCCCAGAAATCCAGGTATACCACGCGGCCCTTGAAGTCTTTCAGGCTGATTTCATGGTTGTCAGGAAAAATGGGCAGGGTGAAGTCGGGGGCAGGTTCTACGGCGAAAGCGGGCAAGGTGAGGAAAAAGAGCAGAGTGACCGAAAGTGCAGGTAAGCGGGGAAGCATGTTGGGTTGACCTCAGAATTTATTGGGCAAAAGGTATTGATGTGTGAATATATAGTTGCATTGTGACAGTACCGTGACAAATTTGATGCATGATTGACGGCGTGCAGACATCAGGAATGTGCTGTCATCCATGAGCTTGGCGTGGTTTTATTAATTCGGGCTTAATTTTTAAGTTGTTCATGCTGTTGGATATGAAGTGGTCTAATCAAGACCAGATACCAAGTTAAGACTATAATTTATTGATTATTCGTTAATTTTAGTGTGTTGCTCCGAAGTCCGACTGTTGCCTGAATGATAAGTTCATAGCGGCTGTACAGGGAAGAGGAGTCGCTAAAGAAACATTATCTTTGGCGCACTTTGGCCGATGGGTAATCTGGAGACTGGATTCTGCTATGGAGTTGAATGAGGAATATCAATGCTGATCAAACGCCCTGACGATATCAAACCATCTGATATTACGGATGAAAAAATTTATCATCAACGACGCGCCTTTTTACAGGCAGGCTCCCGCGCTGCCCTGGCCGTTGCTGCGGGTGCAGTTGTGCCAGGGATGATGTTTCCTGGCGAAGCAGCGGCACAGGTTGCGGCTCTGCAATTCAAAAAAAATACCCGCTTTTCCACCGATGAAGAAGTCAATTCACTGAAGGATATCACCCGCTACAATAATTTTTACGAATTTGGTACCGACAAAAAAGACCCGGCAAAATATGCACACACGCTGAAGACAGATCCCTGGAATGTGCGTGTGGAAGGCGAGGTGGAAAAACCTGCTGATTATCAACTGGAGGACTTGATTAAAGAGAGTCAGCTGGAAGAACGTATTTACCGGATGCGCTGTGTGGAGGCCTGGTCCATGGTGATTCCCTGGGTGGGTATTCCGTTGAGTGCATTGATCAAGCGCTTCAAGCCCACATCGAAGGCTAGGTATGTAGAGTTCACTACCCTGTATGATCCTGCGCAAATGCCAGGACAAAAACGTGGAGTGCTGAACTGGCCCTATGTGGAAGGTCTGCGCATGGATGAAGCCATGCATCCTCTGACATTGTTGGCTGTAGGTTTATACGGGGACGTATTACCCAATCAAAATGGTGCGCCAATTCGATTGGTGGTGCCGTGGAAATACGGGTTTAAAAACATCAAGTCCATTGTCAGAATTCGTTTTACCGAAACCATGCCGAATACCACCTGGAATTTGTCCGGGCCACAGGAGTATGGTTTTTACGCTAACGTTAATCCCGAAGTGGATCATCCGCGTTGGAGTCAGAGCCGTGAGCGGCGCATCGGTGAATTTTTGAAACGTAAAACAAAAATGTTTAATGGTTATGAAGAACAGGTGGCTAGCCTGTATTCGGGCATGGACTTGCGACGTAATTATTAATAACTCATCCTGCAATAACCCACCATGATAATGCACACTATGAAACCCGCATTAATAAAACCACTGGTTTTTATAGCCTGCCTGTTTCCCCTGGTTTTCGGTATCTGGGCGGGCTTCACCGATCAGCTCGGTGCCAATCCCATCGAAGAAATTACCCATCGTACCGGTGATTGGGCTTTGCGTTTGTTGCTGATCACTCTGGCAGTAACACCATTACGGCGTATGTTGGGTTGGGGCTGGCTGCTACGGGTGCGACGTATGCTGGGCTTGTTTGCATTCTTTTACGCTTGTCTGCATTTGTTGACGTACTTTGTGCTGGATCAGTTTTTCGATTGGGATGAAATTTTTAAAGACATCATCAAACGCCCCTATATTACCATCGGTTTTAGCGCCTTTGTGTTGTTGGTACCGTTAGCCGTCACCTCCACCAATGCCATGATGCGTCGCCTGGGTAAACGCTGGGGGCAATTGCATCAGTTGGTGTATGTGGTTGCCGTTTTTGGCATTCTGCACTATCTCTGGTTAGTGAAAGCAGATTACCTGCTGCCGCTGATCCACGCGGCTATTTTACTGGCTTTGTTGCTGGTACGTGTCTGGTATCAGCGTCAGTCCCTGCCTGCCCGTCGGGCTGCCCCACAAACTTCCTGAAATTTGCCCCGTGTGTGTGGCGCGCCTTCCACCTTTTTTCGCTATGATAGGAGCCTGGTTCCAAGCGGTGAAAGAAGGTAGCGTGAATGAATATTGATTTTTTACAAAGTGACTTTTGGCAAAGCGACAGTGTGTGGATTTCGCAGATATTTGTCATCGTATTTGTTGCCCTATTGGCAGATTTTGTGCAGCGACGTGTTCTGCGCAGCCTAACGAAGCGTTTTGAAAAAACCAAAAATCTTTGGGATGACGCGCTGCTGGAAGCTATACGCCGCCCATTGAGTCTGTTGATCTGGGTCGTGGGCATCAGCCTGGCCGCGCAAATTGCCGCAACGCAGACGGAGGCAGAAATTTTCGCCATCGTTGAGCCGGTACAGGATGTGCTGGTTATTGTCGCGCTGACCTGGTTTCTGGTGCGTTTTATCCGGCAGGCCGAAGGCAATATTATTGTTGCCCGCAAGGCCAAAGGCGAGCCGGTGGATGTTACCACGCTGGATGCCATTACCAAGCTGTTGCGTCTTTCTGTGATCATTACCGCCGGATTGGTGATGTTGCAGACCCTCGGTTTCAGTATCTCCGGGGTGCTGGCGTTTGGTGGCGTGGGGGGTATTGCCGTAGGTTTTGCTGCCCGTGACCTGCTCGCCAATTTCTTTGGAGGGCTAATGCTTTATCTCGACCGGCCTTTTTCTGTGGGCGACTGGATACGCTCTCCGGACCGCGAAATTGAGGGTACGGTAGAGCACATCGGCTGGCGGCTGACGATGATTCGCACTTTCGATAAACGTCCCCTGTATGTACCCAATTCGGTGTTTGCCAACATCGCCGTGGAAAATCCCTCGCGCATGACCAACCGGCGCATTTATGAAACCTTTGGTCTCCGTTATGAGGATATGGGTAAAATGTCGGCGATCACTGCCGATGTGGAAACCATGCTGAAAAATCACCCGGCCATCGATACTACACAGACCCTGATGGTGAATTTTGTTTCCTGCGCGACATCGTCGGTGGATTTTTTTGTGTACACTTTTACCAAAACCACGGTATGGGTCGAATTTCACACCATTAAACAGGACGTGTTATTGAAGATTGCTGCTATCGTTGAACAGCATGGTGCAGAAATGGCCTTCCCTACCTCCACAGTGCATGTGCCGGATGGTATTGTATTGGAAAATGCACCGACAATGACTATTGAACCGGGCTAACGCCTGAATCGGAGATGAGACAATCATGGCAGACAAACTGTTAATCGTATTAATGAACACTGACCCAAGCAATCCCTCGGAACTGGGCACACCTTTTATGCAGGCCAGCGTGGCGGCTGCCATGGAATATGACGTGGAGGTTTTGCTCACGGGGCGCGCAGGTGAATTGGCCAATGTTGGTGTTGCTGAAAATTTGCATTTTCCCACAGGCAGTAAAAAAACGGTTTATGACCTGATGTGCGATGCTGTGGAAGCCGGGGCGAAGCTGAAAATATGTGCCTCTACTCTGGAGCTGTGGGGTGAAAACCTGATTCCGGAAATTGATGAAACGGTAGGTGCCGCGTACATTATCAGTGAAGCCATGGATGATGATACGGTGACATTTACTTATTAGCGGATGTTATGCATTCGAATAATGAATCAATGATTGAAGCCTGCGCAATACAGAAGCTTCCGGACAATCGCTCCAGTGTATTGAGGGATTGTTTCGTGGCACTGACAAGTGGCGTGTTATAAGCACAGAGGCACAGAGGACGTAAATTTTTTAGTGTTTTTCTCTGCGCCCTTTGCGCCTCTGCGACTTCTGCGTTAAATACCCGGTGATTCTTAAAACAGATGTTTTTGGCGCTTAATTTATATTTGAGGCCAACCTACAATAAATATAATGTTTACTGTAATGACATTGTGGAAAGAGCAATAAATGAGCAAAAGCACTAAAACGTATTGGAATGCCCTGGATAAAAGCAATGATTGTGCGTGGGAAATTATTGAAGGCAGTGATGGGCTTTTAGAACAGCTCACATTGGCGATGGATAAAAATACCGGAGACTATACTCGTTTGACCCGTTTCAAGCCGGGTGCTGATACCGCGTCATTTGGCGCAAAAAGCCACGAATACCCGGAAGAAATCATGATTATAAAAGGCAGGCTTTATGATGAAGCATTTGGCCGATGGCTGGAGGTTGGTGATTACGCAAGCCGCCCACCGGGAGAATTGCACGGCCCTTTTAAAACAGATGTCGGGTGTGTGGTGCTGGAAATGTCATACCCAAGTCAGTCTATAAATCAGTGAACCTACTGCCAATAAAAAGAAATCAGTTTACGCAGTGGAAAGCAATGCGGGAAGACGTGTACCGTTCTCTCGACGATGAATTTCATGAACAGGAAATGAAACAGATATTTGTGAGCGATGACTGGTTTTGTTACTTCCTGGAAGACGGAAATAATCAAATAACAGGTTTTGTGGAATTATCGTCACGAAATATTGTTGATGGATGTCTCAGCAGTCCTGTGGCATACCTTGAGGGTTTGTACCTGAAAAAAGAATACCGTGGGATGGGACTGGGGAGAGAAACCGTGAAAACCATAAAAAGCTGGTGCAAAAATAAAGGCTTCACAGAATTGGCTATGGATACAGAGCTGACTAACATTGAGGCACAAAAATTCTTTGCGGCAATTGGTTTTCACGAAACCTATCGAATAGTGCAGTTTCGTACCAGCATTGATTAATCCAGGGAGTTTCAGTAGCGCAAAAAGTAATGAGCAGCAAACTGGAAATAGCGCAATGGGATGGAAAGTCTGTCAATGACATTGCCGTGATTCGGTATTTATACCAGCGATTATTGATCTTGTTGCTAATGTACCGTTGCAGAAGGGCGCTACCTAGCTGTTAAAATGATACCTCGATAATAAAAACAGGCTGGCTGGACCTGAATAATGAAAATCCAACGCAAAGGCGCGGAGACGCAGAGAGCGCAAAGGGTTATGAGGATAACGAGCAAATAGAGATAAAAAAATCTCAAATACTGTGGATCTCTGCGTTTTTTGCGCCTCCGCGTCTTTGCGTTGGATTTTATAACGCTGTGATTCGTGGTCGAGGAACATCCTGTTCCATCAAATGTAAACCAATAGCTTTATTTTATTGAATATTTTTAGCGCTTAATTCACCTTAAAAAAGATACGATGACGGTTACACAAAAACACATCCTGCAAGTACGTGCTGAAGCTGATTGTCTGTTTAACGCAGAGCAGGTTGCAGCAGTGCTGAATAATATGGCAGAAAAAATTTCCGCTAGACATCGCGATAATAATCCACTGGTACTGTGCGTGATGAATGGCGGCCTGATTGTCACGAGTGAGCTGTTGCTGAGGCTCGATTTTCCGTTAGAACAGGATTATTTGCATGCCACCCGTTACAGAGGAAAAACACAAGGTGGCGAGCTGAAATGGCTAGCCAAACCGGGAAGCTCACTCAAAGACCGTCATGTGTTAGTGATTGATGACATCCTTGACGAAGGCTATACATTGGCTGCTATTGTTGCGCATTGTCAGCAGGTCGGAGCACGCAGCGTGGAAACGGTGGTGCTGGTGGAAAAACGTCATGACCGGAAACACGGCATCAAGGCTGATTATGTCGGCTTGGAAGTGGAAGACCGGTACCTGTTTGGTTATGGCATGGATTATAAAGGTTACCTGCGGAATGCGGCGGGAATTTTTGCTGTGAAAGGAATGTGATAAAACAATGAGCACACTCGCTATTATTGGAGGTACCGGACTTGATGCGCTGGGCATCCTGCACGTTGATAAGCGTGAACTTATCAATACACCGTTTGGTGAACCTTCCGGGCCGATTACCCGTGGCAGTTTGTTTGGGCAGGAAGTCTTGTTTCTGCCGCGTCATGGTTACAACCACAATTTCCCCCCTCATCAGGTGAATTACCGTGCCAATCTTTGGGCGTTACGTGAGGCGGGTGCTGACAAGGTGCTGGCGGTGGCGGCGGTGGGTGGTATTCGCGCTGACATGGGACCGGGGCGTCTGATTATCCCGGATCAAATTATTGATTACACCTGGGGTCGGCCCAGTACTTTTTTTGAACGAGGTTCTGGCGGTAGAAGTGAGTCGGTGACTCATATCGATTTCACAGAGCCTTATTGTGAGGAACTGCGCCAGCAGCTGCTCAAGGCTGCTTTTGCGGGCAATATCACCGTGGTGGATGGTGGCACCTATGCCGCCACGCAAGGCCCCCGGCTGGAAACCGCCGCAGAAATTGAACGCCTGGAGCGTGATGGCTGTCATCTGGTGGGCATGACAGGGATGCCGGAGGCAGCCCTCGCCCGTGAGTTGGAGCTGTGTTATGCCTGTTGCGCGGTGGTGGCCAATTGGGCAGCAGGGAAAAATGGTGGCACCATCACCATGACCGACATTGAAAAAAACCTGAAAGGCGGTATGCAGCAAGTTGGGGAATTGTTGGAATCACATTTAATGTCGTTCAATTAAAGGTGAGTTAAGCACTAACAAACACTTGGTTTTAAAAAATCACCGGGTATTTGATGGAGAGGTCACAAAGGCGCAGAGGGCGCAAAGTTTTTAGTGTTTTTCTCTGCGACCTCTGCGTTTATAACACGCCACTTGTCAGTGCCACGACAACATAACTTCCCGCTGTACTGGAACGTTACCCGGAGGTTTACACCTCTGAACTCCAGAGACTTATTGCCTTCCCGGCATTGACAAAATATTCTGCGGGCTGGTCTGCTGAATTTCCTCTGCGTCTTCTGGCAATTCCACTGGCGTAATCAGCACCACTAACCCCATGAACGGGTGATCCAGATAATGAATTTTTTTGGAGCGCATGCGGCGTGATTCCTTGAGCCGGAAGCCGCGCATGGCCTGCCAGGATTTCAGTCGATACGCTGGACCCTGGGGCTCTTTCAAGGTGGGATAAGGACGGTCATACCAAAGATCCAGGTCGGAAATGGGTATGGCCAATTGTTGGGCGACGGGTTGTCGATAAAACAGGTCTGCCGCCAGATGCAGGTAACGTTCGACACTGAGGGTTACGGTACCGACAAAGAGGGGGTTGGGCGGGCCGATTTTATCATCGGTCCCCGGTGTGATTTTCCCACCGGCTTCAACCGACAGTGGCTTGTCCATGCCTTCCATGAAAAAGATCGGCTGTGCTTGCTGCCTGTTATAGGTCGGCTGCTGCCAGGCAATGTGCAGCAGAGGCGTGAAACGGGGCGAACGCTGGAGTTTTTTGACGGCATCGGTAAGTTGTAAGGCATCGTCGCCTAGAATCTGGTAGGCGGGCGGCAACTGGAGGCTGTTTTCAGAAGAGCGGATGGTTGCATCAGTGGAAACCTGATTTTTAGCAGTGCTGGCATCCTGTGGCAAATACAGCTCCAGCAGGGTATCGGGCAGGGTCGGGCCTTCGATATCCGGCCATTGTTCGGCATCCAGCGGCTCGCCATTCCTCTGGGCGAAAAGGATCAGTTCCACCTGAAACCAACGGGCATCTTCCAGGGATGGAGGGGCGGACTTTTCCCCGGCAGTAGCCAGCATGGGCAATAATGTTGCCAGCAAAAAAAGCATAAGCGTAAGAGAAAATGCACGGGCATGATACGCCGGTCGGCAGAAGTTCTTGTTATGATAGCTGTTTATCAACGTCACTCAAATCACCCTGTAAAGAGTAGTCATTAAGGACAGTATTATGCCTGCACAACCCATTTTACGCATCGGTCATCCATGTCTGTTACAAACAGCGCTGTCCGTCGCGGAGTTTAACACGCCAGAACTGGATACGTTGGTGGCGGATATGCTGGACACCATGGCTGCGGCTGATGGTGCCGGGCTGGCCGCCACGCAAATCGGTGTGTTGCAAAGGGTGGTGATTTTTGGCTTTGAAAACAACCCCCGTTACCCTGGGCGAGAGCCTGTGGAACTTACCGTGCTGATAAACCCCGAAATTCACTTGCTAGGTGATGAGATCGAAAGCGATTGGGAGGGTTGCCTCAGTGTGCCGGAAATGCGGGGCTGGGTGCCGCGCTATCGGCGTATTATTTACCGGGGCTTTGATCCGCAGGGTCAGCCTGTTGAACGCGAGGTGGAAGGTTTTCACGCCCGCGTGGTACAGCATGAAGTTGACCACCTTGACGGTATTCTCTACCCGCAGCGTATTGAAAACATGACAAAATTTGGTTTTGAAAAAGAATTGTTCGACGATTCCCTGGAAGAAACGTCCGACGAGGAAAGCTCCTGTTGATTGACTTAAAAATGAATATTCCTGCTGAAGTCCGTGCACAGGCCGAAACTCTGCGTGAGCAAATCAATCACCATAATTACCGCTACTATGTGTTAGATGACCCGGAAGTACCGGATGCGGAATACGACCGCTTGTTTCGTGAACTGCAAGCTTTTGAAGAAAAATACCCGGCACTGGTGAGCAGTGACTCCCCGACACAAAGGGTCGGAGCCCAGCCTCTTGCGGCATTTGATGAAGTACAGCATGTGGTCCCCATGTTATCACTGGGTAATGCTTTCAACGATGAAGACGTGCTGGCGTTTGCGCGTCGGGTGAATGAAAAACTAGGCAGTGAAGACACCGTATTTACCGCTGAACCTAAACTCGATGGACTGGCTATCAGCTTATTGTACAAAGACGGCATACTGATACGGGCGGCTACTCGTGGTGATGGTATGACAGGCGAAAATGTTACGCAAAATGTACGCACCATCAAATCAATTCCGTTACATCTGCTGGGCAGTGGTTATCCGCGCCTGCTCGAAGTCCGTGGTGAAGTGTACATACCCAAAGCAGGTTTCGAGGAACTGAACAAGCGCCAGCATGCTGCGGGTGAAAAGGCTTTTGCCAACCCGCGTAACGCCGCAGCAGGTTCACTGCGGCAATTGGATTCACGTATCACAGCGACCCGGCCACTGGCCATGTTTTGTTACGGTGTTGGACAAGTGGAGGGTGGAACATTGCCGGATGGCCACGCGGCCATTTTGCAACGCCTGAAAGACTGGGGTTTGCGTGTGTGTCCGGAAACACAGACGGTGAAAGGTATTAATGCTTGTCTGGAATTTTATCAGCACATTGCCGCACAACGCGACAAGCTGCCTTACGATATCGATGGCGTGGTATACAAGGTAGATGATCTTGAGCAACAGCAAATACTGGGTTTTGTTTCGCGTGCGCCGCGTTGGGCTATTGCGCACAAATTCCCAGCACAAGAAGCCATCACCCGTTTACTGGCGATTGATGTACAGGTAGGACGCACTGGTGCCTTAACGCCAGTGGCTCGGCTGGAGCCGGTGGAAGTGGGGGGCGTTACTGTCACCAATGCGACTTTGCACAATCAGGATGAAATTGACCGCATGGATTTGCGTATTGGCGATACTGTGGTGATTTATCGTGCCGGTGATGTTATTCCCAAAGTGGCCAGCGTGGTGTTATCCCGACGCCCCCAAAATACACAATCCTTCAAAATGCCAGACCAGTGTCCAGAATGTGACTCAGATGTAGAGCGTGAAGAAGGCGAAGCGATTTTACGTTGTTCTGGCGGCCTGTTTTGCCCAGCACAACGCAAAGAAGCCATCAAGCACTTCGCCTCGCGCCGCGCCATGGATATCGAAGGTCTGGGTGACAAACTGGTAGAGCAATTGGTTGATGCTGGGCTAGTACAGACTCCAGCGGATTTGTTTCAACTGAAACTGGAAACAGTTGCCGGGTTGGAACGCATGGCAGAAAAGTCTGCCGCAAACCTGCTGGCGGCACTGGAAAAAAGCAAGTCCACAACCCTGGCGAGGTTTCTGTTTGCTCTGGGTATTCGCGAAGTGGGTGAGACTACCGCACAAAATCTTGCGAACCACTACAGAACGTTGGATGCGATTATGCAGGCCGACGAAGAAAATTTGCAGACCGTGCCGGATGTTGGCCCCATTGTTGCCGTGCATGTGGTGACTTTTTTCAAGCAGGCGCATAACCGGGAAGTGATTGAGCAACTGCTGGCGCAAGGTGTGCATTGGCCTATTATTGAAGCTGTAGAGACGGAAAGCCTGCCGCTGGCAGGAAAAACCGTCGTGCTGACCGGTACTCTGAGCAAGTTGGGGCGCAGTGAAGCCAAAGAAAAATTACAGGTGTTGGGTGCCAAGGTGGCAGGCAGTGTGTCGAAAAAAACCGATCTGCTGATTGCCGGAGAAGCCGCAGGCTCAAAACGGGAAAAGGCAGAAGCGCTGGGCATTGAAATTCTGGATGAAGAAGGGCTGCTGGAATTGCTGAAAAAATAGTGTGTGACAAATAAAATGTGAATTAAGCACTGAAAATACTTTTTTAAGCATTACCGGGTATTTAACACAGAGGTCGCAGAGACGCAGAGGCACAGAGTTTTTAGTGTTTTTCTCTGTGCCTCTGCGTCTCTGCGACCTCTGCGTTTATAACGCGCCACTTGTCAGTACCACGACAATATAAGTTCTCACTGTACTGGACGGAATGAGGGTGCCTCCAGTAAAAAAACGCTGACAGAGTGATTCAGCCTTTAATTTACATTAAAGGATCGTTATAAAGTGACAGATTAACAATGGCCGTGTATTTTTATCGGACATGCAGTTTTATCAGAGTGAGTGAACAACAAACGGGGGAATAACAACATGAGCCAAAAAGACAAAGATCAACAACTGGAATGCGAAGCAATCGTCGATTCTTCGCTGGGGCAAGAACTGGAAAAGGGTGAATGCCAGGTACTGACAAACGTCATGAAAGTACGCTCACTGACAGATGGCGAAGTGTTAGTGAAAGAAGGCGAGGATGACAATAGGCTGTTTATTCTGACAAAAGGAAAATTGATTGTCAGTAGTGAAATTGATGGAAAAAATGTTCCCGTTTACACCATGAAAGTGGGAGAGTGTGCAGGCACCCGCGCTTTTGTAGACTTGGCACCTCGTCGAGCAACTCTGACGGCGGAAGGCAATACTATGGTTTATACCCTGGCCCCCGCTGATTTTGAATGTCTGCTGGAGTCACACCCTCGTATCGTTTACAAAGTTATGCGTGGCTTGTTTCGTTTAACGCATATGAATTTGATGCGCATGAATGTGGAAACACAGGAATTATCCAATTACATCCATAAATCGGGCGGGCGGTATTAGCGGGCATTGGGAATTTTTTGATGGGGGCTCCGTTTATGTTTATGTTAAAAATTAGTCAAATCATGGCCCCATAATAGTTTTCTTGTATAGCGGAAGGTTGTTGATGCGGGCATTGATCGTTGCCAGGTATTCTTTGTAATAGTTGCTTTCGATTCCTCCGCGTGCATCGAAAGCCTGCTGTGAAATGCCTTCCGGTAGTGCGGTGATGGAGGGGAAAAAAATATTTTCTTCTGTAAGTTTTGATGCCATGCGCTGTATGTGCGATGCGGTGGAATTATCCAACGCCAGTTCTGCAAAGCGAATGCCAGCCCGGTCAGCAGCAATGTCAACAAAACTGAAGCCAGACCCGCCTTGCCGTGAATCGAGCAGCTCTTTGAATTCACCAATGGCAAAACTCAACCCACTATCCGAAATGATTTTTAATGCCGCAGAAAAAATGAAATGCAAGCGCAAATCGTCACGACCTGCCAGTACAACATGATCTTTGATGGGCGAGCAGCGCTGAAAAGTTTCTTTATCAATTGCGCCAATAACAGAATCAAAATGAGCGGACCCCAAAAAAATAGCGAGAGCGAGTAACGCTGCCTGGTTTTCTTCAGCAGGATTTTCGCCTGAAAAACTACGCTTTTCAGCAAAAGAAAATGCGCTGCTTAGATAATAACCCAGCGAAATATCACCAATACCGTTAATTTTTTCATGAAATTCACACAGCATTTGATAATAGAGTTTGACGACTTTAGGATCGCCCAGTAATGCTAGATCATCACGAATATTTTTAACGGTTCCTTTGGTTTTGTTGATAGCCTGCCGTAACCCGATAACGGGGCGATACACAAGATGTAATTTTGAGTTTTTAACCTGGATTGATTCTACGGCATTTATCAATGAAGTACCGATGGCTTCTTTATTTGATAGTATGTTCAATAACGTTTCAGCGACGGATAATGCCAGCGTTCCAGGAATTTCGAGACTCCCGATAGATACATGATTGACAATCAGGGCGTTTGGTGACGGGTCGATGGTTATTGACAGGTTAATATAATCACCAAACGGGTTTTTGGGTACATGGAATGTGAAAGCCCCTTTAATGCCAATGGGTGTCACATTTACTCGTCCTTTGAATCCCTTGAAACCACGCATAGCCAATGCAATGATGCCATTGATTTCATTTTGTGAGATTGTGATCTCGGATCTCTGCGAGGATGAGGGGTTGATTAAATCACCATAGAGTTGTCTGGCGATTTCCTTTACTTTGACCGCACTGTCGGCATCAACACTTTCTGTTTCTTTGACAAGCGCATATGAATCGCTGATGTATGTCAGTGTCATTAATGGAATAACAATAAATATTAATAGAGCTATTATGCCGATGGTCGTCAAAAAACCGGGCTTATAGCTGCGTTGTTTGTTTTTTCTGCTCATATGTTTGTTTCTGATACAAAATTCATCAAAATATCTTCATGCTGGCTAAGTGTAGCGTATCAAGCTGTTTAAATTAAGTCAGAGGTGTATCCATTAACGTAAATCTGTTTTATTGCGGTGGGCGGTGATATGTTTTGGGTTATAGTGTGTGCTGGAGATGGGGGAATAGTTCCCTGTTATTTTGAAGTCGATTGGGTGTGATTGATTTTGAAGTCTACCACGCTATTTTTTGTTTAATCTCTTTGGGTTTAATAAATTAATAAAAATGATGTACCGTAGGTTGGTGGTGAGCTTGCGAACCCCAACGGAATCGACGATGTTGGGGTTCGCAAGCTCACCACCAACCTACATCAGGTAGGGGGTTTGGCGTAACTTAATATCATTGCTATGTCAGTTGTAGATGCAAAGAATGATTAGCTCGTTATGATTCACTGGCGGTTTTAGCAATTGATAACAGTTCTACTTTAAATATTAATGATTGATAGGCTAATGGGCCTCGGCGGCCATAAGCCAGGCTTTCTGGAATGTAGATTTCCCATGTGGCTCCTTCCCGCATAAGCGGTAAAGCTTCCTGCCAGCCTGGAATAACACTTTCAAGTGTAAAAACAACTGGCTTACCTCGGCGTTGAGAGCTATCAAATTCACGCCCGCTAATCAGTGTTCCCCGATAATGAACAGTAACTTCATCTTTTAATGTTGGTTTTCGGCCAGTCCCTGCCTTGATTATTTTATATTGCAATCCTGAAATCAGGCTGATTACCCCGTCTTTTTTTGCATTTCCGGCCAGAAAAGCGGCACCATTGGCAAGTTTTTCATCAGCGATGCGTCGTTTATTAATGGCTCCCAGTTCAATTTCCTTTTCTTCGGCAGCCGTAATATTGCGTTTAAGTTCAATCAGTGTTGTGCGCATTTCCTGGGATGACATCAGGGTATCACCCTCTGCAATTGCATCGGCAATACCTTGTGCTAAAGCATCAACGTCAAGTGTGACACCCTGACGTTTAAAATCTCCTCCTATCTGATAGCCAACACTATAGTTGATACGTGCCGCATCAGTTTTCAGTGTTTTTTCTTCGGCTTGAGCGATAGTGCAGGTTGTAATTACTAGGGCAAGGCTTATAGCATTTTTTAAATTTTTCATTTTATCTTTGCTTCCTCCAGATATATCCAGGGTATTTAGGCTTTTTTAGTTCCAGGTGTTTTTGTGATTTATACTTATAGCGATGGATATAAATCCTAAATGCTATGGGTATAAAAAAGAGACGCCCTCGAAAGGCCGTCTCTTTATCATAAAATATGAAAATCTATGTTTATTTACATTACGGGAAGATTGCCACAGATATCCTTGCCATCTGCCCGGGTGCCGTCACTATCATTACCGACACAGAATGGAACCATCATTTCATTGTCCTCGTGCTCCAGTATGTGACAGTGCCAGACATACAGACCTGGAATATCGAATTTGGCGCGAATTTTGGTGATTTCTCCAGGATAAGTAACGACGGTATCTTTCCAGCCTCTTTCGTTTAGCTCAGGTTTTTCTTTTTTACCGCCGATTACGCGACGTTCTATCACTCGAAATTTCACCAAATGAAGATGGATGGGATGAGCATCTGCAGTCAGATTCCATAGTTCCCACTCTTCAACGCTATTCAGCCTTGGTGTTTGACGAATCGGGTCAGACCAGAGTTGAGCAATCGCACTACCATTTCTGGAAATATTACCCAGTACCGCAGCTTTGGGTGCGAATGGGAATCCACCAGCAGCTTCACAGTCAGCCACAAAATTTGGGCCTATGGCGATGCCGGCCAATTGAATGATATTGCCAGCGGGATCTTCAGTGGCACAGACTTTAGTGGATTCTTCTTCCAGTAATGCCAGCTTGCGTTTTGTTATTTTGCTTTTGGGAACTTTTAGGCTTCTAGCTTTGTTTTTAACCTTGAGCTTCCAGGGATGGGTTGCCGGGGTTGCTCCGGCAGGATCTGTTGGGCTTAAGCCATTAAGTTGTGAATTAACTTCAAACATCATCACCTGGCCTGTTGTTACAGGGTCAGCAGGTGTATCCGGGAAACCACCAAAAGGTGCATCAGGAGCTGTGTTAACCATGAGAATACGGGTATTTGTTGTCATGCTGCGGAAGTCAACAATAACGTCCATGCGTTCAGCAGGCCCCATCAACAAGGCTTCTGCCGGGTGATCTGCTGGCTTTTCTTTCAGATTGTTTTCGAGCAATGGATGTTTTAGTCTTTTGGCTTTTGTTTTAAAGCCTGTGCGTATTTTAACCGTGTTTTTCAGTAAGCTCAGATCGCTGCCAATCTGGAAAAATGGAATTTCACGAATACGGTTACCGGACTGATCAACCTCAAACAGTGCCAGATTCAAAAAACGTGAATTAGCACCATTCAACAGACGAAAGCGATAAAGTGCCGGTGCTACCTGTAATTTGGGCCAAGTGCTGCCGTTCACTACCATGGTGTTAAAGAAAGCCTCAGGATTCCACCTTGGGGAAATATCCGAGGCTGTACCGTTAGCATCTCCAATGAAGGGGATTTGTAATTGATCAACACTGATTCCCTCAAAAAATGCACGATTGTCCGGGTAGAAAAGTGAACCGTCAGCGTTAAATGAACGATCCTGAATCACAATGGGAATTTCACGCATTTTTCCACGAACAGAGTGAACCGTTAGCCCATTAACATCCTCAGGATGACCGTTACTGTCCAGGGCTGGCGCTGGTCCGGGTAATATGCCGCGTTTCATGTATGTTTCACCACCGTCCTTTTCTCGGATGAGATAAAAACCGGCAGGCCCGGCATATACATTTGCCCGCGTCATGCCCAAAGTATGATCGTGATACCACAAGGTCGCGGAAGGTTGGTCATTACTATATTCGAAAAGAGCAGACCCTGTTCCTGGTGTTCCACCATTGGAGTCACTGTAGAGAGAACCTTCGGTGGCAATACCGGCGGGTAAATTATTTGCAGCAGGCAGGTACCAGGCTTCCGGGAAACCATCGCTTTCTGGTGTGGTGTGCGCACCATGAACGTGGGTTATAACCGGTACAGGGCCGGTATAAAGATCCTGGCTGTTACCTTGGCAATCAGTACGGGGTGGACCCTTGCGGCAATCTTGCATCGGGTTGGCCCAGTGTAATGTCTGATCAATGGGTACAAGGTGAGGCAGGTAGTTGCCATTTTTATCAGTCAGATCATTGATCCAGTTAATCGTGATGCGTTCATCTTTAATAGCTTCAATGGTAAATGCCGGGTAATTAAACGTGCTGGAAGCAGAGGGTGCTAAATCGGGTACTTGATCTTCCTCACGCCCATAACTCCAAACCGTAGTTGATGGAAAGTTTACAGGTAGAATTTGTTGTTGAAACTGACGTACTGCAATGTCATAACCACCGTTGGTGTTCTGCGGCATAACGGGAGGGATAACCAGTGGTGTAATGTACTTGGGAATACTGGTTGGGTCGAGTGTTCCTCCTGGAAGTGTTGCTGCATTGGCGGCCAGAAAAATGCTGCTGATAAATGCCAGTCCCACGGTGGCATGCATTCTTTTTTGTCTTAGTGTGTGGGGTGTTTTTCTTTGCATTATAAATTACCTTCCCATTTTTAAATATATTTTGGTCTTGCGGATAAAGTTTTTTACTCTTTATTAAGATCTCCTCTGAAAATGAAGTTTTAGTTTTTTGAGTTGTTGGAAATAATGTTCAGCAGCACTTTCAGGTTATAGCTATATAAAAAACATAAATTTTTTATATAGTGAGGAAATGCACGTTTTTTTATTTGTGTTTTATCTTTATTTTTTTATAAATTGCTGGTTTTGATTTTCAGGAGGAATAATATTTCGTACGGTAAAAAATGTTTATAACGATAATTTTATGGTAGTCCTAGACAATCCAGATCCAGCTATCCGATAAATAGTTGGGTATATGTTTTTATTGATGATGTGCCTGTAAAGATAGGCTTGGCTTCAAGGTCTTATGTTTGATTCTTTCCTTCCTGGATAGGGGGGCATTCCTTTTTGTGTGCGGGTTAATTCTTTGCGAATGTTAATTTCCACATGATTTTTTTATTGAAATAAATTCAATTTTTAATTTGCTGATCACCAGTATGTTTTTTTTAAGTTTGTATGATAATCGCGATCCTACATGTAACTTTTTAGTAAATCTATGGTTATTTTAATATTTGCAATTTCATAATTTTATAAATATGCGTTGCAATTTAGGAGTGTTTAAATTTTATTGTTACCGTTATTTTTGGGGTAATGTTTTTGGTGCGTTTTGTGATTGGTTTTGTCTGTTTTTTTAATCGAATTTATTCTGGTAATGTTTTCTTGTTATTTTCAAAGGGTTTTATTTCTTTATGTTAATAAATGATGTCGCGTGTTTAAACAATGAATCAATAAATGACGGTTTTTATATGGCGTTAAAATTCGTGTTTTGACTGAAATTTGAGTAATGTCAGAAAACCTTGGGTAGTTTTTCCAGTGTGTTGAGCGGTTATGTTGTCAGTGGTGCTGGCAAGTGGTGTGTTATAAACGCAGAGGCGCAATGGACGCAGAGAAAAACACTAAATATTTTCTTCCACGTGTTCTTTACGTTAAATATTCGGTGATTTTTAAAACAGATGTTTTTAGCATTTAATTCATATTTGAGATCTGCGTAATATCAGTTAATGAATTTTCAAAATAGATGGGGCATTTTTATCATAATTCTTACAGAGGGTGTAAAGCCTGAATGATTGGAAGAAAGGATAAAATTTTCTGATTGAGATGTTTGGCAGGTCATGCTAGTAAATAGTGAATACTCCACTGGTTAAAGCTGGTGGAGTATTCGTTGAGACATTTAACGTATTCTGACGATGCTATAACCGATGAAAAAGGAAGAGGTCATGTATAGAACAGCGATATGTTGTTGTGGGCAATCGGAAATAAAAGTCGAAGGTGAGCCAAAAATCCATCTGGTATGCCATTGTAACGACTGCAAAAAGAGAACGGGGAGTGCATTTGGTATGTCAGCCTATTTTTTCGACTCGCAGATCAAGAGTCGAAGTGGAAATACAAATGTTTACGAAATTATCAATGATGAAACTGAGCAAAAAAGATATTTTTGCAGTTTATGTGGCACTACACTGTACTGGAAAATTTCTAAATTTCCCAAAATGCCAGTCGGCATGTCTGAAATGACGGGTATAGCGGGAGGGTGTTTCAGTGAAGACCCTTTGCTGGAGCCTACACTCTCGGTAGAGAATGAAAACAAGTGTGCCTGGCTTGATTTGCCTGAGCTCAATGTTATAAGTTAATTAGACACGTTGATGTGTAAATGTATGGATATGGTTGATGGCAAGGTGGATTTTTGTACTTGCTTATCAAACAATATTAAATGCTTGCAGGGAACGTCACGGTTCAAAAAACTGCATGCCCGCGTGGGCACAAAAAACGTGCCCACCCTACGTTTAGGCAAGTATGAGTATGCGGGGGAAGTGCCTTCAGCTGCCTGCTTTAATCGTTCCTTGCTTGTCTCGAATCTGCACAGAGGTATAGTCCCCTCGCTTAAGTTTAAGCAGCAGGCAGGGACTGCTGATCATTTGTGCAACCATGGCATCGGCCGGGGGTTGTATCCAGTCCAGTGTTAGATGGGCCTGTCCCTGTGTGATGTGCAGGTTATCGGTCCCGCTTAGTGCGATTTGGTAGCCTAGCGTAGGACGTTGCCCCATTTCGACTAACAGGGCTATGTCGTGTTGAAAATCCAGTTCCGGTAGTGCCTGGAGCTTGCCATCGAGTATTGTGCCTTGAATTTGTTTGATGCTGGCTTCCAGTTGTTGGGCATTATCAATCCAGGTGATGGAGGGCGTGCTCTGGCTGCGGCCGCATTGCTGGCTTGTGTATAGCGCTTCAACAGCAGGCAGTTTGTCTTGCTGCTGAAGATGGTGCATTTTTGGTTGGCAAGCGGCTACCAATGGTAGCAACAGCAAGACAGATGCGATGGTGGCAGTAAATCGTATATTGTTGGGCATGGTCACGGTGTTTGTTTAGCGGGCAGGCGACGGATGGCGATGCCGCGGAGCGGGCCTGCTGTTGTCGATAGACTTTGGTTTTGTAATCCCACGTTGAAGCCTGTGGTGAAATCTAGGCCGCTGTGCGGGTCATCAGCAGCAATGGTTTTGGGTTGAATCTGGGTGATGTAAGCACCGCAGGCTTCACCAGCATCACAAATGATGTTGTCGTTGTTCTGGTCAGTGCCGGTAATGATGAGATAATTTTGCTCAGCAGAGAAGTCAACGTTGTTGAATTGGAAAGGGTAACTTCCATTTTGAGCACTCCCTGCCCATTGCTGGACTGGGCTGCCGTTGTCGGCATTGAGCAGCAAAACATACTGATAACCGGCATCGGTACTGATGCCAGCGCCCCCGACTTGCTGGATGACGGGTACCGTAACGCTGTTGGCAGATGAAACGATGGTGATGTTGGCGGTATAGGTGCCTGTTGCCAGCCCTGTTCTGTCCACCATAATCTGGTAGCTACCGAGTTGGGTGGTGGCATCCACGGCATTGGCGGTCACTGTCAGCCAGGTGGCATCGTCGTTTACTGAGGTAACGCTGAGTTCACCAGAGTCACCATTGACCATTGACAAAGAGAGGCTGGTTTCATTGTTGCCAAAGTTTAGAGAGATGGGAGATACGTTGAGGAACGGGGTGTCTGGGTTGCTGCCAGGACTCTCCAGGAGGGCAGCCTCGTCCACGGCCTTGCGGGCATCAATCAGGCCATGGCCGAACTGGTTATCCCAGCCAAGGGTGCCTAGATCCTGAACGATTTTGCCGCTACTCAACAAGCTGTCTACATTGGCAGGTGTCAGGTTACTGTAAACCGATTTCATTAATGCTACGACACCGGCCATATGGGGGGCGGCCATTGAGGTTCCCTGATATTCGCTGTAGACATCCAGTTTGATGCTGTTGCCGGAATCATCGCCAACAGTACTGAGCACGCCGTCAGGGCGACCGTCACCATTGATATCCCGACCGATATTTCCACCCGGTGCGGTGACATCAATGGCGGAGCCAAAATTAGAGTATCCAGCCAGTTGTTTATTGATATCGACTGCGCTGACCGATATCACGCCGTCATAGCTGGCGGGATAGGCGAGTGTACTGGTACGGCTATTACCGGCTGCGGCTACTATGACTATGCCTTCATTGCGGGTTTGGGTAATGAGGTCTTGCATCGCCTGGATAAAAGGGCCACCACCCAGACTGAGATTAATGATATCGGCCTTTTGCGCAGGCACCGTGCCAGAGTCATTACTTAAACCCGCAGCGTAACGCATTGCCTGGAAGATGTCGTAGCCCGTGCCGCCACCAACACCGAGAACACGCAAGGGCATGATTTTTACACCGGGTGCTACACCGGCTACACCAATTCCACCGCCGCCAAAGCTGGTTGCTGCCGCGATAGTGCCAGCCACATGGGTGCCATGGAAAGAGCTTCGACCACCGGGAGCCGCCTGATCGCCGGGATCATCCGGGTTGTTATCGATGCCGGGTTCACCGTCCTGAGAAATAGTGTTGTTCTGGATGAAGTCATACCCGCCATCGGCGGAAAACTGTCCTTGCAGGTCGGGGTGATTGAGCAGTACACCGCTATCAATGACAGCCACGATGACATTGGCATCGCCCGTGCTGACATCCCAGGCCCCGGGCAGGTTGATAAGCGGGTAATGCCATTGGAATTTGTAGTAGGGGTCGGTTGGTATCAGTTGGGCTTGATAGATGTAGTTAGGTTCGGCGTAGAGTACATCGTTGCGTTTGCGCAGCGCTTTGATGACCTGAAGAGTGTCCATTTTCAACTGTTTTTCAGGGTCTGCTGAGCGGAATTGTCTCAGAGGGTCAGCATTCTTCTGTTTTGCGGTGATGCCCAGGGTGCGAAAGCTTGCTTGGCGTGCTTGCAGATCTCCCAGTCCCAGCAGCATGGCGCGATTGTTGGCACCGGCTTTGGCCTGCAAGCCAAGGCTGGCTGCCCGGGTTGTGGGAGTCTGGTTAGCCTTTGAGTTTAGGGCGTCATCCCTGAAGCGCACGATGATTTCACCCGGCACAAAATGGTCTGTTAATACCAGTCTGCCGGTTGTGTGTGCAGCTGTGTTTTGCACACTCTGACCTACCACCAGTGCGTAATTCGAGTAACCGTCATTGGGGTTGTCAGTATCATTGAAAGCATACACTTCGATGATATAGTTTCCGGCTTCGGCAACGGTGAGGGTTTCTGTCTTGCCGGTACCTCTCGACATATTGTCGGGCTTCTTCAGGTCAATGCTGCCATCGTCTTTGTATAAGTACAGATCCAGGTCGCCTGTGCTGTGATCGGCGATGTTGAGAGTGATGCTCTGGTTTGCGGCCAGACTGATGCTGAAAAAATCCACGCGATCACCGGATGAACGTGAGCGACCGGTATAACCCGTTCCGGCGACATTCACGTAACCGCCCAGCATCACCGGGTTGGGGATCGGCTGAGCTTGGTCAGGAGTATCGTTGGCCGCATAGAAGGCTCTGGGGTCATTGATGTCACTGTCAGCGATGGAACCTGCGGCGCTGGTTATTGTGCCACTAAGGGTGTTGTTTTGCTGGCTGCTCGCGGCCACAATGGTTTGGCTCGTATTGTTTTTGGCCCCATTGTTATCAGTCACAGTGAGGGTGATGGTGTAGCTGCCGGGATTGGTGAAAGTGTGACTGGCAGTGATGTTGTTGCTAGTCTGACCATCACCGAAATTCCAATGGTAGCTGATGATCTGGCCACCATTATCGGATGAGGCTGAGGCATTGAAATTCACGGCTAGCGGTGCCACACCGCTGTTGAGGGAGGCGGTAAAACGAGCGGTGGGTAGGTTGTTGCTGTCCGGGCTTGGGCTTTTGTCTCCGCCATCACAGCCGCTGAGGATGCCAAGTAGGGTGAACGACAGCAAGATCCATTTCAATACAGGATGAAGAGCTTTGTTGTTAAGCACTAAATAGTTCCTCTTTTTACTTTGCTTCTGGTGTCTCAATTCCCTGTGGTCCACTATAAATGTCGTCGTTCCCGTCTGTTTTAGCCGGAATTAATCCGGCATCTGACACGCCCCCCTGCTTGGTTAAATGACTATTTTTTCTGTTCGATTTTTGCCGTCTCACGCAGGCTGCTGATGTAGGTTTCGATCAGCTTGTTTTGCAGGCCCACACGGATTTGCTCTCTGACTTCAATAAACGAGGGTGGATTTACCAGTCGCGTATCTTCCAGCAGGATGACATGCCAGCCAAACTGGGTTTTTACCGGTGTTTTGCTGTAGCTGCCTTTTTCAAGTTTGTTGGCGGCATCTGAAAAGGGCTTGACCATTTGCTCGGTTGAAAACCAGCCGAGGTCGCCGCCATCTCCAGCACTGGGGCCGGTGGATTTTTTGCTGGCCAGAGTGGCAAAATCTGCACCTTTGTCCAGTTCGGCGATCACTGCCTTGGCGTCGGCTTCATTTTCTAACAGGATATGGCGGGCTTTGAGTTCTTTGCCACCCAATTCATCCTTGCGCTCTTCATATTCTTTTTTCAGTTCTTCATCGCTCACTGCAAATCGATCTGATGAACGATTTAACATGCTGCTGGCAATAAGGTTGACCCGCTGATGTGCGACTTCGTTGATGATGGCAGGCGTCTGGTCGATGCCGATACTGACGGCATCCTGATAAATCAGTTCGCGATTGACCAATTCCTCAATTAATGCGGCACGTTGCTGACCTTTGGGCATTGTGGGTGGCAAACCACGTTGACCTGCATAACGCTTGAGTGTCCATTCGGTAATATTGGCACCGTTAACAATAGCAACGATGTCTTTATCGGCGGCCAATGCGATGCTGGCAGTGCCTGCAAAAACAGTGGTGGCGGCAAAAAAAATAATGGCCAATGTGCGAGGAGTTGATTTCACGTTATATCCTTTCTTTAATTGTTCAATTCTTCAGGTGTCAGTGCCTTGATGCTCAAGGCATGGATGTCAGTATTCATGGCATCGCCCAGCGCATCATAAACCATGCGATGTCGTGCCAGCATGTTTTTTCCGGCAAAAGCAGTAGACACGATGGTGGCCACAAAGTGCCCGCCACCGCTGCGTGCGCCAGGGTGGCCGGCATGTAGGTGGCTTTCGTCGATAATGTCCAATTGCTCGGGGGAAAAGGCCGCAGTTAGTTTTTCGCGGATCATATCAATACGTTCGCTCATGCTATTTTTCTCAGTGGGACTTTATAATAAAAAAAGTTATTTTTTACAATGATTGGGGAAAGACTTTTTTAAAGGGTTTTACGGTGACTTTATCGTACACATCGGCGGCCACGTAAGGGTCGGCGTTGGCCCATTGCTGTGCGTCGTCCAGTGACGGGAATTCTGCAACCACCAGACTGCCGCTGAAGCCAGCCGGGCCAGGGTCTTCACTGTCGATGGCGGGGTGAGGTCCGGCAAGTAGCAATCGACCTTCATTTTGTAATGCGGTGAGTCTTTCCAGGTGTGCCGACCGCGCCTGCAAACGGCGTTCAAGGCTGTCTTTCTGGTCTTCACTGATGATGGCATAAAGCATGATGGTTTAATCCTCTTCCGTCCGGGGCGCTTTTTCAGGCAGCTCATCCTGTAAATATTTTGTGAGATAAAACCCTTGTGCAACAAGAAAGATGAGGGTGAGCCCCATCATGCCAAACATTTTGAAATTGACCCAGGTGTCAGTGTCAAAATTGGCCATAACGTACCAGTTGGCAAAACCCAGGGCGACAAAAAAAATGGCCCAGGATGCATTCAAACGTACCCAGACAAAATTCGGCAATGTGAGGCTGGTGCCCATCATGCGTTCAACGATGGTTTTTTTACCAATATACTGGCTGCCGATGAAAACAGCAGCAAACAGCCAGTTGATGACGGTTGGCTTCCATTTGATAAAGGCTTCATCCTGTAGAAACAAAGTGAGTCCGCCGAAGACCGCGATCAATACCAGGGTCACCAGGTGGCTGGTCTCAAAACGTCGATGTTTTAGCCAGTAAAGACCGACCTGCAAAAAGCTCGCGGCGATAGCCACAGCGGTAGCGACGAAAATGCCTTCCAGTTTGTAGGCGATGAAAAACAGCAAAATGGGGAAAAAATCAAAGAGGAATTTCATGTGGCGCGTTTACCGGCTGTTAATGGTGGTGGACGAGGGGCGTTAATTTAACACAATGTTATGGTGCTTTGTCACACCTCGGGAGTAGGGCTCTGTTAGAATAGCGGGCTTATGTCTACATCCAACGCTCTTCATTTCGATTTACACAGCCATAGCACGCTGTCCGATGGCACTCTCAGCCCGGAGGCATTGGTACGCCGTGCTCATGCGCACGGCGTGGATGTACTGGCGCTCACCGATCATGATGTCACCGACGGGCTGGCCGAAGCGGCTGTCACTGCGGCAGAAGTAGGGCTGCATTTGGTATCCGGTGTCGAAATTTCAGTGACCTGGAGTGGCGTGACTTTTCATATCGTGGGGTTGAATGTTGATCCCGGGCATAGCGGCTTGCAAACCGGGCTGGCTAAATTGCGGGCCACCCGCACCGGACGCGGTGAAGAGATTGCTCAACGCCTGGAAAAACACGGCATCGAAGGCGCATTGGCGGGCGCGCAGGCTTTTGCTACCGGGCCCATTCTTAGCCGTACACATTTTGCCCGTTTTTTGGTGGAGGCAGGATACGCCAAGGATATGCGCAAGGTGTTCAAGAAATTCCTGGTGCATAACCGACCCGGTTACGTCCCCGGTGAGTGGGCGACGCTGGAAGAGGCCGTGAGCTGGATTTGTGATGCGGGTGGACAGGCGGTGATCGCTCACCCAGCACGTTATCGCATTAGCGCCACCCGGTTGCGACAGTTCATAGAAAGCTTTAAAGACTGTGGTGGTGTCGGCATTGAAGTGGTTTCCGGCAGCCACTCGGCGAGTGATGCTGCGGGCATGGCACAATATGCCAAACGTTACGAACTGCTGGCTTCCTGTGGCTCGGACTACCATGGTCCTGAACAATCCTGGCAAGAGTTGGGGCGGCCCATGCCATTACCGGATGGCTGTGTACCGATCTGGAAAGAATGGTCGATGGGCTGGGAGGAAAACACATGAGCCAGTTTTTTCAAATTCATCCCGATAATCCCCAACAGCGGCTGATCGACAAGGCCGTGGAGATTATCAATGGCGGTGGAGTCATCGTTTATCCTACCGACTCGGGTTATGCCCTTGGTTGCCATCTTGGCGACAAAGCCGCCATGGAACGCATCCGCAGTATTCGACAAGTGGATGCCAAGCATAATTTTACCCTGGTGTGTCGGGATCTTTCTGAGATTGCGCTTTATGCCAAGGTGGAAAACAGCGTTTATCGGCTTATTAAAAACCACACGCCGGGGCCATATACTTTTATTCTTAAGGCCACCAAAGAAGTGCCGCGCCGTCTGCAAAATCCCAAACGTAAAACCATTGGCCTGCGCGTGCCGGATAATCGCATTGCTCAGACATTGTTGGAAACCCTCAGCGAACCTCTGATGAGTTCCACGCTGATTTTGCCCGGTGATGATATGCCGCTTACTGATCCTTACGATATTCGTGACACGTTGGAGCACAGCTTAGACTTGGTGATCGATGGTGGTTACTGTGGCTTTGAACCCACTACCGTCGTGGAATTCACCGATGATGTGCCCGTAGTAGTGAGACGGGGGCAGGGATCAGTAGATATGCTGGTAGATTTATAATTGGAAGTGGCAGAGTAATATTCCATATAAAAAATATTTTTCTAATATGTGAATTCAGAGCTAACTCGTTCTGTTTGTTATTGAAAACACCGTCATTCCGTTTTTAGCTGGAATCCAGAGACGTAACTTCCCAGGCAAACGCTCCAGTATATGGAGAAATTATATTTAGTGGTGCTGACAAATGGCGCGTTAAATAGCCAGTGGTTTTTAGCACTTAAGGAATGGAAATTCATTGATCGACTCAGCTTTAGCTTGCTTTTGATTTTTTTGATGGCTGCGCCAAAAGTGTTTTTTTATGTTGCTGATTCCCGCACTTTTTCTTGTTTTTAAAAATTCCCGAACGAATCAAAAGATAATCTGAGCGGTCACGGTATATTTGAAAAACCAAGCTGAGCAGTTGCTATTTCGAGTGTCGGATGACGTATTTTGTTTTCCGTATTATGTTGAAAATTACCGAAAGCCAACTAAAGAGTTGGTTGTTTGAGTGGGTAATGCTAGTTTTGAATTCAGGAGTGATCGGTTTTACAAAAAATAATCTGATATGGCAAATGCGTACAATAATTTAGTAAAGCTGTAAATGAAGCAGTCTGAGAATTTGCAGATGAAAATATCCATAATCTGACAGAAAATACTGGGGGGAATTATGTATCTCATTACAAATCGTGAAATAAATACAAAGAAAAAGGGGCTGGATATCTTTGGTAAAAAACCCAATACCAAGGGCGCACAGGAAATCACGCTTGTCGAAGTACAAAAAAGGGGTAAGTCATGGGTTTCAAAGCCGGTTACAGACAACCTTTCTCTGCAAGAAATTAAAGAACTCAAAAAAAAATACAAAATTGATATTGATATTAATGATGAATGGCATGGGAGTCTCAGAGTTGCCTGTGAAATATTCGAAATGGCAATGGAAAAAGAGAAAAGCATTCTTTTCTTTGTGCATGGTTACAATAATGACGTAAATGACGTTGTAAAGGCCGCTCAGGATATTGAGCAGTTATACGATGTTATTGTTATTCCTTTTACATGGCCGGCAAACGGGGGTGGTGCGATATCAGGTGCTACCTCGTATTCAAGTGACAAGGCAGATGGGCGGCAATCCGCGAGCGCCTTCAACCGTGTGGTTGGAAAAATACAGTATTATCATTCGCTGTTGACCAAGGCGAGGCGTGACAATATTTGGCAAAGAGCCGAAAAGAAATATCCTGACAATAGCGCGGCGGCCAAAGAATATTTTACTGAATTACAGGAAAAAAGCTGTCAAACAAAACTGTCTTTGCTTTGTCACAGTATGGGCAACTATGTGTTAAAACACACGTTAATGACAACAGACAGCCTTACCCGGGGTTTGGTTTTTGATAATGTTTGTCTGGTCGCCGCAGATACCAATAACAAAAACCACAAAGACTGGGTCAGCAAGCTGGATGTCAGGAATCGTTGTTACGTTGTTATCAATGAAAGCGATAGCGCACTCGCTGCATCACGCATCAAGCCCGGTGATGAACAGTTAGCGCGTCTGGGGCATTACACAAGAAAATTAAATTCGTCTAATGCCTATTATATTGATGTTACCGGGGCTGATGATGTTGATAGAGAACATACCTATTTTAAAGGGGATTCTGTCAAAGACAATACTGTGCTCAGAGGGCTTTTTGAAGCAATGTTCACCGGCAAGTCTGTTGAAGACACGCTGGAATATCAAGTGGATAAGAATACCTATGTGATTGGTACTGCCAGGTAAATTTCATAACCGTTTTTTGTATTCTTGTCAGTGTCAGTGTTAGAGGCTGTTAAAGAGCATGCATCTTTCAAGGGACAGCATGCTCCAACACTACTTGTGATCGATTCAGGTTAAATCTCGTCACCCGGCAATTGAGTCAGCACTTCGTAGCCGTCTTCCGTTACCAGCAGGGTATGCTCCCACTGGGCGGAGAGGCTACGGTCTTTAGTGACCACGGTCCATTGATCCGGCATCAGCCTTACATGACGCTTGCCTGCGTTGATCATGGGTTCGATAGTGAATGTCATGCCCGGTTCCAGGATAACGCCAGTGCCTGCGTCACCGTAATGCAGCACTTGTGGCTCTTCATGGAAGACTTTACCGATACCGTGGCCGCAATATTCCCGTACTACGGAAAAATGGTTGGCTTCGGCATGTTTCTGGATGTTGTGGCCGATGTCACCCAGGTGGATGCCGGGTTTGACCATTTCTACACCCAGTCTCATGCATTCACGGCTGATACGACACAGGCGCTCGGCGAGAATAGAGGGCTTGCCGACGAAAAACATCTTACTGGTGTCGCCGTGGTAGCCATCTTTGATGATGGTGACATCAATATTGACGATGTCACCATTTTTAAGCTTTTTAGCACTGGGGATGCCGTGGCAGATTTGATTATTCACTGAGGTGCAGATGGATTTGGGGAAGCCATGGTAGTTCAGCGGAGCGGGGGTGGCCTGCTGTTCGTTGATGGTGTAGTCGTGGCAAATCTGGTTCAGCTCGTTGGTGGTGATGCCGGGCTGGATGTGCGGAGCGATCATGCGTAGCTGTTCCGCTGCCAATTGACCGGCAATGCGCATTTTTTCGATAGCTTCAGGGGTCTTCAGGGTAATGCCCATAATGGTTTCCTGCTGTATGTCAGCCGTGGATCAGGTACAAATAATGGCCTCTTTTGAGGCCAAAATCAGTTATCTGATTGTTGAAAAAGGCCGCATATGGTATAAAGCCCGCGCCATTAAGGCAATCATCGGGGAAATCGCGGATAAAGTGGCTTTGTTGTCCTGTCCGTTTCCCCTAAATCCGCACACGTATCGACACGTGTACCAGGGTGCCCGGACCGAGGGTTTTTCGGCCAGGGTTGGTACATGGGATGCGTGGAGGTTTAACCCATACAATCAGGAGTAGCACATGTCTCAAGTGACCATGCGTCAAATGCTGGAGGCCGGAGTTCATTTCGGTCACCAAACCCGTTTCTGGAACCCCAAGATGGCTCCGTACATCTTCGGCGAACGCAACAAAATTCATATCGTTAATCTGGAAAAAACCCTGCCTCTGTATAAAGATGCGACCAATTTTCTGAGTAAATTGGCTGCCGGAAAAGGCAAGGTACTGTTTGTCGGCACCAAGCGCGCCGCTCGCGACAGCGTCAAAGAACATGCGGATCGTGCTGGCATGCCTTATGTGAACCACCGCTGGTTGGGTGGCATGCTGACCAACTTCAATACCGTCAAACGTTCCATCAAACGCCTGAAAGAGCTGGAAGCCATGGCTGCTGACGGCCGTTTCGCCAAGCTCAGCAAAAAAGAAGCCTTGATGCTGACCCGCGAGCAGGAAAAGCTGGAGCGTAGCCTGGGCGGTATTAAAGACATGAACGGTTTGCCGGATGCCGTGCTGATTATTGATGTTGGCCATGAAAAAATTGCGGTATCCGAAGCACGCAAGCTGGGTATTCCGGTAGTGGGCATTGTGGATACCAACACCAATCCGGATGGCGTTGATTACGTGATTCCGGGTAACGATGATGCCATGCGTGCCATCCAGCTGTATGTGCGCGGTGTGGCCGATGCTATCGTGGAAAGTCGATCTGCTGCCTTGCAGCCTCGGGGCGACGATGGCTTTGTGGAAGTGACAGCGGCTGAGGAAGCTGAAGCTGAAGCAGCGGCTCCCGAAGTCGTCGCGCCTGAAACTGCGGCACCTGCACCCGCAGCGACGGCAGCAGCAGCGGAATAATTTCTACTGCGAAATCCTTTTTTGTTTTCTGCACGTTGCAGTAACCGGAGAAGGACGGAAAAAATATAACGAAAAAATTGCTGGCCGGGGTACCCCGCCAGTGATTTTTTGGTATGTGAGGGTATATGGTGTATACGCGAGCCTTCATGTGCGATCAGAACCAACGACATTCGAGGAACGACGACAATGGCAATTACTGCTGCGTTAGTAAAAGAACTGCGTGAGCGTACCGGCTCCGGCATGATGGAATGCAAAAAGGCATTAGTGGAAGTGGACGGCGATATTGATGCCGCCATCGAGCTGATGCGCAAGAGTGGCGCTGCCAAGGCGGACAAAAAAGCCGGGCGTATTGCGGCGGAAGGCCTGGTGGTGTTCAAGGCCAGCGCTGACGGAAAAAGCGCCGCAATGGTGGAAGTGAACTGCGAAACCGATTTTGTCACCAAGGGTGATGACTTCCTGAATTTTTCAGCGGCTGTGGCGCAGGTTACTTTGGATCAAAAACCGACTGACATCGATGCTTTGTTGGCATTGAATATGGGTGATGGCGAAACGGTAGCGAATGCGACCAAAAACCTGATCGCCAAGGTGGGTGAAAACATGAACGTGCGTCGGTTTGTGTGTAAAACCACAGACGGTGTGCTGGGTTGTTATTTGCACGGTGGCCGTATTGGTGTCCTGGTGGAATTACAGGGGGGTGATGAAGCCCTGGCCAAAGATATCGCCATGCATGTGGCAGCGAGCAATCCTGCCTGCGTATCTGACGCTGACGTTGATCCCGAATTAATCGAAAAAGAGAAAGCTATTTTTGTTGCACAGGCCGCTGAAAGTGGCAAACCACCGGAAATTGTCGAAAAAATGGTCGGTGGACGCATCAAAAAATTCCTCAAGGAAATCACACTGACGGGACAGCCTTTTGTGAAAGACCCGGACCAAACTGTGGAGCAATTGTTGAAAGCTGCCGGTGCGACCGTGGTGGCTTTTGACCGCATGGAAGTGGGTGAAGGCATCGAAAAGAAAGTCGAAAACTTTGCGGAAGAAGTGATGGCTCAAGCCCAGGGTGGTTAATACCCCGCGCGGAGTTATTGTTATTTATTGAGAAAGAGCAAAGAGCGTTGCTCCATCAACACATTATTAAAAGGTACAGATCAGCGAATGACAGACGAAAAGACGACAACGGTTTACAAACGCATCCTGCTTAAATTAAGTGGCGAGGCTTTAATGGGTGATGCCGAGTTTGGTATTGATCCCGCCGTTATCGACCGAACCTCTGTTGAGATCCTGGAATTGGTGGACGCAGGTATTGAAGTGGCGCTGGTGATTGGCGGCGGGAATATTTTTCGTGGCGTCAGCCTCGCCGCCAATGGCCTGAACCGGACCACCGGTGACTACATGGGCATGCTGGCCACAGTAATCAATGCACTCTCTATGCAGGATGCACTGGAACGACATGGTATGCAGGTGCGGGTGATGTCGGCGCTGCCAATTGATACGGTATGTGAGCCTTACATCCAGCGTCGCGCTGTGCGACACCTGGAAAAAGGTCGGGTGGTGATTTTTGCTGCGGGAACCGGCAGCCCGTTTTTTACCACGGATTCTGCCGCCAGTTTACGAGGCATTGAAATCGGTGCCGATGTGGTGCTGAAAGCCACTAAGGTGGATGGTGTGTATTCCGCAGACCCTATGAAGGACAAGGATGCCACCTTGTACAGTGCTCTGGGTTATGACGAAGTGCTGGCTAAAGGGCTGGCGGTGATGGATGCCACGGCGATTGCCTTGTGTCGTGATCAATCCATGCCGGTGCGTGTTTTTAATATGAACAAACCGGGCGCGTTGATGGGTATTATGCGCGGCTCAGATGAAGGTACTTTGGTTAAATAGGTACCTTGCTCAAGTAGAGACGTTGGTTAAATAAAACGCAAAAAATACAGATTAACCAGGGAAAGCAAATGATTGACGAAATTCAGCAGGATGCAGACACCCGTATGGGAAAAAGCATTGAAACTCTGAAAAATGCACTGAGAAAATTGCGCACCGGGCGCGCGCATACCAGTTTGCTGGATCACATCACTGTAGATTATTACGGTACGGAAACAGCACTGAATCAAGTGGCAACAGTGAGTGTTGCCGATGCGCGTATGTTGACAGTGACTCCCTGGGAAAAAAACATGGTGCAGGCCGTGGAAAAGGCCATTATAACCTCTGATCTAGGCCTGAACCCGGCCACTTCAGGTACGGTGATTCGTGTACCGTTGCCTGCATTGACTGAAGAGCGTCGTCGTGACATGACCAAAGTGGTGCGTGCCGAAGGTGAGCATGCCAAGGTAGCGATTCGTAATATCCGCCGTGATGCCAATAGTGATTTCAAAGAATTGCTGAAAGAAAAAGAGATTACCGAAGACGAAGAACGTCAAGCTGAAGCGGCTATTCAAAAACTGACAGACAAACGCATCGCTGAGGTGGATGTGTTGCTGGAGGCCAAAGAAAAAGATTTGATGGAATTATAATTTTCTATTTCCTTTATTATTACTGACCCTATATTCGATTAGTGAGCCTCTCGTGTCATCACGCCATCCTCTCTTTGTACCATTTGCCGCTCAATGGCGGCGTATTCGTAATGTAGGTTTGTGATGGTAAACGACACCCCCTCTGACACATCTTCTTCCGCGCTTTCTGCCGGAAAGCAAAATATTCCCCGACATGTTGCCATTATCATGGACGGCAACGGGCGCTGGGCGGAAAAACGGAATCAACCTCGCATTATGGGACATCGTGCCGGTGTGGAAGCGGTGCGTGGCGTGGTAGAGGGCTGTGCAAAAGGGGGCATTGAAGTATTGACGCTGTTTGCCTTTAGCAGTGAAAACTGGCGTCGCCCAAAACAGGAAGTGGGTCTGCTCATGGAGTTGTTCATGACGGCTCTGGGGCGGGAAGTGAAGCGTCTGCATAAAAATAATGTGCGATTGCGGGTGGTTGGTGATATCAAGGGATTCAACAAAGCGCTGCAAAAACGCATTGCAGAAGCACAGGTACTCACGCAGAACAACACCGGCCTGACGGTTGTCGTAGCAGCCAATTATGGAGGGCGTTGGGATATTACCCAGGCGGCAAAATCGCTCGCCATTCAAGTGCAAGCCGGTCAATTAAACGTGGACGACATTACGCCGGAACGCATGGCGGACGGTATGTGTCTGGCGGATTTGCCAGAGCCGGATTTGTTTATTCGCACCGGTGGTGAAAGCCGTATCAGCAATTTTCTATTATGGCAGTTGGCTTATACCGAATTTTATTTCAGCGATATTTTATGGCCGGATTTTAATATTGATGCGTTGAACGATGCCATTGCTTCATTTGCTACCCGACAGCGCCGCTTTGGTCGTACCGGCCAGCAGGTTGAACAGAATAACAAGGTCTGCGAAACGGAATGCTGAAACAGCGTCTGATTACGGCCGCCATTCTGATACCTCTGGTGGTGTGGGGCATTCTAGGTCTGCCGACATCTTATCTTTCTCTGGTGCTTGCCCTGTTTATTGTACAGGGTGCCTGGGAATGGACAGGTTTTATGCAGCTGAAGGTGGTGTGGCAACGTATTCTTTATGTTGCAGTGGTAACGCTGGGTCTGGCCTGCATCTGGTTTTTCCAACAAGACTCTTTTCTGGCAGGCGCTAATACCGATTGGCTGGCTTTACCCATACTGAGCCTGTTTTGGTGGTTGTTGGCAACAGTGTGGGTATTGAGTTACCCACGTACGGTGCAGCGTTGGTCATCACGGGCGGCACTGATGTTGATTGGGTTGTTGATATTGTTGCCCACCTGGTTGGCGGTGGTGGGGTTGCACGCCAGTGGTGAGCAGGGGCCGTTGTTGGTGATGTATCTGTTAAGCCTTATCTGGGTGGCGGATTCCGGTGCTTATTTTGGTGGTCGGGCATGGGGCAAGCGTAAATTGGCACCGGCGGTGAGTCCGGGGAAGACTTGGGAAGGTGTGGGTAGCGCGATGGCCATCAGCACGCTTTACGCCATTGCAGCGGCTCAGGTTTTGGGGCTGCCCGGGAACCTGTGGCCGGTATTCGTTGTCTTGTCGCTGGTGACGGTTGTTTTTTCCGTGCTGGGAGATCTTACCGAAAGCATGTTTAAACGCCACGCCGGGATTAAAGACAGTGGCACCTTGTTACCCGGGCATGGCGGTGTATTGGATCGCATCGACAGTGTCACCGCAGCCGCGCCCATTTTTGTGGTGGGACTTTGGTTGACGGGGTTAACCGGAACCAGTCTCACGTGATGGCCGTTATTCCCACGGGCCCGATTGGTGTCACCGTTTTAGGCGCTACTGGTTCTATCGGCGTCAGTACACTGGATGTGATTGCCCGGCACCCTGAGCGTTATCGCGTGGTGGCATTAACCGCAAATACACAGGTAGATCGACTGTTTGAACAATGTCGAGCCTTTGCGCCGGAATATGCTGTGCTGGCTGATGCCACTGCCGCAGAGCAGTTGCAACAACGATTGCGTGCCGCCGGGCTGGAAACCACGGTGTTAAGTGGGGTAGATAGCCTGGAGATGGTGGCGGCGCTGGAACAAACCCGACAGGTGATGGCGGCTATTGTGGGTGCGGCTGGATTGCGCCCGACACTGGCTGCCGCGTATGCCGGAAAACGTATTTTGCTGGCAAATAAAGAAGCGTTGGTGATGTCGGGGAAAATATTAATGGATGCCGTGCGGGAAAACGATGCTGAGCTGCTACCCATCGACAGCGAACACAATGCCATTTTCCAAAGCCTGCCGGGTGGGTATTCCTGTGCGCAGGTGCCGCGTGAATTGCAGACTCTGGGTGTGCAAAAAATATTGTTAACGGCATCGGGTGGACCATTTCGTACTATGGATAAAACCCAGCTGGAATCCGTTACCCCGGAGCAGGCCTGCGCACATCCCAATTGGAGCATGGGCCAAAAGATTTCCGTGGATTCGGCCACGATGATGAATAAAGGACTGGAAGTGATTGAGGCATGCTGGTTATTTAATACCAAACCGGAACAGATCCAGGTGGTGATTCATCCGCAAAGTATTGTGCATTCCATGGTGAGTTATAACGATGGTTCGGTTTTGGCGCAGATGGGTAATCCAGACATGCGCACCCCCATTGCCCATGCCATGGCCTGGCCGGAGCGTATGGTATCCGGTGTTGCTGCATTGGACTTGTTTGAAGTGGCGCAATTGGATTTTGAACGGCCGGATATGACACGTTTTCCCTGCTTGCAGTTGGCGTACACGGCGGGTGAAGCAGGGGGGACCGGGCCTGCCATTTTGAATGCGGCGAATGAGATTGCGGTGCAAAGTTTTCTGGATAAAAAAATACGTTTCACGGATATCCCCAACATCATTTCCCGGACAATGGAGCAAAGCACGATTGAAAATGGCGAGACTCTGGGGGCAGTATTGGCCGCTGATGCTACTGCACGCGAAATGGCGACGGCGTGGGTGTTATCGACAGCGGCATCGGGAGACCTGAAATGAGTACATTTATAACGTCAGCGCTGGCGCTGATTGTGACACTGGGCATATTGATTGCCTTCCATGAGTTTGGTCATTTCTGGACGGCACGCAAGCTGGGTGTAAAGGTGCTGCGCTTTTCAATTGGCTTTGGCAAACCATTATGGTTGCGGCGTTACGGGCCCGATCAAACCGAGTTTGTGATTGCCGCCATCCCCTTGGGTGGTTTTGTGAAAATGCTCGATGAGCGCGAAAATGAGGTGCCCGAAGAAGAGGCGCATCGCGCCTTTAACCGACAGTCAGTGTGGCGTCGTTTTGCCATTGTGGCGGCGGGGCCAATTTTCAATTTTATTTTTGCGATAGCGGCTTTTTGGCTGATGTACCTGATTGGTGTGCCAGGGGTTGCTCCCATTATTGGTGAAGTAAAACCGGATAGCCCTGCTGCGGTGGCAGGCTTTCATGTGGGGGACCGCATTACCGAAGTGAATGGCACACAAACGCCGACCTGGGCAGTGGTGCGTATTAATATGCTGGATGCGGCACTGGGCGATGATGAAATTGCCGTGCGTGTAGAAGACGCTGATGGCAACACACAGCAGTTGCAGTTGTCATTGCTCGGAGTGCCGAGTGAAGTCAAACAAAAAAACCTGTTGGGGCATTTGGGTGTTTTGCCGGTGCGTCCTGTATTGCCTGCGACACTGGGTGAGTTGTCACCCGATGGGCCAGCAGCTTTGTCAGGGCTTAAAACGGGCGACCATATTTTGCGTGTCGATGACGAGACAGTGACCGACTGGATGGCGTTGGTGGATGTGGTGCGTGCGCATCCTGATCAGGCATTGGATATTGAATTTGAGCGCAATGGTGTGGTGCAGTCGCTCAGGGTAAAAACGGCCAGCCACCAAACAGACACAGAGACCATCGGCCGCATTGGTGCAGCACCGTCACCGCCCGGGCCGCTACCACCTGAGCTGATGGCGCGTGAAGAATATTCCCTGTTTGAGGGAGTGGGCGTTGCGGTAGCAAAAACCTGGCAGTTGTCGTCATTAACGCTGCGTATGATCGGAAAAATGATTGTGGGTGAAGTGTCCGTTAAAAATCTCAGTGGCCCGATTACCATTGCCACTTATGCAGGTTATACCGCAAGTGCCGGTGTAACGGCTTTTTTGTATTTTCTTGCGGTGGTTAGCATCAGTCTGGGCGTGCTTAATTTGCTGCCCATACCGCTGCTGGATGGTGGTCATCTGATGTATTACCTGGTGGAAATGGTGAAAGGAAAGCCTCTGTCTGATGCGGTGCAACTTAAGTTGCAACATGTTGGTATCGCCTTTTTATTCATGCTGATGAGTCTGGCGTTGTATAACGATGTTATGCGCTTGTTTACGGATTGATTTGTTCTGAGGTAGAAAATTGAGCATTAAGTTGGGCAGTAGATTAAGCATTGTTTTACATAAAAAATGGCCGTGTTTAGTGAGCGCGATGCTGTTCGCCATGCTAAGTGGGTCAGTGTGGGCGTTTGAGCGGTTTGTGGTGCAGGATATTCAGGTTGTGGGTTTGCAGCGCATCTCCCTGGGCACGACGTTCAATTATCTGCCCATCAAAGTGGGAGAGTCGCTGGATGATGCCGGGGCGAGCGCGGTTATTCAGGCTTTATACAAAACCGGTTTTTTTGAAGATATTCAGCTGGCGCGTGAAGATGATGTGCTGATTATTCATGTTGAAGAACGTCCCTCAATTGCCAAGATCGAGGTTTTTGGTAATGAAGACCTTGATACAGAAGATCTTAATACCGCGCTGAAAACCATTGGCCTGACGGAAGGGCGTATTTTTAATCGTTCATTATTGGATCAAATCGAACAGGAGCTGCATCAACAATATTTCAGTCTGGGTAAGTACGGTGTAAAAATTGAAACCAAGCTGGAAAAACTGGCGCGAAACCGTGTTGAAATCACCATTGATATTGATGAAGGTGATGCTGCAAAAATAAAGCAGATCAATATTATTGGTTCACACAAGTTTGATGAAATGAAGCTGCTGGATAAGTTTGAACTTTCCACGCCGACCATGTGGTCTGGTATTTCTGGCAGCGGAAAATACTCCAAACAAGAATTGTTGGGCGACCTGGAAAAATTGCGCTCTTATTATCTTGATCGCGGTTACCTGCATTTTTCCATTGATTCCACGCAGGTTTCCATTACACCGGATAAACGCGATGTTTACATCAGCATTAATGTCACCGAAGGTGAACAATATATCGTCAGCGAAGTGACGGTAAGCGGTGACATGGTGGTGCCGGAAGAAGAACTGCGTAAGTTACTCACTGTGCAGGCCGGAGATATTTTTTCCCGACGTGCCATTGCAGAGTCCGGCAATCTGCTTAGCCAGCGTTTAGGGATCGATGGTTATGCTTTTGCCAATGTGAATTCGATACCCGACATTAATGAAAAAGACCGTACTATCGCATTAAACTTTTTTATAGACCCAGGGCATCGGGTTTATGTGCGACGGATTAATATTACCGGCAATACAAAAACACGCGACGGTGTGGTGCGACGTGAGGTTCGTCAGATGGAAGGGGGCTGGTTGTCATCACCTTTGGTCGAGCGCTCGAAGATTCGTTTGCAGAAACTGGGCTTTTTCGACTCGGTGAATGTGGAAACGCCTGCGGTACCGGGTACCCGGGATCAGGTCGATCTCAATTTTGATGTTACCGAAGGTTCGACCGGAAATTTCACGGCAGGTCTGGGTTATGGTGATACACAGGGTTTGCTGTTTAATCTGAGTGTGACGCTGAATAATTTTCTGGGTACCGGGAAGCGTGTCAGTACCGAGATTAATAACAGCCGAGTGAATACGGTATACCGGGTGAACTATACCAACCCGTATTATACTGTTGATGGTATCAGTCGCGGATTTAGTGCGTACTCACGGTCAACCAATGCCCGAAATGCAAATCTGGTGAATTTTTCAACAGATACCTATGGCGGGAGTATGAATTTTGGGTTCCCAATCAGTGAATATAATCGCGCATCCTGGAGTTTGGGGTTTGAGAATACCCGTCTGGATATTAATGAAGACACAGCACCTGCGTCGTACAGTCAATGGGTGATAGAGAATGGTGATGACTATAACTCCATCACCACAACCGTGAGCTGGTCGCACGATACCCGCAACCGGGCCATTTTCCCGGATCGTGGTTATTACAGCTTGCTTTCAGCCGATATTGCATTGCCCGGTGGCGATCTTGAATATTACAAATTGAATGTTCGGCAGAGATACTATATTCCGCTAGCCAAAGGCACCAGCCTGTTTTTGGGGGCAGATCTGGGTTATGGCGCAGGTTATGGTGACACCACTGCATTACCCTTTTATAAAAATTATTATGCGGGTGGTGGTCGTTCGGTGCGTGGATACCGGGGCAATACTCTGGGACCGAGGGAGTCGGATCGGCCACTGGGCGGGCCCATTAAAATTGTGACGCACCTGGAATTATTTTTTCCATCACCCTTTGCGGAAACGGAGCGAAGCTTCCGTTTGAGTGCCTTTCTTGATGCGGGTAACGTCTTTGAGTCAGAGTCAGATATTCAGAAAGAGGGATTACGGTCTTCATACGGTTTTTCTGCTATCTGGCTGACTCCCGTTGGCGCACTGACCTTTAACTGGGGCTGGGCTATCAATGCCAAACCGGAAGATGATACGGAGATATTCCAGTTCTCCATTGGTACGCCGTTTTAGGGCTTGCTATCCGGCGTATACCGGAGAGGGTATAAACCATGCCTTTAAAGGTGAACCAAGAGCTGAGTCAGCCTGTTTTTATGCGTATGCTGGCTGGGTCGGAATAATGAAAATCCAACGCAAAGGCGCGAAGACGCAGAGCGCGCAAAGGGTGATGAGGAAGAGATAAAAAAATCTCAAATGTTATTGATCTCTGCGCCCTCTGTGTCTTTGCGCCTTTACGTTAGATTTTATGACGCTGTGATTTGTAGTTGAGAAACAGCCTGTCCCACCGAATGTAAGTCAATGACTTTATCCGGTTAAATATTTTTAGCACTTAACCCACATTTTTAGAGCTTGCTATCGGGGGAATGTGCCAGAGACGGTATAAACCCTCTGGTTTGGTGTGAAAACAGCGTAAAATCACGAAATTATTCAGGCATTGGGTCCGGCGGTATTTCATGGCATCATAGGGGGATGTCAGGAGCAGGGTTGCTCGTTATCAATTGTATATGAGTGGAGATTATGTCAAAAAAAACAATCAGTAAACGCGCCTTTAACTATTCTCGGGTATTGCTGTGTGCTTGCCTTGTCGCGTGGTTAAGCATTGTCGGAACGGTTGCTGTTGCCGCCGAGATAAAAATCGGATTTGTCAATGCGGCGCGTGTATTGGAGGAGGCTCCTCAAGCCGATGCGGCACGTGTCCGTCTTGAAAAGGAATTTTCACCTCGCGATAAAAAGCTGGTGGATGCACAAAAAAAGGTGCGCAAGCTTGAAGAGAAGCTCACTCGTGATGGTGCCATCATGAGTGAAACCGAGCGGCGGAAACTGGAGCGGGATATCCTTTCCCAACAACGTGAGCTCAAACGCGGCCAGGAAGAATTCCGGGAAGATTTGAATATCCGTCGCAACGAAGCTTTCGACACCCTGCGTCGCCGGGTGTTTGAAGTGATCAACGATATTGCAAAAGCTGAAAAGTACGATCTCGTTATCAGTGATGGCGTGGTTTATGCTGATGACCGTATTGATATTACCGGCAGAGTCGTTGAGCAGTTGAAAAAAGAATTTGCTGCAAGCACAAAAAAATAGTCGAAATCAATACTCAATAGTTGCTCTGATGCCCGCGCTTACTTTGAAAGTCATTGTTGAGCGACTTAATGCTCAAGGTCTGTCGGCACAGCTTTCCGGGAATGCCAGTGATGAGATCAGGCGAGTGGCCTCATTAACCGAGGCCGGTGAGGGTGACATCACTTTTCTGGTTAGTTCACGTTTTAGAAAAGACCTGTGTAACACAAATGCCGCTGCTGTTATTGTTACAGCAGATGATGCGGATGCCGTTCCCACTAACGCTGTTGTGGTGGAGAATCCGCATGTTGCGTATGCCCATGTGGCAGCTTGGTTGTATTCCGATAATGATTTTTTACCCGGTGTTCATCCCTCCGTCACGGTAGATCCAACCAGCAGGGTGCATGCTAAGGCTCGGATTGATGCCAATTGTGTTATTGAAGCCGGTGTCGTTATCGCTGCGGGATGTCACATTGGCCCCGGTTGTGTGATGGGTAAAAATACCGTGTTAGGTGAAGATACACGTTTGGTTGCTAATGTGACTCTGTGCCACGGCACACAAATTGGTCGCCGCAATCTCTTGGACCCGGGGGGGGTGATTGGCGGGGATTGTTTTGGTCTGGCAAATAAGAAGGGAGAATGGCTGAAAGTGACACAGGTTGGCAGGGTTGTTTTGGGTGATGATGTTGAAGTCGGTGCTAATAGTACCATTGACCGTGGCGCGATTGGTGATACTGTTATTGGGAATGGCGTCAAGCTTGATAACCTGATTCAAATTGGTCATAACGTGCGCATTGGCGCACATACGGCCATTGCTGCTTGTACTGCCGTGGCCGGTAGCGCGATTATCGGTGAACATTGTGCGATTGGTGGTTGTGTGGGCATTGTCGGCCACCTTGAGATCACGGATAATGTTACCATTACCGGCATGTCGCATGTTTCACGGGCGATAGGGAAGCCGGGGGTTTATTCTTCCGGTACGCCGTTGGAAGAAAATGCGGCATGGCATCGGAATTTTATTCGTTTAAAACAGCTGGACGATATGGCGCGCCGGTTAAAAAAACTGGAAAAGCGATTAGCTGCTTCTGAGCATCTTGATGAGACAAAAAAATAATGAGTGAGTCACTGGATACATCGCTAACCACGCTGGATATTTACGCAATTCTGGAGCACCTCCCGCATCGCTACCCGTTTTTGTTGATTGACCGGGTGACCGAATGCAAAGTCGGTGAGCGGTTGGTGGGCTATAAAAATGTTACCTATAACGAGCCCTGCTTTACCGGCCATTTTCCTGATCGTGCTGTCATGCCAGGTGTGTTGATCCTGGAAGCATTGGCGCAGGCAACCGGTATCCTTGCTTTTCGCACCAGTGGCAAGGTACCGGATAAAGACTCTCTGTATTATCTTGTCGGTATTGATAACGCGCGTTTCAAGCAGCCGGTTATTCCCGGTGACCAGCTGATGCTGGAAGTCGATATTATCAAAACCAAGCGTGGTGTCTGGAAATTCAACGGTGTTGCAAAAGTGGACGGCAAAGTTGTGTGTTCCGCAGAACTGATGTGTGCCGAACGGGGCGTACAGACTGATTGAGGCAGAAGGTTCTTGATTCACTCCCAGGCCATTATTGATCCTGACGCCCATCTTGCCAAAGATGTCAGTGTCGGTCCTTTTTCTGTCATCGGTGCCGGTGTGGAAATCGGTGAAGGCACGGTCATTGATTCGCACGTTGTGATTAATGGCCCCACGCGCATTGGACGTGACAATAAAATCTATTCTTTTGCCGCCATTGGTGGTGATCCCCAGGACAAAAAATATGCCGGTGAGGCCACCGAACTGGAAATAGGTGACCGCAATGTTATCCGTGAATATTGCACCATCAGCCGTGGCACTACGCAGGATGTGGGTATTACCCGTATCGGTAATGACAACTGGATTATGGCGACCGTGCATATTGCCCATGATTGCCAGATTGGCAATCACACCATCTTTGCCAACAGCACCACACTGGCAGGTCATGTAATCATCGAAGACTACGTCATTCTTGGTGGTTTTACCTTGGTACACCAGTTTTGCAAAGTCGGTACACATTGTTTTACGGGCATGAACAGTGTGATTTCCAAAGATGTATTACCGTTTCTGATGGTCTCCGGGCATATGGCTAAACCGCATGGTTTGAATACCGAAGGCCTCAAGCGTCGTGGTTTCTCCAGTGATGCACTGAGTCAATTACGCAAAGCCTATAAAATTATTTACCGCTCAGGTAATACACTGACACAGGCTGTTTCCCAACTTGAGCCCATGGCAGAAAATTGTGATGAAGTTGCTCAATTGTTGATGTTCATTAAAGCCAGCACGCGCGGGATTGTGCGATAAGTGGCAAAGCCGCCATTGCGATTTGGCATTGTTGCCGGAGAGGCTTCGGGTGATTTACTGGGTGGCGGTCTTATTGCTGCCATCAAACAACACTATCCCGATGCTGTTTTTGAAGGTATTGCAGGTCCGCAAATGATCGCCGCAGGGGCTGACAGCCTGTTCCCTATGGATCGTTTGTCGGTGATGGGCATTGTGGAAGTGCTAGGGCGCTATCGTGAACTGTTGGGCATACGCCGCCAACTGGCCACGCATTTCAAACAAAATCCACCGGATGTTTTTATTGGCATTGATGCGCCGGACTTCACGCTGGGCCTGGAAAAACAATTGCGTGTTGCGGGCATTAAAACCGTACACTATGTCAGCCCCTCCGTCTGGGCCTGGCGGCAACGGCGGGTGAAAAAGATTGCCGCGTCCACCGGTTTGATGTTGACCCTATTTCCCTTTGAAGCAAGCTTTTACCAAAAATATCAGGTACCGGTGCGTTTTGTGGGACATCCACTGGCTGACACGATTCCGCTCGCAGTGGATAAGCAGGCGGCGCGACAGCAACTGAATTTGCCAACCGATACTGAAATCCTGGCCTTGTTACCGGGCAGTCGTTCCAACGAACTGCATTATCTTGCACAGCCGTTTATCGAAACAGCTTGTTGGTTGCAGGCACGACGCCCAAGCCTGGAATTTGTCGTGCCGTTGGCAAACAAAGAGCGACGCATTCAGTTTGAGCAGGCCATGACAGAAATCAAGGCACAGGGCAGGGAGTTGCCCCGGTTGACCCTGGTCGATGGTCAATCGCGTGAAGTGATGGCCGCTGCCGATGTGGTGTTGCTGGCCTCGGGCACTGCCGCGTTGGAGGCCATGTTGCTAAAGCGGCCCATGGTAGTGGCGTACAAGCTGGCACCACTGACCTACTGGCTGGCCAAGCGTCTGGTGAAAGTGGAGAATGTGTCGTTGCCCAATTTATTGGCCAATGAAACTCTGGTGCCGGAACTGATTCAGCATGAAGCAACGCCGGAAAATCTCGGACAGAAGCTGCTAGCCTATTTTGAAAATCCTTCGATAATGGGCGACCTGAATCAGCGTTTTACTGACATTCATCAAACATTGCGGCAGGACGCTAGCCGGCAGGCTGCGGATGCCATTCTGCAACAAATCACACAAGCGGCAAAGGTATAACGGGATATGGGTACTCAATCAACACATGGTTTTTCTGATGCTGCATTGTGGGTGGCAGGCGTTGATGAAGTAGGGCGAGGACCGCTGGCTGGCCCTGTGGTAACGGCTGCTGTGATACTTGACCCGGAGCGCCCCATTTCTGGTCTGGCGGATTCCAAAGTGCTCAGTGAAAAAAAGCGTGAGGCGTTGTTTGAAGAGATTCAAATGAATGCAAAAGCCTGGGCCATCGGCCGTGCCGAAGTGGAAGAAATTGACAAAATCAACATCCTGCAAGCGACCATGCTGGCCATGCAGCGCGCCGTCGCCGGATTAGCATTGCAACCCGGGCATGTTCTGGTGGATGGCAATCGTTGCCCGGAACTCCCCTGTACGGCCGAAGCCATTATCAAAGGGGATGGCAAAATACCGGCCATCAGCGCGGCATCCATTATTGCCAAGGTGACGCGCGACCGTGAAATGGTGTTACTGGATGCCGAGTATCCCGGTTATGGTTTGGCGGGGCACAAAGGCTATCCCACCAAAGTGCATATGGCGGCGTTACAGAGTCTGGGCGTAACCCCTATCCATCGCCGTTCTTTTGCGCCGGTGCGCAAGGCGTTAACATACGGTAAAAACTGACTAAGAAACCGGTTTTCCGCGGTAAAATAAGACTGACGTTAACGAGACTGATTTAACGGTTGTAGGGACAATACAAAAAGAAAAAAGGATAATACGATATGGCAAAGTTACCTCAGCTTACGACTTGGGAGAAGGTTATCATCGGCGCACTGGGCGGTTTGTCTGCGGTGTGTGTTAAATTTCTTGGTCAGGATTACGCGCTGCTTATTGAGCAGGGTGCTAATTTGAGCGCTGATCAGTGGTTTGCTTTTAAAGTGGGTTATTTTATTTTGACGCCGATCCTGATATTCCTGGGTGCGGTTTTGGCGTGGGTTTCGGACGAACCGAGTCGCATCAAACTACTGGCTATCGCTATTGCTGCTCCGGCAATGATTACAACGTGGTCGGGTGGGATTAAAACTAGTGAAGCTGTTTCAGTGGCAGGTTTCAGTTTTATTTCATCTGCGCATGCGAGTGAGCAAAGTAAAAACACCGAAGATGATGAGTTAACGGTGGTTGACCCGATGAAACGTACCTCAATGAATTGGTGGAGCGCAGGTGTTAGCGGGATAAAAATGTTTTTTGGTTATGGTAAAGAAATTAAATCGTACTATGTGGTTGCCGGTTCGTTCAAAGATAAGAGCAGTGCTTTGAAGCATGCGCAAGCCATAAATAATAGAGACAGTATCTATCGTGCGCATGTGGGGAGTAAAGCCAGGAATGGTTTTTATCCTGTGCTACTTGGAGAGGCCGTAACATTCAGTTCGGCAAATACGTTAAAAAAGACCATTGTTGGCCAGAGAGTTATTCATGATGCTTATTTGGTATCATCTGAAAAAATCAAACCTCTCTTGAGTTTTGATTTTCAATAACTCGATAATATTGGGGTTAGAGAAAAATGCGACGTGCTGAGTGTCTGATCGAAGTACAAGCCGAGTAATAAAACACCCCGCAATTTTCCTCGCTCACATATACCCTCAGGGATTGAGGTTTAGACCTAACCGCACACCTTGGAGATTCCAAGGTGGCGTTAAAATATCTTGCAATAAAATAACTATTCTTCTCCATCTTTTTTAGCCATGAAATATGGGTATAGAGCCCGTTTTTATTTTAAAAACACCTTACCCATAAAGTGGAAGGTATTGTCAGGTTCGGTTTCAAGGTTATCCGCCATATAAATCAGATATTCACCCGGTAAGCGAAATACTAACCCTTCAGTTTTCTTGCCATCGGTCCAGTTTATTCCCATGAGTTTAGTTGGTGATATATCGATCCTTCTTGCTTTTACATATTCATCTTTCGGCAATATAAATACCTTTTCCCTGGAATCATGGACTACATACCATATGCCCATAGGGTCACGTATTGACAGGCTGGAAGGATGTACCCCAGGAACTTTGATCGTAAATATTTGATTAATATTTATCACTTTGGGGCTTATTGTGAATTGCGAAGCACTATTTTGTTGGGCAGTGTGATTTGTGACAGAACACGCTGCGAACAAAATACTTATTGAAAGCATAATCGTTAATAAAGCGTATTTTGGATATGCTATTTTCATATTTTATCAAAATTGAAGGTGAGGCGATATCGAGTATGACTATAACAATGCTGTCGAGGCTGTAAATTAAATTGTGTAACCGAATTTTTTTCAAGTGCTTTGATATATAAATTCCTTTTTGATTTGGCTGTTGTTTGATTTTTGTCGATTGCTAGAGAGTCGCCACCGGATAATTTTTCCCACATTGCTTCTGCCTGGCTTTTCGTTATTTTGTTCCGCTTGTGACTACATTGGTGGGAATTGCGGACAGAACACCTAAATCTCACAGGTTACGACCCTATAGCCTTATTTTTTGAAGGTTATTATGGGGGTAGTGCGTGCGCATTCTTCGCCTGATGCTCGTTAACCACCAAAGAAACCCGCAGTTCTGCATAAAGTCCGGGTCATTTAGGTCACAAAAACCCCATTTTATAGTTGGTGACAGATGTGCTGCCATATTTTCCTTTTTATTGCAGTGTGTTAGGGTCGCCGACTGTAAGTTTTACAGGGCATGTAGCAAGTGATGTATGTGTTGATTAAAACCAATATATTGCGTTTGATGACAATTTGTTCATTGATGATCGTAAATGAATGAGATTCAAATTATCAATTGGTCTTAATGTTCATGCATCGTTAATCTTGCCTTTGAGGAATTTAAACAAGCACAGCAGGAGTGAACTGACTATGGCTAAAAAATTTGATGCTGGTGTAAAAGAGTATCGTGACCTGTATTGGGCACCGGACTATGTACCGTTGGATACGGATTTGTTGGCGTGTTTCAAGGTAACACAGCAGGAAGGTGTACCTCGTGAAGAAGCCGCCGCCGCTGTTGCTGCGGAATCTTCAACGGGAACGTGGAGTACAGTGTGGTCTGAATTGTTGACCGATATGGAATTCTACAAAGGTCGTGCGTACCGTATCGAAGATGTGCCAGGGGACAAAGAGAGCTTCTACACCTTCATCGCTTACCCACTGGATCTTTTTGAAGAAGGTTCGATTGTCAATGTATTAACGTCATTGGTGGGTAATGTATTCGGCTTTAAAGCGCTGAGATACCTGCGTCTTGAAGACATTCGCTTCCCGATTGCTTTCGTGAAAACCTGCATGGGACCTCCCAGTGGTATTCAGGTTGAGCGTGACAAGTTGAATAAATATGGTCGCCCACTGCTGGGTTGTACCATCAAGCCAAAACTGGGCCTTTCAGCGAAAAACTATGGTCGTGCAGTTTATGAGTGTCTGCGTGGTGGTTTGGATTTAACCAAAGACGATGAAAACGTAAATTCACAGCCCTTCATGCGCTGGCAGAATCGTTTCGAATTTGTTGCTGAAGCGGTGAATAAGGCACAGGCAGAAACGGGTGAGACGAAAGGTCACTATTTGAACGTGACAGCCAATACGCCTGAAGATATGTATGAGCGCGCTGAGTTCGCCAAAGAATTGGGTCAGCCTGTGATCATGCATGACTTCCTGACGGGTGGTTTTACAGCGAATACCGGTCTGGCAAAATGGTGTCGCAAGAATGGCATCCTGTTGCACATCCATCGTGCGATGCATGCGGTTATTGATCGTAACCCAAAACACGGTATCCACTTCCGCGTATTAGCCAAGTGTCTTCGTTTGTCAGGTGGTGATCATCTGCATACCGGTACGGTCGTTGGCAAGCTGGAAGGTGATCGCGCTTCTACTCTGGGTTTTGTCGATTTGCTGCGTGAATCGTTCATTCCTGAAGATCGCTCTCGCGGTATTTTCTTTGACCAGGACTGGGGTTCAATGCCGGGCGTATTTGCGGTGGCATCGGGCGGAATTCATGTATGGCACATGCCTGCGCTAGTGAGCATCTTTGGTGATGACTCCATTCTCCAGTTTGGTGGTGGTACACAGGGACACCCATGGGGTAATGCAGCAGGTGCAGCCGCTAACCGTGTCGCACTGGAAGCTTGTGTGAAAGCACGTAACGAAGGTCGTGAGCTGGAGCGTGAAGCGCGTGAAATCATGGAAGGTGCTGCGAGTCATAGCCCTGAGTTGGCTATCGCAATGGAAACCTGGAAAGAAATCAAGTTTGAATTCGATACCGTTGACAAGTTAGACGTGGCTTAACGCCCTGTTTGCCCAAGAAAATCAGGAGAAAATTATGAATGCAGATTCACAAATCGGTGATTATCGCACCCAGCAAACACTTGAAACTTTCTCGTTTTTGCCAGCATTGACGCAAGAAGAAGTTTATGAACAGATAAACTACATGCTTGCTCAGGGTTTGACGCCGGCAATCGAGCACGAAGTACCCGCCCAGGCAGCCGATCACTATTGGCCTATGTGGAAACTTCCTTTCTTTGGTGAAACCGAGTTAAACAATGTCGTGAATGAGCTTGAAGCCTGTCACCGGGCCTACCCGGGTCATCATGTCAGACTGATTGGTTACGACAGCTACACACAAAGCCAAGGTGTTTGTTTCGTCGTTTATCGTGCCTAGTCCTGATAAATGAGCAGGGGAGGCTGGCTACGGAGAAATCTCCATGGCCAGCTACAAGGTTAGAGAGTTCAAGTAAGGAGTAAAAGCCATGCAAAAGCTGTCAGGTCGTGCTGCCTCAATGGCGCGTCGCGAAGCACAAGTGAGTGGCAAAAATGTCTCGTCTGCCAGAAGCAACACAAGTGCTCCAGCGGTGTCGAGCACGCCTCCCGTGGCGGCTGCGGTAGCAAGACGTCCAGCTACGGTGACGAGCACGGGGCGTGCTGCGTCTCAGGCACGAAGACGGGCCATGTCTAAACAAGGCAAGTCGGGTGTTGCTTCTACGGATCGTCAGCGCATGGCGGATACGATGCGCAGTGCACGTAATCAGGCTCAGGAGAAAAAAGACTGTGGCTGTGGTTGCAACGGTGAAGGGGATTGCGCGAAAAACGTACCATCTACTTCCGCTTCCGCGTTGTCGCGAGTGTCACCCAAGCCGGGGAGCCGTCGCCGCAGCCAGGAGCCAAAGAAGGTAACACCGAGCAATGCAGGGCGGATTAATTCCCGATTGCGTCGTGAGATGTTAGCGAAACATGGCAAAAGCGGACACGATGTGTTCCGTAAAGGTCTGAGTTCTGCGCAGATGGTAAAGCACCAGAACCCTGATATATCAGGTCGGCAACTGGCCCGTAGTATTCGCGCACAACGGAGTGCCACGGGTGCTCAGGGTGCTGCCGCGCCTGCGCCGGTTGGTCGAAAGCGTCCGCGACCTGAAACCGGAGTGACAGGTACAAAGGTTGCGCATAGCGAAAAAACAACAGGTGACGAGATAGGTTTGTGTCGCTCAGTAACCGGTACAGACTACATGTCGAGTGAAGTTTTTACTGATTTTTGCCAAGCGGATTCGCCTAAGGTTTTGCCAATCGTGCCTGCAAAGGTGCAAACCACAGAAACACTGAGTGGATCAACAGTGACAGGTGGTGGAAAAGTGGGGCGCAGCGAGCGTGTCACGGGTGATGAGCGGGGGAGTTGCCGGAATGTGACGGGCAATGAGTATGTTGGCCGTGAGCAGTACGACAATTTCTGCCAGTCGAAGCCAGAGCCGGGAAGCGCGAAAGTCAGCCATTCGCAAACAACACGAGGGCTGATTGTCTCAGGATCAAAGCCTGCACGATCCCGTTCAGTCACAGGGGATGAGCTGGGCACCTGCAAGGCAGTTACCGGGACACCCTATGCGGGTGTTGAGCAAACGCTGGATTATTGTATGCCGCAAGAAGTTAAAGCCATACAGGCCAGGACTTCTTTGCCAATGAAAAGTAATACCGGCCGCGATATCAGTGGTGTGCAGCCCGGTTTGTCCGGATTGACAGGAACAGAAAAAGGCAGTTGTCAGTCGGTAAGCGGAACGGCTTATTTGGGTGACAGTGAGCAAATCAATGTCTGTGGCACAACACCCGCTCAGGTAGGTGATAGTGATTTTCCACAGCCATTGGAAGGGGCTCCATGGGGAACCTTCAGTATTGCGACACCGAATCATGCCAGCGAAGCACTCGTTCATGCGAGCGAAGCCCCCGTGGTTGCATCGGCGGTGACGGGTACGAGCTATGAACAGGGGCGTGTTAGTGGCACTTTTTCACTCGGTGAGGGGAAAGTGACCGGGACGGAACAGTTCAGATCCAGTGGCCGCCGCAATGAGTCTCCCGTTGCTGTACCGAGAGCGCCGGTTGAAAAAGCAAAAGAAGCCAAGGTTTCCCGCGTGACGGGTGAAGGTCTCTCAACGGGTTTGACTGTCACAGGTAATGATTGGGACCGGGGTGAACATGTCACCGGTACTGAGGGGCGCTCTGCAACCCGCCGTAATGTGACGATACGGGGACCCATGAACGCGATGCCAGGTGTAGCGCCAAAGCGTAACGAAGAAGTGCCACCCAGTGACTCGAAAGTGACAGGCGGAAGTGGAAACACTGAAAATGGTGCAATGATAACCGTATCAGGTGGTGCCAGAGGGTAGCCTGAGAGTCGTTGATTGGGTTTTCCTGTTTGTATGACTTGTTGTAATAACCAAGCGGCCAGTGGGCAGTAGCTCACTGGGTCTTGACGCCAAATCCTGGAATGATGAAGTAGGGCACAAGTAAATAAAATGTTTAATGCCAGAGCCAAAAGCAGGAGACCTTTGCAGCGTGCGCGGACTGTAATGCGCCCTTCTGCACCGCAGGCTGGTACTGCTTATAAGGTTGGTACTGCTTATGAGGTTGGTTATAGGTCGGATAGAGGTGGTGAAAATTTACATCTCTATCGCTACGAGCAAAAAGTAAAACAGGCTTTTGCGAACATTGAATTGTGTTTGAAAGCGGTTTCCGGTTTTCAGCATGAGACGGATTTTTCACGTCGCGCACAAGCTGTTGCCCGAGAGTATCTGGGCTTTGAGTTGCCCGATGTTTTGTTGGCAGACGCATGGATAAAGTCTGTGGATATCGGCCAGTTGTATGTGTGGTGTGTTTTTGAAACGTTTCGTCGCATGTCGGATGAGTTTTTTACCGACAGGCCTCTGGTGGGTTTGGACGATGAGAATTTTCAGGCATTTATTGAAAAGTGTGGCTTTCACACGGTGGATGTATCGCCTTGTGCAGATGGGCGTTTGGCACACGTTATTCGGTATGTGCTGCGTCTGCCGTATAAATCGGTGCGCCGAAAGTCTTACGCTGGTGCAATGTTTGACATTGATGACAGCCTGCAAAAGTGGGTCGAGACAGAAATGTTGCGCTATCGAGAATCAAGGCCTAATAGCGTTGATGCGGCGACACGTTATTTGAAAGCTGCTGTTTATCACTACAGTACAAGCGCGCCTGATGTAGAAGGTTGTGCAGCGCATGGTAGCGATGCCGTAAAAGCTGCTGAGGGTGCGCTGTCACGTTTGCAGGCATTTCAGCAGGGTGTTGAAAACAGTTTTTGTTGTGGTGCGTCCATTGACCTGTTGTTAATAGGTATTGATACCGATAACGACGCGATTCGTATTCACTTGTCAGATGCTGATGGCGGCATTGATGCAGTGCGTTATGTTGATTGCAATGATGTTTATGCTGTCGCAAACGCTGGTGATACGGGTGAAGAAATATATAACGTTGTTGCAGGTTTGGCACAGACTCAGGGGATTGCGCCTGCCGAAGGCATGTTGCGGTTTGTTGCCAAATTGTTTCACAGTAATATGTTGCAAGTGAATTATGTTCGTGAATATTACAACGGGCGATATGAAGACATAGGTCATCAAGAACGCTTTATTGGCATGGGTATTGGTTTTGAAGAAATACAGTTGCGCAATCTGACGTACTTTGCTTATTTGAAAACAGTCGAAGAAGGTGCCAGAGATCTGGATGTAGGCATAAAAATATTCAGTCAATTGAATGTGTCACGTGGGCTGCCGGTTCCAGTGGTAATTCGAAATGATTATCACGGTCAGGTTCCAGGTGCGCGTGAACGCGCAGTTGACCGTTGTCATCAGCTTGATGCCGCATTGAAACACCGTTTCGCGGCATTACATGGCAAGGGTATGTTGCATACCTTGTTAATGGTGCGAGATTGCTATGCGGATGCTTGTGCAGAAACAGTAGGATGTTCTTTGGCACTGAACGGGCAGGAGAAACATTAATGAAAATATGTAAGGTGGAAAAACCTCTGGTTGCCACTAATCGCATACCCGGCATGGAACATAAACATTTACAGGTCGTGCTTGACGGCAGTAGCCGGTTGGTCGCTGTAGATTCTGTAGGGTGTTCGCCAGGGGACTGGGTGTTATGTGTAGGAAGTTCGGCTGCTCGTGAGGCTGCGGGTAGCAAAGAATATCCCAGTGATTTGACGATTGTGGGCATCATTGACTACTGGGATGAGGAATAGAGCTAGTGGAGATATTGCAGGTGGTGGATACTTTGGTATGTACCCAACGCCACCCTGGCTTGCAGCGATACAGTTTGCGTGTGCTGCGAAACACCAGCGGTAAACTTCAGGTGGCGGTGGATCCTTGTGGTTCCCGGGAAGGTAACTGGGTTTTTGTGATAAGCGGGTCGGCGGCACGTTATGCCTGTGAAGACCCGACAGTATTAACGGATTTGACGGTAGGTGGAATTATTGATTATTGGGATGTAGACAACGGTCAATTGGAAACAGTGTAATTGTAGTGAAGTACGAGAAGATTTTTAATTCATCAAGACGGAGAAAAGGTAATGAGCGAAAACAACTATGGTATTGCGCTTGGAATGATAGAAACCCGCGGCTTGGTTCCCGCTATTGAAGCAGCCGATGCAATGACTAAAGCCGCTGAAGTACGTTTAATCGGTCGTGAATTTGTCGGCGGTGGTTATGTCACCATACTGGTGCGTGGCGAAACAGGTGCTGTTAATGCTGCTGTACGTGCGGGTGCTGATGCCTGTGAACGTGTTGGCGATGGTTTGGTGGCCGCACACATTATTGCGCGTCCTCACAAAGAAGTTGAGCCTGTGCTCAGCATGAGTGGCCCAAAGGCATAAGCAGCCCAAAAGGCACTTTGTAATCTATAAACACCCTAGAGGAGAATAACACCATGGCAAATGATACTTATGGTATTGCCTTAGGCATGATTGAAACCCGCGGTCTGGTTCCTGCTATCGAGGCTGCTGATGCGATGACCAAAGCAGCAGAAGTACGCTTGATCGGTCGTGAATTTGTCGGCGGTGGTTATGTCAGCATACTGGTCCGTGGCGAAACGGGTGCGGTTAACGCTGCTGTACGTGCGGGTGCTGATGCGTGTGAGCGGGTTGGCGATGGTTTGGTGGCTGCACATATTATCGCGCGTCCGCACAAGGAAGTTGAACCAATTCTTGACGGCAATAAAGCTTGAATTCGGGGTGGGTGAGTGCGGATTTATCCTGCCTTACCCTTCTTTGAATGATGAGTGATGAACCTTCGGTCATGAATCAGGATGCAGTAATCCCTGGTTATCTTGGGCGCGCGTTGAGTTATGAACTTTCTGCTGTACAGCAGTATTTGTCATTATCTAGTCTCCTGACAATGAGGGGAGTGCATGAGGCAAGTGAACGGTTTCGAAACGAAGCGCAGGATGAGCTACAGCATGCTGAGCGAATTATTGGTCGAATGGTTGCACTAGGGTTTGCGCCCAACGCAAGTTGTTTGCGACCTCCCAAACTAAATGGGTCATTGTCACAGTTGGTAGAGCATGTGATCGAATTTGAACATGAAATTGTAGAATTTTACGAGAGCGCTGTTCAGTATTGTATCCAGGCGGGTGACTGCGAAAACCGGATTTTTTTTGATGCCTTGCTCAGTGAAGAAAGGCAGCATGCCAGTCATGTGAATGATTGGTGGCAAAAAATGGTGACGACATAAATGTTGACCTTTTACCTAGGGAGGTTGTTATGAGTTCGGACTGGTTTACACGTAAAAAACCGGCTCAGCTTGAGCGGCGTATCGAGTTTTCTGATTATCAACAGACCCGTGATTTTTTGGAGCGGGTCGCTGAGTTGTCCGAAAGTGAAGGCTATTATCCTGATATGAGTTTTGGTCGAACCCATGTCTCTATTACGCTTCGCTCTGAAAATGATGTGGATGAAGTGAGTGAAGACATGTTGCGTTATGCGACTCAAGTGGATCAGCTCATACCTGATGCAAAGCAGAGCATTGATTAAAAGTATTACCGTAAGGATGAGTTATGACTACGCGTAAAAAACAGGTTTCCAGTGTGGGTAAACCTAAAGATACGACTGCTGGCGTAAGAAATGCTGGCGCAGCTGCTGTCAGTAAAAAAGCAGCAACGAACGAAGAAAAGAAGATTGAAGAAAAGCCACGAGTGTTTGTATCGCACAGAGTTTGGCCTGATTAATCAGTTGATAGTTTATTTTTAGTATGGTTCTTGTTGAATTTAGAACGATACAAACGGTTGAAATATTAATTAAAATTTGTAGCTTTAAATTGTCATCGTGATTTAAAGGGCGGATGTCTGTTTTGTCACGGTGGAAACCTGCGAAGGGATAAAATGCCGAGTCTGGAAAGTTTATTATTGCCCGCAGTCTTGTTTTTTGCGTTAGGTTTTATCGCGCGCGTCATAAAATCAGATTTACGTTTTCCCCCGGATCTGGCAAAAGTTTTGTCGATCTACTTGCTGATGGCTATTGGCTTGCATGGTGGTTATGAATTAGCCAAGTCGGATATGGTGATAGCGCTTACCTCGATAATTTGGGCGCTGGTTCTTGGTTTTGTATTACCGATTATTGGATATTTATCCCTTGTCGCAACCCGAAAAGTTAATCCGATGGATGCTGCTGCGATCTCGGCTCATTATGGTTCAGTGAGTGCGGGTACTTTTCTGACAGCCATCGCCTACCTGGATAATATCGGGGTGACTTACGAAAGCTACCCTATGATTATGCTGGCTGTTATGGAATCACCGGCGATCGTGGTCGGTTTGTTGCTTGCTGCGAAAGCAAGGCGCTCCCAGTCCTTAAGTAATGTGCCTTCTGCGGGTGCTGTTGTGCCTAGTACACCCGTTGATAATACCTCAGAAAGTGGTTTTGGATCCTTATTACGTGATGCATTTACGAACGGCAGTGTTGTTATCCTGATCGGTTCGATGATTATTGGCGCGATCTCGACACCGTCGGGAATGAGCAAGCTTTTCCCCTTTATCGATGATATTTTCATGGGGGTGCTGTGTTTGTTTTTGTTCGAGATGGGAATGGTCGCTGCCCGTCGTATTGGTGACTTCAAGAAGGTTGGACTTGTCCTGGCGGCATTCGGTATTGTCATGCCATTGGTGGGGGGAGTAGCAGGGGCTTTTATCGGTCATTCAATGCTTGGCTTCAGTGTTGGCGGAGCAACATTGGTTGCTGTTCTGGCTGCCAGTGCATCTTATATTGCTGTGCCGCCGGCTATGCGACTGGCCGTGCCCGAAGCTAATCCCTCGTATTATCTTACTTTGTCTCTTGGTATTACCTTTCCTTTCAATGTACTTATTGGTATCCCTTTGTATCATAGCCTCGTGAAGATGATGGCTGCTGCATAGGTTCGATCTAAACCACTGAGGAGCAAATAAGTATGATTACATTATATCCAGAAAAGCTTTTAAGCATTATTACCATATCCTCTATGGAAGACAGGCTTGTATCCATGTTCAAAAAATATGGTGTGAGTGGCTTCACCATTCTGCGTGCGCGAGGCGAAGGGTCGTCTGGTTATGAGGCTGATATCAGTGGTTTTGACTCCAATATACTGGTGACGGTTATTGTGTCAGAAAAACGGATGGAGCCTATTTTGGAAAGCATTGAGCGTAAGCTCAAAAAAGGGTATCACCTTACGACTTATATTAGTGATGTTCAGGTGATTTCACCTGATAAATTTAACTGAATCATGCGCTTGAAAGCACGATTTTTTGGTAACTACTCAGATTGCCTTTGATTTGCCCGATTACTGCGTCAAAAGTGCTCATTTACACCTGTAAACTCCGCGCTTTTTCCTTGTTCTCGAACAAATCAAAGGCAATCTGAGCAGTTACTGTACATTTTTAAGCTCAGACTGAGTAGTTACATTTTTTGTAGTATTTAAAATCGGAAACGCATGATGTCGAATTACAGTATGTCGAGATTCAAAGGTGGTTTGCCAGACTACCTGATTCGTCATACGACATTCAGGCAGATGCAAATATTTGAAGCCATTGTCAGGCTGGGCAGTTTTACCCGTGCTGCGGAAGAGCTGCATATCACCCAGCCCACTGTCTCCATACAATTAAAAAAATTGACGGATGTGATGGAGCTGCCGTTGATTGATCAGGCAGGTCGTCAGATCAAAGCGACTGAGGCGGGTGAAAAGTTATATCAGGCCGTCAGAGATATTTTTGACAGTCTTTCTGACCTGGATAGTCGTATTGCGGAAATTAAAGGTCTGCGTAGTGGCAGGTTGCGTCTGGCGGTCGTCAGTACGGCGAAATATTTTACACCTGAAATCCTGGGTGAATTTTGCAGGTTGTATCCCGGCGTTGATGTTTCGTTAAAAGTGACGAACAGAGAGCGGATATTTGAGCGTATTTATAATAACGAAGATGATTTGTATATTCTTGGTCGGCCTCCTGGTACGGGGCAGGACCTTGAAACATTGCTGTTTGCACCTAACCCCCTGGTTGTTATGGCTTCCCAGGATCATCCGTTATGTAAAGAATCAAACATCAGTATTGAAAGACTGGCTGAAGAGCCTTTTATCTCCAGGGAAGTGGGTTCGGGGATTCGTGATACTGCGATGAAGCTGTTTGCACAGCATGGGCTTGTACCTAATGTGCGCATGGAGCTTGGCAGTAACGAGGCAATAAAGCACGCTGTTGTTGGTGGTCTGGGTGTCGCTATATTGTCTTTGCATACGCTCTGCTTAGAAGGTACCAATGGGCCTGTTGATTTGTTAGATGTTGAAGGGTTTCCCATAGAGCGTAATTGGTATCTTGTGCATTTGAAAGGGAAGGAGCTGTCACTGATTGCCAGGACATTTCTTGAGTTTGCAGAAAAAAGTGAACCATCAATTCGTCAGCGTATGCACGATTTGTATGAAGAATTTTCCACAAGGCATCGTGATCGTGTTGCCAACTTATGAAGTTATATAATGATTAAACTGCGAACCTATGTTTTTATTGACTCGTTGCAGCCACAGCTAGCGGCGTATATGGCGACTGTGTCTCAAGGTTTTCTGCCTGTGCCCGGTGATGCCTGTTTGTGGATGGAAGTAGCACCCGGCATGGCGATACACCGTTTGACCGATGTGGCGTTAAAGGCGACGCGCGTTCATCTTGGACAGCAGGTTGTCGAGAGGGCATTTGGTTCCATGGTGTTTCACCATCGTGATCAGAGTGATGTTATTGAGGCAGGTCGGGCTATATTGCATTCGCTGCGCACAACGGAAGATGAACGACAGAAATGTCGTGTTGCCTGGAGTGAAACGGTGCGGGCGATTACCCCGGATCATGCCGTGTTAATCAATCGTCAGGACCGCCGGGGATCGATGATATTGCCCGGACAGAGTATGTTTATTCTCGAAACAGAGCCTGCTGGTTATATCGTTTATGCGGCCAATGAAGCTGAGAAAGCCTCCAATATAACGCTGGTCGATGCCCGTGCGGTGGGCGCTTACGGACGTTTGACGCTGGCAGGAAAAGAAGCGGATATCGATGTGGCCGCGCATGCTGCAATACATGCGGTGCAAAGCTTAAGTGGCGTGTAACGTTGCTCGATCGACGTCGTTGATTTATTCGATGTTTATGCGTTAAGCGTGTTTATTGATACTTCTTGGCTTAAGATGCGGGAGGCAATGTCATTAAGTTAAGCCAAACTTTCGGCTTGTTGTAGGTTGGTGGTGAGCTTGCGAACCTACGGTACGCCGTTTTTTGCTAACTTAATGACATTGATGCGGGAGAGTAATACTGGCGTGTTTTGCGTATCATGCGATAAATAGAGCGATAATTGTTGAAGCTCGGTATGTGTGCCAGAGGTATCCAGCCTATTTGATGTGATTCATTGTTGCCCGGAACAGGTAAACGGTCGTCAATCTCCAGCAAGAAACGTATATCATAATGTTCGTGTCGATGGTCGTGCTGACTCGCGTAAATGGTATGTATGTCAATGTCAAAAATATCGTGACTCAGTAGTTTAATCTGTTCCATTTCAATGCCTGACTCTTCCGAGGTCTCTTTTATGACCACGTTGTGTATGTCAGCATCACCATCTGCGTGTCCGCCAGGCTGTAACCACAGGTCGAGTTTGCGATGGTGCAACATGAGCGCATGATCCCGGCTAGGATTGATGACCCACGAGGAACCGGTGACATGACCTGGCATAAGCTCCCTGTCAAAACAGTCTTCGTGTGCGCTGACAAACCGCCGGGTACGTTCCAGCATCGCTGATTCTTCGAGAAAAGGGGTTTTGTAATTTTTAAGCAGTTGTAAAAGCTTTTCGCGGTGCATGATGGTGTTTTAAGTCTGCTTTATTTCGTTTTTCCGCTCAATTGAAGCTTGGACGGTAACCCGTAAGATCAGTGAAGATTGCCACATTACGCTAATTTTTTATAGGTGTATATTCAGAAAACAAATGAAGGCTATTGATTATTGCCTATGTTTTTGTCTGTCTGGTATAGTTGTTTGCGATTTTACTCCATGGCTTCATGGGTCAGGTCACCATTCTTTCCTCTGAGCCTAGGCTAGCGGAGGGACATCGATGATTGGCAATGCTTGCCATTGAATATCCGAATGCCCCATTTCTGTCTAAACCCGATAGGCTTGGTTTTACGGTTTTCAGTCACAGGCTTTGGTGCGCGCTGTCTTTGCGCATTACCGGTTTTTATTAAGCCAATGCGCGTTTGTGTTGGTGAGGCAGATCCGGGTACTCAAGGTTGTCGAATGTGTTTGTATTAATGATAAATGCAGTATTGGTGGGTGGGGTACAACAGTAAGGAATAGTTGTTCGGCTTCGAGATTTTGTGATTGAAGAATGGACGCCACCAAAAAGTAGGTGCTCTGTAGGCGACACTAAGTGCTTTAGGCTAAGACGGGCTGAAGATGAAATGGAAGCCGGGAAGTTATTGCGTATTTATTCCCGGGCACTACCCAGGCTAAACAAATGTTGAGGTGTAAGTGTGATGACTGAAGCTCCACAGAATGGCATTAAAGGTTTAAAACACTGGCGTTACGATTTATTGGCAGGCATGCAAGTAGCGCTTGTTTCATTGCCTCTATCACTGGGAATTGCTATTGCGTCCGGTGCGCCGCCCGTGACGGGATTGATTTCTGCGATTATTGCCGGCCTTATCTTTCCTTTCCTGGGAGGGGCTTATGTCACCATTAGTGGGCCCGCTGCCGGTTTGGCTCCTGCACTTTTAGCAGGAATGTTGATGTTGGGTGGTGGTGACCTTGCAGCCGGTTATCCTCTGCTTCTGGTGGCCATCTGTATCACCGGGTTAGTGCAGATAGTGTTAGCTTTTTTCAAGACAGGTCGTTATGCCATCTTTTTGCCTGTGACGGTGGTCGAAGCGATGCTTGCTGCCATCGGTCTGATTATTATCATCAAACAAATCCCGCCCTTGATGGGAGCGATATTACCGGCTTCGGAAACCATGTTGGCATCGGTTGCAAAGCTGCCACAGGCTCTGTTGCAGATAGACTGGGGTGTCCTGGTTATTGGCGGGTTAAGTCTGTTCCTTGTTTTTTACCTGAGTAAATCGAAGCATGAGTGGATGCGTAAAGTGCCACCACCATTGCTTGTGACGGTACTCGGCATCTTGTTGGGCTCTGCATTCGGCCTTGACGCAAAGTATTTGATCACTATGCCGGATAACATCATGGCAGACGGTATTACCTTTCCGGCCTTTGGTGAAGTGTTTTCACGACCGGAGCTGTGGTGGGGTGTGTTGGTTGTCGTGATTACTCTGACACTGATTGATGGTGTTGAGTCATTGGCGACGATCAAGGCGGTCGATAAAATTGATCCATTCCAGCGCAAGTCAGACCCGAACGTCACGTTGCGGGCCATGGGAATATCCAATTCGATGTCGAGTATTTTTGGCGGGTTGACGATTATCCCGGGTGGGATAAAAAGCCGTACCAATATCGATGCTGGTGGACGGACGCTATGGGCAAATTTTTATAATGCGATGTTTTTGCTGATATTCCTGTTTTTTGTCACGGATATTATCGCGATGGTCCCGCTGGCAGCGATTGCAGCGATCCTGATTTATGTCGGCTGGAAATTGTGTGAATACAAGGTTTTCACCAAAACCTATGCTATTGGTCGTGACCAGATTGTCATCTTCGTTGTTACTGTTGTTGCCATTCTCGGCACAGATCTTCTTTCCGGTATTCTGATTGGTGTGGCCGCAGAAGTTCTGATATTGCTGTATCTGTTGATGCCATCGTTTCGTTTTGTGTTAACAGGACGCCTGAGTTTTAAACAAGGGCTTAGTCTGCTTTGGGATAACCTGAGAAGTTTGTTTAAAACGCCGGTCATCAACGTCAAGGAGCAGGAAAGAGAAGGCATCGCTCATTACGAAATGACCTTATCTTCACTGGTTTGTTTCAACCTTTTATCTTTGGATAAGTTGCTCGCCAATTTGCCACCCAAGGTCGGCGTGACGGTGATTATTACTGAATCAGGGCGGATCATTGACCATACTGCCATGGAATATCTGCATCAATTTGAAGAAGAGTGCGTGCGCGATGGTCGTGCCTTTGAGCTGCTGGGGGTCGAAAACTTTATTCCGTTTACGCGACATGCACTGGCGGCCCGTATGCAAGATACTATTCTGATTAAAGAGCAGGTGCAGCGTAGCGATAGAGAAATACAAATGGAGCGCTTGGCCGAGCAATACAGCCTGGACTTTCGGCCGGAGTCAAAAAGCATATTAAATGCAGAAGACTTCGTATATCTGCGTCGTGGTGCAGACAAGGAAGAGTGTAATATCCTGTCAGGTGAATATTGGGGCAGTCGTGTTCGTCTGTACGATTACAGTCATACGTCTGCACCGAATTATTACTCCAGGCACTGGCATACGATCATCACTGTGCGTTGCCCTACGGATTCTGGTGTCGATGTGCCAGATATGGTGATTACTCCGGGACATTATCTGGAGCGTTATCTGGTTGATTATGAAGAGGTCGCGTTGCCTGATGGCAATGACCTTGCTGGAAAATATCGTCTTTATGCAAAAGAAGGTGCTGATCCCTTATCCTATATTTCGCCAAAACTTATCGCGTTTATTGTAAAGCATGACGATTTCTATCTGGAAGTACGCAAGGGTGTTATGCTGGCGTTCAGAAAAGACCATGCACTTGCCAATGCGGATGATGTCGCATTGTTGTTTTCTTTGGCAGAAACCTTTAATCATTCTTGTGTCGAGTTGATTAAAAAGTAAAGCAGAGTGTGGGGTCGCTGTTATTTGAGGAAAGGTATTTACTATGTTGGCGCAGGTTTTTTCGGTCGCGAATCAAAAAGGGGGTACGGGTAAAACGACGCTCAGTATGAATCTTGCTGCGGGGTTTTCCCGGCGTGGTCGAACCCTCATTATTGATGCCGATCCGCAAGGCTCGGCTGGGCAGTGGGCTGGATTATCGACAGATGAGCGCCCTTTTCCTGTTTCGGTCATTTCGGTGGCGAGCAATCTGGCGAGAGAAGTCAGCCGCATGCGTCAGGATTATCAATATTTGGTTATTGATTGTCCGCCGACGCTTGAAACCGGGGTTGCTCAGTCGGCAATGAGCATCTCCGATAAAGTGTTCGTTCCAATATTGCCTTCCCCCGTTGATTTGTGGGCGAGTGTTCGGCTGACGGATGCCATTGATCAGATTAAAATCAGCAACTCCCGATTGCAGGCATATATACTGATCAATCAGTTAGAGTTGCGGAGTGCGATGTCCAGAAGCATGAGCCAGGCATTGGCGGAATTTGATATGCCCACCCTACAGAGTTGTTTGCGAAGGCGTGCGGTGTATCGAAATTCAGCCTTAGAAGGTTTAAGTGTATATTGTATGGGGAAGCGTGGGGAATCTGCGGTTCAGGAAGTGGAGTTTCTCATCGAGGAGATATTGACATCATGACAAAAGAACTGGGTTCTAAATTAGCCAATAGTGTCCGTCAGGCGAAAGCAAAACAGCCTCAGAAAAATACACAGGATACACAGCAAGTTTCAGAGACACCCGCACCCAAGGTGGAATCCGAATTACCTTTATCACCGCTTCCTGCGCGGCGTGTTTGGCCTGATTAAGCCTATACATCGATCACTTTATGTTGTCCGATGTAGATGCTTTAGGCGCGCGCACGACATGACTTCCCTGCTTGGTGTCCGGATTTAATTCTGACTGAAGCCTGCGTAATATCAGAAGCTCTCGGACAATTGTTCCAGTGTATCGAGAGTTATATGTGAATTAAGCGCTAAATTGCCCTGTTTTCAGCGTATGCAGCAGAGCCTGAGTAATAAAAACCCAACGCAAAGGCGCGGAGACGCAGAGAACGCAAAGCGATATCCTTTGCGCTCTCTGCGTCTCCGCGCCTTTGCGTTAGATTTTATGATGCGCTGATTGTTAACCGGGGAATGGTCTGTTCTGCTGAATGTAAAGTAATGATTTTATTCGTTTGGATATTTTTAGCACTTAATTCAGATTTGAGGCCCGCGCAACATCAGTTATTCAATTTCCATTCGCAGTTCGGCAGATTTCCAAGTCCAACAGACTCCCGGGAAAAATAAATAACGGCGTATTTTTACGCAGTGATTGGGGTTTGTACGAGGCAGAAAAAAATCTTCTGCTTGTAGTGGCTGTCAAGTCTTGAATGTTCGGCGCTGACACCGGAGAATTGCCCGATGAATTTTGCCTTCGTCCATCTGCGCTTGCACACAGAGTATTCACTGGTGGACGGTTTGGTACGTATCAAACCCCTGGCCAAAGCTGTGTCGGAGAAAGGTATGCCCGCCGTGGCAGTTACCGATCAAAGCAATCTGTTTGCCATGGTCAAATTCTACCGTGCCGCCATGGCGCAGGGCATCAAGCCCATTATTGGCGTTGATATCTGGCTGGCCAGTGACGACGAGCCCAATCAGCCGCATCGTCTGACCCTGCTGTGCCAAAACAACGATGGTTATCGCAATCTCACTGAACTGGTGTCTCGCACGTATACCGAAGGCCAGCACCGGGGTATCCCCGTTTTACAGCCTGACTGGCTGAAAGGGCATTGCGAAGGTTTAATCGCACTCTCCGGTGGACGCGAAGGCGATGTGGGCCGGGCCTTGTTGGCTGGAGACGCAGTGCGTGTCCAGGCCTGTCTCGACCGTTGGCAGCAATATTTCCCTGATCGTTATTATCTGGAATTGCAGCGCACCGGGCGTCCCGAAGAAGAAGATTATTTACACGCCGCTGTGGCCTTGGCGCAATCGGCAGATTTGCCTGTGGTGGCCACCAATGATGTGCGTTTCTTGCAAACCGGGGATTTTGAGGCCCACGAGGCACGGGTCTGTATTCATGATGGCCGTACGCTGGATGATCCGCGTCGCCCCAAAAATTATTCCGAACAGCAGTACCTACGCTCTCCAGAAGAAATGCTCGAGTTGTTCAGTGATATTCCCGAGGCGCTGGAAAACACCGTCGAGATTGCAAGGCGTTGCAATGTTGAACTGACGCTGGGTAAAAACTTCCTGCCAGATTTCCCGATTCCTGATGGCCTTACCGAGGCGGAGTACTTTCGGCAGGAATCGAAAAAAGGACTGGAGGCACGGCTCGACAAGTTGTTTGACCGCAATGCCCCGGATTTTGCGCAGATTCGCACACCCTATGATGAGCGACTGGCGATTGAGCTGGACGTTATCATCGAAATGGGTTTTCCCGGTTACTTTTTGATTGTTGCCGATTTTATCCAATGGGCCAAAAATAACAGTATTCCGGTAGGGCCGGGGCGTGGCTCCGGTGCGGGCTCGCTGGTGGCTTATGTGCTTACTATCACTGACCTCGACCCGCTGGAATATGAGCTGCTGTTCGAACGGTTTTTGAATCCTGAGCGTGTGTCCATGCCTGACTTCGATGTGGATTTTTGCATGGAAGGCCGGGATCGCGTCATTGATTATGTGGCCCAGCATTATGGCCGCGAAAAAGTCTCACAGATCATTACTTACGGCTCCATGGCCGCCAAAGCCGTGGTGCGTGATGTCGGCCGTGTGTTCGGCCATCCTTATGGTTTTGTGGACCGTATTTCCAAAATGATTCCCTTCGAGGTGGGCATTACCCTCGAACAGGCCATGGAGCAGGAAGAGTCCCTGCGCGAACTCTACGAGCAGGACGAGGACGTGACCGCGCTGATCGACATGGCGAAGTCGCTGGAAGGTCTCAAACGTAACGCCGGTAAACACGCGGGTGGCGTGGTCATCGCCCCCACCAAGCTCACCGACTTCTGCCCGCTGTATTGTGAGGAGGGTGGAGAGAATGTCGTCAGCCAATTTGATAAAGACGACGTTGAAGCGGTGGGGCTGGTCAAATTCGACTTTCTGGGTCTGCGTACCCTGACCATCATTGACTGGGCGCTGGATAATATCGAAGAGCAAAAGGGCAAGGATGCACGCCCGGTTATAGAGTCCATCCCGCTGGACGATGCGGCCACCTATACGCTGCTTAAAGCCTGCAATACCACTGCCGTGTTCCAGCTGGAATCGAGAGGCATGAAGGATCTCATCAAACGCCTGCAACCAGATGCTTTCGAGGAAATCGTCGCGTTGGTGGCATTGTTCCGACCCGGCCCACTGGGTTCCGGCATGGTTGATGACTTCATCAACGTCAAGCACAAAAAAAAGGCGGCACAGTACCCGCACCCTGATATCAAATCCATTCTTGAGCCCACCTACGGCGTCATTCTTTATCAGGAACAGGTGATGCAGATTGCCCAGGTGCTGGCCGGTTACACCCTCGGTGGTGCTGACATGCTGCGCCGCGCCATGGGCAAGAAAAAGCCGGAAGAGATGGCCAAGCAGCGCGAATTATTTACTAGCGGTGCGTTGGAACGTGGTGTGGAAGAAAAAACCGCCACCTATATTTTCGACTTGATGGAAAAGTTTGCCGGTTACGGGTTCAACAAATCCCACTCGGCCGCCTATGCGTTGGTGTCGTACCAGACCGCGTGGCTCAAAACCCATTACCCCGCAGCGTTTATGGCGGCGGTAATGTCCGCAGACATGGACAACACCGACAAGGTGGTTACCCTCATCGAAGATGCGCGGGAGATGAAACTGGAAGTCGTCTCCCCCAACGTCAACGCCTGCCATTACAAATTTACCGTGAAGGACGATCAGGGTATTTTTTACGGTCTTGGTGCCATCAAAGGCGTAGGCGAGGGTGCCATTGAAGGTATTATCAACAGCCGTCAGCAGGATGGCCCGTTCCATGATCTGTTCGATTTTTGCCAGCGTATTGACCTGAAAAAAGCCAACAAACGCACCCTGGAAGGGCTGATTCGTGCGGGTGCCATGGACGATCTCGGCCCCAATCGTGCCACACTCATGGCCACGCTGGAATCTGCCGTGCAGCGTGCCGACCAGCATCACAAGAACCTCGCCAGCGGACAGAATGACATGTTTGGTGTCGCCGAGCCGCAGGCAGAAGAAGAGGCCGGGCAGTTCATTGTTGCCAAAGACTGGGATGATGAAATTCGACTTACTGGCGAGAAAGAGACCCTGGGCTTATATCTCACCGGTCATCCCATTGATCGCTACGAACACGAAATCAACCAGATTGTTTCCAGGCGCATCGCTGAACTCAACCCCAAGAATGATCAAAATATCACCGTTGCTGGGCTGGTTGTCGCCATGCGCACTATGAACACCAAGCGTGGAGACCGTATTGCTTTTATTACCCTGGATGACCGTACTGGCCGTCTGGAATTGGCGGTATTTTCTGAAGCCTACAATCATTACCGTGACCTTATCGCCAAAGACCGTCTGCTGGTGGTGGAAGGTGAAGTCAGTCTGGATGATTACACCGGTGGCTTGAAAATGAGCGCCAACAAAATCTACGATATTGATCATGCCCGTGAAGCTTTTGCGCGTCAGTTGGTGCTGAAAGTGGATCAGCAAAAGGCAGGCAACGGCTTCATTCGTGGACTGAGCGAAGTGCTTGATCCTTTTCGCCAAGGTCACTGCCCGATACGTGTGGACTACCAGCAGGCGGGTGCTTCGGCGCAGATTCAACTGGGTGCAAACTGGCGGGTACGGCCCACCGATGAACTGATGCGACGACTGGATGAACTGATTGGGCGCGAGCAAGTGAAAGTGGAATATTAAAACGGAAAAGAAAAGGGTAGTATGCGGCTTACTTTTACCTTTATTCTGAACGCCTATGAACCTGAACTTTTTAGAATTTGAACAACCCATCGCCGAACTTGAAGCCAAGATCGAAGAGCTGCGCTACGTGGGTTCCGATGCCGAAATCAATATCTCGGAAGAGATCAGCCGCCTGCAAGGCAAAAGCCGTGAGCTGACCGAGAGTATTTTTTCCAACCTGAACCCCTGGCAAGTATCGCAGATGTCGCGCCATCCCCAGCGCCCTTATACGCTGGATTACATCGAACGCATCTTCACTGATTTTCAGGAATTACACGGTGATCGTGCTTTTGCCGATGATCGAGCCATCGTTGGTGGTGTCGCACGACTGGACGGCAAACCGGTGATGGTGATCGGTCAGCAAAAAGGCCGGGATACCACCGAAAAACTCAAACGCAACTTTGCTATGCCACGCCCCGAAGGGTATCGCAAAGCGCTACGCCTGATGGAAATGGCTGAGCGATTCAAAATGCCTATCCTGACATTTATCGATACCCCCGGTGCCTATCCTGGCATCGATGCCGAAGAGCGCGGCCAGAGTGAAGCTATCGCGCGAAACCTGTTTGTCATGTCGCAACTCAAAACGCCGATTATTTGTACCGTCATCGGCGAAGGTGGCTCTGGTGGTGCATTAGCGATTGGTGTGGGTGACCGTGTACTCATGATGCAATACGGCACGTATTCAGTCATTTCTCCCGAAGGCTGTTCCACTATTTTGTGGAAAAGTGCGGAAAAGGCAGCAGATGCTGCCGTGGCCATGGGTATTACTTCCGAACGACTCAAAGAGTTAGGTTTGATTGACCAGATTATTGCCGAACCGTTGGGTGGAGCGCATCGGGATATAGATGCAGTGGCGTTGAATCTTAAAAATGCCCTGTGTGAAAACCTGGATGTGCTGGAATGTTTGTCAGCGGATGAACTGCTGGACAGTCGCTATGAGCGGCTGATGGCATATGGGAATTTTGAAGAGAATTGAGGGGCGGAGGGCATTTTTGGTTAGAAGCTCTACTGGATGGTGCTTTTTTTAAGGGAATAAAATGTTTTTTAGAAGAATATTATTTTTAATATTAATTTTATTGCCAGTAACATTAGTTGCTGAAATTGATACTGAATGGGGAGCTTCGTTAGGAGTAGTAAATACTGATTATGATACTGGATTGAATGCATCACTTTCGTACATTGTTAACAGGAGTAATGCTAGGTTCACTTTGAACCTTATCGATTTAAATATGTTTTCCGGTGATGCGGAGGGGTTTCGAAACGAAACATTGTCCAATGGAAATGAAGTTTGCCGGAACGAAAGTGATGGACAATTCGCCAAAAAAGAAGAATGCGAAAAAATTGATTTCGATTTAGCTTCTTCAGTAGAAGCTGGCTATATATTCTCAAGCATGAATTACCCCCTCATTCTAGGCATAGGAGTGAGGATTTTCGGTGATAAAGAATTTGGTGGGAATTCAGTTACATATTTAAAAGTTATGCTTTTTAATAAAGCAAACAATTATTTTGGCAGTTTTAAATATTCACCAGATTATAATCAATTATCAATCGGGGCAGTGTTTTGACGGATTCTCCCGGGTAGCTTAATGATTATGATGCTCGTGTTTTACTGCCTGAATCTTCCTTGAAGGAATCATTTTTTAGGAGGCATCGCCCAGCATTTGCTACGAACTGTCTGACATCGACTGAAGTGCCGTGTTATACGTATCTAATGTCCATAAGAAATGAGTTTTCACCAAACTCAGCGCGTTCAAGGCGAATATGAGCTAAAGATGGTTTTGCAAGAACCGTTTGTACGAGAGCATAATCACCATCAGAGATCTTCTTACCTACGATGACTTTCTTTATTGCCTCTCCTGGAATGTTAATTACACCGGGTTCTTGACGTATGATTCTGTTTTCCTGCTCATAATCCCAATGCTTTGACTTTGTTCTTAGAGCAGACATAACAATGTCTATAAACATGTACTCGGTGATGGTCATTCTTCCGTTGGTTTCCCTTTTCAGATGTCGTTCTACAATCTCATGAAAATCTGGTCGCTCTTTGTACGAAACGAGTTGACTGCCAATTAATTTGTTTGGCTTATCTTCTTGTTCTATAAAGTCTTCAAACCACTCTGTATCTATTCCTACACATATTCCAGAGTGGCCGTTAGCATAATGAGACCACATCAGTGGTTCTGTAGAGGTCAGAGAAAATGAGAGTATCCCTGTTTTTTTAACTCGGTTTTCTACAGCTTCCAAGATGCTTGCCGTATTCCCTGTTATTTTGTCATCCACGGTGCGAGCGAGAATTTCTTCCAGTTTGTCAAGCTTCTTCCCGGCAACACGCTCTACAGCAGCCTGTACGACGCTCGGATAGAAGCTGCAATCCAGTGGGTCGTTTAGCTGGTCTGGTGACGAAAAATACAGTTCTCCATTTGAAAGGAGGCGCAACCCGAAATTGTTAAGCTCTCTGTACTTGTAAAGCATCGCGTTCACCTAATTCGTATAACATCTAAGCCGCGTAAAGGCTCAAGTCGCTTGTTGTATAATGTATGTATAGCGATTGAGAGTTTCATTTTATCAATATCTTCCTGTAAACATCTGAAATTTTGCTTCCATCCCAAACATAGGATAAATGTGCTCCTTGTCGTGGGATACTGACCGCAGGTGGCCGTAAGGCGGCAATACATTCTCCGCCGACCTCTCTGACCGAACGATAAACAATCCCCCATGAACGGATCGCTTTCATTTCTTGTCCAATGGCCTGACCGGGAGACCAGTTATCCGGGTTATGCAAATGTGTGTAGTTGTCACCCCGAACATCATGCATAGGCTTAATGACGTTACCAATGTAAACACGCATGGAAATTTCTCCGGCATCTTCGTTGGTGCAGGCAAGAAAACGGGCACGATGATATTTAGTTTCCTCGATAGCGGTTTCAAGTGTCTTGCTCGCGTAGTAGACGCCGTAACGGCCATCACTAAAACGGCTGGGGCTGTCCAGACTGGCATGGGTAAATGCCGCCATGACGGGAGAGGCTCCGGGGCCGGTGATACGGTCTTCCGCCGGAACCAAAGTGATATCACCTGCTTCATCACGAAGTCGGTCGTTGGTGAGTGATTCGAGGTAATAGAGTTCATCCATCAGTCCGGGATCAACGAGCTGCTCAAAGAAATTGATGGGTGGGTATTCGGAAGGAATAATTCGATATTGGTGTGGCCAGTCGAGTTCTGTGACGGATGGGTGGCCCGCTTTAGTTTGGCCCACTTTAGAGTCCTCGTTGCGCATCAAGGTAGCGTCGTACATCGGCCAGATCGATGATGCTGCCTGCAAGCATTCTATCCAATGCGCTTTGTTCATTAAACCCTGGTGCGGCGTTAGGTTTGCGTACCCATTCGTCTGCGGCCCGAGGGGAGGGGAGCAGGATATTCAGATCTTTGTATATGCCAAGCAGGTAGCTGATACGTTCCAGAACATCCCGATTCATGCGGGCGCTGGCTTTCTCCGCCTTCCATTTATAGAAAGTGGATTCGGGAGGCGATCCCAACAGAGTACGTTCTTCAGTGGCGGTGAGTTTCCAGTGAGCGGACAAGTTGAAAAATGCCTGCAAGGCGGCACTGGCGACTCGCCTGGGGTCATGCCGGGTTTGCTGGTTAGTGGCAGTAGGCATAATTAGGGCCTCCATGAATAGATTATATGGGTTTATACTCTATATCGAGAGTTTTTTCAACCTCAGGTAGATTTGCTAGGGGTATGCGTTGTTAAGGGGGTTTTCTATGTAAAACAATTGGATAGAGCCCTTTTGCTGATTTGTTCATCATTACCCCACAAGCCCACTGTCATGCAGGCCAGTCCATGAGCATAGTAAACCTCCATGTTACAATTTCCCGATGCTCAGCCTCCCCCTGAAACTCCTCCCGTTTTTTCCTGAAATAAAACGCATCATCATCGCTTACAGTGGCGGCCTGGATTCTCATGTTTTACTCCATACGATTGCTGCCATGCGTGCAGAACTGACGGGTTGCAAATTCATTGCTCTGCATATTAATCATGGCTTGAACGAAAAAGCCGGACAATGGACAACACATTGTGCAAGCCAATGTGAAGCACTGGATATTCCGTTTGCAAACATCAACGTTGATGCCAAAAATAAAACCGGTGAAAGCCCGGAAGCGGTGGCGCGTGAGGTGCGTTATCAAGCCTTTGGTGAATTCATGCAGCCGGGGGATTGTTTGCTGACGGCACATCATCAGGATGATCAGGCGGAAACATTGTTGATTCAATTATTGCGTGGTGCCGGACCACGGGGTCTGGCGGCCATGCCGGGTTATTCCGATTTTGCTGAAGGCTGGCATGCGCGGCCCCTGTTGAATTTTTCACGGGATGAGTTACATGAATACGCGCAGCAGATTGTTGTGCAAAACAAACAGTCGTTATGGATCGAGGATGAGAGCAACAGTGATACACGTTTCGACCGTAATTTTTTACGGCACGAAATCATGCCGAAGCTTAAGTCACGTTTTCCTGGGATGGCAACGACGCTGTCGCGCTCGGCCAGTTTGTGTGCCGAGGCAGCCGGGTTGCTGGTGAGTGTCGCTACGGACGATTTAAAACAGGTAGCACTTAATGACGGAGCATTTTCGGTGACGGGGTTACGGGCATTGGGAGAGGTGCGGGCGCGTAACCTGTTACATCAGTGTTGTCGTGATCGAGGTCTGCCAACACCTTCAGCAGCGCAATTGCAATGTGTTTGGAATGAAGTGATTGGTGCCTCGGAAGACCGCGAACCGGTGGTGAGTTGGACTGGAGGAGAAGCGCGGCGTTATCGAGATGCGCTGTTTATAGATGTTCCATTATCGTCGCATGATGCCACATTGTCTCTGTCCTGGAAGGGACAGGAAGTGTTATCGATTCCAGGTTTGGGTAGATTGTGCGGCGAATCTGTGGCAGGACAGGGTATTGCATTATGGGCATTGGACGGCAAAAAACTCGATATTCGTTTTCGCCAGGGTGGAGAAAAACTGCGTCCTGTGGGTCGCGCTGGCCACCATGCGTTAAAAAAGCTGTTTCAGGAGGCCGGTATTCCACCTTGGCTGCGTGCGCGTATTCCCCTGCTTTATGCTGATGGGCAATTGCTGGCGGTGGCTGGCCAGTGGTTGGCGCATGAGGTTGCGGCACAGCCGGGCGAGCAGGGGGTGCGTCTACGCTGGTTGCCCTCAGGCTGATTACCGGCCTGTGGTATCATAGGGCATATTTTTCAGGACAAATTTGAATTATTCGTTATGCCCCCTCTGTTCTTTTTTCCTGCTTTTATCATACTGATTTTTTCTTCAATGACTGTTGCGGAAGAATCGCCGCCGCCCGCCGAAAAATACGTGCATTCACAACAGCAATGTATCCGTTGTCATGACGATAAAGCCGAGTTGCAACAGATACTCACGGTAAGCCTGGGCAAGTGTCAGAGCTGTCATGAAACAGCAACACCAGACAAAGCACCTGCTAAACATCAACAGAGTGTACGCGAATCATCGACTCAACTGGACATACCTAAACGTGCCGTGGTGCCCAATCGTAAAGCGGATTATGGTATGCAGTATCCACCTTATACGCAGCGCTCACGTTTGGGAGATGCGGTGAACAAGATGATATTGATCCCTGCGGGTGAATTTATTATGGGTACCAATGATCGTCTACCCGATGAAGGACCGGAGCATACGGTAAATTTGCCTGCTTTTTATATCGATCAATTTGAAGTCACGAATCTACAGTATAAAAAATTCAATGATGCCACACGGGGACGCTCACCTGATCACTGGCGCAATCGCACGTTTCCACCGGGTAAGGTAGATCATCCTGTGGTTTATGTGAGCTGGAAGAATGCCGAAGCCTATTGTCATTGGGCGGGAAAACGCCTGCCCACAGATGCTGAGTGGGAAAAAGCCGCGCGTGGCACCGACGGGCGCATGTTTCCCTGGGGCGATGAGTTTGATACAGCCAAGGCCAACACGCCGGTGCGCTGGCAGGAGATTGGTGTGTTTGGTGATACCAGCCCGGTGGGTGCGTTTGAGGCGGGCAAGAGCCCCTATGGGGTTTACGATATGACAGGTAATGTCTGGGAATGGACAGCGACTTGGTACAAAGCTTACCCAGGGAATACGACAGCGGCTGAAAGTTATGGTGAACGCTACAAAACCCTGAAAGGTGGCTCATGGTTTGATTGTTCATTTTACAAATGCGGTATTTCCGCACCGGTTTTTAATCGCTCTTTTTTTGCCAAAAAAGTGAAAAATGACAGCTTTGGTTTTCGGTGTGCAAAGAGCGTAGAGTAAAATAACTAAATCACTCTGTTAGCGCGTTCGATTTAAAATACCGTCATTCCGGCATGTTTTTAGCCGGAATCCAGAGGTTTAAACCTTAGGGTAAGTGTTCCAGTGCAGAGGGAGGTTATGTTGTCGTGGTGTTGGCAAGTGGCGTGTTATAAACGCAGAGGTCGCAGAGACGCAAAGGGCGCAGAGAAAAACACTAAAAACTTTGTGTCCTCTGCGTCTCTGCGACCTTTGCGTTAAATATCCGCGATTTTTTAAAAGCGGCGCGTTTGAATGCTTGATTCATATTAATGATATAAAGGAATGGTAAGGGTGAGTAAATATTATTTACCGATGGGTTTGATGCTGTTATTACTTGTTGCATGTGAAAGTAATACGGTTGATTCTGCTAAAACATCGGCTTCTTTACATGTACCGCAGGTGCTGGTTCCTGCGGGCGAGTTTATTCGCGGCAGCAATCGTGAAGATGATCCCGTTATGCGCCAGAAATATGGTTTTCCTGCACCATTGTTTGTTGATGAGCATCCACAAAAGAAAATGCACCTGGATGCTTTCAGAATGGATACTTACGAAGTCACCAATAAACAGTTTAAGGATTATATGTTGAGCACTAACCGTATGTTGCCTTATGCCTGGGTAAGCAATGGTTATGCAATCAGTGAAGATCAACTGAATGCACTGGATGTTGAAAGACTGCATAAAATGGTGATGGATGTTTTTGCGATTGAAGCTGATACAAAAGAAATGGATAAAGAAGCATTAATCGCTGCTATGTTGAAAAAACAACAAGAGCAGGATAATTATCCGGTAACGGGCGTTAACTGGTTTGCTGCCAAAGAGTTTTGCACATGGCGCAATGCACGTTTACCCAGTGAAGCGGAATGGGAAAAAGCGGCGCGTGGTTCAGAAGGGCTGGAGTATCCCTGGGGAGATTCGTGGGATTCTGACATTGTTAATGCCGGTAATGATGATAAACAGAATGCCGACCTGGCCCCGGTGGGCAGCAACCCCAAAAACAGGTCGCCTTACGGGGTGTTTGATATGTCCGGTAATGTCTGGGAGTGGGTGGCTGACTGGTATGAGCCTTATGCAGGGTCAGATCGTCAGAGTGAAGCCTTTGGAAAACAGAACCGGGTTATTCGTGGCGGTGGTGGCGGCGGGCATTTTGCCCTCAGCTATTTTTTCCGTGGTGCGACACGGCAGTTCGCTGAACCCGAAATGGAAAGTGAAGATGTGGGGTTTCGGTGTGTGAGTGATGTTTAAGTGTATTGAAAACGTACAGTGTTATTAACACAGAGGTCACAGAGACGCAGAGGCACAGAGTTTTTATTTATTTTTCTCTGCGCCTCTGCATTGATTATTTGATATGTAGAAACCACTCTTACAGTTTGTGTACCTTGGCATAGGTAGCTATGTAGGGTGGGCACGTAGTATGTGCCCACGCGGTGATTCTTCGTCCGCGTGGGCAAAAAAGCTTGCCCACCCTACAGCTGCATCTAAGTGCTCAATGCATAAACTCAATACATAAAACGGCCATAGCAATGGCGTGGATCAGGTTTTGCCCTGTAGCTGAAATATGATGGCTTCATTTTCCAGGGTGGAGGTATCCTGAGTAATTTCCTCACCGGCGGCGATGGTGCGTAATAGACGCCGCATGATTTTCCCGGAACGGGTTTTGGGTAGGTTGTCAGAAAAACGCATGTCATCAGGTTTAGCAATGGGGCCAATCTGCTTGGCAACCCAATCACGCAGTTCGGCGGTCAGTGCTTCATCGATGCCATCTGCTGGACGTTCACCCCGCAGTACCACGAAGGCAAAAATGCTTTCACCTTTTATGTCGTGGGGGCGACCTACCACGGCCGCTTCGGCAACTTTAGGGTGGGCCACCAGTGCGGATTCTACCTCCATGGTGCCGAGACGATGGCCGGAGACGTTGAGCACGTCGTCGATGCGGCCCATGATCCAGAAATAACCGTCTTCATCACGGCGGGCATTGTCGCCGGCGACATAGAGTTTGCCGTCGAACATTTCCCAGTAGGTGTCGTAATAACGCTGGTCATCACCCCATACGGTGCGAATCATTGATGGCCAGGGTTTACGAATGACCAGTACACCCCCTTGATTGGGTTCAGTGATGGAGTTGCCTTCGGCATCCACGATGTCTGCGGCAATGCCGGGCAGGGGCAGGGTGCAGGAGCCGGGTTTGGTGGCTACGGCACCGGGCACAGGTGCGAGCATATGTGAACCGGTTTCAGTCTGCCACCAGGTATCGACGATGGGGCAGCGTTCACCACCGATAATTTTGTGGTACCACATCCAGGCTTCGGGGTTGATGGGCTCACCTACGGTACCCAGCAGACGGATACTGCTCAGGTCATATTGATTCGGAAAGTCATCGCCCGCCTTCATCAGGGCACGGATGGCGGTGGGGGCTGTGTAAAAAATCGTGACTTTGTGATCTTCGCAGATTTTCCAGAAACGCCCGGCATCCGGCACTGTCGGTGCGCCTTCATACATCAGCATGGTGGCACCCACGGCCAGGGGTCCGAAGGCCACATAAGTATGGCCGGTAATCCAGCCCACATCGGCGGTACACCAGAAAATATCGGTATCGTTAATGTCGAACACCCATTTCATGCTGGTAATGGCGTTTAGCAGGTAGCCAGCGGAGGAATGTTGGACACCTTTGGGTTTGCCGGTGGAGCCAGAGGTGTAAAGCAGAAACAGGGGATGTTCGCTGCCTACCCATTCTGGTTCACAGGTGGATTCCTGTCCTTCAACAAGCTCATGCCACCAAATATCACGGGAGTCGGTGAAGTTGACATCATGGCCGGTGCGTTTTAATACAATGACTTTCTCGGCGCTGGCACATCCGTTGTTGAGTGCTTCATCAGTTGCAGATTTCAACTCGACAATTTTGCCGCCCCGATGGGCACCATCGGCGGTGATAACAACTTTTGCTCCGGCATTTTCGATACGGTCTTTCAACGATTCTGCCGAAAAACCACCGAACACCACGGAATGTGTGGCACCGATGCGTGCGCAGGCCTGCATGGCCACCACGGCTTCGGGGGTCATAGGCATGTACAGAATTACCCGGTCGCCAACACCAACACCCAGTGATTTCAGACCATTGGCGAACTGGCAGACATCACGATGTAACTCAGAGTAGCTGATGTGCCGGGTGTCACCTTTTTCACCCTCAAATACGATGGCGGTTTTGTCGCCACGTTCGGCCAGATGACGATCCAGGCAATTGTACGAGACATTGAGCGTGCCATCGTTAAACCACTGATAATGAGGCGCGTTACTTTCATCCAATACGGAAGTGAACGGCGTTTGCCAGTCCAGTTCATCGCGCGCCAGTTCGGCCCAGAAACCTTCGTGATCGGCTTCGGCTTTGGCGCGCAAGGCATCCAGCTCAGCGCGGTTTTTGATGCGAGCCTTGCTGGAAAACTCAGTGGAGGGTGTAAACAGACGATTTTCTTGCAGGGTGGATTGGATATTTTCTTCCATGGTGTCTCCCAGGTTTTGCGGGCAAAAATCACCCGTGAGCGCGACGAATTTTTGCACGATGGTAGCGATGAGCTTTTGTTGCATATTAACAGGGCGACGGCAGACGTGCATCTCTGTGGGTTGAATTCCCCTCAGTTTGCTGCAGGGTTTTTTATTATTTCTGATCAGGAGGATTTAAGTACCTGCGGTGTTCAAGTGCATCGTTGCACATACACGTTCAGATGACTTCGTGTGATTGAGATCATAATAAACCGTCGCCGGAGCTAGCGGACAGTCTTTTTGATTCTTTTTAACTTCGAAACTTTGTGAATAAACGATCCGGTAGCGCCAAGGACCGGTGCTTGATGTGAATGGCGAGGAATCCGCCCCGCAGAGATTAAAAAACGGGCGAAGACGGGCTGAAAACACGGGAGTTATTGCGTGCATGTTCTCGGATATTGCGAGGGGGCGCTTGTGAGTCTGGGTAATATTTCCTTTTATCCATTTTTTTATGGGGGAATGCGTGAGTTTTTGTTACCTTGCTTCGTTGCTTTGAATGGCACATTATATTGTGCCATTCAAATATAAACTCTCTTCACTCTGACCTGAAAAGGAAATTATAATAATGCCGTTGAATACTTCCGTAATCACGCAAAGACTTGCCAGGGTGCCATCTATTCAAAAAGATAATGAAGCTCAAAATATTATTAACGGAGCAACAAATATCGAATTGAGAAATATTGATGCCGAGGGCGTTCTACGCCTTTATGAAGCACTTGCAATGCTGCCGCCACGGATTTTTTCGTCTAACGACCGAGCGGCGTTAACCAAGTTGAGAGCTAATACACAATTTCAACCAATATCAAATAATCTGGATTTGGCTATCAACTTGATCAAAAAATCAAAACCGAGTCCACACTTTACACAACTTACCCCCAGACTTATTGCCCGTATTTATAGTGCAGAGAACAGGCGTCTTTCTATACTGGAAAGATTTAGTATTGATGGCTCTACTATAGGCAGGGGACAATTAGGCCAGCCTGCTTATATGGATGTTATAAATCCAAGTGGGTTCAAAAATGATTTTGAAACATACATTAACCGTGTATTTATCCCGGAATTGTTGAAATCCGAGTTTACTACACATCAACATTATTGGGATTTTATTACTTATAAAACCAAAATTCAGCCCAGTTATAATAATGTTTATAAAAATTTCAAGCTGGAGGATTTTATTGTTACGGCATATTTGGCGATTCGTATCAGAGCTGCGGAAAAGGCAAGTCGCTCGACTATGGACACGGTTCGAGTTGCCGTTGCGCTTTATCACGGAATGAGGGGTATGGTTGTTTCCGCACAAAAAACCGTTGGCGATGACATTAATTGGTCTCCCGTCGAAGCCGAGCTGAAAAGACAGGGGCATACGGATGCAGTTGATTATGTAAATGAGGTAGTGAAATGAAGCGGCGAAATATTTTTTTTTCGCTAATTTTAATAATTTTGGTTATTACTATAATCACTATCAACCGCAGTTGGTATTTTTCAAAACCTTCTTTAACGGTACATCTGCGTTGTGACAAAGAAGTTTCTGGTACGTTGCAAGCCAATATTATTTTACCGACCGGGGTATTGGGCAAGACGAGGAGCTTTGATGTTAAAAAAGTATGTGGAAATGGGGAGTTTGAGTTTGATGGCTATCAGAGAGAAGAAATGGTTAAGTTTACGTTCAAGTATAGCCCCGGTAAAAAGGCTCAGATAACATCTGAGTACGGGAGTGACATTCAAAGCGATCAAGATGGATATTATATGGCTTTGAAAATTATAAACAGGGTGCCTTTCATTGCTAATGATAGAATTTGAAATAAATAACCATGGATGTACAAAGCCAGGATAAATTGTTTGTATCGCTCATTAGCAGCTCAGTTTTTGGCTGAATCTGGTTGATGAGAAGATGCCAACAGAGATTAAATAAATGAGTGTCGCGGGTGTGATGGCTATCAGATATTGCAAGCTTGAGGAAAACGGCGTTCTGCTTCCGGAACTTTTTTTGCCTGCACTACATCGTTTTGCTGGGCATGAACACCCTGTGTTCGTGCTTTGACTCTACGTCAGTTACCTTGATTACAGAGCTAGGATTCTGAATTCGACTGGGGCTTGTTTGATCGTAGTCGGTGTTTTTCAAGGTAGTTGTCTATGTTCACCCTGCGCCGTATTTGCCACATTGCCTCTTCAGAGCAGATGTGGGATAGTGGACCCTCGCGTGCCTCATGCGCGACTCGTCCGCAGAAAGGGCCAAGCCCAATGAGGGGTTTATTACATCAGTGTATTCATTAAATACGATTTCTTTACCGTTGGGCGGATACGGTGATCAAGGAGAATCGTATGTCCAAAAAGCATATGGCCCCGTCTGACGGGAAGCCACCAGTTATTTCTATTCCAGCACATTCAGCGAAAGAACGGTATCGGCAAAATTTGTTGTTGGCTGAGCAGTTGTTGTCGGCTTATCAACAGGGTGATGCTGAGGCGGTTGAACGGTTTAAGGAAAATCACCCTGAAGGCAAACAAGCGGGTTTTACTCCTACACTTCAGGATGCCCGATTGTTGATTACAGGTAGTGGTGTGCGCGTCAGGCGACTTTCACTTGAGAAGCTTAAAAAAGAGGCGAAAACACTGCTTAAGGCATTGAAGGAAAAGCAGCCGGAAGCGGTTAAACGCCTGTTGCAACATCATCCTAAAGGTGTGTCACATGGATTAAACCCGGTAAAGCTTGCTGATACCCAATGTATTATTGCCCGTGAAAATGGCCTTGCCAGTTGGGCCAAGCTTAAACAGCATTTTGTTTTGATGCAGCAGGCGCATGAGCATATTCAACACCCGCATTTAACGCTGGATCATACACTTAAAACATTACATATTCGCTGTGGTACTGATATTCAGGTGGCTATTCAAGACGCGGGTTTTATCGGTGATTTTATGGAGGTGAACAATCCTTTTCCTCAGGGGCGAGTGCCACCGTTTGATTCTGCGGAATCTTTTGCAAAGATACGAGGTGATTTTATTATTCAGAATTACGCAGCCGATGTTCCTGCGGAATATGCTGATCGTATTCAATATACATCCGATGAAATTTATGACATAGAACAGCGACTGCGTATTTTTCCTCAAAACTATGAACGAATTGTTTTGTGGTTTGAGCATGACCCCTTTGATCAACTCTGTTTCGCCTATTTGCTTGCGCATTTGGTGGATTGCAATTTGGAGCAATGCAAAATTGAACTTGTGCAAGTTGATCGCTTTCCCGGGATTAAAAAATTTATTGGTATTGGCTACTTGAGTCAATCTCCGGAAAATCTGATAACGCTATGGCAGCAGCGCACCAATGTTTCGTTTGAGATGATGGCTTTTGGAGCACGTTGCTGGCAGGCCTTCACCACTGATGATCCGACTGAGCTATGGATGTTGAGCCAGGGTGCATCGCCGTTACCACTGATGCAACAGGCGATGCTGCGCATGCTTAAGGAGTTGCCCTGGACGATGAATGGGTTAAGCCTGACAGAACAGCTGGCACTGGAAATTATCGCTCGGGATGGCCCGCTTGATATGGCGCGGGTGTTTCATTTTTTAAATACAGAGTCTGAGTCGATGTCATTTTTAGGGGATATTATGTTTTTATCTGCGATGCGTCCGTTGTGGCAAAGTGAGGTTGCCGCACTTGAAGTGGTTTCTCTCAATATTGATGCGCCCCCCATGTTGCGGCAGACGGTACAGATTACTGACACGGGGCGGGGGCTGATGATGGGCCAATATAACTGGTTAGCGATATGTAACCCTGAACATGAACGCTGGGTCGGCAATATCCGTATTTCTCATGGGCGAAAAAACTGGCATTGGAACCCGGATAAAGGCAAGCCGGAATTCGGGTATTAATTTTAGCATTTATGAGAAACTTCATGGGCTCAAATTACGTTGAAGGGTGAGGGGGGAATGTTATCTAATATATCACCCAGGAGATAAGGCATGGCCGAAGATATCAAGTCCATTGGGAAAGTGCTTCAGCGTGTTTGTAATGATCTGTTAAAAAAACAAAATGTAGTGGCCACCGGCATCGGTTATAAAACCAGTGCGGGAGAGAGAAGCCTGAATCTTTCAATAATCTGCTCGGTCGAGAAAAAGCTTCCCGGGACACAACTCAGCAGTAAAGACCTTGTTCCGAAACAAATTGACGGGATCACAACGGATGTTGTTGAAACCGGCCGCATACGGGCTCTTAATACTCATACCCAACGCCATCGCCCGGCACCCGGCGGAGTCAGTATCGCTCACCGTGATATTACGGCGGGCACACTCGGTTGTATTGTGAAAAAAAATGGTCAACAGGTGATTCTTTCAAATAATCATGTGCTGGCTAACAGCAACGCCGCCGGGATTGGTGACGCCATTCTGCAACCTGGTCCGGCTGATGGTGGTAAATTTCCGGATGACCATATTGCGAACCTGCTTGAGTTTGTTCCCATCAACCTGAGCGGTGGTATTGGTTTACCCAGTGACTGTCCAATTGGCAACGGTTTCGCCGCGATACTGAATTTGCTTGCAGCCTCTACAGGGAGTCGCACCCGTCTGCAAGCGGTCAGAATTCAAGCCGAAGATAATCTGGTGGATGCCGCCATTGCCAAACCGCTTGATGACAGTGATATCTCCGCTGACATTCTTGATATCGGTGCTATTGCCGGGACGACACAAGGGGTGTTGGGCATGGCAATCCAAAAAAGCGGTCGTACTACAGAATACACCACGGGGACTATCGAACAGGTTGATGTCACCGTCAATGTGCAGTACGGCGGAGGACAGGTTGGTCGGTTTACTGACCAGATCCTGGCTGGTCCCATGAGTCAGGGAGGTGACAGTGGTTCGGCGGTACTGGACAATGATAACAACCTGGTGGGGCTGCTGTTTGCCGGGAGCGATACAACGACGATTATCAATCGCATGGAAAATGTCTTTTCTGCCCTGGACCTGAGTCTTTGAGGCAGATTGTCTTTTTCCTGTTATTATTTTTTGCAGTCACTTTTACCATTGCGGAAACCGGCACGACTATGACCATTCAGCAGGCAAAGGAAAAACATCAGGTAAAGTTAATGGATTTGCCGGGTGTCGTCTCGGTCGGTATTGGCTTGTCAGATGGAGAAATGGTCATCAAAGTTGGTCTGGATGGCAAGCATTCCGATACTGAAAAAACATTGCCAAAAACGTTGGAGGGATACAGGGTCATCAGTCAGGATGTAGGCACAATCAAAGCAAGATAAGCATGGATGAAATACTCACAACACTGCTGGAAATGTTTATGGATCCAGATATAAATCCGCATAACGCGCAAATTATCTCTTTGTATATCTAATAATCAATCTGCCCCCTGTAGATCTGAGACGCAGCCTCAATGACATTGTTTGGTTTATTTTTGATATTGGGCATATCGGCTTTCTCTCGCCAACTGTCAGTATCCATATGAAGTTTTTATTTATGGTGAGGCAAGGGGAGCTATTATCCGCAGAGCTTAAAAACTTGCTGGATGAAGAGGTTGGAGTATTCGTAAGATCGTGTTCACGATGAACTGGCTTGGTTGTCGAGTAAATTTCTTGATTCTGAACGTTGATATGCCAGAAAATTTCATTTGGTAATATGCACCTTTCTTGCAATCACTTAAAAGGTTATATACCCGTAGTCATTGAAATTTAGATACCAAATGTTCGTCATATTCCTTTCAACGTTCCACGAATAATGGCTATTGGACAGTTGCAAGGGGAGGTGGTTTTTTGATAAAGCCTTAACGGAATTATTTTCAAATTTCTTTTAAATGGATAAGTAGAACAGTAGATTTTTGTAAAAAGGGTGTTTATTCTCCCTGTATCATCTGATGATGCACATATGAGTGTCAGTTGATATAACGAAAAGTACATGGACGTCAATAAATGGAATTTACGCATATGGACATCAATATCGTGCGTTGTATTAAGCGCGACTCGAATATGGTTCTTGTTGATACTCACATTTACCGTATCGGAAGCAGAAGGTATAAGTTTGCGTGCGGCTTTGGTTGCGCCAGTTTAAATAACGCTCTCAAAGTAAAGTATGACCACTGTAATCTTCAAGTGAATCAGTTCTTAATACTATTTGTCACTCTCGGGATTCAATTCCGGGAAGAAATAAATTCCTTGGTATTCAAAAATCCAGTCCCGCCTTAATCACGGGCTTTCTCTGGAATACGGAAAAATACCAGTTTGATACCAAGGAGATAACAATGCTGTTTGAAGATTCTGAAGTTAGCATTACTTCACCTCAGTCTATTATAGAGCCCCACAAAGATGTTGGTTGCGATTGGGGTAGGTTTATAGATTCACGTCAAGAGTTGCCATGTCGCCAACCGGATTCCCGACTCCGTGTAGTTGCCTTTTGCAGTTTTGATTTTGGTTTTGGAGCATTACAGGAAATGGCCAGGATGCATCAGGAGCTGGAAATTGAACTGGTTGGTATTGTTACCGATGATATTTGTGATCCTAAGGCAAGAATCAGTTGGAAAAAACGGACTTGGCGATTTTACCCCGCAGAAGAAAGAGTGAAATTATTTCAACGAACTCAAGATGTCGCAGGGGAATTGAATATTCCTTTTTTTTCAGGCTCTGTTAAATCTACATTTTTTCTCACCCAATTACAGGCATGGAATCCCGATGTGATTTTGATGTATGGATTTGGTCAAATTATTCCTGAAAAAGTTTTTAGATATCCACAATTAGGCATGTACAACATCCACCCTTCGGACATTGCAAATAAGCTCTATCTTGGCGCAGACCCATTTGGCGATATGGAGAAGGACGAAGCAATTTCTACTGTGCTTACCCTTCATGAGGTAACGAAAAATGTGGATGGCGGTGCGATAAGAGCATGTACCAAGCCAATATTTTTTGGGCAAAAGGTCTCCACAAAATGGGGAGACTTAAAAAATGAGATGGCTGCTATTGTGCCCGATGGAAATAAAATGGTAAGGCGGTTTTTGACCCGTTTGCGGGAGGAATAAAAATGATAACCCAGAACGATCAGGAAGTTTCTTCGGAAAGTACCCAGCTGGAGCTTGCAGTAACGGCATGGCGTTTGGCTATCGGGGTTGAGAACGTAGATACCCGAAAGAAAAATTTACAAATAGCGGAGACCGCCACGTTTGCAGTGGAGCGTAATGTTAACGCAATTCTTTACCCTTTGGATCAAAAAGAAGTCATCGCGTGTGTGCAGATTGCAGGACAATTTGCACAAAGTATTTATCCGATCAGTCGTGGGCTCAATTGGGGGTTTGGATCTAAAGTGCCTGGTCACGACACCGGTATAATTCTGGATCTTTCCCGAATGGATGGTGTTATTGAATACAACGAAGAGTTGGCGTATGTAAGAGTTCAACCAGGTGTTACGCATAGAATGCTTTATGATTTTTTACAGTCACGACAATCTGAACTATGGGTAGCGCCTACAGGAGCAGGACCGGATACCAGTGTGATCGGAAACGCTTTGGAGCGAGGGCATGGCGTTACTCCATATGGCGATAACATTTCTCAAATTTCTGATTTTGAAGTAGTTCTTGCCGATGGTGAGGTAATTCGTACAGGATTTGGAATGTACGGTAATCATCGTTTGAGTCCTATTGACCGGTGGGGCGTAGGCCCGTCCCTGGACGGATTGTTTTCACAATCCAGCCTAGGTATCGTTACTTCACTCACGCTTTGGCTGATGCCCAAACCTCAAGCAAGTTCAATGGGGTATTTAACTTTTTCCAGTACAGAAGACTTTTTGGAAGCAATGGTAAAACTGAGGTCATTGAAGCTTCAGGAAGCTATTCGTGGTGGCATAGTGGCCACCAATGACTGGCGTATGTACCATAGTGAACCATCGTTGATGGGGCCGAATTACAATTATTCAATGGCAGGTTGTTACCGGGATTTCACGTTTAATAAGTGGAATATTGTTTTTGGTCTTTATGGAACGCCGCTGGCCATTTCAGAAACACAGGCCACGATTAAAGAACAAATTGAGAGAGTAGGCTCAATGCGTTTCTTTGATGAAGCCCCTAGTGAGAATATCTCCTATCCCAATGAATATTGCCGTGCAATGCACTCTATTTTTTCGGGCGTACCTGGGCAATGTCCTTCCCGCATGTATTTTCCTCAAGGAAAAGCGCCGGATTTTGGCGTACAACCTGAAGCAGATCAATGCGGTATCATCTGGTTGACTGCCTGTAGTCCATTTCTTCAAAAGGATTTGTCGATTGCCAACTCAATTATCGAGGAGACGTTTGAGGGGTCTGGTTTTGTGCCAGACATCAATATTTTTTGTAAACGCCCGAGAAGTCTCCATTACCACATTGCTATATTTTATGACCGAAGGACGGGGGATGATGAACTCGCCATGCAGTGTTACAGAAAACTGGAGCAGAAATTTTTCGAGGCAGGGTATTTTCCACATAGGCTGGGGGCTCACTATGGCGGAGCCGAGCTAAAGCAGCTGGACCGTGTGGGAGCTTTGATGGCTTCTTTGAAAAGCACCTTTGACCCAAAATCCATTATTGGTAACGGGAAGTATTGTTCTTTAAATACCAGATAGAATATTCAGTCATTTAACATTTTTCAATAAGGGATTTAAAATTCTAGGTCTTTAGGCGGCGCAGTTGTTTTTACCCCCTCTCCCTGTTTCGAGGGAGGGGGCAATCGGTCGTAGGGGCGATCAACCCGGCTTTTAGTCGCAACTCGAAGCCACTGGCTTTGAGCCGGTGGAGTATTCACCACTGCCATGGAATCAATAGGGCGTGCAGTCAGGCCTAAATCTCAATCGTTATCGATAATATTAGAACCAATTATTCCTGTGATGTTTTGTGTGTTGCTTGCTGCTGTTGCATCTGCTGGGCCATTTGTTTTTGTGCTTCCATCAATACCTGCTGTAGTTTTTGCTGAAGGTCAAAAGCATTGGCATAAGTCATCACGATTCGATTCGATACAGTGATATTGCCGGGCATCGACCGGTGATGGTTTCCAAATTCAAATACAACATCGCCTGTGCCAACGAAAATATTAACCATATCTCTATAGGCATAGTCCAGGTCGGGTGATACATGCACCTGCACCTTCTGTTGATCATTTTCTGATTTTTGATTTTCCGGCATTTTATATCCTGTTAATATATTGTCGTTGAAAAATGAGCTTAACTCATGATGATTACTTTGGTTTGTGAAGGTGCCAATGTCATTCCCCCTGGGGCATTGGTCAGGTTCTGAATTGTTGGGTCAAGCATGCGCGTAGAAGGCATTCCTCCGGTGAAAATTTTAACGCTGCCCTTTATATGGCTGGACTTGCCCATAAACATACCGGAAGCAACTCCACCGTTAACACCCGCATTGTCTCCCATGCTCAATGGTATGGATGTGCCCAAGTTATGGGCGGGCATCATACTGATTAAATGTTTGACATTAAACCCTACCGCCATCATTAATTGAGCGGTGTTGGGATAGGGGATAGGAGTGGGAACGGGCCCAGTGGGTGTTGGAATGGGTGTTAAACATACATCTGGCATAGCCATATTCATGCCGTTTAATGAACAGTTTGCAAACATACTCTATATCCTCGTAAATGGGCTTTAGCCCATGTGTATACGTTCACCATCGATTTTGGTGTCTTTTTTGCTGACCATGACGGTATATTTTGAATCCACAGAATAAACGCCCTTGGCCGAACGAGTCATTTGTTTTGCCTTGATTTCATCATAATCCTCAGTATGACGGAAATAATTTTTCGCTTTCATCATGACCTGTTTTGCCATGGTATTGAGCATGTCGCTAAATAATCGAATATTGTTAAACGATGCGTCCAGGTTGCTGCCCTTGGCAGTCACTTTTTCGTAGTCAATGAGAGTTTGTTGGCTTTTATGAACGGTTTTTTCAGCAAGGCATGTCAGCTTTTTTCCGGCAGCAAGCGTGACGGACTGTTTGGAAAGAATATTGATTGAGCCTTCTGTGCTATGCAGTGTGGTGTTGCCCGGAAAGGTGAGGGCCATATCCTGGCTGTCAGGCCGGCTGGCGATAGCGAGGATATAATTTCCCTCTGTCTCTGATGGGGTCCATAGAACAATGTCACCTACCAAAGGTTGTACCAGGCAGCTAAAGGCGACTTTTGTGGTAAGTTCAATGCCGGAAATAGAAATAATGATGCCTTTGTCGCTGATAGACACTACCTGTGCGGTTTGCAAAACACCGTCAGTCGGGGTTTGAAATGGGAGAATGTTGTTAGGTTCTGGATTCATTTTTTGCTCCATAGTTCGGCGGTTAAGCGTTGTTTGTTTGTGCCTATGGCGGCAGATTTATTTGCACCTTCCCAGATGTTTTTTGCATCCAGTGTTTCATGCATTTTAGTGCGAAACATATTGCTATTAGTAAAATCAGATTCGTATATTGTGGTGTGTGACAAATCTGCATCGGTAAGGTTGGCACCAACAAAAAAACTCAGGTTAGCAGTGGCTTCTGATAGATTTGCCATTTCCATATTGGCATTGGAAAAATCAGTGCCAATGAGTTTGGTTTTTTGCAAATTAGCCATGGCCAGATTTGCTTTTTTAAAGCTGGCACCGGTCAAGTCTGATGCCATAAACATGGCGGCTTCAAGGTCTGTGCCATCGAAATTACACTTAACAAGAGAAGTTTGCATAAAACCACCTTGTTTTATTTGTGAGCTATTGAAGTTGCAATTTTCTAATTCACATTCAGAAAATTGAGATTGATTCAAATCGATGTCGCTAAAATCAATATTTTTTAGATTGGCTTTCTGGAAGTAAGAGAGGTTGATGATCGCTTCTTTAAAAAGATTATCCTTAAAGTGACTCCCAAAGAAAATTGCTTTTATCATGGTGGTTTTGGAAAAGTCTGCTTTTGTCAAGTTGCAATCAGAAAATAGAGTGGTGTCCAGAGTGCTGCCGGTAAAGGTCATTTTTTCACAAAGACACTCATTGAAAACATTGCTGTTCAAGTGGGTGTTTATAATGGCAGCCTCAGTGAGGTTGGACTCAATCAGTTTGGTCGATTCCATGTTTGCGGTATCGAAATTGGCACTGGACAGGTTGCAGCTGATAAAATTTGTATCGTCTAAATTTGTAGCATTAAATATTGCAGATATAAAGCTGCATTCCTTGAATGTCGTTTCGCTAAGGTTTGCGGCACTAAAGTCGCAGTGATCAAATGTGACTTCAATAAATGTGCCGCCGGAGTAATCCTGATTTTGGCAGAGCAGGTTGGAGAAATTCTCCTGGTGATATATTTCTCCACCTTTAACCTGCTGAGAAAGTGTTACGCCATCCATTATGAAGGTCTCCAATCTTTAATGATCGTAGCTTCAAGGTATGCTCCGCTAAAATCTGTATTGCCAAGGGTTGCCCGGAGGAAGTCCACCGCATACAGGTTGGCTTTGGTCAGTGATGCACTGGAGAGGTGAGCTTTGGCCAGGGAGCCTTCCATGAGGTTGATATTGTCCATTTTGGCATGAGTTAATTTTGCGCCCCGGAATTGAGTGGATTTTGCCAGGGCATTGGTGAAGTCGGCACCCGTTAAGTCGGCACCATTAAAAATGGCACCGTCCATTCTGGCGTTGGTAAAAAGTGCTTTGTTTAAAATCATATTTTGAAAGTTACACTTCTCTACACAGGCATTTTTAAAGCTCATGTTGTCAAATGCGGTAAATTCATCATCGGTTGTCACAAAACAATTGCTGGTCATGTCGGCATGGTCAAAGCGGCAGTGCTCCAATTGACTGTCAGCCCAGGTGCTTCGGTTTAATGTAGCATTGGAAAAGTCGCAGTTATGAACAGAGCATTTCATGAAAGATGCTGTGCTAAGGTTTGCCCCGATAAAGCTGACATCGGAAATATTTAATTCGATAAAATTGAAGTCAGGTAATTCGGCTTCATTAAATATGGCGGATTGAATCATTATTTCCAGGGACTCTATGTCCGTAATCGTTGCCCGGGTAAAGTTTGCCCCGGTAAAATCACCTCTGGACAATTTGGCAGAGTGAAGGTTGGCGTCGGTAAAGTTAGTTTTATGGGCATGAACTGCACCAATGTTAGCCCCTTCAAGATTTGCACCCGTGAAGTTTGCTTGCGTTAGGTTGGCACGCGATAAAATGGCACCGCTTAAGTTTGCTCCTACCAGGCTTGCGCCAGAAAAATTTACCTGCTCTAAATAAGCTCCGCTTAGATTAATGCCATCAAGGTTCTGGTTGCTTAAATCTATGCATGCCCAGTCTTTTTCTGCGGCATTTTGTGGCGAGTCTAATAAACGTTTGGCGATTTGATCAAGGTCTTCTTTATGTGGCGGGGTACCATTATCCATAAAATGGGCGGACATTATGTAAAGAGAGCGAAAATCTTTTTCAGCTTCTTTCAGGCTCGTTTCAAGCTGTTTGTTTTTTTCGTCATATGAGTTGCCGATAAGTTTTTCCAGTTGTTGCGTTTGCTCATTGTCTATATCCATGCCTTTTAAAGCCTGGAGTTGCTGCATGGCATCAACTGTTTGTGACCCAATGTCTGTCATTGAGGAGGTGATTTCATTGGCGTTGAGGCGCGGCAAGGGGGAGGAAAGCTTTTTTTCGTTATTTTTGATGTTGTTTAGTTGAGAAAGTAAACTTTCTATTTCATCTTTGCTTTCCTTGGGCAGTTCATTTGATATTTCGGCTAAATTGTTGAATTGTCCAGAGAGTTGATCTGTTAGCTTATCTATTTCCTGGTCTATCCGTTTTTCTTTTTTAACCATTAACTGATTCATTTCAGCCATTATTTCGTCAATTTTACTGAAAGAAAAGTCAGAAAAATCAATTTCTCTAGGGTCGCCCTTGGTGACTCCCGGCAGTATTTCTTCCAGGTGTTGTTTAAATAAATCAACATCTACATCGGGTGGCAGATCACTTTTTTTGTTCAATAGTTCATCAATGTCAGGGAGCTTGAGTGCGGCAATATCGTTGTCTTTATCTTTGGAAATCCCCTTATGGAGTTCATCCATACTGTCGGCTACCTGGGTTTGCACTGACTGAGTAACTGATTCAACCTTTGCGGACAGATTTTTGGTGAGTTCACTTTGTTCAGGAGTATCGCCCAGTGCATCTTCAAACAACAAGGCCATGGCCGTTTTTTCACCCTCGGCGATGAGGTCACGAGTTTTAAAGTTATTGAGGAAGCCGTCATCACTGTTGAGGCGTAATTCCAGTGCTTTTTGATAATGATCCAGTTTGCGTGGGGAATCTGCGCGATTTTCATAGGCAGCAACCAACTGTTTTATTTCGGAAGCCTCATCATCTTTTACTTCAACTGTTGCACGCCAGATCAACAGACCTAATTCCTGTTCAGGAAAAAACCAGACTGTGTCCAGGTTCATATTAAGTTCTGAAAACCGGGAATGACTGTCATCAATTTTACTGTTGATAAAACATCGGGCATACAGGCCAGGGAGTTTACCTGCTATACGTGTTTTTTCCGGGTGCATATTGTGGATTTCAAAAGACTCATTCCCTTGATAGTAATTATCGTGCCATTGGTCTTGTGGTGCACAATGGAAAAAACGCCAATCAAAATCCGCTGGATAGCCGGGGAAATACTTTTTCATATACTGGTCATCGTAAGAGCCCAGATAGCGACTGCGTTGCGGCAAAGCGGGGTCAAGTACGGATAAGCCTGCCGGTTCAGGCCGGTCTCTGCTGGAAGTGATGAGATTATTCAGGTTTTCTATTCGAGGTAATAGTGCATCTTTAAACCCTAATCCATTTGGGTTTTTTATAAATTCTTTCCCACCAAATGCCCCATTGAAGTTGATAGGACAGGTGGTGAATAATTCCGGCTTGCTGGGGAATCCATTGCTCCATCGTCGATCACCAAAAATGAGTAATGTTTTTTCTTGTGTGCCAAACTGTACTTTTATTTCATCTCCAGTGACGGGTGTAACATTGGGTGAATAATAACTTCCAGATACCAGGTATTCGCCGGAAGGTTTAGGCATTCCTGTATCGGGTATTGAGTTTCCAGCCATTCCGTTTATGGCATCCTCCATCCATTGGCTTTCTAAAAAAACATTTCCTGTCAGCAGGTTTATCCCCAGCGTGGATGAGGTAACAAAATAAAATTTGTTGTTGTGCTCGATAACGCTGGATTGGACGCCAAGTTGAAAAGGTTTAATAATTTTCATTATTAAACTCCCATAATGCTGAAGCCTTTTTTCATACTTAAAGCACCGTCATAAATACCAATGTTTTCTTTTGTGATTTTGCAACCCGACGATTTTTCAATAGCCATTTTGTATTCTTTCAGCATTAACGTTTGAATTTTTCCTTTGAGTTCGGCTTCTTTGTTGAATGCAGTGCCTGGTCCTTTAAATACCATTTCACCGTCGTCCAGCTCCAGTTTCCATGAAGGATTTCCTTCAATTTCGACGGCAAACCCGACGTTAAATGCAACATTGGTGCTTAACCCGGCGGACACGCTTACATTTATGTTTATTCCTGTACTGAATTCTGCGGAGGTTTGCATGGATGCGATGTTACAGGATGCGCTGAACGTGGGTGTTGAGGGTAGTGTTAGTTCAGCGTCAATAAAGTAGTCAGCTCTGTTTTTGTACTGCACGTTGGTCAGCTGACCGTTCTTTGGGTTAAAACTGGATTCGCAAGATTCCCCAGACTCAGACCATGATTGATAGGTCATTATTCCTGCGCCATTAAATTTTGTTTCTTCGCTTCGGCCACCATAACTGTATTCGTAGGTGTCACCTTTACTGTGTTCTTCAGTATGTCCAATACTGATTTCTAACGTATTGCCGTAGCTGTATTCATAAGTATCACCAAAGCTTTTGGTGACCCAGGTCGTATCGGTGTGCATTGGGTAGGTATCACCTGATGCTCTTTTATGTTTATCAATATCTTGTTTTAATACTTCTTTTTCGACGGGTTTTCCGCTGGTTTCATCAATCTTGATAAAACTGCTTTTAACTTTATTGTTGGGGCTGCGGATAGGGCTACCGTCGGGGTGCGGGCCACTTATCACATCTCCAAGCGGGTGGGCTTCAGCATTGTCAGCCATCCCCCAGCCGCTGGATACGGCATTAACGATCGCAGCAGCAGCACCACCCAGAATTCCCCCAGATATGCCAACGGCAATTGCACTTGCTTTCCCTCCTGCCGCTCCTGCCGCAACGCCGACAGCAATTCCGGTGAAGACTCCGGCAGCAGTCGTTATACCAACACTGGCTGCCGGGAAACTGACATCACCGGTACCTGATAATCCTTCGTGCTTGAAATTGAGTAGCGCTGATTGATTAATGTGAGCCTCTTCATAGCTATTGCCGAGGTTATAGTTCCAGTAGCCACCAAAATCGTAGATGTTACCTTCCTGGGTATTTACTGTATCAAGACTGGAGAGTTGTACGTGGGCACTGTTAAGAACCGATGTCACAAAATTGGTGTTGGGTGTTGTCGGTGGTGTTTCGCCATAATTGACCATACCGGTGGGCGTGTAACTTTTACTGGCTCCGGCAAACTTGTCATATAAATCGCCAATCTGGTTTGCATCGTCTGAACCGCTAGGTTTTCTGGGCAATGATGCACCGGCGGGTGTACCTTTAGTGTAATCAGCATATTGGCTTTGGGCTTCCAGGAATAAATTTCCCGAAGTTTGGATGCGTATGCCATTGCCGGGTAATCTATCCACTAATTCATCGCCGACAATTACGGTACGGATTGCGGTGTCAGTATCGTGGACATATTCTAAATAATAAATTTCTGAGCTACTTGTATCGATCGATGTTTCCGTTGTTCCATCAACGCGACGTATTGTTGTTGGTGATGTAATTGGTGTATCGACACAATCTTTGCTACTAAATGCCCCTTGTTCAGTATAGGTGTCGCCAATTTCAACAGTGATTGTTGCGGAGCCATTAAGCGTTACAGGATCATTTGGGGCACCCACACGTACCCAGGAATTGGCCATGGGGCTTTCCAGCATCAGCCGTTCAGAGCCCGGTTTGTCCTCCATTCTGATCGTGTTATTGCCCTTGGTGCGAATAACAGATTCTGTCGGTTTTTCACTGGTTAACAGGGACGGTGTGGAAGCATTGGGAAGCGCACCTGAAATGATGGGTCTGTCAGGGTCACCGTTAATAAAGGTGAGCAATACCTCTGTGCCGCCGCGTAACGGGAAGTACATGCCTTCGCCTTCGCCCACGTAGGGCTGTGCCATGCGTATCCAGCAACTGGCTTTACGGTCGGGATCTGTACTGTCTTTGCTGCCATCTGCTTTGTCAAAGGGCATGTGAACACGGTAACAGCCTTCTGGATTAATCTCGGCCATTTCCGAGGTGGCTTCGGCATAGACGAAGGCGGTCATGGTGCCAAAAAAACGGGGTTTGGGCGTTTTTATCGGTGGACGCCAGGGAATGCTGGCTTCAATTGCAACAAATGTATTGTTGTAGATGGGGCTGGTTTCGCTGTTGTCTGAGGCATTCTGGTCCAGGAACTGGCCTTCATGCGTGACTTCGACAACAAGATAGTCGATGTCATTATATTTATCGTTAGGATGACCACCCAGGCTGAAAGTATAACCTGCTGTCAGTCCACAAATACCGCTTTCCCCGTAGTAGCGTGTCTTGCGACAGATAAAGGCTTCGGCACGCACCTGGGCCAGATGTTCTGCTTCGGTTTCCGTCAGGAAATTTTCACCATAGAGATATTCAGTTCCCTGACCTGCCGTGTCAACAGAATGGGTATCGTAGACATCCAATGAGGGTTGCTCCGGGTTGTAGTCTCGTACCGTGACGTTTTCCGGCAGCCGTTGTTTGCGGCAAAGCCATGACTGGACTGTTTCGCCGACACGATGTGATTGTGGTGCCGTATCAAAAGTGGCGTCAGGCATGTCGACGGGATCATATTTGCCATCGTCAGCGATAATGAGTATTTCCGAGTCGGCTCCTTGTTCGAAGAAAAAATAAATCCCCTCGTTTTCCATCAGACGGGAGATGAAAGCGAAATCGGATTCGCGAAACTGGCAGACATAGTTTCTTTGCAGGAGTGTGTTTTTCACGCCACTGATGTCAAAGTCCACCGTTTCTTTCAGGTCTGCGTTGTCCAGTACGGTGCGAATAATATTGTCGACGGTCAGTTCGGTGGTATAGATTTCATTGGTTTTATAAGTGGACAATTTCCACAGGCGCGGTACCAGTGTGGCCTGATAAAAAACGTATTCACCGGACATTCTGACTTCGTCAAAGGTGCTTAAAACACCGTGTACCGGGAATTCACCTTCGTCAGTGTCAATGCTGAACCGGGCAGGGTTGTCGAGCATGTCATCCAGGTCAATCGCGGCACTAAGAGGCGCCTTGAGTGTTATATCGTAACGATACAGGCTGGATAAACCTTCTGTGGCGGTATAACTGACGACGGTAAACTGGTCGCCGCCTGTGGCATGGCTTGTAAATTTGAAGAGTGGATTGTTCATTTATCTACCTACTTGATGTAAAGGGTGCGGCCGAGCCGTCTTGTAGAGAAAATTGATCGAGAGGCAGGGAAACCTCAAGCGTGTCCGGATTGCTGTCTGCCAGCAGCCATGTTGTTTGTCCCAGGGATGTCCATTGTTCACCACCGAGCATGGGTGATTTTGCATTGTTCTTTTCGATGATCAGTTTGATGTCGGTATCCAGTGGCAGTGAAAGATAAAAATGGCTTAATTGCCGGATGAAAGCCATGGTGTCTGGATGACTGAAACAGGTGTGGAATGTTGTTTCATCCACAGGGCCAATGGCGATGGTAAATTTGCCGCTTGCATCATCAATTTCACTGCCCAGCATGGTGTCTTTGCCCAGTGTGTTTGCTTGCATACCGAGGTGTAGTTGTTGGTCTTTGCTGATTGCTACGGTGCGACGCACACAGGGAATGATGCTGATGCTGGTATTGCCCAGATAGTCCCGAAGGATGGTTTCCAGACCTGCCGGTGATTTGGGTTGTTGCATCAGAATCCCGGCATAGCGCATTAAAACATAGGGATTGTCGACACTCTCAAGAAATTCTTCCGAGCCGAGACCAAACAGGCTGAAGATGATCTGCCAGTAAGCCTCGTTTTTGGCTTCTACCACATTGTGGCTGAACCGGTATTTATACCAGGCCTGATAGAGCAGGGGAAAAAGTTGATGGTGGAAGATATCCAGAAATCCACGCTGGCTGTCTTGCTCGTCCCATTCTTCGTCCAGCAGGTCTTCGGTAATGAAGGCGGGTAACGGTGAGGAGACGCCGTACAAGCCCATGAACGTAGTGGTTAAATTAAAACCACGGTTTTTATCCCGTTCTTCAATCTGTGAAATATCCGCATCTGGAAAATCCAGACTGAGTTCCGGGCGAATTTTTAGCGTGGGTGTTCGCCGTCCCTTGCTTTCCTGCTGGATACGCTTGAGCAGACGTACGGCCTGGTAAAAATCGTATTCTGGTGCGTTCTCCAGAATGTCGTCTTTTATGTTAATGGACGGCCTCCCAGCATGGCTGGCCAGGTAAATTCTTCGCCGCTGGCTTCATCTTTCAGTATCAGGCGTGTGTAGCAGTTAATCGTGGAAAAACTGGCTAACAGTTGATTGAGCAGGGTACCGAACAGGTAAAAATCACCGTGGCAGGCGAAATGATCCAGCTTTGCCGTTATATTGATGGCCTGGCCACGCATAATCAGACCGGAAACAAAGCGGTCTTCCGTGGTGACTGTCAGGCCGGAAATGCTGTCGATACGACGCCGGTCTGCCATTTCTTCATTACGATTTTTGCCGCCACCAAATATGTAGAGGGTTAATAATGCCTTCAGGTTTTCGGTATCCGCAAGTGACAGAAAATTCAGGGACAGATGTGACAGCAAACGCCATAACACATTTTTACCGGTTGGCATTTGATAACAGTCTGTGGCCGGGGTGATGTTTTTGAATTCGACAAGTTCGGATGTGGAACTGGTTGCCTTGCAAATATCTCCCGGGCGCAGGCCTGCCGGAAGGCTGCCGTTGCTGCACGTCAGTTGGGCGATAATGGTTTCCTGGTCCGGGATGTCATAATCTTCCGGGTAGCTGATCGTCAGATACGGTTCGTTGATCCTGCCGGATTCGGAGGGCCGGAAAGTGGTTTGATAGACCGGTGCTGACTGTTCAGCAGGATCAAACATTCCCAACGGTTTATAGTCTGTTGTTCTGGCCTGTTTACGGTTATGGCCGGTGACCGATTTGATTTCATAGACCTGAGTATTTTCGCCCTTTGAGCGAGAGGGACGAATTTGAACTTCACTTTGTCGATGGGTGATGGCTGCGGGCTCTGCTTCGTGTTCAAAGAGATTGATGGCCGGTGTGGCATGCAATACGAACCAGTCACGGGTAATGCGTGGCAAGATAAACGGCATATCCCTGCATTCAAAAACGAGTTTGAATTGTCCATTGCCCAGTTTCTTTTTCCACTCATTGATGCCATGCAGGTCGAAGAACAGAAACTTTTCTTTTAACAGATAATATTCCTGTATCAGGCGATAGGCCGGGAACGAGTTGCCGGGGTAGGGGACAAGCCCTTCTTCTGCTGACATTCCCGCTGGTGCCAACTGGTCGGGTTCAATGTCATATCGTCCTGACGGGGTTTCGATGAATACCTTGTCCAGGTAATGTTGCAAGGCCATAAAAAGATTGCTTGCGCCAGAAAACTCACCGTGGATATGGAAACGCAGTTTGTCCGAGGTCCATTCGCTGACACTGACGCCTGACAGGTTGAAACTGATTTCGATACGTTTACGGCTGCTGCCAGAATCAACAAGCGTTGCATCCGTAATGGAAAGCGGCAGGGCTTCTACTTCAAAACAGGTACGAAAACGGCATTTGCTGCCTTCCACGGCAATGGAGTCAATGCAGGTGCCAGCGGGTATGGTCAGCTTGCCCTTTAAAATATTTTTCGGCGTAAACTGAATAATGGTTGCCGAGGGCAGGGGCCTGAGGTAATGGGGAAAAGCCAGCTGCATTATTCCCTGGGCAAACTCGGGAAAATCCTCATCCAGCTTTTGATGGATATTACCGGTGAGATAGGCAACACCTTCGAGCAGGCGTTCAACATCCGGGTCAGGACTGGGGCCAGCCAAATGGGGGGCGAGCGCAGGGTTTGCTCGCGCAAATACGGCGGCCTCTTCACGTAACCCGGTTAAGGCTTTTTTGTAATATTCTGTGCTCATTGTGACCTTTTATTTAACCTCGATGGCGACATTGCCATCACCATTGAGCAATACGTTGCAGTTCAGTCGTAGGGTGGAACAAGCGTAGCGGTTCCACCAATTTCCGTTTGGCGGAACCGCTACGCTTGCTCCACCCTACATTCGTTATTTTGTAATAGTTCGTGCTCATTGTGATCTTTTTATTTAACCGCGCTGGCAACGTTGCCATTGCCATTGAGGTTACAGGGACGCAGCATTTTTCGTGTTTTCCTCTGTGTTCTTTGCATCTCTGCGACCTCTGCGTTTATAACACGCCAGCTTGTCGGTACTTCTGTAACATAACTTCCCAATGCACCGGTACGAGTGTTCGGGGGTTTAAGCCCCTGGATTCCGGCTAAAAACATGCCGGAATGACGGTGTTTTCAGCCGTAGGGTGGGCACGTAGTTTGTGCCCACGCGGTAACTCTGCATCCGCGTGGGCAAAAAAACATGCCCACCCTACATTGGTTATTTTGTAATATTCTGTGCTTATTGTGACCTTTATTTAACTTTGATGGTGACACTGCCATTACCATTGAGCAATACGCTGTAGTTCAGTCGTAGGGCGGAACCGCTACGCTTGCTCCACCCTACATTGGTTATTTTGTAATAGTCCGTGCTCATTGTGACCCTTATTTAACCTCGATGGCGACACTGCCATCGCCATTGAGTAATACGCTGTAGTTCAGGGGGGACAATCCATCCAGGTACATCAGTTGGGCGGATACGGTAAATCTCAATAATCCAAATTCATTTTTTCGGTCTTCATGGTTTACGGTGACCGATTTAAGTCTGGGTTCAAAACGATTCGTTGTGTCCATGATGGCGCGTTGCATCATGTCGATATCCGGTGGCGTCAGGTTGTTAAAAATATTGGTAAAGTCCGGTAAACCATAAGCGTTGTCTATCAGCGCGGTTCCATGTTGCGTGTTGTACAGCATGGACAGGTCAGCCAGAACCGACTCAATATACACATTGTGGTCCGCAGCCGGAACCTGGCGCATATTCCATTGCTTGATGCGTTTCAGGAGGCGTTCGTTAGACATGTGTCGGCTTATACCATCTCACCCCAGGCATCTTCGTATTCGATGCCGTCGGGTTCCCATGTCCAGATTATTTTTTCATAGGTAAAAGAAACATCTTCCATGTGTCGATAAGCGCTTTTGCTCTGGTCGAGTATGTCAGGCACCCAGGGGCGTACTTTGCTGATCAGCGCATTGTAAAGCTTGATCGTGTAGTAGAGTTCCTGCTCTCCGGTGCCATCGATACGGTACCAATTCAGTATCACCTCGCTTAACAGCTCGCCGGTACACAGCGCCTGGAATAACATGGGCGTGCTTTTATCAGTTTCCTTGCTGATGGTAAAAGGGCGGTGAACCCGACGCCCCGCAGTAATGCCATCGGCGCTGGTGGGGATTTCCACGCTATGGTCAAAACGCAGAACCTGTATCGTTCCTTCTCGTCCATCAGTATCGCAAGAGCCTTCGATCTGGCCCTGTTCTTCGCCGATGATGGTTATGTTTCCGGGTAATGGCATTTTTATTTCCTCTCAAGGCTGTTTAGGCAAGGTCAAGTTTGCCTGTCTCGTTTAACGAGAAGGACTCACCCATATATTTTAGGTGGGGCACAACGACCAGTTTGATTAAATACCAGCCGTTTTTACCTTCCACTTCACGAATTTTAACCTGTGCCTTGCGTAACGGGCGACGAGCACGCACTGCCGGGGTCGGGTTATCCATGTCGGATACATATTGGCGCAGCCAGTTGTTGAGTTCTTTATCGATATCGAGTCGTGTTTTCCAGCCGCCAATATTTTCTCGTTGCATCATTTTCAAATAGTGTGACAGTCGGGAAACGATAAACAGGTAGGGGAATTGTGCTCCCAACAAGTGATTGAGGGTCGCAGCCCGCCCTTCTTCTGTATCAGCAAATACTTTGACGGATTGTACCGACTGGGCGGAATAAAAGGCGGCCGTATCGCTTCCCTTACGCACACTGAGTGGAATAAACCCGTGTTTAACGAGTTCTGATTCACGTCGGTCAGAGATCAATACACGGGCAGGTATTATTGAACGATGGCTGTTTGTTTTGCTGGTCATGTGCAAACCCGCTACTTTTCCATCTTCCGCACCACTGATATTCAGGCACCATCGGTATTGGGAAAAACTGTCGAGCAGTCGTGTCGCGAACGCAAACGCGCAATTTCCCCACAGACCCCCCACCTGATTTTTGTGGTAGCGTTCCTGATAATTAAATGCACCATCAACATCGGACTCCCAGGGTGTCCGTAATAAAAAGCCGGGTAACGTCAGTCCGATGTAACGCGCATCTTCTGATTCCCGAAATGAACACCATTTGGCAAAGCGGGGTTGTTCATAGATGGCACTCAGGTCGCGAATCCGGGTCAGCCCGGAGAAATTGTCGATATCAAAAAAGTCGGGAGAAGCTGCCGCAATAAAGGGCGCATGGGAGATACTGCTCACAGCCGCAATTTGTTGAAGCAGGCGCATGTCCGGTGCGGATGGGCCAAAGTCATAATTGCCGATGATGACACTAAAGGGGCGACCACCGAACTGGCCGAACTCGGCACTGTAAACAATATTATAAAGTTCTGACTGGATTGTTTCAGGTACGTCCTCAAAGTTCTCAAGCAGAGCCTGTTTGCTGATATTCAGAATTTCAACCGTACAATTTTCTTCGAAGGGCGTTCGTTCGAGCAGAAAATACAGCGCCCGCCAGACAGACTCCATTGTCTCAAATTGTTTGTGATGAAGAATAGTGTCCATCTGACGGCTGAGACGTTCATCAATTTCGGTGACCAGAATGCTCAGGGACGATTGACTGAGCTGGTCATCGAGCGCATAGCGCTGAACAAAGGCGGCAACGTCTTCATCACTTTGCATCAGGGTGTCAGGCCCGGTGGCTTTCTTACCTTCCAGATCACCTTCCAGTATCGACAATAACTGTTTTCTCAACGCCGCCAGTTTCGCCAAACAGGGGACGTTGCCAACAATTGTTTGCGGGCTGAAATCGCTAATCGCTGTGAGGGGCAATGTGATGGTTAAATTGTCAGATGATTCGTCATCCATTAAACAATCAGGGACGTTGATCACCAGCTCAATACCAAGACCTTTTATCACATCATTGATGTTGTCTGTGGTAACAGAAATAGGCGTCTGTCCATCAAAGATTTCAGAGGTCCCGGATTGGGTGAAGTCACCAAGAACCAGTGTGCGAAAAGGCAGTTCGACATCCATGCCGGTTTTCTTGTCACCGGAACGGTAGACAAGGTTGACGCGCTCAATGCTTTGTTGTGACGAGTTTGCCATGGTAGCCCGTTACCAGCAATAAGTGGCGCGTGGAGGTGCCTGCATAGGCACTGCGTCCAGCATTTGAATAACGGGTCCCTGGCCAAAAATCTCGTAGTTCACATCCACTGCGAGTACGCCTTCATTTTTCAACAGTTTTCGCTGGGTTTCCGGAAAGTCTTTAGCGACGAAGATTCGCCGCCCATCCCTGAAATCATCCAGGAATTTGCCAAACCCCTTGGGGCCCGGATATTGTTTGCGCAGGGTGATGTGCCCCAGTTCGATTTGCAGGGTCGTATCACCGCAGGTCTCCAGTGACCACTTGAACTCAGTGGAGCCGGGATAGTTGTAGTTAGCCAGTTCCTGCACACCGTCAGCGCAGTGCAATGTTAAAAAGGTTGCATAGGGCGATATGTTGGCGTCCTGATTTACCCCGGTGGGCAATGCGTTAAGCCTGACCGAAAATTGACTACCAACAATGTATCGTCCGGCTGCAGCTTCATTGATAAAGTTCATAAACTCCGGAGCCCAGCGAATGCGCTTACTGTTCAGGTCTTTGGCCAGATAGCCTTTTTTGGGCGGGTTATCAAGAAATGGATCGCCATCACTTTCTACATATTTCCATACCAGTCCCTGTTCGCCAATCAACGTATTGCCAAGCTTGTTTTTGGTGACACCCTCTATACCTGCCAGTACATCATTCTGCCATTTGTCCTGTAAATAGCAGGAGGTTTCTTCACGCATATAATCACGTGCAAGATAGAGTGGTCCCATATAAAGACTCCAAAAAACTTTTGTGCTGGGCAAGGGTTTGCCAATGAGTCGCTGTAGTTGAATGATAGCTTTCCAGGCAGCGGCGGCAGCACCATCACCGGCACCGGGGTTATCCGGGTTTTTAAATAAAGCGGTCGTTGTGGCATAAGATTGAGAACCTGATTCAGCACTGAATGCAACGTCCAGTAAAGATTTTTTATATTCATCCAGCGCTTTGGCGGCATCTTCGATGACGTTTGCCATTTGGGCAGCACCTTTACCCCCCAGTTTCTTTTTGGCTTTCATGCCTTTTTTGCCGACTTTGGCAACGAGTTTGCCTGCCTTACCTGCCTTGCCCACTATCTTAAGTGCCATTTTTGTCAGGGCTGAATTATTGCCACCCCCTTCTTTTTTGGTATAGGCAAGCATTTCGTTGAAATAGGTAATCATACCCAGTGCTTCAAACTGTTGTGCTGCGTCTGGGAATGGTTTTAACTCATCATTGACACGTTTCATGAGAGCAAAATAGGGGTTATCAAGTGATGCCATTCGTTCAAGGGAAAACATCCATTCTTTTTTGTCGCGTAACTTGTCTTTACCTTCACCGAATCGTTCGGCAAATTCCTGCCAGGCCATGATGTATTGACGTTCGTAATAGATTTCAAACTCTTCTTTGATATCCGCCAGGCGGCTGGCACCATCGTTGGCCGCTTCCAGCTCAACTAAAAAATCAACCAGAAAGGCATGACCTTGCAGAGTGTAGGCGGCCTCAACAACCGGTGGGGCTTCAAGGTCACGACTGCCTGCCCAAAATTGCTCAAGGGTGACAGGGTCAAAGCCCTGACTGTTCGCCCATGCAATGATCCAGCTATAGTCTCCATAAGTGCGCTTGATCAATTGCAGGAGCGCGTCCTGCAGTGCGCCACTTTCTTCTGCAAGGCGGGCAGGTGATTGCGTCTGACGAAGATAGGTGATGTAAAGATCATTAAAAAGCAGGGCGGTATCGCGGTTGAAATTGTTATTTGCGACCAACAGATATTCATGGGAAATAGCAGGTTTGTCGTCAAGCGAGACTTCGGGGTTACCCTGTATGCGTGTCTTGATCAGGTTAATCCGTCGAATCAAACCACCGGCCATGTCACTGGTAACTTCTGGCTCCAGCATGGCAATGGTCTTTTTGAGGGGGTTGTCCAGTGTAGTAAGGACTTGTTGATTAAACTGTTCATTGTAGGCAGTAACCAGTTTTTCAAGTTGTTCAGACCGGGAAAAACGGCCAGGCCAGGGAATTACCCATGAGTCTTCCGCGTTGCTCAGTTCGAGGATCAGGTTGCGCAGATTATTCAGAGCATAAACCTGTTCATTAATCCCTTTCTGCTGGAGATCAATCGAGCTGTATACAGATTGAATTTCTTTCAGGCGGGCGTGATCACTGGTGAACAGTACCGTCAGCGCAATAAAGGCAAACAGAGTCAGACCTCCGCCAATACTCAGGCTGTATTGCAAGGCTGCCCGACGCAGACGTGCAGCACTGGGCAGGGTATCCAACAGACCGCGGTCAGCAGGCATGACCCGGGTAAACAGCTGTTGTAAAAACATGCCGTGATCGCGCGCTGTTGTGCTGCCATCATGCGCAGCAATATTCTGTTGGCTGGAACTGAAATAAAGTCCCCGGAATTTGGGGGTATCCTGATAGGGGTTTTCTTTCAATGCCGCTTTGATAAAGGCATGCAGACCGGTGCGTAATTTTTCCATGTTACGGGGCAGGGTGAGCAGGGAGTCATCGACATTCTGACTGCGCTCCAGCATCAGCAAGCGCAGATCCTTCATGCGGTCCAGTACGCTGTCCAGCGCCTGGTCCAGAACGGTATGAATGTCGCCACCTTGCTCTTCCTTGAGGAAACCCATGGGCTGTAACAAGGATTTTTCCGGCACATAACCACACCAGTCAGAAAATCCATCAATCAGGTCACACTTGGTGACCATCAAATAGATAGGGACATGAACCTCAAGTTTTTCCATCAGTTCATTAACGGAGGCGCGTACCTGACGGCCTTCTTCCGTCAGGGAGTCTTCATTGTTATTGAGCAAACGATCAGCAGAAACTACCACCACGAGCCCGTTGATAGGTTCTTTTTGCTTGTGGCGTGCCAGCATGCCAAGCAGCGTTGACCATTCTTTACGATCACGAGTTTCATCATCCGGCACGGCATAACGACCCGCAGTATCGATAACGATAGCTTCTTCGTATAGCCACCAGGCGAGGTTGAGCGTAGAACCTTCAGTTTGTTTGGGTAAATCAATTTCGGGCAGCAGCAGTTTGGCATTTTTCAGCGCGGTACTTTTCCCTGAACGGGGTTTGCCAATCACCATATACCAGGGCAATACATAAAGTGGATTGCCTTTCAGTTTGAGTTGAGACTTTTTAAGTGTGGTAACTGCTTTGGACCAACCGCGACGGAGTTCTTTCAACAGTTGGGAGTCATTCATGCCCAGGTCCGATTGTTCGTCGGCTGTCCCCTGGTTCAGAATGCGATTAACTTGTGCTTTGGCGCGCATCCGAATGATTAATTTCCGGATAATAATAATGAAAAGCCAGATGCCAAAAATCACGGCAAGAGCGTAAACCCCTTCCAGGGTGGGCCGGCCAAGCAAAATCGTCACACCGATAACGATGCCTGAAATCAGTGCGATAATGACTAACCACATTAAAAACTTGAGCGTTTTTTTCCACATAATAACTAAATCACAACTTTTTAGAATTTAACGGTTGAAATAATCGCATCAAGCTGACTATCTATCATGAAATGATAAATGACCACTGTCGTTAAAAAAACGCCTAGTGGTATGCCAATGATGGCGGGCAAAATATTCAGTCTGGGTATAAAACTGCTTTTGCCACTCAATGCTGCTTCGCCCCAGGCGAGAGGGAAAAGAATGGTTTTGTCGATGTTGCCTTTGGCTTCATCGGGCAGTAACACACCCAGATTAAAGGCCTTTATTTCTTCGTATTTTGGACGATCATCAAGGTTGAAGTATTTTCCCTTGAAACCCAAACCAAGGCATAGCGAAAATACCTCGCGGACCTCTTTGTCCGGCCCGTGTTTACTTAATTTGTTCAAGTGATCATAAAATTCTGCGCCAATATTGGTTGTGTCGAAATATTTACGCTGTAGGGGCATTTTTTGCCATGCGGATTTGTTTGGCCAGGATGAACACAAGAGGACTTCATCGATAAAAGCAACAACCGCAAACTTGCCGGCATTAAACGTATCGGTATTGTGGCCTGCGTTGTTGGCCAGAATTTCTGCATCACTTAAAAGCTTTAAATACGTTTCGTGTAATTCATCGTATGATGGATTACCCGAAACAATACGATCAGACAGAGCCCGGGTGAACAAAAGCGTATCTATATAGCAGTCAACAAGCCGCATTTCTTATCTCCTGACAACCACTAATTCAACGGAAACATCTTCAGGGGCATCTTCCCACAGCAGGGCGATGTCACGATGACGTTCAATGGATGCCCATTGCTCATCATGAACATCCAGGCGCACATAGGCCGTTGACGGGCGGCGAGGCAGCTCTGAAGGTGGGGTTGCGATGTTGATAATGCCTACTCCCGGCAAGGATCGTTCTACCAGTGTTTGCACGGTCTCGCGTGAGGCAAGTTTGGCTGATGTTAATAATGACTGTTGGGCATCCTCAAAACGTTGTTGAGTACTGACCATTAAATAAAAATCATAACGTGATTCAAAAAATTCAGGGGGTACGGCTGTTGTGTAGCACGTGCCATCAAACGCCATGTCGACCAGGTATTGCGGCCCCACGGTAATTTGATTGAGCAGATGTGAAATGAGTGTATGTACTGCCTGAAAACACTCGCCAAGTTCGGAGTGATTGTAGGCAGGTACCAGACGTTCACCCGAGCTTGTTTCTCCCAGCATATTAACACTGTCAGTAAATGTGCTTATTTCTCCGATCAGTTCCCGTAATACGCCATAGACATGCCAGGGATGCTGGGTTCCATCTTCAGTGCCGTGAAAAAGCTTGGGGATATAACGGCTCAGTGAACGCAGGGCGAGAATATAACGCATTAATGTTGCGTCGTATTTATTGGTTTCCTTGCCGGGGGTGTTGTAACCACTCAGTTGCATTGCACGGCCGGTGATCTCGTCGCGAATTTCCTTGATCAAACTCAACAGTTCAGGTGCTGCACTCAGGCTGACAACCGGTGCGCTAAAGGTCTTGTCATAAACAATAGCATCACCTTCCCGAATAACGCGAGCGACAGGGATAAGCAAAAATTGATCCATGTCATCTTTTTCGGTTTCCCAGACTATCTGCACGACATGGGTGAGATATTTGACATGGGCAACAGGGCTTTCTTTATAAATGTCTTTCGTGTCCTGGGGATTGGACAAGGTCAGATAACGGCTTTTTATTTTGGAAGCATCAGCCAGGTTATCAACCGTTGTAACATTGTTTTCATGAGGATTGAGTTTTCGCAATCCGAGATAAATGGTGAACGGCTTGTCGGTCTCAACCCAGGCCTCGTCAAAAGAACGACTGGAAACGATGCCATTGTCAGGAAGTGTGACATAGGTACCGTCCTGAAACAGGAAGCTGCCATTTTCGATTTCACAGGTACGATGCTGAAGCGAAGTTTTCACCAGCTCCATGTTGCATACACCCCAAAAATGGGGTTGCAGGTGTTGCTGATAGGGCACCAGCAATGAACGATGATATAAATCAGATTGCTGAAAATGTTGTGGTTGCAGGAATAGTCCCTGATGCCAGAATATTGGTTTTAAACCATCCACAGTATGTAACCCCTCGAAAATTTATGGCGTTTTGTCTACAGGTTCTTTACGTTTTTTTTCTTTGATGCCAGATCTGCCCAGCGGCTTTGTTACCATCATTTGTTTGGTGCTGTCGCGCCCCAGATTGATGTTTAAATATAAATCGGCGGGATTAGCTTTGGCCTCATCAGCGATGAGCTTGATGGCCGCCAGACTGTTTTCAACCAGCCCCCGTTTGCTGGCTTTAACCGGAATCGGGAATAACCCGACATCATGGGTCGGGCTGAGTTTGAAATAGCCACTTATCATGCCGACATACCGGGCAGTTTCAGCCCGATTCAGTACGATACTTTTGCGTTCCCCGGGTTGTACGGTAATGCGGGTGAAATGGACAATTGTATCGTCAATCTTGCCTTTTCTTAACAGTTCTACAGCCCCTTCGTGAGTGGCCCCAAGACCTGAAAATGTATTGGGATCATTCAGCTGATAGATGCCAACCGCCAAGGCATGAGGTCGGCTGTTATACGCATTCAGATCTGCCGGAGCCTTGAATTCCAGATAGATGGCCCGGTTTTTAAATTTCCACTCTTCCGGAGCGACTTCCAGTTTCTCTGGCTGCGATGCACAGGCAGCAAGTAAAAGTACGGCCAGAGCAAAAGCAATACGTTGAAAAGTGGTTATATTTATCATTATGAGATGTACATATTAATCAATATTTCAACCAGGCCGGTCACGACCTGGTTGAAAATAGTGATCTGATGGACTAGCTGCCGCCCGGGCCAATGCGCCAGTCATCAGAGCCTTCTGTGCCGGCAATTTCATGTGTCCAGGTGATCGTGCTGTAACTGAATGACACTTCTTCCAAATGAGTGAAGTGAGCCTGGGTCGGGTCCTGGCAATTCGGCATGATTGACTTTATGTCGACCACAACCGCACCTTCCAGAAGTTGTGTGAAATAGTGTTCTGCCGCACCTTCGGACGATGTGCGATACCAGCTGATCTCACAGTTGAGGCTTTCACCGGTGACCAGTGCCTGATAAAGCAGTGGAGAAGATTTATCAAACACTTTGGTGATTTTCAAAGGCTGATGTACGCGCAACCCGGAAGGCTGTCCACTTTGTTGGTCACGAGGAATAATGATGTTGTGTTCGAAGGCCTGAACAATAAACTGGTCTTCATGACCTTCCTGATACAGACTACCGACACTGTCTTCCGAGAGTGCACCTTCGGTAATCATTCCTTGAGTGACGCCTTCAACAGACATATACGCGGGTATTGGCATTGTGGTCTCCTTTAATGAGCTAAAGCCTGGCGGAAAAATTCGCCGATTTGTTATTTTCCAGATTTATACTGACTTGTTGAAATACCGAAAAATTACCATAACTGCTGTTGATAATTGTGGGGGAGTGAGTATACGCCCCCGGTTTCGATTTGTTGCATCATTTCAATTGAAACGGGTGCTAAAAATGTTTTTAATCTCCCGGAGTTTAATTCCTCGTCGCAGCCTATTTTTAGCCGTAGGGTGGGCACAAACTACGTGCCCACCCTACATGAAACCTGCGCAACATCAGATTTTTAATCTCCCGGGGTTTAATTTCTCGTCATGGCCTGTTTTTAGCCGGAATCCAGAGGTCTATGTTTCTCAGGTTTTGTCCAGTTTTCCGGCCAATGACAGGGTGAAGCTCGCGCCCATATATTTGAAGTGGGGGCGTACATTCATCTCTACCCGGAACCAGCCCGGGTTGCCTTCATCATCGGTGACAATGATTTCTGCTTCGCGTAGTGGACGTCTGCTGCGTACAGCAGCAGGCGGATTGTCCTGGTCGGCGACAAACTGACGAATCCAGTTATTCAACTCACGATCAAGTTCGCTGCGTGTTTTCCAGCTGCCGATGTTTTCGCGTTGTAATACCTTGATGTAATGTGCAATACGATTAATCACAAACAGGTAGGGCAGTTCTGTGCCTAACTTGAAGTTTGTCTCTGCCTGTTTTGCTTCGGGAGTGTTGCCGAAGTATTTGGGTTTTTGACAGGAGTTTGCCGAGAAAAATGAGGCATTGTCGGTACCCTTGCGCAAGGTCAGGCCAATAAAACCTTGTTCGGCCAGTTCAAACTCACGACGATCAGAGAGCATGACTTCAACCGGTGCCATGGTTTTGATTTCACCGTTTTCGGTGTATTTATGAATGGGGAGATTTTCAACGGCACCCCCACTTTTGGGCCCGATGATATTCGGACACCAGCGGTATTTGGCAAAGCTTTTGGAAAGGTTGGCCGCAAAGGCAAACGATGCGTTACCCCAGAGGAAGCTCTTTTTGGAGCTGTCTACATTTTCGGTGTAGGAAAATGCTTTGACCGGGTTTTCTTCACCATAGGGAGAGCGCAGCAAAAAACGCGGTGCGGTCAGACCAACATTACGGGCGTCATCTGATTCCCGGAAGGAATTCCATTTGGCAAACTGGGGACCTTCAAATATGGCTTCCAGGTCTTTCAGGTTGGGCAGGTCTTCAAAGCTTTCCACACCAAAAAATTCCGGACCGGCAGAACCGATAAACGGTGCATGAGACATGGCGCTGACACTGCCCAGTTGTTGCAGAAGTTTTATGTCCTGAGCGCCGGGGCCGAAGCTGTAATCAGAAATAATCGCCCCGATGGGCTTGCCGCCAAACTGGCCATATTCTGCGGTATAAATGTGTTTGTATAATCCGGATTTTGTCACATCAGGTGCGTCTTCAAAATCCTCCAGCATTTCGTCCTTGGTCGCGCTGACCAGTTCTATTTTTATGTTTTCACGGAAATCGGTTTGGTCGACGAGCATTTTCAGGCTGCGCCAGGAGGCTTCCAGTGTTTGAAAGGTCTTGTGATGCAGGACTTCATCAACCTGACTGCTGATTTTTGAGTCGATTTCCGCGATAAATTTATCAACGAGTTTTTGTTCAACTTTTTCGCCTTCGCGATGCGGTAAAAGCAAGTCGGAAATAAAAGCTTCAACTCCTTTTTTGGCAACGTCATAACCTTCATCAGCGGGTTTCAGGCGCGTTTGTTCCATAATCTGGTCAAGCAATGAAACTTCTTCGACAGCGGATTCAGCTCCCTGAGTTTGATTTTCTGATTCAGCCATGGTTTTTTCCTTATAAATTCTGCGTTGTTTATTGGCGAGTTGGGTGTCTGGTATGTTGCTTATTTGTCGCTAATACCCAGCTCACTGGTAATTTGGGCGCGTGTTCCGGCATCCGTCAGAATTGACTCTATCGTTTTCCGAAATGCGGGCACATTGCCGAGCGGGCCTTTCAGCGCCAACAGGGCTTTACGCAGTTCCAGTAATTCATTTAACTCGGGCACTTGCTCGGCAATGCGCTGAGGAGAGAAATCCTTGATGTTGTCAAACGTGAGGTCCGCAGTGATTTCTTCTGTTGATCCTGCGTCGTCTTCCAGTTTGTTCGGTACGCTGATCGCCATGTTCAGGCTGTAACTTTTTACCACATCATCAAAGTTATCCTTGTTGATGTTGACAGGAGTGCGATCCTCGATAGCTTCGTCGGATTCCTTGCCAGTGAAGTCGCCGACTACCAGCATTTTTAATGGTAATTCAACTTCTTCGGTCGCATCACCTGTTTGTGATTTATATACGATGTTGACACGTTCTTTGGGTGCAACTGAGCCATCGGCCATTATTTATCCCCCCGGAGTATTTGTAGCAGTAAGTGGATCATGCCAACAAAGCTGTGCGTATGCCTGTTCCTGCTTTGCCAGAATGATGTCAAGTTCGGTGTGTTTATCTTTGGCGCTTTTGAGTTTGTTAATCTGTTTCTGGTAACCGTCACAAAGCAGCTTGTAAGTTTGTGAAATCAAACCAGGCTCCCAGGTGGATAAATTTTTATCGTCAAGGTGATTGCTCAATTGTTCCAGTGTTGGAATGGCGACATCCAGATTGCCCGTTTGCAATAAAAGATCAGCGAGAGAGAGTCGCCAGAAATGTTGTTCCCGCACATTACTGGTTGCGGATGCACTTTCCCTCATAAGCGTAATGGCAGGTTTGATGTCACCTGCGGCAGCCATGGACTTAGCTTCTTTTAGTGTTTCGTTCCAGGGAGCTGCTTCACCATTATTGGCAGCACCTTCCGCTGATGTTGCCTGGGCAGACAACTCATTTTCAATCCACATTCGTGTCTGGTCATCAGCAAAGGGAGTGCCATCGGAAAATTTTAAATCAACAAGTGTGGGAACGCGAGTCAGCAGATGACGAAGTTCTTCTATAACCGCAGTGCGGGCGGCCTCGTATTCTGGTCCAAGAGCCTGTAGCGCATTAACAATCATGCGCTGGCCGTCCAGCCAGAACGCAGCACGGGCAGCAGTTTGTTCCAGTTCAGGGATGACATCTGAATACTGTTTGGCCACTAGTTGGGCCTCGAAAAATTTAAGCCTGTCAGCGGCGGGGGGATTCAGTTGGGTGATGCCATCGGTATTTGGTGGCACCTGGTCGAGCAGTAACCATGTCAGGGAACGGTTCAGGCGGTAGGGTCGGGGGTCAGCCAGTTTTGATCTGATCCACCAGGCTGCGGTTTTACGCCCTCCTTCCTGTAATTGCCGAACCACTTTTTTTGCATCGTTATCTGACTCAATGTCGCCGACAGCAACAGGTCTGGCCGAACTTGCTGGCGGGCGTGTTGTGTTCTGTGGTGCGGAGGCTGTTCTCACAGGTGTATCATTAGGGGGTTTTGCTGATACGTCAGACGCAGGCGAGGGAGTGGGCGTTGTGGGAGGCGGTGTTTCTGCCTGTTGGGCAATGATTTGTTTATACCGCTTTAAATGCCTGTTCATTTCCATCATTGATGGCGCGTTATCACCCATTTTATCCATTAACTCACCATCAATCCGGCGAGCCGTGGCCTCAGCGAGCTTAATCACTTCGGCCTGATTTGTGGCGGGTTCTTTGGCTTCAATGATGGGGCCACATTTTTCGGCCAGCCACTGAATGGCTGTTGCCCTGGCGCGTAATCGTTTAAGCGGGGGGGACATCCCCTCCCAGTGGTGTTCGATCATGTCACTGATCACTTTCAGGCCGACCGCAAACCCCGAATAACCTTCGGTTTCCAGAAGCCCCCTTGCCAGATAAGATGCAACCAACAGATCTTTGGATTTTTCCCGGGTAACAAGAGCGGCAAGCTCAACAACTTTTCCCCAGTCGACAGTCTCGGCGTTAAGAGATTCCTGTTTGGCGAGTTCAGCTTCTAACTGCTCAAACTCAGGCTCATAACGAGCCGAGGCTCCGGCAGGAGCGTCGCCCGCTATTGCGCGTTCACCGATACCGTACAGCTGGTGGTTACTTATGTCGGTCAAACCGTATTTCCCGCTATTTATAGTTATGACTGCTGTGGAAGACTTTCATTCTGCTTTCTGGGTGAGTATGATGTCAACAAAAATAATTATGCCAATGAACCTTTCTGTAACGTGAAAAAAAATCCTGTCCTCTTCCGTATTCACAAGACTCTGATTTTTCTCTGTTTTAGCTTTAGTATGCTCATCCTGTTTGTTTCGGCTGTTTCCGCCGCAGGTGTTCCTGCTGCGGCGTCACCCGGTGCGGTGCAGCCGGATATTGAAACGAAACGGCCTGCCAATACGTCTGATTTGAACTTTCGATATGGCTCCGGTGCTGTAAAAGAGGCAGGTAAAAGACGCCCGGTTTCTCCCGATGTTCCGCGCATGCAGGTAAAGGGATTTGTGTTCAAAGGTGTGGTCGAGCGGTCGGAGTACGGTATTGTTCTGGCCGATGTCGAGAAAATGGGGCAGCAGCTGATTGATGATTATCCGGAAGGTCTGTCAATCGATGACTTTCGGGAGCTGACGGATCAGATCAGACGCTATTATCGCGAGCGGGATCTCTTCCTGGCGCGAGCTTATATTCCTGAGCAAAACATTACCGATAATCGGGTAACGATCAATATTCTCGAAGGCCTCCTTGAGGATGTTACCCTGGATGGCAGTGATCTTTATTCGGTCGATACACTGAAAAAACCGTTTGCCGAATTGATTAACCGCCCGATTGAGTACCGCAGTATTGAGTCCGCCCTATTATATGTTACTGATTCACCCGGCATCCAGCTTCAGGCTTTATTTGGCCCTGGAGAGGAAACAGGCGGATCGATTCTCAAACTCGGTACCACCCGGGAGCAGCGATTCAACACCGGTCTTTGGCTGGATAACTATGGTTCAGAATATACCGGCAATTATCGGCTGCGCCTGTCGAGTACAATCAATAATGTGAGTAACAGTGCTGATTATTTGACGGTTACCTTGCTTAAAACGTTTAACCCGTCTAACAGTATCTACTACGCCCTGGATTATGAGCGGCCGCTCAATATGTGGAACAGTTATCTCGGATTTGATGTGAGTAATAATGGTTTTGAGGTTGGCCAGGAATTTGAGGCACTCGGGATCAAGGGTGATTCCAGGATTATCGGCGTCCGTTTGCGCAAGATGTTTATGCGGCAGCGGGATCGAAACCTGTTTGCCAGTTTTGCGTTGCACCAAAAAAATGCCAACAGCGAGCAAAATGGCACAAATACTGTTGAAGACAGGTTGACTGTCGTCAGTCTGGCATTGCATTACAACGGCGATTCCGGGTGGTTATTGCGTGGCAACCATGCTGCTGAAATGCGTTACAGTCAGGGTTTGCCTGATTTCCTGGGTGCTGCGGGTTCAGAGAGTAGTGAAATATCCAGTGGGGGAGATTTTAGCAAGATCAACCTTCGTTACACTCACCGGTATTTGTTGCAAAAAAACCAGGTGGTCAAAATTCAGTACCGTGGTCAATTCAGCTCTGACTCGCTCAGTTCGATTGAGCAATCTGTTCTGGGGGGGCCGAACAGTGTGCGTGGATATCCTGTTTCTGAAGTCCTTTTTGACAGCAGTACTATTATCAATCTGGAATGGCAGGCACGTTCAGCACAGATTGAAGAAGAGCTTGCGTGGCTGAAGAATTTCCAGTTTGGTGCGTATTATGATTTTGCCACCGGCAAGCGAAACCAGGCACTGAATAATGAGCGTGAGACGGCTTCGCTCAGGAGTATGGGTGGTTTTGTAGAATTTCAACCTTTTGGCAAGTTTCAGGCCCGTTTTGATCTGGCTTTTCCGCAGGGTGGTGACGAGCCGGTAAACGGTGACAGCTTTCAGTTCTATTTTAATCTTGGGCGTATTTTCTGAAGCGTACTTTTTGAAATGAACACCTTTTTGAAATGAGTTTTGGTTTTTTATGTCGGGATATTTATATGTGAATCAAGCATTCATGATGATTTAACCCTTGATTCACGTTTACCAGGACAATAACCGTAATGAATAAAAAACATACTCCGCTTAAAAGAGTGACCCGTCGTCGGGTTAATTTTGCATTCACGGCATTATGTTGTTTGAGTATTTCGGGCACTCCTCAGGCGGCTCCCCAGGGCGGTCAGGTGTCGGCGGGCAGCGGCAGCATTCAGGCATCCGGCAACATCACGCAAATCAATCAAAACAGCCAACAGCTGGTTATCGACTGGAACAGTTTTAATGTTGGTGTGAATGAAAGTGTTAATTTTTTGCAGCCCAACAGCAATGCTGCTGTTTTAAACCGCATCCATGATCAAAACCCCAGCCAGATTTTTGGCAATATCAATGCTAACGGTCGGGTGTTTTTGAGCAATCCCAACGGCATGATTTTTGGTGCAAATTCGCAGGTGAATGTTGGCAGTCTGTTTGCTACCACGCTGGGCATCAACAACGACACCTTCATGAGTGGTCGCTACAACTTCAGTGCCGTTTCTGATGGGGGCACTATCGTTAACCACGGGCTGCTTAACGCAGCCACCGGTGGTTCTGTCAGTCTGGTTGCCGATGCGGTGGACAATCAGGGTGAGATCATTGCTCACTATGGATACATTAACCTTGCTTCAGGCCGTACCGCAGCCATCGATTTTGATGGTGATGGTTTTATACATTTTGAAATTGACGGCGAAGTGCTTGGTAATGCTACCGGGAAAACGACAGGCGTTAACAATAGCGGCATTATTCGGGCCCATGGGGGTGAAGTTTTACTGACGGCCCGACATGCGCAGGATGTTTTTGAGCGGGCTATTAACAATGATGGCCTCATCGAGGCTGGCCGTATGCTCAACGAAGGTGGCGTCATCAGGCTGGTTGGCATTGGTGGTGATGTTGTTCACAGCGGTGTGATCGATGCCTCTGGTCAGGATCAGGCCTCCACAGGTGGTGATGTTCAGGTGCTGGGTGACCGGGTGGGTCTGTTTGAAGCCGCAGTTATTGATGTTTCCGGTAGTTCAGGCGGCGGCAACGTATTGGTGGGCGGGGATTTTCAGGGCACTAACGCCGCTATCCATAATGCCCGTCAAACACTGGTTAATCGTGACAGCCGGATAATTGCTGACGCACAGCAGAGCGGTGAAGGTGGTCGTGTGATTGTCTGGGCCGATGGTTATACCCGGTTTTTGGGGAGCATTTCTGCACAAGGCGGAGCCTTGTCGGGTAACGGTGGTTTTGTTGAAGTGTCCGGTAAACAGCAGCTGGGTTTTGCCGGGCAGGTGGATACTTCGGCAGCAAACGGGCTGATGGGGCAATTACTTCTGGATCCGACCAATATTATCGTTAGTTCCGCAGGAACAGATGACTATGACAACGTTAATGATTTCTTGGATGTTGTTTGTACTGACTGTACGATCAGTGCGGCCACTCTGGTGGCGGTGGGGGCGAATATTACCCTGCAAGCCAATAATGATATTACCTTCTCCGAGAATCTTATACTTGGTGCAGACCACAGCCTTCTTGCGGAGGCAAGAAATGACATTGTTGTTGACACCAACATCATGCTTGCAACCCAGGGTACGGGCACGATTACCCTGACAGCAGATGCTGATGTAAGTAATGTCGGCGCTGTAACAATGATGGCGGATAGCGTACTGCAAACGACAGGTGGCAATGTCACCATAAGCGCCGCAGAGAATATTGACTTGGCCGAAATAAATGCCGGGTCAGGCACAGCCACGGTGACTACCACTGCTGGCAATATCATCAGTAGTGATTCTTCAATCATTGCGGGAACATTGAATCTCTCTGCAATAAACGGAAGTATTGGTACTTCAAGTAAAAATATCGGTACTACCGTTACTACCCTGAACGCCGACACCTCAATGGGTGGCGATATCTACGTTACCGAGACCGATGCTATTAACCTGGCGGTGATCAATGCAGGCACAGGAGAGATCAACATTAGTGCCACCGATATCAACGGTAATGGCATCTCGATGCTCACTGCTGCATCCCTCACGCTGGATGCCAGCGCTGGCGGCATTGGTGCTTCAGGCAATAAAATAAACACGACGACGACGGGAGCAATATCGTTGACCACGGGTGGCGCTGCCGGTACCGGCGATATTTACATTGTAGAAAGCAACAGTTTGAACACCAGTGATATCGCACTGACTACACTTACAGGTGACACTACGCCCGCCAATAATATCCAGACGGTTGACATTACTGCCGATTCGTTGAGCCTGAATGCTAATTTTGGTAACACCAACGATCATTTATTACTTACCGCCAGCAGCGGCGGAATCAGTGGCAATGCCACACTGAGCAGCAATGACCTCATGCTCACTGCCGATACCGCGGGGCAGGCTGTTGGTAGTTCGGGAATACTCATCAATACTACGATCAGTGGTAACCTGACCGCCAGTGCAAGTAATGGTACCGGCGGTATTTATCTTTCCAACACTGACGCACTGTCGATTACGAGCATCAATGCAGGCACGGGAGATATCAGCATTAGTGCCACCGATATCAACGGTAATGGCATCTCGACGCTCACTGCCGCATCCCTCACGCTGGATGCCAGCGCTGGCGGTATTGGTTCCGCAGGCAATAAGATAAACACCACGACGACGGGTACGATATCGCTGACCACGGGTGGCACTGCTGGTGCCGGCGATATTTACATTGTAGAAAGCAACAGTTTGAACACCAGTGATATCACACTGAATACACTGACAGGTGACATTACGCCCGCTAACAATATCCAGACGGTTGACATTACTGCCGATTCGTTGAACCTGGATGCCAATTTTGGTAACACCAACGATCATTTATTGCTTACCGCCAGCAGCGGCGGAATCAGTGGCAATGCCACACTGAGCAGCAACGACCTCACGCTCACTGCCGATACCGCGGGGCAGGCTATTGGCGGCTCGGGAACGCCCATCAATACTGCGATCAGTGGCAACCTGACTGCCAGTGCGAGTAATGGCACCGGCGGTATTTATCTTTCCAACACTGGCGCACTATCGATTGCGAGTATCAATGCAGACACAGGCAATGTTGAATTGACTGCCAGTGGTGTCATTACCGAATCAGTTGCAAACACGACGGTAGATGTGACCGCAGCGAGCCTGAGCATTCTTGACGCGGCAGGCGTAGGTGCGAGTACGGCAAACGGCGCACTGGATCTGGCCGTTGACAATTTGAACATCGCCCAGGCCACACCCGGTGCTATCTATCTGACAGGGAGTGGTGATATCGCGTTAGGCGTGATTAATGGTACCGGTCAAACGGTATCGCTTGCTGCCGCCGGAAACATCACCGACAACGGTTCCGATATCATGGCTAACGACCTGACGCTGATTGCTACCGGCAATGGCAGCGCCATCGGTGCGACAGGTGCAGCAAACGTGATCAATACTACCGTCACGGGTAATTTAACGGCGGCCGCCAGTACCGGAAATGGTGGTATTTATCTTTCCAATACCGGCGCACTGGCTGTTGCCAGCGTTGATGCCGGTGCAGGTGCAGTAGAACTCACCGCCACCGGTGCTATTACCGATGCAACACTGGATGCCGGTGTGGATATCAGCGGTACAGCCATTGCGCTCACCGCCACGAGCATTGGCGCTGGCACGACTACCGCCAATGCACTGAACATCAATGGTACAACGCTTGCCGTCAGCTCACCCGGTGGTGCAATTTATGTGACCGAAGCCGACAACATCGGTCTGGGTGTGATCAATGGCAGCGGGCAAACGGTATATCTGAACGCGGCTGGTAATATCACTGACAACAGTTCCAGTGTTCAGGCTGCTAACCTGACCCTGATTGCCACCGGCAATGGCAGTGCCATCGGTGCGACAGGTGCAGCGAACGTGATCAATACCACCGTCACGGGTAATTTAACGTCGGCCACCAGCACCGGAAATGGGGGTATTTATCTTTCCAATACCGGCGCACTGGCTGTTGTCAGCGTTGATGCCGGTACAGGTGCAGTGGAACTCACCGCCACCGGTGCTATCACTGATGCAACACTGGATGCTGGTGTGGATGTCAGCGGTACGGCCATTGCGCTCACCGCCGCGAGCATTGGCGTTGGCGCGACTGCCGCCAATGCACTGAACATCAATGGTACAACGCTTGCCGTAAGCTCACCCGGTGGTGCGATTTATGTGACCGAAGCCGACAACATCGGTCTGGGTGTGATCAATGGCAGCGGACAAACGGTATATCTGAACGCGGCTGGCAATATCACTGACAGCAGCTCACTGGTTAGTGCGGATACTTTATTTCTGGAAGTCAGCACAGATTCCAGTGTTGGCAGCTCAAGCGCCTCCATAAACACCGACCTCAGTGGTGTACTTACCGTTACGGCCACAGGTTCAGGCGGTATTTATATCAATGAAGCTGACTCTTCAACGGCAGACGGCTTGAGTCTGGCCACCATTAATGCGGGCAGTGGCGATGTAGATATCATGTCTGTCGGCAGCATTTTCGGGGCCGGTTCATCGATAACAGGAGACACGCTGACCATCGCATCCACCAGTGGCAGTGTTGGTGGCTCCGCAACTGACCCGGTAAATACCACGGTAACTACACTCAACGCGACGGCAAGTACGGGGGTTTTTATTGCCGACAGCTCTGCCTTGAGCCTGGCAAATATCAGCGCGGGGAGTGGTGATATCAATATTTCGGCAACAAGTACTCTTGATATTAATACTACGGGTTCCTCGCCTGGTGTTTTGACCCTGAATAGTGTGGGAAGCCAAAACTACACAGCATCGACAATCAATTTGTATGACAATCTTGCCACCAGTAACAGCGGGATTACACTGGATGGCGACGTGATGCTGTTTAATCCTGTTAGCCTGGACACCAACACTGGCGTTGGTGATGTTGTCATAACGGGAGAGGTGAATAGCGATAATTTTTCTACAGACAGCCTGAGCATTCTCGCGGGTAGTGGCAATATCAATTTGATGGGGGAGCTGGGCAGGTTATCCGGATTAAGCGGGCTGTCGGCAACAACCAACGGGGAACTTTTCCTGAATGGAAACATAACAACCAACGCAGCAAATATCTCATTGGCAGCTACCCAAATTACGCTGGAAACTAATGTTGTCATGTCGACAGGTACCGGCGTTGGAAATATTTCTTTAAACGGTAACGTCGATCCAGCCGGCTCTACCTCCAGGCTACTGTCTTTGCAATCGGGTAATGGAAATATTGATATTTCCAATGCCATCATCGGTAGCTCAACACCTTTATCAATTTTTTCCGCGAGAGGAAATGTTCTTGCATTAGGCAACGTAACAACAAATAGTTTCCAGGAATATACGGCTACGGGGACAAGTACAATTAATGGCGATATAACGCTGACTTCCGGTTCAGGCAATATTGACTTCAGGTCGTCTATATCTGGAAGTGGTTCGGATACATTAAGTATTAATGCCGATATCGGCAGTATTTTTGTTGAAGGAGGTATCACAGGTCTTCGTGATTTGAATTTGTCTGCCGCATTCATCAATTTTGCTGTACCGGCTTCAGTTTTTGCAAGCGATAGCATCAATATCACCCTGCCTTTTTCTTCACTGGTCAGTCTCAGTACGATGGGTGCGACAGGTTTAAGCAATAATACTGCTCTGTTATCTGTTTCTACACCCGGTTCTATCGATGTCGATGGTGTAACAATATCCAGTGCACTTTCCCTGAATGCGACAGGGGGTAGTGGCTCACAGGTCATCTTTAGTGCTGATTCTACATTTACCGGCAATTTAACCGTTTTGGCGGATGATGGTATCGAGGTGAATGCGCGTATTGAGACGACCTCAACAGGAGCTGATATTAATTTGAATAGCGATGCCAATAATACGGCCGAAAGCAATGACAATATTGTTTTCTCGGCGGCAAATATTGTGTCGGGTGGCTCGCTGATCATGTCTGCCACTAATGGCGGCATTGAACTTGAGGGGGGAGCCACGACGGCCACCGGGACGACCACCCTGAGCGTACCCAATGGTGGGCTGGACATCAGCGGAATTTCTGTTGATGGCCAATCCAACGCAAGTTTGATCTATATTCTGGACATCATTACCAATAACGATGTGCTGTTGGGTGACATTGGTCAAACCAATCTTATTGACTCGCTGTCCGTCACCACGGCCAACAATGATGTTTATTTATACGGTGACATTTCAACACGTCGCAGTGGCGGAATCGATCTGGGCAGCGATATTACAACGGTTATACTGGAAGATGATGTTTCCATTGATACGACTACCGGCAACGGCAGCGTATCTCTTGCAAATGTTGAAGGTGCTTATTCATTAAATATCGACAGTGGTAATGGCAATATCTTGCTGGCCGGAGTTGGACAAAACACTGCATTAACGGCACTGACTATCACAAACCAGGGAACGACCGCGTTAACCGGCAATATTACGACCAGTGCGATCGGGGGAGTCGATTTTAGCGGAGCCCGGGATATCGATATTACGGGCGATATCAGTCTGACTGCCAGGAATGGTGGCACCATCAATCTTGCAGGAGGCACGGTCGATGGAGATGCTGGTCTCGTTCTTGTCAGTTCAGGTACTACCCGTGTAGGCGGAGCCTTAAATTTGATAAACGGCGAGTTAGATCTCCGTAACGCGAGCAATATTGTCGTGGATAACGATTTTACGCTCACCAGCACTTCAGCGACGCTGGGCGGAAGCATCACGACTTCCACTGGAGTGGGCAGCGTTGATCTGAGTGGTGCAGGTGCCATTGTACTGAACAATAATTTATTGCTGGATACTTCTGCCAGCGATGCAGCCATTGATATTTCCAGTGTTGATATTACGGGCAACAGTTCACTGAGTCTGGTCAGTGGCGCAGGCGATATCACGCTAAACAATATTACGGATTTAACCTCGATCAGTATCTCGGGTTCAGGGTTAACCACACTGGCAGGGAATCTGACCACCACAGGAACAGGTGGGGTAGACCTCGGTAACGCCAGCAATATTCTGCTGGGAACCAATGTCAGCATCGACACAACGACGAATAGTGGTCGCATTGATCTTACCGGGGGAGGTATTGAAGGACCAAATTCTTTAACAATCATCACCAATGAGGGTGCTATTTTGCTGGGTGATATGGGGCAAAGTGTTGCCTTGAGTGCATTAACCATTAACTCTACGGGCGTTACCACTTTTGATAATGCGGTTATCTCGACACAAGGGAGCGGCATCAACCTGACAGCGGCAACCGACGTTAATATCACAGGCGATGTCGTATTCAACAGCAGTTCGGGTTCCGGCGCTATTTACCTTGATGGTGATGCGGTAGACGGGGCAGGAGGCTTAACAGTGAACGTCAATCGCGGTGACCTGTTTTTGGGGGCTGTTGGCCAGGACGTTCCTTTGGCATATTTGACGTTGAGTGGCGACGGCCTGAACCAGATCGCGGGTAACATCAGCACTCTCGGGAATGTCGATTTCAGCGCTGCGAATATCGACAGTATTGATCCGGCCATTGACTTGCTGATTAACGCTGGCAGTGGTGATGTCAGCCTTGCTGAAACGGGAGCCACCGTACCTTTTTTATCACTCACTATCGTGACAGACGGTAGCGTTAACCTCAGCGACAATATTACCACCCAGGGAACCGGTATTGATTTCACGGGTGCCGGTTCAGTGATCCTGAGTGATGGCTCCGATATCACTATCGACACCTCCCAGGCAGACGATGGAGCCATCTTGCTGAATAGCGGCCTGTCAATCGATGGCAATGGCAGCCTCAACCTGCTTGCAAATCTGGGTGCCATTGAACTGGGTAACATTGGTCAAACAACCGCTATTGCAGCATTAACCACGTCCAGCAATGGTGCCACAACACTGGCAGGCGCGGTGACCAGTACGGGTGACATTAACATCAATACAGGCAGCATCGCCCAAAATGGCAACATCACCAGCACTGCCGGCAGCCTTGCGATTATCTCGACTGCTGACATCGTAATGGCAGAGACCGTCATGAGCACAACGAGCAATCAGCCTGTCAACTATACCTCCACTACAGGGGATATTTATGTTGCTCAAATTGATGCAGGCAATGGAGCTGTCACTCTTGATGCGTTACAGGGTAATGTATACAGCAGCCTCGGAGATAACATTAATTTGGCATTGTCCCAACCCAACATTACCGCCAGCACAGCAACAATAAATTCTGGTGGTGCGATCGGCAGATCCAGCGCAAGTGGTATAACCATAGATGCAACTTCCAGTATTCAACTCACATTTGGTGCAGAAATTGCCTATATTAATAATGTTCAGGGTGTACCCGTACGATCATCGGGCCGGGTTATTGATGTTTTGGCTGACCGGAAAGCCATGGCTGCTGTTGGTCACTCTGGTGGTCTGGAGGCCGATGCGCTTGCACAGACGGCGGGTGATTTTGCCATTCTGCCGCAGGAGCAAAGCCTCTTTCTGATTGCCGGCCCGAACAATCAGTTTGCCGCTCAATATGATGACGCAGAAGTGATCAGCATTATTAACCCGGATGTGCCGACCTTGCTGCACACAAAAGACGCATGGATATTCAAGCGGCCGGAAGAAAAAGATGAAAAGGATAAACGGCGCGGTGCAAGCTGGTTCTAGTACTCTTTCAATGTGATATTGCCGGGCTTAAACAGGGATTTACAGGAGTAAAAATGATGAAGTTTTTGTATTTGGTATCGCTGACCGCAGCCGTTTTTTTAATGGCGGCTTGTTCCTCCGGTGGTGGAGGTTTTTCGGGTGGTCCTCCCATTAACCCGTCCGCATATCCCGACTCAGCGGACAGTAATGAAGGAACAGGTGGCAATGAGACACCTGCGACTGCCACGGCCGCTACGATTGGCACGACTCAAATAAATACCAATTTTCCACAAGGTGACGTTGATGTATTTTCAGTGAGCCTGACTGCCGGAACAGCTTACGAATTCAGTGCAAATCGTTTGTGTGCAACGTGTGATACCTTCATGAGACTGCTTGATACTGATATGACAAGCGAGCTGGATACCAATGATGACTGGGTGAGATTTGACAGTGCTATCCAGTACACACCAACAGTATCAGGTACCTATTTTGTTGAAGTTCGGGCACTGGATGATGTTTTTGGCGTAACGACTTATACATTCGGTGCCCGGATATTGGTGGATGATGATGAAGATGGTTGGTCAACTTACCACGACTGCAATGACAATGATCCGGCTATCAAGCCAGATGCGACTGAGGAGGCCGGGGACAACATTGATCAGAATTGCACAGGATCTGATATCCCCCTCGGCACCACTGTGGACGCCCATGAACCGGATAATACACCGGCAACAGCAGTGACCATGGTAGAAGCGCAGGGAGCCCCCGGGGAACTCATTTATCGCAGCGAATTATATTCAGCCTCGGGTAATTTGCGCACTATTCACGACGCAAATGAAGAAGATTATTTTAAAATCAGTATACCGGCGATGTCGGCGATTCACGTTGGTGTTCAGGACGGTCCTTTTGACGATGCGGTGATGGCGTTCGAATCTGATGGCGTCACCCTGGTCTCGGGCAATAATTCGGCAGAGTATATAGAAAATACGACAAACAGTGCGGTGACTTACTACTGGCGTTTTTACTCTTTAAGCGGTTCGCAAACCGGAGCGTATGTGCCTTATTATTACAGCATTGGTGAGGATAAGGACGGTGATGGTTTCTACACCAGAGACCGGAATAATCTTCGTGATTGTAATGACACCGATGCTGCCATTCATCCCGCTGCTACAGAAACTGCGGGTGACAGCACTGACTCTAATTGTGATGGTAGTGATGATACTTAGAATCAGATTTAAGTGTAGGGTGGGCACGTAGTATGTGCCCACGCGTTGATTCCGCATCCGCGTGGGCAAAAAAGCATGCCCACCCTACGGTTACTGGAAGTCAAAAATAAACACAGAGAAACAGCTGCGCCAACTTTCTTGTGGTGCATGAAAGACACCTTGCCAGGTTCCAGGATGGGTGGCCGCGTAGCGGGCTGAATTAGGGAAAGCAAAAAGAAAAAGCCCCTGAAACAAAAATTTCAGAGGCCTGATAAACATTTTGTCACAAATCAAGCAATCGAGAATATGGTACCGAGGGCCGGAATCGAACCGGCACTCCCGTGAAGGAACCGGATTTTGAATCCGGCGCGTCTACCAGTTCCGCCACCCCGGCATTCTCGCTTGTTGAGACGGCGTAATGATATGCGTTTAGCGTGTCACAGGCAAGTTGCAGAAGAGGGAGATTTTTTATGAGGGAGTTTGCTACACTCCCGCGCCATGCGCCGTTGTGATTTCCATTTTAATTTACCCCCCGAACTGATAGCCCAGCACCCGCTTGCCGAGCGGACGGCCAGCCGTTTGCTGGTGCTGCGGGGTAATACGCTTGAGGATGCCTTGTTCGCACGCATAGGTGCGCTGTTGCAGCCGGGTGATTTGCTGGTAATGAACAACACCCGGGTGATTCCGGCGCGTCTGTTTGGTCGGAAAGAGACCGGCGGCAAAATAGAAGTGCTGGTGGAGCGGGTGCTCGATGAGCATCGTGTATTGGCCCATGTGCGGGCCAGTAAATCCCCCAAGCCGGGCAGCAATCTCTTGCTGGAAGGCGAGGTGCGGGCCACGGTAACAGGACGCGAGGGCGCACTTTTTTGCCTGAGTTTTGAAGGAGAGGAATCGGTGGTGACGCTGTTGGAGCGCCACGGCCATATGCCATTGCCACCGTACATCGAACGTACTGATGAATCCGAGGACCGTGAGCGCTATCAAACGGTATTTGCCCAGCGACAGGGAGCGGTTGCTGCACCGACGGCAGGGTTGCACTTCAATCAGAGCCTGCTGGATGAGCTGGCGAAGCAGGGCATTGAATCGACTTTTATCACCCTGCATGTCGGAGCCGGTACGTTTCAGCCTGTGCGTGTGGATAATATTGCCGAACATCACATGCACAAGGAAACCATCGAAGTGTCGGCGGACACGGTGGCCGCAGTACAACAAACACAGGCCCGTGGAGGCCGTGTGGTGGCGGTGGGTACCACCAGCGTGCGCGCATTGGAAAGCGCGGCTCGTGGCGGGGTGCTGGCCCCTTTTCAGGGGGATACGGATATTTTTATCACTCCCGGTTACACGTTTCGTGTGGTAGATAGCTTGATCACCAATTTTCATTTGCCAGAATCCACGTTATTAATGCTGGTGAGTGCCTTTGCAGGTTTCGATGAAATAAAGGCAGCCTACGCACATGCCATTGCACAACGGTATCGTTTCTTCAGTTACGGTGATGCGATGTTTCTTCATCGGAAGAACACCTGAATTCCATGGCTCGTGACCAAGACACACCAGGGCGGCGTTGCACGTTAGTATTGCCGGGCTTGCTGGATTTACCCCTCGCAGAACACGAATCTGTGTTTGCGCAGGTGGGGCATTTGCCTGAGCTGGAGTGTTTCTTTTCTCGTGCGCAAAAACACCGTTTCCCAGGTGCCAGTTTTGAGGCAGTGCTGTTTGCACTTTTTGATGCCGTTATACCAACGGATGCCGATTTACCTGTGGCTGCTGTCGGCTACGTGGGTGACACAGGACAGTCAGCAACGGGTTGGTGCGTGCGAGCTGACCCGGTACAACTGGTTCCAGATCGTGATCAGCTAGTGCTGATGGGGCCGGAAAGCCTGTCCCTGTCCCAGGCTGAAGCTGATTTGTTGGTGACTGACCTGAATGTGCAATTTGCACAGGATGGCTGGCACATTGAAGCTGCTACCCCCACACGCTGGTATTTACACCAGCCCGATGCACCGAAGTTGCGTACTTACAGTTTGGCGCAAGTGCGTGGTCGGGCCATTGGCGAATATTTACCTGTCGGAGTGGATGGCAAACAATGGCATCGTCTGATGAACGAAGTGCAAATGGTTTTGCATGTCAGCGCAGTGAACCAGCAAAGACAAACTGTTGGGCAGCCGCCCGTCAGTAGTTTGTGGTTTTGGGGGGGAGGTGAAACACCAGAGATACCATCAGGCAATACAGATAGCCGGTGGAGCGAGGTGTGGAGCAATGAACCTGTGAGTCAAGGACTGGTTGCACTTTCAAATACCATGGGCAAAGGGTTGCCAAAAGATGCTGCAACGTGGTTAAACACCGCTGCGTCATCCGGTGAACATTTGCTGGTGCTGGATGATTTATTGCGTTATTGGCAAAGTGGGGAAATGGAGAACTGGGCACACTGGGTGCAGGTGTTTAACCGTGAATGGATGCTTCCCTTGTTGAACGCATTACGTCAAAACAAGATTGACGAACTTAGCCTTTACACCTGCAATGGCAGTAAATTTGTCTTGTCGCGTGCTGGATTAAGGCGTTGGTGGCGTCGAAAAAAATCACTATCGGTTATTGCTGCGCGGGCGTAAAAGCCACAATGGTACGAGTGGCGGCTTTTTAGATACAGCGGTAATGAAAGCGAAATGTCCCGAGGACATATCGACAGTTTTGTTGTTTCTATGCTTGCGGGAAATTGCATCACTGAAGGTAGCGTGTGATTTGCAAAAAACGTTAATTAGAAAAATGTTTTAAGTGCAAATTAAAGCACTGGAAATATGTCTTCGTTTATATCCATACGGCAAGCTGGGGTCTACATTATCAAGCGTAGTATTGAATTTTGGTGATACAATGCTAAATTCAACCATCAGGATAATGTAACCAACTCATGAGTGTGCTGATTGATGTCCATGGAAAAAGTTAACGTTTTATTTGTTTGCATGGGCAATATATGTCGTTCACCGACGGCTGAAGGTGTTTTTACCCAGCATGTGCAAGAAGCCAATCTCGCTGATACGATCAGAATCGATTCAGCAGGTACGCATGCCTATCATATTGGGGAAGCTCCTGATCCCCGCTCGCAGAAAACGGCACTGAAGCGCGGTTATGATTTGTCTCCACAAAAGGCACGGCGTGCGGTTGCCGAGGACTTTATTACCTTTGATTATATTCTGGCCATGGATAGAGACAACGAACAGGGTTTACGAGCCATCTGCCCAGTGGGAGCGGAGTACAAATTACATTTATTTTTAAGTTATGCGCCCAATCTTGAACATGATGAAGTGCCGGACCCGTACTACGGGGGGCCGTTGGGGTTTGAACGAGTATTGGATATGATTGAAGAGGCTTCAGCAGGTTTGCTTCAGGATATACAGCTACGCTATTTGCAGAATTGACGGCCAGATGTAGCGGGTCTGGCGGGCACTAAAAAGCCCCAACTACATTATGTAGTTGGGGCTTTTTACTAATGTCGTTAAGTCAATTTTTCTATCTATTGTAGGTTGGTGGTGAGCCTGCGAACCCCAACAGCATCGACCACGTTGGGGTTCGCAGGCTCACCACCAACCTACGGTACGCCATTAATTTGTTAACTTAATAGCATTGGGCTTTTTACGTTGGACAAGCGTGCCAGTACAACGGGAGGTTATGTTGTCGTGGTGCTGACAAGGGGCGTGTTATAAACACAGAGATTGCAGAGGGTACAGAGTGTTTTCTCTGTGTCCTTTGCGTCTCTGCGACCTCTGCGTTTACTACCCGGTACTTCTTAAAAATAACGTATTTTTAGTCGTTATTTTCCGGTTTGCTAGTGGGTTTTTCCACGGGTTTTGCGGCACGTGGTGCAGCAGGTGTGTCCACAGCCGGTGGTCGTGGTGTGCTCGGTGGTTTTGTTTCAACGAGCACCGATTTTGCTGGTGTGCTGCTGGCCGGTTTTTCACGCTCTGCTGGTTTTGGTGCAGGGGTGGGCGTAGCAGGCGGTTGCTTTGCCGGACTTGTTGAACGCACACTGTTTGCTGTTTTTGCCAATGCCGGTTTTGTTTCGACCTGTACCAGCGCTGCTGATTTTGCTTCTGTTTTTGTTGGCATAGCAGGAGCTGGTGGTGTCTTTTTCACCGGGCTGTCAGGCTTTGCCTCCGGCTTCTGCTTTGCTTCCTGTGTCGTCGTTACAGGTTGTGTGACGGCCTGTGGTGCTGCTGCTTTTTCCGCTACTGGTTTGCGGGTTGCAGGTTTCGGCGTGTCTTTGCGTTCAGCAGACTTCGGTGTGTCTTTACGTTCGGCAGACTTCGGTGGGTCTTTGCGTTCAGCAGGCTTCGGCGTGTCTTTGCGTTCGGCAGGCTTCGGTGTGTCTTTGCGTTCAGTAGGCTTCGGCGTATCTTTACGTTCAGCAGGTTGTTGAGCGGTTGATTCGCCGGATGGGCTTGCAGTGTCCGCTGTTGTTGATGGTGTAGCTTCGGCTACATTTCCATTACTGTTGTTTTCAGGCACAGCATTTTCGTTAGTGCTGGCTTCGTTACCATTGGCTTCTACATTTTGGGTGCGATTGCCACTATCGCGCCGACGGCGTCGCCCACCACGACGGCCTCGACGTGCCCCCGTTTTTTGCTGACCGTCATTTTGCGCGTTTTGCTCGACGTTCGCTTGCTCATTGTTTACCAGTTCATCGTTTACCTGCTCAGTGTTCGCAGTTTCGTCAGTGCTGGTATCCCGGTTTTTGGTCTGATTTCGATTTTGTGTACGAGGCGTTTGTTTATCGCCAGTTTTTGGTTTTTCGTTTCTATCGGCGGATGTTTTTGCTTGTACACTACGGTTCTGAGCGCTCTTTCTTTGCTCGTCCCGGTTTTGTGTATCATCCTGTTTGTCACGGTTCTGATTGCGTCGGGCAGGGCGGCGGTTTGAATTGCTGCGGTTACCAGAGGTGTTGCGGTTGCGCCCACGGTTCTGCGCCGGTTTTGTACTTTCGGTTTTTTCAACCGGTTTTGCAGGTGCGGTTTCGGGGTTTTCACTGCCACCCACCAGACTGCTCCAAATACGTTTGATGAAACCACTTTGTTGCGTGCTTTCATTTGCCGTTGAGGTTTGTGGTGCAGGTGCTGTGGGCACCACACCTTTTACCGCAGGGGTTTCGGATGTCAGTTTGGGTTTGTCATCCAGTGATTCCGATGCTTCTTCGCGTTCCACTGCCAAGGAATAACTGGCTTGGGAATCTGCATCGTGTGCGAGGTCGCTGGTGCGTTCACGCTGAACTTCATAATGGGGTGTGTCAAAAGTGGGGTTGGGAATCAGCACCACTTTGATACCTTGGCGCTGCTCAATATCCGAAATGGCCTGACGTTTTTCGTTGAGCAGGAAGGTGGCGACGTTAACGGGTACCTGTACGACGATACGTGCTGTCTGTTCCTTCATGGCATCTTCTTCGATGATGCGCAGAATGGACAGGGCTAACGACTCGGTGCCACGAATGGTGCCGTGGCCTTCGCAGCGCGGGCAGATAATTTGTACAGACTCGCCCAGCGACGGGCGCAGGCGTTGCCGTGACATTTCCAGCAGACCAAAACGTGAAATACGTCCGATCTGTACGCGGGCACGGTCCATTTTCAGTGCTTCACGCAGGGTGTTTTCCACGTCACGCTGGTTGCGTGATGCCGACATGTCGATGAAATCGATGACCACCAATCCACCGAGATCACGCAGGCGCAATTGCCGAGCCACTTCTTCAGCGGCTTCCCGGTTGGTGTTGAGCGCGGTTTCTTCGATATCACTGCCCTTGGTGGAGCGGGCGGAGTTGATGTCAATGGAAATCAGCGCTTCGGTATGATCGATCACAATGGCACCACCGGAAGGCAGGCGCACTTCGCGTTTAAAGGCGGTCTCGATTTGTGATTCAATCTGATAGCGGGTGAACAGCGGTACGCTGTCATTATAATATTTGAGTTTGTTCAGGTTATGCGGCATCACCATCTGCATGAATTCAGTGGCTTTGTCGAAGATCACCTTGTCATCAATGAGAATTTCGCTGATGTCCTTGCGCAGGTTGTCGCGTATTGCGCGGATGATGACATCACTTTCCTGGTAAATCAGGAAGGGGGACGACCCTTCTTTGGAGGCCTTGTCGATGGCTTCCCATAACTGTAACAAGTAGTTAAGGTCCCATTGCAATTCTTCGGGGTTTTTGCCGACACCAGCGGTGCGCACAATCAACCCCATATCTTCGGGAATATCCAGTGCCGCCAGAGCGTCACGAATTTCATTGCGCTCTTCACCGACGATACGCCGTGACACACCACCCGCGCGCGGGTTGTTGGGCATTAAAACCAGATAACGTCCGGCGAGGCTGATAAAGGTGGTGAGTGCCGCTCCTTTATTGCCGCGCTCTTCCTTTTCAACCTGAACGATGATTTCCTGACCTTCTTTCAATACCTGTTTGATATTGACGCGACCGCCGGTTTTTTCGGCATTGGGATCAAAGTAGGAGCGAGAAATTTCTTTTAAGGGGAGAAAACCATGGCGATCAGCACCGTAGTCAACAAACGCAGCTTCGAGGCTGGGTTCGACACGGGTAATACGGGCTTTGTAGATGTTGGCCTTTTTCTGCTCGCGGCCAGCGGTTTCGATATCCAGATCATAAAGTCGTTGGCCATCAACCATGGCAACGCGCAACTCTTCTGGCTGAGTTGCGTTAAACAGCATTCTTTTCATTTTTTCAGTCCATGCGCTCAACCAATGTCCGCTTGTGGCTGCGGGCACAAAATGGCTTCACAAACAATAGACAGTGCTACCGTTCGCCGACTGATCCGGCCATTTTAGTTTTGGTCACTAAAAACAGGGGCCAGCGTCGCGAGTCTGGTTTTGCTGCTATTGGTCAGCTCGTCATGAACACAAGATGGACATGGGAGCGCACTAAATATTGGTAAATACACCCGTCATGACACGGATGTTAAGAAAATTGTTTCGTTCTGCGCCCCATCCCATCGCGTTTCCGCGTAGCTCCATGCAGAGGGAAAATGAGCGGAGAGTCAATACTATCCCGCAATAAGCCGGGCAAATATAGCAGCCTTATGGCATGGCAGCAAACCGGGCATGATTTGTTATGATGCACCCCATGACACAACTCCCCGCACAAACACCCCCAAAACCCGTCCAGAAGGCCTCCACAAAGGCCCGCATTGTTGAAATAGATGAGGAAAGGGCAGGTCAAAGAATCGATAATTTCCTGCTGGCCAGTCTTAAAGGGGTACCCAAAAGCCGGGTCTACCGCATGCTGCGCAAGGGAGAAGTACGTGTTAACAAAGGGCGCATCAAGGCCAGTTACCGTCTGCAAAGCGGTGATGCGGTGCGTATTCCGCCAGTGCGGGTGGCCGAAGCCGACGCTCCGGTTAATCCGGGACAGCGGGTACTGAAGCGTATCGAAGCAGGCATCATCGCGGAAGAAAAAGGCTTTTTATTATTGAACAAACCGTCCGGCATTGCCGTGCATGGTGGCAGCGGACTGAATTACGGGGTCATCGAGGCGTTGCGCGTGCTATGGCCGAAAGCGCCGTATCTGGAATTGGTGCATCGGCTGGACCGGGACACCTCCGGCTGTTTGCTCATCGCCAAACGCCGCAGCGTACTGCGAGAGCTACATCGCTTATTACGTGAAGGCGGGGTGGATAAACGCTATCTGGCGTTAGTGAAAGGGCAATGGCAGGGCGGTGAGCGTCGTGTGGACGCACCGTTACTGAAAAACACCCTGCGCTCCGGGGAACGGGTGGTGACTGTCAATAGCGAAGGAAAATCCGCCGTGAGCATTTTTCGTCCGGTGACGATTTTTGCGCAAGCGAGTCTGGTCGAAGTCAGCCTGCTCACCGGACGTACCCACCAGATACGGGTACACGCCGCCTCCATTGGCCATCCCATTGCGGGCGATGAAAAATACGGTGACGCAGAATTTGACCGGGAAATGAAAAAATACGGTGTACGCAGACTTTTTTTACATGCACGCTCGCTGAGTTTTTCATTAAGCGGGCTGGACGAACAGGCACCCGTCCATCAATTTGAGGCACCGCTGGGGGATGAGCTGGAAGCCGTGCTGAACAGTCTGCCAACTGGATATTAAAGTGTGAATATAAAGGTTAAATTGCCCTGTTTTCGGCGTATGCAGCAGAGTTTGGGTAATGAAAACCCAACGCAAAGGCGCGGAGACGCAGAGGGCGCAAAGAAAAAATGAGGGGATGGTGGACAAAGAATATCGCTTTGCGTTCTCTGCGCCTCCGCGCCTCTGCGTTAGATTTTATGGCTCTGTGATTCGTGACCTGGGAACGGTCTGTCCTGCTGAGTGTAAATCAATGGTTTTATTCGTTTGGGTCTTTTTAGCGCTTAACTCATATTAAACGAAACAATTAATGAAACAGGAAATACAAAAAAAGCAATGAAAAAAACTTATGAACTGGTGGTTTTCGACTGGGACGGCACACTGATGGATTCCGAAGCCCATATTGTGAGCAGTATGCAACACGCACTGAAAGACCTGGATTTGCCGGTGTTGGCTCGGGAAAAAATCCGTGACATTATCGGTCTGGGATTGCGCGAAGCCATTCTGCGATTGCTGCCTGATTGCGATGATGACGTGCTGTTGGCGATCATCGACCGTTATCGCTACCACTTTTTCACTGATGACCCCTGTGCGCCGTTTGCAGGCGCAGAGCAGGTCTTGCAGCATCTGCATGAGGCCGGGTACTTGCTGGCAGTCGCCACTGGCAAGGGGCGGCGGGGGCTGGACCGGGTTTTGCAAAGCACCGGGTTTTCGCAGTATTTTGCGGAAACGCGCTGTGCAGATGAAACGCACTCAAAACCCCACCCACAAATGTTACTGGACATTATGGACATTCTCGATGTCGATGCAAAACGTACCCTGATGGTAGGAGATACCGAATATGACCTGGAAATGGCCAATGCCGCTCGTACCGCCGCCGTGGGCGTGGACTATGGAGTACACACCCGAGAGCGTTTAATGGCATGCTCACCGCTGGCCTGCCTGTCATCCATCACAGAATTGCCAGAGTGGCTGGCTAACGAAATCAATACTGCGTAATAAACAATAAAACCTATACTGCATAATAATCTGCGGCAATAGAAGCAGGGCGTAAAGCCTAAAATAATGAAACACAAAAGGTACATTTCATGAGTGATTACGACAAAACGGATGCACAAAAAACACCAATGTCATCCGAACCCAATACAACGAATGACGTTGATGTCTGGACTCATGGCGAAACAGTGAGCGACCCGATGGGCGCGACGGATAAAAAAGACCAAAAAACAAGCAATCCTGACTGGGAAAGAGAAACACTCAACCGATTGGCATTTGCAGCCATCAACGAACAGCGGCGGGCCCGCCGCTGGAGTATCTTTTTCAAATCCCTGTTTTTTGTTTATTTGTTTGCGATTATTTTGTACATCCCCACAGACTGGGGTGAAAGCGGCATCACACATGACGAACACACAGCACTGATTGATCTGGAAGGAGTAATTGCAGCAAATACCCAAGCCAGTGCCGATAATCTTGTGAGTGGTTTGCGAGCAGCCTTTAAAGACAAAAAAACGGCCGCAATTATTATGCGCATTAACAGCCCGGGAGGCAGCCCAGTACAGGCAGGTTACGTTTATGATGAAATCAAACGCTTGCGTGAAAAATACCCAGAGACTAAATTATATGCCGTTGTTGCAGATATCTGCGCCTCCGGTGGTTATTTCATCGCCGCTGCGGCAGATGAAATCTATGCCAACAAAGCCAGTATCGTAGGCTCCATTGGAGTACTAATGGACGGCTTTGGTTTTGTGGATACACTGGAAAAAGCCGGTGTAGAACGTCGTTTGATGACAGCAGGCAAACACAAAGGTGTGCTTGATCCCTTTTCACCGTTAAAAAAATCAGAAGTACAACATGTCCAGAATCTGCTGGATGCGGTGCATCGCCAATTTATTGATCAAGTAAAAGCCGGGCGTGGAGACAGACTGTCCGATAACCCGGATTTATTTACCGGACTGTTCTGGAATGGTGAAGAGAGTGTTAAGTTAGGTCTGGTGGACGGGCTGGGGAGTGCCAGTTATGTTGCACGGGAGATTATTGGTGTAGAAAATATTGTTGATTTTACACCCCGGCCCAATTACCTGGACCGGTTTGCTGATAGCATCGGCGTGACACTGGCCAATGTTATCGCCAACAGTTTTGGTTTGCCAAATGCCACACAACAAACACCAATGCGGTAACAGCGTATAACGGTCAGTTTATGAATAGACGTATAACCCGCCGTATATAACAACAGGCACAGATATGTCACAAAAACATCCCATTGTTGCCGTTACAGGTGCTTCCGGTGCAGGCACGACGGTGGTAAAAAAAGCCTTTGCACGTATTTTCCGGCGCGAAAACATTGATGCAGCCTTTGTGGATGGTGAATGTTTTCGTCGTTATGACCGCAGCGAAATGCAAGCAGTGCTGGCAAAAGCAGAAGCCGACGGTGAAGTCGTCACCCCCTATGGCCCGGAAGTGAACCGCTTCGATTTACTGGAATCACTTTTCCAGTCGTATGGAAAACGCGGCACCGGAAAATTCCGGCGTTACATCAGTGAAGAAGTCGCGGACGACGCAGAGACACCCAGCGGTACATTCACCGACTGGCAAAAAATACCCCCGCAATCCGATTTATTGTTTTTTGAAGGACTGCATGGTGGTGTAGTCGCCCAACGCTGGACACGCCGGAAAATGAGCGCCTCGCATAATCCACAAATCGTCAATGAACGCCGCAACACAAAAAAAAATGCCGGCGTGGATGTCGCGCAACATGTAGATCTGCTAATCGGTGTTGTGCCAGTGGTCAACCTGGAATGGATGCAAAAAATCACCTGTGATATGCGCACCAAAGGCTATTCTCACGAAGCAACATCTGCCCGTATTGTTGAGCGCATGCAGGAATACATCCATTTTATCGTACCGCAGTTTTCAGTGACCGATATCAACTTTCAACGTATACCGGTAGTGGATACCTCCAACCCCTTTATTGCCACAGAAATTCCCGCAAGCCATGAATGCATGGTCGTGATTCGTTTTCGTGATCCATCACGTTATGATTTCCCCAAATTACAGGAATTGATTGATGGCGCGTTTATGTCGCGTCCGAATACCATGGTGATCTCCGGCAGCCAGATGCAACAGGCGCTGGATGTTATATGCACACCGCTGATTCATGAATTGACCGCAAAGGGTTGAATGACCATTTCCGCATTCTGTGATGCACACTGAACACCTGAATTTCAAAATCTCAAATGTTACGGATATATCAAGCCAGATTAGAGGAAGTTGTCAGGCGCTTATTGCAAATAGTCTAACGGACTTTGGCTTCCGGCGTAGTGCTGGCCGAGGACATGCGTGTAAATTTGTGTCGTCTTCACATCATTATGACCAAGTAATTCTTGCACGGTGCGAATGTCTGTACCGCTGGACAGCATATGGGTAGCAAATGAATGTCGAAAAATATGGCAGTTCACTCGTTTGGTAATAATGTCTGTACGCGATACGGCTTTTCCCAATGCTTTACGAATGACCGACTGATGCAAATGATGCCGATACTGTAAACCTGTAACTGGATGTTTACAAAGACCCACTGAAGGGAAAGTAAACGCCCAACCAGGCATTCGGTATGCGTTTGGATACTTTTTTCCCAAAGCATAAGGTAATGAAAAACCAATACCCTGTGAGTTGTCTAGTTTTTGTACATGCATAGCATGCTGAATGGCATCGAGCAGGGGCTCCTTCAAACGAAGACTTAACAGAGTTTTCCGATCTTTTTTACCCTTGCCCTCTCGCACGGTTAAAGAACTATGGTCTAAATCGATATCCTGAACACGTAAACGAAGGCATTCGGAGATTCGTAATCCACTGCCATACATAAGCTGAACTGCCAGTTTGTTACGTCCCTCCAGCTGATCAAGAATACGCTGTACCTCGCTCGGTTTGAGTACATCCGGTAAACGACGAGGTCGATGAGCCAAAGTAAAGCCCAGGTCTCCTAGCTTTCGGTTAAGAATTTTTTGATATAAAAATACCAATGCATTTAACGCGACTTTCTGTGTATTAATGGCAACATTACGTTCATTTGCTAACCAACTCAGAAATTCCTTAACTTCTTTTGCACCTACTTCCTCCGGGTGTCGTTTACCAACGAAGTCAATAAATTGCTTTATCCAGGTAAGGTACGTTTTTTCTGTTCGAATGCTGTACCCACGAAGACGCATTTCCGTACGAATGGACTCAATAAAAGGACTTTTCACAACCTTCTCCATGGTTAGTAATACTGTTTATTTACTCAGTTTATTTTTGATGTGTCAAATATTTCGCTCACTTTGCAGTGTTTGGTGGCTCGCTTTTTCACCATGTGGTTGAGTAAAGCTTAATGAATACAATGGGTTGAGGAGATTTAATGGTGGATATTGAGCCCTGTCTATAGAAATAGGGTGCATGCTCACTTTGCAATGGCATGAATTTAAGGTATGTTGGTTAAAGTTTATAAAATCATAGGCTTATGGTTCTGCTCAAAAAATAACCGGAGCCGCAAAGTGAGCGTGCTCGATATACAAATGTTATGTTGCTACGGAGAAATTGATGTATGACCAAACTTGATGACGATATATTAGGAACCAAAACACTTGCCAAGGTTGTTGATAAAACAGCAGATGGGGTCGGTGCATTCTTTTCAGCTATTTGTATGCCCGCTGCAGAAGAATTTGGCCTGTATATAAGGGATCATGTTGCAGCATATAGATTGAAAAATTTAGAAAATATTTCAAAGAAAGCAAAAGAACTAATTGAAAATCAAAATATAACCACTACAGGTGATGCAAGCCCTAAAGTATTGAAAGAAATTATTGAAGAATCATCATGGACAGATGATGAACAAGTTCAACGTATGTGGGCAGGCCTTATCGCAATTTCCTCGGGCAACACTAAAGACTCCGATGATTCCTTGGTATATATTGAAACATTAAAGAAGCTAACATCATTTCAAGCGAGAATTATCAATCTTATATATGGTGATCCTAGGTGTTGCAGTATTAAACAAGCTGGCTCTAGGCCTGTTACTAGATATTTCAACCCAGATAATCAGTTGGTATTTTCCGTGCCAGAGTTACTAAAGCAATATCCAGGAAATTTAACTGAAATTGTTCCTATTGCAAACTCTACAGAAGAAGAAATACTTTTAAATGAAAAAAATCATGGTATAGCTATATCACGTTTTAAGCCCCAACTAGATGCGCTCTCTAGTTTTGATTTATTAGCAAATGTTGAGTTCTACCAAGATAACGGAGAAAGGATACGGTTCACGCCAACATATCAGGGGCTTGATTTCTATATGCGCTGTTTAGGCTACAGTGTATATCCAATAGAGGCATTTTTATTAACACTTCAACATTGGTGTTCCCTGAAGGGAATTGATCCGTTTACGTATGATAAATACGCAACATAACAAGGCCCATCAACTCGGACAATTTACCGCGTTGTTTGGTTTGCGTATTCGCTGCGCTCAATTTTACGCAAACCAAACAACGCGGTAAATTACCGGTTATGGGCGACGTTAGAGCGCCAAGTGAAGCTTGGTGCATCTTGCAGGGTGGGAGTCCCTGTCGGGAAAAGACTAACCACCCACCCGTATCGAGTGTTGCGCCCACGGCGGAATCGAAGTTGTTTTGGTGACTTCCAAAGATGAACAAAGTGGGTGAAGCGTACACAGAGAATTGTGCAGGCCGCAGGGAGTTCGCAGCTCCTGAAAGCTGGTACAGCTTCGAAATGCCAATTGAGATCGGCGAGGGTTTTAACGTACACCGAAGCCAACACAGAAGCATCCGCACTGGTGAGGATGTGAAGGATCTCCGGAGTCATCAGGCTGTGGCATGTACAAAGAGATGCATACAAGAACTTGGGAGCCCCATCAAGGCCCTGACAGGAAGCGATCAAAGGAGACTGAATTGCCAGAGACACGAAATACACTGGAAACGGTACTACGCTGGTTGACTCAACTCGTTTCAAACTGTCAGGAAAGTCGGGAAGCCGATAATACGGATACTGGTCGAAGGCTTGGTGGGAGTCGGATCAAGCATAGTACTCTGCGCGTGGGAAAGCCACGTACATGGGGAAGGACTTGACGGAAGTACGTAGCCCGCAAAGGAAACTCATGCCCGACATAGCAGATTGGGAACGACATGAGCTCACCTCACTACGGGGAATAGCCTACACGGCAAAGACGAAACCGGATCATCGGTTCAGAGACCTGTCACGCACTATTGACGAAACGCTACTGGATTATTGTTTTCACAAGCTCAACAAGAAAGCAGCCAGTGGCGTTGATCGAATCACCTGGAGCGGCTACCAGAAGCACTATACAGCCAATGTAGGCAATTTGATCGGACGACTCAAGCGTGGCGGGTACCGAGCCAGACTGGTGAAACGGAAACATATCCCAAAAGGAGCAGGAAAGACGAGGCCGCTGGGTATACCGGTGGTTGAGGACAAACTGCTCCAGACAGCTGCGTCAGAGATACTGAGTGCGATATACGAGCAAGATTTTCACCCGTTCAGTTATGGTTATCGCCCACGGCGTGGTGCCAGACAGGCAGCGGATGACCTTGTCGTACGAATGCAATTCGGCCGTTTTGGTTATGTGGTAGAAGCCGATATAAAAGGTTTCTTCAACCATATTGATCATGACAAACTGCTGGAAATGCTGGCACAAAGAATCGATGACAAACGCTTTCTTCACCTGATCAATAAATGGCTGAAGGCAGGCATTTTGGAAGAAGATAAACGCATACACTATCCGGAAGAAGGCACACCCCAAGGGGGCAGCGTCTCACCGATACTAGCGAATATCTACCTGCACACTGTTATTGATGAATGGTTCGAGAAAGTGGTTAAACTCCACTGTGAAGGTATCGGTGTCCGGCACAAATACCGTAGTCCTATCTAATTTCGTTCTTGAAGCGTAACGAAATCGGCGCTGTGCAACGAACAAGCCATTATACGAAAATATCAACACGTATTATTTCACAAAAAAATAGCTAAACAAGGCGAGAAAATAGCAAAAGATGCTTGACATGCCCCGTTCCGCACCGAATTTTTTTGGCAAACTTCATGCCAAAAAAGAGTACATAATAATGACTAACGCCAAACGACTTGCCAACCAATTAACCGAAGAAACTGTGCTCGGTGAATGGTTTCATCCCATGGAGCGTGCTTTAGATAAAGTCCGCTTTTCAGAAAAATCGTTCGCCGCATTACCGATGAAAGAATTTATTCTCTTTGGCTGCCTCAGGCAAGTGCAATCCGTGTCAACTCTCCGTGAAATGATTCAAAACCTGTTCCATGCGAATGGACAAGCCGTTAACCCCCCCCGTGGCACGCTCAACCTTGAGCGATGCACTATCATCACGCCACCGACGTGACATCCTCGCCAAAACGCTCCGCCAACTCATCAATAACGCCCAGTGCAATTTGCCCGACAGACTTGCCCACGTCAAAGGGATGGGTAAACGTGCGATTATCGCAACCGATGCAACCTATCAAAAAGAGTCGTGCCATTATTATCCTGTTTCGCCTTCGCAAGGTGGAACAGACAATACAAAAGGCCATCAGCATCTGACGCACTTTGATATGCGGACAGGGATTCCTCTGATGAGTCGCGTTGAAACCGATTCGATGGCTGAGATTAAACTGTTAAAAGAAGGACTACGCAATGAAGAGATTGACTGTATGGCGATCAAATCAGCTATCCATGTCGTTGATCGTGCCTTTATTGATGCGCGCTATTGGGATGGGCTCAAGGTAACATTGCAAAGCACGATGATCACACGCATGAAAAGCAATCTGAAGTTCGAACTGACTGAACAAAGAGTGGTGGTAGAAAATGAAACGAATCAAGGTGTCATTAGCGATCACATCATAGCGTTGGAAAGCTCAACTCGGCCTTGGCGACGGATTGGTTTCATCGCACCTGATGGTGAACGCTATCACTATTTGACCAATGACTTTGATTTGGAGTCAGGTGTTATCGCCTTCCTCTACCATCGACGCTGGGATATTGAGAAATACTTTGATAACTTCAAGAACGATATGGCAAATGCCAAGGCTTGGGGAAAAAGCCGTGAATGCATTGAGCAACAAAGCTTATTGGCAATGGTTTCGTACATTTTGATGCGATTGTTTATTGATAAAAAGTCCGCTGATCTCGGAATAAGTGATGGCGATACCACACAAAAACTGAAACATGAAGCTAAAAAATCAAACTATACCCGTAGCGATTGAGATTTAGGTGTAATCGATTTCAAATCCGCCGCTCATTAGAGAAGTGATTTCATCAGCATATTGATCAATTTTCTTGAAGAAATTGATACAAGCAGCCCTGAATGTTTTA
>JAKIUF010000079.1 GCA_021647705.1 Gammaproteobacteria bacterium | reverse complement strand
GGTTTTGCGACACTCGATGAAGCGCGCCACTGGGTCAGGCGTTTTGTGAGTTGGTATAACCATGAGCATCGCCATAGCCGGATAAAGTTTGTGACCCCGGCACAGCGACACCGTGGTGAAGACGAGGCTATTTTGAAAAAGCGTCACAACGTTTATGAGTTAGCCAAATCAAATATGCCAGCACGCTGGTCTGGAAAGACACGTAACTGGAATCCTGTGGGTGCTGTTACATTGAACCCTGAAAAGGAAGAGATAAAGAACGTCGCTTGATTAAAAAAAGCGACAACTACCTTGAAAAACACCGGGCTTTAGGTTTTATCACCATACTCAGGGCGCAATACTGGCAGGGGTCATGCGAATACCCAAAGGACCACGTTGCACGTAAAGCTCCATGCGTCTGTCGTTTCTAATAACTTCAATGGTGATTGTTTCATTGATGTCACCTTGGGTTGTGGCATTGCGTAGGTCTCGCCCATTGTAAATTCTTTGGTTGTCATAACGTAAAATCTGGTCGCCGTGCTGTATTCCTGAATTGCTGGCGGAGGAGCCGCTCAGTACGCTCTGCACGGCGATCTGGTTGGGTTGGCCGCTGGCAAACAGATAGGCGGCATAGGCTTCTTCGTCCAGTTCTTCTTTCAGGTTGCTGGTTTGTGCTTCCAGTTTTTGTAGTTCTTCACGATAACGGGTGTTGCCAAACCAGCCTTCACGTATGGCTTTGTCGCGCAGGTAAAGTGTTTCCAGTTCCTGTTTTTCAAAACGTTCTTTTAATTGCTGTGCTTCGGTGGTATCCATTCCTGCATCAATTAATGCCTGTTGGTTGAACCAGGTGTTGTTTGCACGGGTGGAAGATGTTGTGTTGTGAGGGGAGGTTGCCGGGGTTGCTTCTGTTTGAGGGGTGTTTTGTTTTTCGAGTAATGCGATTTTTTTATCCAGCCGGGTGACCTGGGTTTGCAGGTTTTTGCGGGCTTCTATTTCTTGTTGGAGTTGTTGCGCAATGTTGTTGATGTCGATATTTGCAGTTTCTGCGGAAGCGGGTGATGTTGTTGTAATTTGTGCTGCTGTGATAGCCATCGGTTTGGTTGTTGGGGGTGCGCTGTCAGGTGATTGCAGTAGTAATCCGATAACAAGGCCAATGGTGACGGCGAAGGCTAGGCTGATAATGGATGAGCGCATGGGTTTGGTTTCCTGGGGTATAGTTGTCGGGTTAATGCGGTAGTTGTAGAGTCAAAAGATACAAAGGAAAAGCGTCCTTAAAGATTTCTTTGTGTGCTCTGCGGTAATAATGCCACCTAAATTTTGTGGGTGATCGTGCTTGTGTCACAAGTATGTCGTTACTATCCGCGAGGGCAAAAAAACATGCCCACCCTACGCCTGTTCCGACAATGGTATTTTGATGGAGTTCTATTGCCATTGGCCTTCGCGGATACGGTTAATCGCTGCTGCCAGTTCGTGCAGACGGGGCAGGGCGAGGTTACCCACTTTATAGGGACTGAAAATATCGAGCCCGTGGCGTTGCGTGTCGGCCATCACTTTTTGTAGTCCCTGAATCAGGTTTTCACCGGTGGCGGCATAGTGCTGCGAAAAATAATAAATCATCAGGCCGATGCTGCGGGTTTGGCCAATGTCGATAAGTTGCTCTACCTGCGAGAGGTCAATGTGATGTTCTCCGTACAATAGATCATGCACGCCGCGTGTGTTGATTTTGACTTCCCGATTGGCGCGGGCAGGGCTGAGTACGTTGGCATCGGGACGACGGCTGACCGGTTCGTCAAATATTTTGCCGGGTGTGGTTGTGGGGGTGACAGGCTTCGCCAGTGCCCGGGCCTGTTGGGTTACGTCATGTGGTTGGTAGGCGTCCAGCATGATGACGGTGTCGGCGACATCAAAATAATCACCGGAGCCGCCCATTACAATGACGGAAGATACGCCGCGTTGCTGGTATAAGTCGCGCACCCGGTGAATCAGCGGGGTGATGGGTTCTTTGTCGTCTGCTACCAGTGCTTGCATGCGTTTATCACGAATCATAAAGTTGGTGGCGGAGGTGTCTTCGTCGATGAGTAATAGTTGTGTGCCGCATTCCAGTGCTTCGATGATGTTGGCGGCTTGCGAGGTGCTGCCGCTGGCGTTTTCTGTGGAAAATGCCACGGTGTCGCGGCCAAAGGGCAGGTGGTCAATAAAAGGGCTGATGTTGACCCGTGAAATGGCTCGACTGTCTTCCGCACGCACTTTCACGGCATTTTCAATGGTGGCTACGCGCTCGCGGCCATCGCCGGGGATGTGGTTGTATACGCCACGTTCCAGTGCGTGCAGCAGGGTGGATTTGCCGTGGAAACCGCCGCCGACAATCAGGGTGACGCCGTGACCGATGCCGAGGCCGCGTACCTCACCTGCGTTGGGCAGGGTTACCGTGCGTGCCAGTGATTCGGGTGCTTTGAAAGGCAGTGCATCTTTGCGCAGCGGGCGGTCGTCTACACCGCTGGCGCGCGGCAGCAATGCATTGTCGGCAACAAAGGCGACCAGCCCGGCTTCTTGCAGCCAGTGGCGCAGGGCATCCTGGTCTTCCACGCTGTGTACGTGTTGGCGGATTTGCTGGCTGTCGAGGTTTTGATAATACAGTGAGGCGTCGATGACTTTGGGCAGTTCGTCAATGAGCATGGCCACAGCTTCTCGTCCTGCGGCACGTCGTCCTTGTGCGGGCAGGCCCAGGGTGAATCGCGCTTCAATAATATCCTTGTTTACCAATATCGCATTGCGCACCAGTACCTGCTGGCCACTGGTGGATATATGAAATTCACCGCTGCCTCCACTGCCCCGGTGGCCTTTGACAAAGCGGTCAATGGCGTGCCGGATGGCGCGACCGAGAAAATCCTCCAGTGCTACGCGGCGTACGTCGGTTTGCCACAGTTCGTGGGGAAATGCGGCTTTGCGGGTATCAACTGACACACTGATGCGCGAAGGTGTGGCGAAGGGGTCGCCTTGTACGTGATCAATGCTGAGGGTAAAGGCCGGGAAAGTGTAAGTCCCGGCGATGGCCTTGTAGGCTTTGTAGCCTTTACCGTCCAGTGCCAGCAGTTTGTTGTGTAAGCTGTCCATTGGTGTCGTCATGTTTTTGCGCGTTTCTGTTTTATCGTGCTTAATGGACAATCTGCCAAACAAAAAAATCCATGTCTATGTTCTTCAAAAAAAAATCCGGTACTCATAACCGTACTGTTAACCAGAACATTGTGGCTTGGGCGCTTTATGACTGGGCCAATTCCGCTTTTGCCACTACGGTGATGGCGGGGTTTTTCCCGATTTTTTTCAAACAATACTGGAGTGCAGGTGTTGCCAGCACAGAGAGCACTTTTCATCTGGGTGTGGGTAATGCGCTGGCGAGTTTGTTTATTGTCTTGGTGGCACCACTGTTGGGCGCGATTGCGGACAAGGGTGGTTTGCGACGGCGGTTTTTGTTTTTGTTCGCGGGGACGGGCATGGTGGCCACCGCAGCGCTTTATGGCGTGGAGCAGGGTGAGTGGCTGGTGGCGTTGGTACTGTTTGTTACGGCAACCATTGGGTTTATGGGTGCAAACGTCTTTTATGATGCCTTGCTGGTCAGTGTGGCAAAAAAATCACAGTGGGATTTTATTTCGGCTTTGGGTTATGCGCTGGGTTATCTGGGCGGTGGCCTGTTATTTTCCGTGAATGTGGCCATGAGCCTGTCTCCGGAAAGTTTTGGTCTGGAGAGTGCAACAGAGGCGGTGCGTTTGTCGTTTATCAGCGTTGCTGTCTGGTGGGCGGTGTTTTCCCTGCCGCTGTTACTGCTGGTGAAAGAAGTGCCACCGGCGCAGCGGATTTCCGGCTGGGCGGTGGCACGGGCGGGTTATGCACAATTAGTGGATACTTTTCATCATTTGCGGCAGATGCGTGTGGTGGTGATTTTTTTACTGGCCTATTGGTTTTATATTGATGGTGTAGACACTGTGGTGCGTATGGCGGTGGATTATGGTCTCTCCATTGGCTTGCAACAGGAAAATCTGATTACCGCTTTGTTGATCACCCAGTTTGTGGGCCTGCCTGCGACGCTGCTGTTCGGTTTTCTTGCGGCTAAAATGGGCACCGGGGGGCTGGGGGCAAAAAGGGGTATCTTTTTTGCGTTAGTTGTTTATGTGCTGGCGGTGATCGGTGCTTTTTTCATGGACAGCAGTGCAGAATTTTATGCCCTGGCAGTGACGATTGGTCTGGTGCAGGGCGGGGTGCAGGCGCTGAGTCGCTCACTGTATGCGCGAATGATTCCCGTAGACAAGTCCGCCGAGTTTTTCGGTTTTTACAATATGCTGGGGAAATTTGCTGCGGTACTGGGGCCGTTGCTGGTGGGGGCCGTCAGTCTGGCTTCCGGCAGTCATCGTTGGGGGATGCTGTCAGTGGTGGTGTTGTTTTTAGTGGGAGGATGGTTGCTGACTAAGGTGGATGTGCGGCAGATTCGGCAGTGATTTTTGGGCAAAGTTTTTAGTGTTTTTCTCTGCGCCCTTTGCGCCTTTGCGACCTCTGCGTTTACAACACGTCACTTGTTATTGCCACGACTTATTGCCACAACAACATAATCTCCCAAGACACTGGAACGATTGTCCTGTCGTAGGTCGGGGTTCACAAGCTCACCACCAGCCTACACCAACTCAGGTTGCTGATTCAGCGATAACCAGTAAGGGCCGAGCTGACCAATGGTTGTCATGAATTCATCAAAATCCACGGGCTTGCGGATGTAACTATTGGCACCCAGGCCATACCCCAGGAGGATGTCCTCCTGTTCAGAGGAAGAGGTTAGAATAACCACGGGTAGATAGCGGGTATGTGCTGCGGCACGCAGTCTTTTTAATACAGCAAAACCATCAATCTTGGGTAGTTGAATATCCAGCAATACCAGGGCGGGTATTTGTGTGGCGTCACGCCCTTCATACTTTCCTTCCGCAAACAGGTAATCCAGAGCCTCGACACCATCCCGGGCGACAACAATCTCATTCATTACATTGTTTTTAGTCAGGGCTCTTAGCGTGAGCGCTTCGTCATCGGGGCTGTCTTCAACCAGTAAAATTGTGTTTCGTGTTGCGTTGGGAAGCATTGATTATAATCCGTGTACCACTAATTCATTTTCATTGTATATATACCCATAGCGATTGAGGTTTGACCGCACGCCCTGGTGATTCTATGGCGGCGTTAACATGTCGTGTAATAGAATGACTATTTCACGTCATTTTACCTAGCCTAAAAACACCTATTTTTAGTGTCATGCAATAAATGTGACACATATTTAGGCCTAAACCCCAAATGCTCTAGGCACAGTTAAATAGAAAGCCGTCAGCTTGTCTACTATCTCTCTGGTAAATAATACCCGTTGCTAATCATTATTTTATATGATGGGTCGTTTATTTTACTGAGAGGGGCAGGGGTTTCCACGCTAACATATCAGTAAATAACAGCCCTGCTTCAATGGGTAACGCTGGCCAAAGGCGTTGAATACCAATGCGGTAATAGTTGAGCTGCGATTGATAATGTTCGGCCAGCGCGTCGAGTTCGGCCGCATTATCAATGTGATGGGTTTTGTAGTCCACCAGCCAGATGCATTTTTTGCTGATAACCAGGCGATCAATAATGCCATACACACTTTGACCTTCATTAGTGTAATGTAGCGGCACTTCGTTATGTGCGCTGATGAACTGCATGGGGTCAAACAAATGACTGAATGTCGTTGACTGGAATACGGTGTTGGCGCTGTTGAACCATGCTGTCAGGTCGTCGTCTGTTGGCAAGTCTAATTCAGTGGCGACGCGCTGTGGAATATTTGTCGCCTGTTCGCTCAATAACTGCAACATGCGATGAATGGCGATGCCGCGAGTACGGGCGTCCGGGTCATCCATAGGGGAAATCAGAGATGCAGCCAGGGTGGCCGATACGTTGCTGGGGGCAATGTTGCTTCTGGGTTTTTCCAGGACAAGCGGCTGGATTTTGTCTGGTGCTACAGTGCTAATTTTTGGCACTGTGGTTATTTTTGCTATGTGTGTTGCTGGCTGGCCGCTGGTGAATGTCCATCCAGTGGTTGACAGTTTTTCAGCGGTTTCGACAAAGGGCGCTTGCAAAGAACCGTACCAGCCTAATTCGCTTCCACGTTGTGGCTGACAACCGGAAATAAATAAAAATTGTTTGGGTCGGGTAATAGCCACATATAGCAGGTTGGCATCCTCTCGTGTTTCTGCCTTTGCATGTCGGTCAAGAATATTTTGTGTGAAGGCATCTTGTTGTTCTTTGGTGCCCGCCAGTAAAAAACTGACAGGACGCGGTGCTTGTGCTGGCCAGTCCACAATGGCCTGATGTGCCACAGAACTGTTGCGCACGTTTGTGCTGTCTACCAAAAAAACCACAGGCGCTTCCAGACCTTTGGCAGCGTGAATTGTCATCAGGCGGACACGGGAACCTGCCTGCAAAGGGCTGCCTTCATCCGGTGCATCCTGTTCCTGTTGTTGCAGGGTGTGCAGCCGTGATACAAAGCGCCCAATGGAGGGATAACGGCCACTGTCGATTTCCAGTGCCAGTTCAATAAAGCGTGTGAGGTTGGCTGCTACCCGGTGTTGCAGGTGTGTCGGATAGGCTGAATGGTAGCGGTTAAGTACATCACCTTCGCAGTAAATGCGGTCGAGTAAATCGTGTACGGGCAGGGTGTCTACCTGTTCCCGCCAGCGTGTTAACAAAGTGTGTGCGCGCTGCAAGGCGTTGCTCTTGGTTTCAAGAGCGACAATGGTCGTCAGGCGATCTATCCACTGGCCATCTGTATGGTTGGCGAGGGCAATGAGGTCTTCGTGGTTGCAATCAAACAAGGGTGAGCGCAGCACACTGGCAAGCCCAAGGTTATTGAAGGGGGTGATCAGTAACGACAACAAACGTACCAGGTCTTGCACTTCCAGGCTTTGCAGCAGGGTACCGCGATTGGCTCCGATGTAAGGGATATCAGCTTCGCGCAGGGCTTTTTCGTAGTCGCCGGCGTGAGTGCGATGGCGCAGTAGAATAATAATATCGCCGTAATTCAGTGGGCGTGCTGCATTGGCCGGGCCGGTCAAGGTATTGTTATCAATGAGGTGACGGATTTTTTTTGCCACCAGCCGGCCCTCTTCAAGGTGACGTTGATCTTGCTTTAGTAGACGGGGCGTTTGTAGCGGGTTGCGTAACTCACCGGATGCTTTGTCCGTGTTTTCTATTTCGTCGTTTGCAACAGCAATGAGGGGTAAAAACTCAACGTGTCCCCATAGTTGCGGATGGTGTGTAGCATGGGTGGAAAATTGCATGAGTTGCTGATGCAGCGGGCCTTCACCAAACACACGATTCACCAATGTCATAATGGCTTCTGCGGAACGCCAGGAGGTGTCCAGTGGCTGGGTGATGGCATCAAGCTGTGTATCCAGCCAGTCTTGTGCGGTAACAAACAGTTCCGGGTCGGCACGCCGAAAGCGATAAATGGATTGTTTGTTGTCGCCTACCAGAAATACGCTGCGGCTGTGCTGATTTTCATTGGCAGCCAGCTCTTCCAGCAATGGCAGGATGAGTCGCCACTGGGTGGGGTTGGTATCCTGAAATTCATCAATCAGTAAATGGTCGATGCGTTGATCCAGTTTGTATTGAATCCATTGCACATTGTCGCTGTGATTTAACAGTTGGTAAGCCTGCCATTCCAGGTCTGCAAAATCCAACAGGCGTTGTTCGGCTTTCAGTTGTTGATAGTGGCTCAGTAATGCACTGCCTGCCTGATACCAGGCATTGGTACGGCACAGTGTGTCCATGGCGTTGCGAATGTTCAGGGTATGCGCAATTTTTTCACATATCCGGTGGTGGAGTTCCAGAAAGCGTTGTTGGCCCGTGTCGCCCATGGACTTTGTCTGAGCTTTGGACTCTTTGCGTGCCAGCGGTGTGCCGGAGGCCGTCAAAAAAGCTTTACAACATTGTACAAAACGCACGTCAGGGTTTTCATTTTCATCACGGGCGATCGCCAGGGCATCTAACGCTGCGGCATTTTTTTTGCCGGGATGTTTTTGCAGCAGGCCCACAAATTCTGTGAACAGCGTAAGTGTGGCTGTGTTGAAAAAATCGGCCTCCGGTTCATCCGTTGCATTGACATTAAGCTGAGTGCCCAGTGCCTCCATGGCAAAGCCGAGTGGGTCTGTTTGTGATTCAGTGAAGGCCCACCAGTCACTGCGATGTTCGAGGAAACGGTTGAGCGCGGTTTGTGTATTGGCCAGACCGTTGCAGCTTTCAAACAGGGTTTCGATGGCCTGGGCAGTATTGCTCTGTGGGTGACGACTGGCGTCTGCACACAAAGCATCCCAGGCGGCATGTTTTAATTCTGCGGTAGATTCCAGTAATTCAAAACCGGGTGGAATTCCGGCTTCCAGTGGGAAACGTCGCAGGATATCCTGGCAAAAAGCATGGAAGGTGGTGGTTTTTACCGTGAAAGGCGAGCGTAATAAATCTTCGTACAGTGTGGTGGCGCGTTTGAGTGTCGCAGCATCAGTGGGTGCATCGATTTGCTGGAGCAAGGTTTTCAGCTCGGCAGGGTCACTCTGTGCCAGCTCCAGCAGGCGGGCATTGAGGCGGGTCTGCATTTCCGTGGCGGCTTTGCGGGTGAAGGTGACAGCAAGGATACCGTCGGCCCGTGCGCCAGCAAGCAGTAAGCGAATCAGTCGGGTGACCAGTAACCAGGTTTTACCCGTGCCTGCGGAAGCGTTAACCGTGGCGTTATGTTTGGGGTCGGAAGCGCGTAGAGGGTTGGCCATGGCAACGTGTATTTTATCCTAACATGTTGCTTGTATCTACTTCTACTTTGTCACATTTAACACTATGAAAATGAAAAGAATTGTTTATACTTTGATCAAATGAAGACGTGCAAAAAGGATGATGATTAGCAGATTACCAACACACTAAAAAAGGGATACGAGATGGC
>JAKIUF010000006.1 GCA_021647705.1 Gammaproteobacteria bacterium | reverse complement strand
GGGACTGGTCGAAGGTTACTGGTGTGTGCAGTTGAAGATTCAGGATGGCGGTCCCAATGATGGCGATAGCCAGATCAACAACGCGGTGGTCAGCTTCGGTGGTGTGGCCCAGCAAAATACCACTTCGGTGAGCACCCGCGGTGGTGGCTCGATCTTATTGATGTTGTTGATTCTGCTGGCGCTGGTTTGCCTGAGGCGTCTCCAGGCCACAGGTCAGGGGTGGCGGCTGCTAGCCCGTATTGCGCTGTTTGCCCCCGTAATACTGGTTGCAGGGTTGTTGCCGGACGCCGTTCAGGCCAGCGACAAGCTACTGGTGGGTGTCAGTTATTTACGGGCGAATGGGCCAGAGAGCAGTGGTGAATTTAATCGCGAGCTGGCGGTCTCCGGACTTCAGGCTACGGTGACCCAGGCCGGCCTCAGTCGTAATGGTGGCCGAATTTTTATTCGTTACCAGGAGTCAGAACAGCTAGCCATTGAGCTGGCTTATGTGGATCTGGGTGACGTTACCACGAAAATAACAGGACTGAATTCCAGTGTCAGTACCTTTCTCGCCAACTTGTCGGATGTCTTCCCTGCCACCGCCAATGGCTGGAGTCTGCGAGTGGCACCGCGTTATGCGGTTGGCAAAAACATCGACTTTGTTGCCGCTTTGGGTCTTTTTCGCTGGCGCGCGGACTACACTTTGACGGCCCCGACACAGAAAAAGCGTTTTCATCTTGACGGTATAGACCTGAGTTATGGCTTAGCGATTGAGCATCGTCTTACCGACAAGTTGCAACCTCATTTGGGGTGGCAGGCCTATCAGGTTGGCGATAAAGTGATCCATACCCTGGATTTGGGTGTTGCCTACTGGTTTTAATAGCTGATATTACGCGCTCGAATAATGAACCAATAACTGAAGCCTGCGCAATACCAGAGGCTTTCGGACAATCGTTCCAGTGTATTGGGAGGTTATATGTCGTGGTACTGACAAATGGTGTGTCATAAACGCAGAGGTCGCAAAGTTTTTAGTGTTTTTCTCTGCGTCTCTGCGTCTCTGCGTCTCTGCGTCTCTGCGTCTCTGCGACCTCTGCGTTAAATACCCGGTGATTCTTAAAACAGATATTTTTAGCGCTTATATTTTTTATATTAAATCAAGGGGTTATATGGTTTTAGGGCGGGTGCTATATAGCCAGAAGCTCCCTTGATGCAATGACTGCGATAGGCATCGGACACCAATGCCCGACACCAATATCCGGCGTGCGTCTAACGATAAATAGTTTTCCTCCAATGAGAAACAGTGGAGAAAAAACTGTTAAAGGTCGCGATCTTTGAGGTCGTACAGCTCACGGGCGGTGTCAAAAATTTCTTTGCGAGCATCGTAACCCGCTTTTTTGAGTTGCACGCTGGGGGTATGGATAAGTTTATTGGTCAACCGATTGGCCATTTCGGTAATGACCTGTTCGGCGTCTTTGCCAGATTGAAGCAGGCGCATGGCTCGTTCGAGTTCAATGTCGCGCTGGCTTTGTGCATCTTCACGCATGGCACGAATGGTGGAGACGGCATCCAGTGATCGCAGCCAGTGCATGAAGTGTGACACTTCTGTGTCGATAATTTCTTCTGCCTGCTGTGCGGCTTCCTGACGGGAGCGCAGACCTTCCTGAATAATGTCCTGCAAGTCATCCACTGTGTACAGGTAAACGTCGTTGAGGTCGCTGACTTCGGGCTCGATGTCACGCGGTACGGCGATATCCACCATCAGCATGGGGCGGTGTTTGCGTTTTTTCAGGGCGCTTTCCACGCTGCCTTTGCCGAGAATGGGCAGTGGGCTGGCGGTGGATGAAATAACAATATCCGCTTCGGCAAGATGTTGGGTGATTTCGGGCAGGGAGATGGCGTAGGCACCGACTTCCTGTGCCAGGGTATGGGCGTTTTCCACGGTGCGGTTGGCAATGATCATCCGGCCAATGCCGCTTTGGTGTAAATGGCGTGCTGCCAGTTCCACGGTCTCGCCAGCGCCGATGAGTAGTGCGGTACGTTTGTCGAAGGCATCAAAAATCTGTTTGGACAGGCTCACCGCCGCAAAGGCAACGGACACGGCACTGGCACCAATGGCGGTATCGGTACGCACTTGCTTGGCCACGGAAAAAGTGTGCTGAAACAGCCGGTCGAGTTGGCCACCCATGGTGCCTGCTTCGGTGGCGGTGGCGTAGGCGTCCTTGATTTGACCGAGAATCTGCGGCTCGCCCAGCACCAGTGAATCCAGTCCGCTGGCAACGCGCAACATGTGGCGTACGGCCTCCTGATCCGGGTGCAGGAAAATATAAGGCTCAATGTCCCGCTTTTCGAGCTTGTGATATTCTCGGAACCAATCGACAATAACGGCGTTGTCACATTGGCCTTGACCGGTGTGTTGGCCGGAATCGCAGTACAGCTCGGTACGATTACAGGTGGAAACAATGGCGGCCTCTTGAATTCTGGCGTTGGTGACCAGATCTTTCAGGGCATCAATTAGATTGCCCGGAGCGAACGCAACGCGTTCCCGGATGTCTACAGGGGCGGTTTTGTGATTAATGCCAAAGGCTAGAAGAGACATGCGTGCCGATAGTACCTTGATCAAACCGCAAATTCTGAGCGAACTGGGATGCGAATACAAGTCATGTTGAACCTGCCGGGTGTTTGATTTACCCGGAGTGTTTATTTTTAACCCAGGTTTAAGCGCATCAATGCTGTGGCCGACAGTAATTACGGTAGTTAAGAGAAGTGGCACATGAGGCGCAAAATGCGCGAATTATCCGGGGTTTTGGAGTAAAAATGGTGAGAGCAGTGCGTTTTTTATGGGTTTTTGGTGTGGTCTGGCTGACGGGCTGCGCGGTTTCCACTGGCGTGGTGAAAAATTCGCCAACATCCACGGCAGCATCTGTGGCTACCTTGACGGAATTACCTGAGGGTGAATTCTCGGCACAGGTGATGTATCAGCTGCTGGTTGCTGAAGTGGCCGGGCAGCGTGGCGAAATTGCGGTGGCCGTGAATAATTATCTGGCAGCAGCGAAGGAATCTCAGGATGCCAATGTGGCAGAGCGTGCGGCGCGTATTGCTATTCTTGCCCAGGCGCTGGAAAAGGCACTGGAGGCAGCAGAGTTGTGGGTCGAGCTGGCCCCGGATAATGCGAAGTCCTATGAAGTGCTGGCACCGTTGTTACTGGTTTTTGGCCGTGCGTCGGAAACGGTGGCGTGTTATGAGCGCTATATTATTTTGTCAGCGGGTGAAGCTGATCAGGGATTTATGCAAATTTCGGGTCAGCTCAGGCAAGCTAAAAGTCCTGTTACTGCACTTTCAGTCATGGAGCAATTGCTGGCTAAACATCAAAATAATCCCTATGCATGGCTGGCGCATGGTCAGCTGAGTCTGCGCCAGGGCAAACTGGAGCAGGCTATGGCTTCAGTAGATAAATCCCTGGCGCTGAAATCGCATTGGGCTCCGGCTGTGGTTATGCGTGCGCGGATTCTCAGTTTGCAGGGGGACAAGAAGAAGGCGTTGGTCTACTTGGAAGAAGAGCGTGAAGGTGAGCTGGAAAATGATGTTTCCGTTGGTATGAGTTATGCGCGATTATTGACAGAAGCCGAGCAGCTACCCCAGGCTTTTGCCGAGTTTGAACGTCTTGCCGAACAAGACCCGCGTAATGTTGAGGCACAATATGCCGCAGGTGTGTTGGCATTACAGCTGGATAAACTTGATAAGGCGGAAACCCACTTCAAGCATGTTTGGCGTCTGAGGCAGCGGCGCATGTTGGAGAGCAGCTATTATCTGGGACGTGTTTACGAGGAAAAAAAGGACCCTGAGACTGCGTTGAAATATTATTTTGCAGTGCATCATGGTGAATACTATTTAGGTGCGCAGTCACGAGCGGCCAATTTACTGGCTGAACAGGGCAAGCTGGCGCGTGCGCGTGAGCACCTGCATTCACTGCGTGTTAGTAATGAACGGGATCAGGTGCGGCTTTATCTGGTGGAAGGCGAGCTGTTGCGCAAAGCGGGTCAATACCAGGAAGCCCTGACATTTTTTGCGGATAAACTGGAAAAACTGCCGAATGATACTTCCTTGCGTTATGCGCGGGCGTTGGTTGCTGAAAGGGCCGACAAGCTGGCGCTGGCCGAAGAAGACCTGCGTATCATCATCGAGCGGGAGCCGGGTAATGCGCAGGCGCTGAATGCGCTGGGTTATACGTTGGCTGATCGCACTGAACGCCTAGATGAAGCGCTGGATTACATTACCCGTGCGCTGGAAGTGGAGCCAAAAGACGCAGCTATCATCGACAGTATGGGTTGGGTTCAGTACCGCTTGGGTAATCATGCCAAGGCAGTTGAATTGTTGCGTCAGGCATTGTCATTGATTCATGATCCGGAAATTGCGGCACATCTGGGTGAGGTTCTGTGGGAAATGGGTAACAAACAAGAAGCGCTGGATGTATTGGAAACGGCCCTAGAAAAATACCCCGAACACAAAATTTTGCTGGACGCCATGAAGCGCCTGGGTTTGTGACCCGTTCGCTGTTGCAACGTATTGCGCCGTGGTGGTTATTGGGCGCGGTGTTTCTGTTTTCCGGTTGCGCCTCGTTGTCACCCTTTGCCCCTGAGCCCCCCTCCGAGCGTATTGCGCAGTTATGGCAGCAACATGTTCAGTCTGTGAATGCGCAAACTGACTGGACGTTGAGCGCGCGCATTGCTGCCCACAGCGAAGATGACGGTTGGAACGGCAAGTTGCATTGGCGACAGGAAAAAGACACGTATCAAGTGAGTTTCAATGCGCCGTTTGGCCAGGGTGGATTACAGCTGGATGGCGGGCCACAGTATGTAGAAATGCGTACCTCGGATGGGCAGACGATGGTTGCTACGGACGTTGAGTCTCTGCTCTATCAGCAGCTCGGCTGGCGGCTGCCATTGCATAGCTTGCGGTATTGGGTGCGTGGTGTACCTGTGCCGATGGGCGAGAATGCCCCGTTGTTGGCCTTTGATGAAGAGGGCAGGCTTGCCCGTATGCAACAGACCCACTGGCAAATTGAATACTTAGCCTATCGTCAGATGAATGGGTTGATGTTACCGCGCAAAGTCTATCTGGAAAACGGTGAGCTCAGTGTGCGTTTGGTGATTGATCGCTGGGAATCAGGCGACGGTGAACATTAAGGCATGTCAGACAGTCTCGTTTTACAGCAACCCGTCTGGCCCGCGCCAGCCAAACTTAACTTGTTTTTACACATCACCGGGCAACGAGCCAACGGTTTTCATGATTTGCAAACCGTATTTCAGTTTCTGGATTTTGGTGACAAGCTACGTTTTTGTGTCCGCGCCGATGGGCAACTGCGGCGAGTCACCGATGTGCCCGGAGTGCCTGAAACAGAAGATTTAATGATTCGTGCCGCACGATTATTGCAGACTGAAACCGGTTGCACGCAGGGCGTAGAAATTCACATCGAAAAAAATCTGCCGATGGGCGGCGGTTTGGGTGGGGGCAGTTCTGATGCGGCCACTACGCTGGTTGCGCTCAATGATTTGTGGCAATTGGGTCTTGATGAAGATCGACTGGCTGCATTGGGTTTGCAGTTGGGTGCTGATGTGCCAGTGTTTGTGCGTGGCCGAGCCGCTTGGGCGGAAGGTGTCGGTGAAAAGCTGGAGCCAGTAATATTGCCTCAGCCTTGGTTTGTGGTGCTGGTTCCCGGAGTACAGGTCTCTACTGTTGAATTGTTTCGTGATACACAATTGACACGCGATGCGCGACCCATCAAAATACGTGATTACCTTTCGTGGGTTAGCGCTGGGGGTGCCGGGAGTGTGAGCGGTGCCCTTTTTTGTCGGGATGGTGAGAGCCGTGTTGGCAATGTATTCGAGCCACTGGTGCGGGCAAAGTATCCTGAGGTTGATGCTGCATTGATGGCTTTGATGCGATTTTCGCCCGCGCGATTAACCGGTACGGGGGGGTGTGTGTTTGCGGCATTTGAACGCGAATCACAGGCGCGTGAGGTAGCTGAACAGCTTGAAGGCCGTTGGCAGACGATAGTCTCCGCAGGTTGTAATCGTTCGGTATTGTTCGGTTCAGAAAGGTTTTAGACAGAAAAATAAGTTTTTATTGGGGCGTCGCCAAGCGGTAAGGCACTGGGTTTTGATCTCAGCATGCGCAGGTTCGAATCCTGCCGCCCCAGCCAATCGATAAATGACCACCGTAAACACGGTGGTTAATGGTTAATAAATTATTGGGTCCAAGCGATAGGGTTTGAACCTTAAGGTTCGACCGATTTCGCGTAGCGAATCGGTGCGGTGTAGCTGCCCCGCAGGATGAGGGATGAAGTCCCGAATAATCCTGCCGCTTCAGCCAATCGGTAATGACAACTGAAAATACAGTCGTCAATTGTAAACAGAGCTGGTCACTTCTGGTGGAGTAAATCGTGTCTGACAGCCAAATGATGGTGTTTACGGGTAATGCTAACCCGCAGCTGGCGCAGGCCGTGGCGGATTACCTTGATCTTTCTCTGGGTAAAGCTGTGGTGGGAGAATTCAGCGATGGTGAAACCCAAATTGAAATCACTGAAAATGTACGTGGCCGAGATGTGTTTATTATCCAGCCCACCTGCGTGCCCACCAACAATAATTTGATGGAGTTGTTGGTGATGATCGATGCCCTGCGTCGCTCATCAACACGTCGTATTACAGCGGTTATTCCATATTTTGGTTATTCACGACAAGATCGCCGACCGCGCTCAGCGCGTGTGCCACTGACCGCCAAACTGGTGGCGGACATGATCGTCACTGCGGGTGCTGATCGTGTACTGACAGTGGATTTGCATGCTGATCAAGTGCAGGGTTTTTTCGATAAGCCCATGGATAATATTTACGCCTCTCCTATTTTGCTGGGTGATATCTGGCGTCGGGGGTATGAAAATTTGATGGTAGTGTCACCGGACGTAGGGGGTGTGGTGCGTGCCCGGGCATTGGCCAAGCGACTGGACGATGCGGACTTAGCCATTATCGACAAACGTCGTCCCAAGCCCAATGTGGCGAAGGTGATGAACATTATCGGTGATGTGGAAGGGCGTACCTGTGTGTTGGTGGATGACCTGGTTGATACTGCGGGTACCCTGGGGCAAGCAGCCAAAGCGCTGAAAGACAAAGGTGCTACCAAGGTGGTGGCTTACTGTACGCATCCGGTGCTATCCGGCCCGGCGGTGGAAAACATTATCAAATCTGAACTGGATGAATTAGTGGTGACAGATACGATTCCGCTCAGCAAGGCCGCCGCCAAATGTGGTCGTATTCGGCAGCTGTCTATCGCCGAACTGTTGGCGGAAACCATGCGGCGTGTGAGCAATGAAGAATCGGTAAGTTCGTTGTTCATGGATTAATGCTGGATAAAAACTTGAATTAAAAAATTGTTGTTGGAATTACTGTTAACAAAATAGTGATTTTGACAAGGGTGCTTCGCCTTGGTCGCAAGGGTGAAGTGAAAAGCGAAGACCGCAAAATGATGGCGGTCTTTTTTTGTCAGGCGTGACTGGCAGTATTTGCCAGACACACAATTGTTGGAGATACATTATGTCTGCTGATTTTAATATTATTGCTGAAAGCCGTACGGACGTAGGGAAAGGTGCGAGCCGCCGCCTGCGCCATACGGGCAAAGTGCCGGGAATTATTTATGGCTCGGGTAAAGACCCCGTGGCCTTTACTGTGGTGCATGATGACTTGATGCATCATTTGGAAAATGAAGCTTTCTATTCTCACATTCTCACCGTGACTGTTGATGGCAAGGTCCAAAAAGCGGTACTCAAAGACTTGCAGCGTCACCCCGCCAAGCCCAAAATTTTGCATGTTGATTTTTTGCGCGTGAGCGACAAAGACGTTATCAATATGCAAGTACCGATGCACTTCATCAATGAAGAGCTCAGTGTTGGTGTTAAAGAGGGTGGCTTGGTATCACATTTGTTGAGCACCATTGAAATCACCTGTAAAGCCAGCGATTTGCCGGAATACCTGCAAATTGATCTGACAAATCTGGATGTCGGTGCTTCGTTGCATTTGTCGGATATTGATTTGCCCAAGGGCGTACAGATTACCGCTTTGACTCATGGCACAGATCATGATTTGCCAGTGGTAAGCATTCACGCACCGAAAGGTGGCGGCACAGAAGAGGATGAGGTAGCCGATATCGCTGCCACAGAAGAAGGCGATACCAGCGAATAGCTGTTTGTTTTTCTAAAGTACAGGAAAGCCGGCCTTGTCGTCGCCCGTTCAGCTTATTGTCGGCCTGGGAAACCCCGGGTCGAAGTATGAGCAAACGCGACACAATGTCGGCTTTATTTTTGTGGATGAACTGGCGTGCAGCAAAGGCGTGTCGTTCAAGCCAGAAAAAAAATTCCACGGCGACGTATGCAAATTGTCACTGGCCGGTAATGATGTCTGCTTGCTCAAACCCACCACCTTTATGAATTTAAGTGGCAAATCTGTTGCTGCACTGGCGCGTTTTTATAAAATTGCACCGGAATCAATATTGGTCGTGCATGACGAGCTGGATATTCCGCCGGGTCAATTACGACTCAAACAAGGCGGAGGTCACGGTGGCCACAATGGTCTGCGTGACATGATTGCCCAGTTGAGCAGCAAGGAGTTTATGCGCTTGCGTGTGGGCATCGGCCACCCCGGGCAAAGCCGGGACGTATCAAATTATGTGCTGGGTAAAGCCTCGCGTGACGAGCAAATCGACATTGATGCGGCCATCAATGAAGCCTTACACACTTTACCCAAGATTATTGAAGGTGAAATGCAAGCGGCGATGAACCATTTACATAGCCGCAAATAGTGATGGTAGGGTGGCACGTTGTTTGTGCCCACCTGTTACTTGATAATATTAAAATGTGAATTAAGGGCTAAATTGCTCTGTTAACACTTTTTACTAAGAACACCGTTTAATATTTTTTACTAAGAACACCGTTATTCCGGCCTGTTTTTAGCCGGAATCCAGAGGTTTAAGCCTTTGGGCAATCATTCCAATGTATTTGGGAGGTTGTGTTGTACTGGCAAGTGGCGAGTTATAAACGCAGAGGTCGCAGAGACGCAAAGGACGCAGAGAAAAACGCTAAACACTTCGCGTTCTCCGCGTCTTTGCGCCCTCTGCGTCAAATGCCCGATGATTTTTTAAAAACAGGTGCTAAAAAACCGGTGTTTTTAGTGCTTAATTCATATTAAAACAGAGATTAAAAACATGGGATTCAAATGTGGCATCGTCGGCTTGCCCAATGTGGGTAAATCCACCTTGTTTAACGCGCTGACCAAAGCGGGTATTCAGGCAGCCAATTATCCTTTTTGCACTATCGAACCTAACGTCGGTGTGGTCCCGGTACCGGACCCACGCCTTGATGCACTGGCCGCGATCGTCAACCCCGAGCGCGTGCTACCCACTACCATCGAATTTGTGGATATTGCAGGGTTGGTTGCAGGAGCCTCCAAAGGTGAAGGTCTGGGTAACCAGTTTCTGGCCAACATCCGCGAGACCGATGCTATCGCCCACGTAGTGCGTTGTTTTGAAGACGACGACGTAGTGCATGTCGCAGGCAAAATTGACCCACTGGGTGACATTGAAGTCATCAACACCGAACTGGCACTGGCAGACCTGGATTCTGTGGACAAGGCGATCAATCGTGTTGGTCGGGTTGCCAACTCCGGTGACAAGGATGCCAAAGCCAAGCTCGCTGTGCTGGAGAAAATCAAGGTTGAGCTGGACGAAGGCAAGCCCGTGCGTGCCATAGGCCTGGATGAAGACGAGCAGGAGATGTTAAGTGATATGTTCCTGCTCACCGCCAAGCCGACTCTATACGTCGCCAACGTTGCCGAAGATGGCATGGAAAATAACCCGCTGCTGGACAAGGTGCGTGAATTCGCCGCCAGCGAGAGCGCGGGCGTAGTCGCCGTGTGCGCTGCTATCGAATCCGAGCTATCCGAACTGGATGATGATGAGTGTGATGAATTTCTGCAAGAATTGGGACTGGAAGAACCGGGCCTTAACCGCGTGATCCGCGCCGGTTATGGCCTGCTGAACCTGCACACCTACTTTACGGCTGGCGTCAAGGAAGTACGCGCCTGGACCGTGGCTATTGGGGCCACTGCTCCACAGTCTGCGGCCGTGATTCATACCGATTTTGAAAAAGGCTTTATCCGTGCCGAAGTCATCGCCTACGATGATTTTATTGCCGGTAACGGTGAGCAGGGTGCCAAAGAAGCCGGTAAATGGCGACTGGAAGGCAAGGACTATGTCACTCAGGATGGTGATGTCATGCACTTCCGTTTTAACGTCTGAAGTCGGGTGAGAATCGCATAACGGCTGGACAAGTCTGCCGGGAAACCATACAATTCCGCCTCTTTCAAATCCGGCTTGCCGGATCATTTCTTAAATGGCTATGTAGCTCAGCTGGTTAGAGCACATCACTCATAATGATGGGGTCCCCTGTTCGAATCAGGGCATAGCCACCATATTCCGTTCCTACGATTTTTCCGGGTTGCTCACAACGGGCCGGAAATTTGTCATGACACAGACGGTGAATACCGTTAAAAATGACCATTTCTGTATTGCGACAGCATTTTTTTGGTGGTGTTAATGTGTCACTATTACTGTATCCTGAATTTGTGCAGGCGTAGGTGGAAAACGGGTATTTTTACTTCTTGAGTCAGGTAGTTACAGGTTTTTATGAACACTCTTTCACGTTGTATTTTCTTATGGCCAGTGTGTGTTCACAATGACTCGCATTCTTCGATGTGACCCACTTGAGGCGATGTTTCCCGAACTGATGAAAACAGTTTTTCAGAAAAATAAATAAGAGAAGATAGTTATGCAGCGTACTGAAAATAGTCATAAGTGTGATGTGCTGGTAATAGGTGGAGGCCCTGCAGGCTCAACGATTTCGACAAAACTGGCTCAAATGGGGCGCGATGTGGTGATGGTGGAAAAAGAACAGCACCCCCGGTTTCATATTGGCGAGTCGCTGTTGCCAATGAATATGCCCATATTCGAAGAGTTAGGCGTTCTTGATCAGGTAGAGGAAATTGGTATACGCAAATACGGCGCTGAGTTCAACGATGAAAATTATCAGAACCAGGCCACCTATTATTTTGAAAATGCGCTGGATAGCAGTTTTCCTTTTGCATATGAGGTCAAGCGTGAGGACCTTGATACAATATTGTTTCGCAATGCCGCAGAAAAAGGCGTGAAAACATTTGAAAAAACCCGTGTTACATCAGTACATTTTAATGATGATCATTCATCAGTGGTGGAATGTGTCGATGGTGATGGTAATGCCAAAAAATGGCAGGCACGCTTTATTGTAGATGCATCGGGTCGTTCGACATTTCTTGCCCGAAAATTTAATACCAAAAAACGTAGTAAAGAGCATAACAGTGCTGCAATCTTTGCTCACTTTGACCACGTTGTCAGACGCGAAGGACGCGATGAAGGTAATATTTCTCTTGCGTGGTTTGAGCATGGTTGGTTCTGGATGATCCCATTTAAGGATGGCAGTATGAGTGTAGGCGCAGTTTGTTGGCCTCATTATCTGAATTCACGAAAAACAGATATTGAACAATTTTTGTGGGATACGATTGCATTATGTCCACCGGTTGCCAATCGTATGAAAGAGGCAAAATTAACGACGCCTGTTACTGCAACAGGAAATTTCACTTATGCAGCATCTCATATGGCCGGCAATGGTTATTTGATGGTGGGTGATGCATTTGCTTTTCTGGATCCGATTTTTTCGAGTGGTGTGTTGGTGGGAATGGCGGGGGGATTAAAGGGAGCCACGGTTGTTAATGCAATACTGGACGATCCTGAAAAAGCGAAACAGCTAATACAGAATCATGATAAAGAAATGCGAGGGGCATTAAAAACGTTTTCATGGTTTATTTACCGAATTACACAACCCGCTATGCGTTACTTGTTTATGGTGCGAGCCGAGAGGCGTGTAAAGAGAGAGAGAGGTGTGACCTCCCTATTGGCTGGGGATTTATTTCGGGAGCTACCTGTTGGCCGACATTTGTTGATATTTAAATTTTTTTATTACGCTTTATTTATGCTTGATTTTCGTAAAAACTGGCGGTCGCTACGTAAGCGAAAATTTGATTTACGCGGAAAGCCTACCACGGCGAAAGAGGCTAATTTCAAATTGTGACAATTTGTCATTGTTAATATGAGTTTGGTGATTAGGTCAGATTAGATATGCATTCACACGCCTTAAAAAATGACTCGATAAATAATAATAAAATTATATTTATTAATCCTCCGTATGAGCGTATTGCACCGGGCTACGGGTTCGTCAAACATATAACAAACCAGGCTTCATCCCTGGGGTTATTGCATCTGGCGGCAGAAGTACGGGAGCATGGTTACCAGCCTTCCATTATAGAAAGTGATATTTTTGACCTGACCATTGAGAAAGTTGCTGAAAAAGTTATTGAAGAAAAACCGGCATATGTCGGAATTACTTTATTTACCGTTGGTGTATGGGGTGCTGCATCGATAGCCCGAAAAATAAAACAGGGTTCACCTGATACCGTCATTATAGTAGGAGGCCCACATATATCATCAATGGGGCAGGAAACAATCAGGCGTTTTAAAGAATTTGATTATGCGGTAAATGGTGAAGGTGAAAAAATTCTGGTGGAACTGTTGGCGGCATTGGAAACGGGCACAAATTTAATGCAAGTGCCGGGTATTATTTTCAGGGAACATTTGTTTATACATGTTACGCCCGGTAAAACTATTAACCGTGTGTTGGATAATTTACCCATGCCAGCATGGGATTTGTTGCCTGATTTCCCGCAGGCGTATAAACCGGCTATTTATGATTTTCCTCGTGGCCCGGTTGCTACCATTGCCGCTTCGCGCGGCTGTCCGTTTCATTGCAAGTTCTGTGACACGTCCACTTTCGGTGACAGAGTGAGGCATTATTCTCCTGCGAAGGTATTTGAAATGATGCAGCATCTGCATGATACCTATGGTGTACGTCATATTATGTTTGTTGATGATCTTTTCCTCGCGAGTAAAGTGCGAGTCAGTGAACTCTGCAATATGATTCTTGATTCAGGGTTAAAGATGACTTGGAGTTGCACTGCCCGTGTGGACACCGTCAAGCCGGGTGTGTTGGCGTTAATGAAAAAAGCGGGCTGTTGGGAAATATCATTTGGCCTGGAAACAGGATCAAATTTATTATTGAAAAAAATGGACAAAGCCGCAGAGGTGGAAAAATCGGAACAAGCCGTAAACTGGGCGGCTGAAGCGGGAATCCGCACCAAGGGATTGTTCATGCTTGGTTTTCCGGGGGAGGATGCGGATACCATTGCACAGACCAAGGATTTTATCCGTCGCATACCGATGACCATTATGAATCTGAGCAAATTTACGCCGTATCCGGGATCGCCCATTTATCGGGATTTATATGGCACCAATATTCAGGAAGATCATTGGGAAAAAATGAACGGGATGAATTTTGTTTGGTCTCCGGAAGGGCTGTCGGTGGAAGAGCTCGATCGACAATACCAGGAAATCCTGATGGCTTTTTATCGCAGACCTCAAATTGGGCTTTATTACACAAAGCTTACTCTTCGGTATCCAAATCATTTTATGCGGCTTTTGCGTTTTGGTCTTGGTTATTTGAGTGCCAAAATCAGGAGCTTTTTATCAGGGCGTAAGGGACTGTTGGTCAAGTCTTATGATACATCGCTGGATTAGAATATGCCGGTTCATTTCTCCGGGTTTTATCTGCGGCTAAGCAAACTTGTTAATTATTTATAATGAAAGTTTTCATTCATTAATTAGTTGCTGGAGAGTGATAATAATCATTCGAGTGACGTGGTTTTTTCCTTAGGGTCATTGAATTTGCAGGGTGTATGCAAGATCATGGTGGAACCGCTGCGCTTGCTCCACCTGATTCTACCCTGTGCCGAATAGAACGGAACTAAAAACCTATGAACACTTCACCATCTACCCGGGTAGGGCTCGCTTGACGGTTATGTAGGCTGTCGAAACAGCATATTTATTCTTCCGGGTTTTGGGTTAGCCAGGAGGCGGTTTATTCGTATTGGATATAGCTGAGTAGGGTGTTCCCGCAGGTCATAAAGGCACGTTTTTGTGCCTACGCGGAAAATAAACCCAATCCAAAAAATTAATTGTTCATAACAATCCAGTGAAACACGGTTTGTGTGAAGGGTTGATTCAATGGCCATATTCAACATTGTATCGCTATATCAAGGAAGAAAAATATTCTGTGGGTTGGGCAGCATGCGATTCAGATGTTGATGGTGTGAATTGTGGAGAGTGATCTCTGCGTAGGCACAAAAAACGTGCCCACCCTACATGGTTTTTGTTCAATTAGAACGAACAAATCCAGGCTGGATATGAGCACCAAACCGGGATGTTATTACGCGCTCGTCCCGTATTTCTTCCTTTTTCCTAATGGGGTATTAGACCAGGAAGGAGCAAGAAGATACACTTGCTAGGCTGTTCAGATTTTTGGGATATTATGTGAAATAAATTTGATGAATATTCAGAGTGGTTGATAGCGTTGGCCGGAAAAATATATAATCAATGCTGTCAATAAATGTAAGCTAAATATCAGGGAGAAACTTGTATGAAACATTCCATGCTCAGCGTGGTGATTATTTCCGTTTTTTTAATTCTGGTTACAGGTTGTCGCGGGACTGTACCGGTTTATAACATAGAAAATTCCCCAGTTGCTGCCGTCAGTGATCAGGATGTGAGCCTGGATAAAGTTGGAGAAGCCATCAAACGTGCGGGTGTAAAGCGGGGCTGGATAATGAAACAGGACGGAGAGGGTCATATTGTCGGCATACTTTCGGTGCGCAAACATGTGGCAAAAGTTGATATCACCTACGATGCAAAGTCATACAGCATTAACTACAAGGACAGCGAAGAGCTCAACTATAAGGAAGGAGAAATCCATCCAAAATTCAATAGCTGGGTCGAAAACTTGCAACGGGATATCAACCTTCAGTTAAACAGGTTGTAAGAGCTAGGTCGGGCATGTGTATCGTGCATGCCCGGCCGGTTCATCGTAATTCTTTATCATGTTTTATACTTGGGGACGTGCATGTTTCCGAGCTTTGACAGTGTATCAAGGTTGGAAGGCCATAGCCGCCAGGCCTGCTCTGCTCGTGAAGAGGGTGGCGTTGGGGTGTTCATCGATTTTTTGTTCCTTTGTTCAAGCAGCGTAAAAGCGTAGGGTGGAACAAGCGCAGCGGTTCCACCAACAGGCTATAAAGAACAACAAATTGCCCCTGTGTTCACGGCTGCTGACAAAAAAATCAAAACCCTGCAACAAAAATCCGACTACTCGAAGAAAACAAAAAATCCAGGTATAACAAAGGCTTACCGGAAAATGGCGAGTCAGGATGGACATCGATGGTTCATCGAACCTTGAATACGCCTCTTTCCCATTTGCTGGAACCGCTACGCTTGTTCCACCCTGGCTGTCTTAGCCTGACGGTTATGGTTGGAGGGCGGTTGGCCAGCGTCTAAAAATCAATGATGTGTTGATGCCACCAAACGCAAAATTGTTACTCATCACATATTCACAGTCCAGTTCGCGGACGTTATTAATGATGTAATCCAGATCGCCACATTGCTCATCGGGCGTTTGCAGGTTTAGGGTGGGTGCAAATCTGTTTTCATTCATCATATTGATGCTTGCCCAGGCTTCGATAGCGCCGCAGGCACCCAGAGTGTGGCCCAGATTGCCTTTGAGTGTGCTGACAGGAGTATTGTTACCGAACAGGTGGCTGGTTGCCTGGGATTCGGCAATGTCTCCCCGGGCTGTGGCGGTACCGTGGGCATTGATATAGCCGATGGCCCTCCTGTCCAATGAGGCATCTTGCAGTGCCAGTTGCATGGCTTTACCCATGTTATCGGATTCCGGTCGGGTGACGTGGCCACCGTCAGAATTGGTGCCGAAACCTACGATCTCGGCAAGAATGTTGGCACCACGGGCAAGGGCATGCTCCAGTTCCTCAAGAATCAAGGTGCCTGCACCCTCACCGATGACCAAGCCGTCGCGTTGATGGTCGAACGGGCTGGGAGTTTGATGAGGTGTATTGTTTTTGGTGCTGGTGGCGTACAAGGTGTCGAAGACTACAGCTTCCGAAACGCACAGCTCTTCGGCACCGCCAGCTACCATCAGCTTCTGTTTGCCGTATTTGATGGCTTCGTAGGCGCAGCCTATACCCTGGCTACCGGAGGTACAGGCACTGGAAGTGGTAATGAGACGCCCTTTGATGCCAAAAAAGACACCGATATTAACCGGCGTCGTGTGCCCCATCATGCGAATATAACTGGTGGCAGTGATGCCGGCGACATCGTGACGGGTCAACATGTTGACGAATTCTTTGGTGGCATCGACACTGCCTGTGGATGAGCCATAGGAGACGCCCATGTCTCCACTGTTTATTACCGGATCGCCGAGCAGGTTGCTCTCTTCCAGGGCCAGTTCTGTTGCCCGGGTTGCCATGAGGGCAACCCGGCTCATGGAGCGGGTTTGTTTCCGTGAATAATGTGACGGTTTTTCGAAATCGGTGACGGGCCCCGCCAGACGAGTGTTGAGATCCGGAAAGACATCCCATTCAGGCATGTAACAGATACCGCTGACTTTATTATTCAGGTTGGCACTGAATTGTGCCCAGTTGTTCCCCAACGAACTGATGACACCGGCCCCTGTGATAACGACTCGTTTGCTCATTCAGAGCATACCGCCGTTGATTGAAATGACCTGACGGGTAATGTACGCCGCGTCATCGGAACAGAGATAACTGACCAGACCAGCGACTTCTTCCGCTTTTCCCATTCTACGCAAGGGGATCATTTTTAATGCCTCATCCAACTGAACCTGTTCCACCATTTCGGTTTCAATCAGACCGGGAGCTACACAATTGACGGTAATTTTCCGTTTGGCCAGCTCCACAGCCAGAGCTTTGGACGCGCCGATGATACCCGCTTTCGCTGCGCTGTAGTTGACTTGCCCACGGTTGCCCATGAGACCGGAAACGGAGGAAAGAGTAATAATTCGCCCCGGGCTTCGTCTGCGCACCATAGGCATAACGATTGGGTGCAGCACATTGTAAAAACCATCCAGGTTGGTGTGAATAACGTCGTCCCAGTCTGCTTCTGTCAATGCCGGAAAGGCAGCATCTCGCGCTAGTCCGGCGTTACAAATAACCCCGTAATAGGCTTCATTGGCTTCAATATCCTGTTGCAATACCTGGGCAGACTGGCTGCGGTCGGAGATGTCAAACCGGAGAATGCGGCCGTCACCCCCGGTAGTACGAATCTCTGCAAGAGTTTGTTCGGCAGCCTCCTGATTATTGCGGCAGTGGAGTACGACCTGGTAACCCTCTTTGGCCAGACGCAGGGCAATGGCTTTGCCGATCCCCCGGCTGGAGCCGGTTACTAATACGGATTTTGTCATAACCTGGGAACCTGTCCGAGAATGAAAGTCGTCGTGAGAGATAGCCATTTTGAGTCCATTTTTTTGATCATTTTCGGACAGGCTTCTGGTTGTTTTCGATAATGTCTTCGATGTTATCTGGTTGGATAGCCTTAACCAGAGCTTTGGCTAAGAGTCTATCTGAATGGATTGTGCAGGCAAAGGCGGATAGATTGTTTTCGCCCACAAAAACTTTCTCGACCTTGACAGCGATTTTGGTGTCGCGCTGAAAATATGCCACCTGGGCCTCATATTTCCGTGTGCCCAGGAGGAGGCCGATTTGCACTGGCTCACCTTTTTGCAAGGCGTGGATTCCGGCTAATGCACTGATCGCCTGCGCCATATATTCGATGCCGGCCCAGCAGGGCACATTACCGTCCGGGTCGCTGAACAGGCTGTTGCCACGGTGCAGCACCGAAGCTTCCAAATGGTTTTCATCCCATGATTCGATGCTGTCCAGCAGAATCATTTTACCGCGATGAGGCAGCACGTCAGAAACGGAATTGAAAAATGTTGATGTCGTCATAAAATGCTTCGGGTTATTGATTCAGTTGGCTGGAGTGTATGCTCAAATGGTAATCAGATATTTTGCTGTTGTAGTGAAAGCTGCCGTTCCAGGGCGATGGCGAGTGTCGATGAATTTCTGCCACCAATTTTTGTTTATGATACACGAGACGGATATTTTTTTTTTCGTCAAAAAACCAGTCCTGATTCCATTCGCCAGCGTTCAGTGCCGTCAGGGGCCAGAATATCATTTGTAACTCCCCAAGTAGTTTTTCGAGGGAAGCATCGAAGGGGATGGGACTGCTGCGATCGACGGTTAGCCGCTGACCATCGAAATCAAGAGTTGCCAAACGTTGACCCAGTGGGCCCAATATGACCAAGTAGATTCGTTCTGCATCCACGTTTAATACAGCTTCCCGGTGATAGCTGACTTCTCCCTGACTGCTGTCGAGTTTCAGCAAAACAGTGACGGACTGTTTAATGGTGTCTGGTGGTAATAACTGGAAATCCTGGCGGGCGGCACCAGACAGTGTTGTGCAACCTGTCAGCAGCACAAGCCACCCTAAAGTGACCCAAAATCGGGGGGTGCGGCTGGAGTAAGCAGGTTGTCGCCGGACCATTCTCAGTGTTTTCTCATGTTTTGGTGGTGATAAGTCGCCATGCATCATTATTTTAACCGCATTTTCGCCGCATTTTTTGAGTGAATCAAGGCGCAGCGAAAAGAGCATGTGTGACCGGCATGCTAGTCGGCTATCGAGCGCAAGTCCAGGCATAGCTTTGGAAGAAAGGAACATGTAAGCGAAGGCAAGGGCAAGGGTGCCCGAAGAAACTCACATTTACTACCCAAGGCTTATCCGCTGGGTTGGTTTATTGGAGAAAAGGGACAGACGATGTATTCGGGCAAGCAGTTGTCGCACTGATTTGATCTACGTTATTGGGTATCACTTGTGTGAAGAGCCGTGTATATATGGATCCGTACGCACGGTTTTGTGGGCAGACGGAGATCTCTGCCTCCTCTACCCGGACAACCAGTAAGATTGCCCCCTTTTTTCCTTTAATAATTATTCCGTAAATATTGTTCTGATACTTCAACAATATAATCAACCAGCTGCGCGTCAGATACACCAGTTGACCAAGCGCCTGCATTTGCCTCTTTTGAGATGACAGTCGAACCAATAATAGCATTCGTATCAGCATCCTTGATGGTGAGCTTTAGCTTTATATGAGAATAACCCGCATACGCACCTGCCCAAAAACGCGCAACACCACTAATTATTCTCAATGAAACCAATTCCGGTTCAACAACTAACGTTCGATTTGAAGCATTGCCCGCTTTCCCCCATTCGCTGAATAGTGCCTGGATATCAGTGGATAACTTCTTTTCAAGAACCATGGCATGTTCATGCTTGGCAGTATCAGCATCCAGTGTTTCTGATGTTTTTAATGGTGAAAGGTTATAATTAGAATAATTAGACAACTTTTCCTGTGTTGGTTGAATTGTTGAGCCATGCTTACTAACTATTGTTTGATATTTCTCTGGGCTACTTGCACAGCCAGTAACAAACACACAAACAAAAATGGTCAAAAATATAGCTTTAATACGCATAATATATTCCTTGATAATTGATTAAGAATTACAGGGTCTTGTTTTTTGCTTTTTCAACATCACGTATAATTCGACTCACCCAAGAGTAATGTAACCCAAAAAATATTCCGATTTTTCCCATGCTATAACCACCGCTTTGATATGCAAGAGCAATTGCTGTGTTTCTATCCGAATAGTTCTGTTTATAAAAGCTTAACGGCTTTGGTGGTTTGCGTTTTTGTGTCGCAGGTATTTCGCTTAGCGCTGTCTCCGACGATATTTTACGTTGCATATCCTCTACAAATTTTTCGGTCCCCAGGAAAATTTGATTTTTCAATTCTTCCCAGGGCGAGGGGTGATTTTTACCCTCTGCAACAAATGCTTTATAACCCGTCACCGCCGTTTTCTTTTGTTTGGAAAATGCCGATAAAATCCAATCGGTATGGAGCCATCCGGGAGGGTTTGTTTGGCCTGTTGTCGCTCGGTAGCTACTCCAAGGCCAATCTGTGGCTGATCTAACCATTCTCGCTCTTACAGGGTTCAGCACTATATAGCGAGCCAGTTCCAGAAGATACGAGTCTTTCTGGACTAAGATTGCTTTATAACGCCCTTGAAACACATGTCCAACACGGGCGTTATTTTGATTAAATCGTTGTGTGTAAACACCGTTTAAATGGCGCATCCCCTTTGACAAATTCCCTTCTGGGGTTTCAACCAACAGGTGATAATGGTTATCCATTAAACAATAGGCGTGGATAACCCAATTAAAGCGCTTACAAACTTCACAAATGACACTATAGTAATCCCTTCTATCTTTATCGTCTCGATAGATCGCTTCCTGCGCATTTCCTCGCGAGGTGACATGATAAAGCGCTCCAGTATCTTGCCTATCTTGTTCTTTGTACGGGAAAGCCGTATGCACGGTTTGATGAGGGAGGGCAGACTACTGTTACTATGATCAGACTATTGAGGCACCGCCAGACGAAAGGGGCGGAACAGATAGGTTTGATCTACCAGTGCATAATACCTGTTTTCTACTCTACCCGTGTTTTTCTTTATTGGTTTGTTAGCACATGATCAGTATCGAAACCACGTGGCTAGCCCAACCTCACAAAAACTAAAATGGGCTGGCTTATTTATAAAATGTACCTTTTCCGCCGAAATAGGTCGCATAATCATTTTTCGCCACTTTCTTTTGACGACTCGAAGAGTGCTGTATTTCTATTTTATCTGGTTTACCCGGTAATTTAGTAATTTTGGATACCATACCGCAATGCTTAACCTTTGGATCTACATAGATATGGCCAACGGTTACCTTATCCAAGGTCACTTTTGTTCTACCAATAATAAGATCCTTTACCTTAAGTGTGCAACCCGCTAAACATTTATGAATTTGCGCTCCTTTCGTGATACTTTTTTGATGCGCGACCCAATGAGCGCAGCCTGTTCCTTTGATTGGTGCCCACTGATTTCCCCCTACATACCAAACGAAACATTTTTTTGGCTCAATGTCTTTTGGCAATAACTTTTCAGCCTGTAGTTGTCCAGTTTCACACCGCTGACAATATTTCTTTCTATTTACTTCAATCGTCGCATCTAAACCAGGATGGTGTATACATTTACCCTAAATTGCCATTATTAACTCCCTATTTGTTACATGTATTTATTCGGTTTTTTGTAAAAAAACCAGTGCCTTTTTAATGGCATTTTTTGATCTACTCGAAGTTGTCTCTTCATAAAGTAATTCATCAAACTCTATCGGCGGCCGCGCATAGTAATAACGCGATAAAATTTCATCCAATCTCCATTTTCCCGGTTCTAGCTGATAATTCGCATATCGCTGTTTTCGCAATTCATCTGGCGAAAGTATCAACATATCGTTTAATGCCTGTATCAAAACTTGCTCTTGATCGACTGTTTCAATTTGTAGCTCTGCTTCATCAAAAAATGCAACAATAACATTATCACTATAGGCAGACGAAATACCGGGACCAAGTGTAATTCTATGATTTTCACATCCGTATATAAAAATACAAAGGGCTAAAACAAATAACCGTAAAAAATCACAATACGAACTATTTCCGAGCTTTATATAAGGCATTTTTAAACTCTCTTTCTTGATGGACTAAATTTCTATAACTTTATTATTCCCCTAGCTAAAATTGGGGTACACAGCTTGGACTAATACAAAAATTAGAACCAAATATCTTATATTATGCGCCACTTGCCTTTAAGCGCTAACAGTCCAATATGCAGAATCTGTATAGCACCATAATTACGAACACCCTGTTTTATATAAAAAACAGCATGTTATGAAATGAAATTCACATACATGCAATGACGCAAACATTTGAATAATAACAAATCAAAAACAGACAATACTGCCTCCAGACTCCAGGGTCAATATATTGAATTCCTTCAAAAACAAGCTGTTAAGGGAGATATTTGTCGTTGGTACGTAAAACGGACAGAGCGTTATACCCAAGCTTACCCTGATCAAAAGTTACCATTAATACACCTTGCCCAGTCCCCGGTTCCTGGAAAATTAGGGCAGGAATATCAGGCTAAAAAACGGGCAATTCATTCAAGCTATCGATGCTATACAGAAACTGTTTATTATGATCAATGCGCCATGTCTCGATAAAGTGGATTGAGTACTTTGGCGATTTTTTGCTCATACCTTGCTTCGGAGTCACACAACCCTTGCCAGAGGAAGGCTCCGGCTTCCAACTAAGGAATGAAAATTGAATAATTCATACAGATTGCACCGGATATCGTTTCGTATTCAAGGCGCAGAAATAGGTGCATACATCGTTGTATGTAACCTTCTTCCTCAACGCTGAAGACGGAAGGATAGACCAGCAAAATGTTCAGGTTATTTCTTTTTGCAATGCTATTTTGGCGACAGGCGCGCAACAGCGGGGGCGAGGGCCAGATTAAAAATGCTGCCGATTAATACCGTGGCACCGAAAAATTGCACCATGGGTGTGCTGCTCAGTGCCAGCAGGCCGAATGACAGACAGCTGGTGATAGCAGAGAACAGTATTGCGGTGTGGCTGGCGGTTTCTGCCGCTGATGATTCATAAATGAAGATGCTGTAATCCATACCCAGCCCGAGTATCAGGAACATGGCAAACAGATGAAACAGGCTGATGGACATGCCGATACCGGAGAGCAGGGTGATGGTGAGTAACGTTGAGACCAGAGGAACCAGCGCCAGGAGCATTGCATCGATTCGCCGATAACGCAGGAGCAACAGGATGACGATTGCGCCATACGCCAGGGCGAGCATGGCGGTTGCCGAGTGTCGTTGCTGTTCCAGAATGTGGCTTAACTCGTTTACCTTGTCGATGAATACAATGTCATCGACGTCGGTTGCCGCTGTTGTCAGGGCGGCGGTATCTTTGATCCCTTGTAACAGGATCAGGGTCGCATATTGTTTATCGATCTGACCAAGCCAGAGCAGGTCAAGTCCTGATGCCTGTAATCCCGGCCAGTTTTTCGGGGTCAGGTAGTCATTTTTACGGGCGGCAAAGCGGTGTGACAGTTGCTCTGTCGCTGCGGCATCAAACCCCAGTTTTTTCATGAAGCGGGGTATCGGGCCAGGTTCGCCACTATCACTATTATCGTAGAGTGTGTGTTTTTGCAGGCGGTAATCTTCTTGCTGGCGAGCGATGGATGGGAGGAAGCGAGTGATGGACTGGTAGCCGGTGATGGCTCCGGACTCAACCAGTTTTTCAAGTTGTGGGCGGAACGCTTCTTCATTTTGCAATACTTGTTGTCCGCTTAAACCGGTGACGATGAAAAACTGATTGCCCGCATAGCTGTTGATGATTGTTTTCAGTTTTTTTTCTTCTTCCAGCAAGACCGTTGAGGGTGAGTGAAGGATACGGACATCATCGCTAGTGGTGATGGTCAGCCAGGCACCCAGGGCACTCAGAATCGCCAGACCTGCGAGGAAGGTGGCCGGGGGCAGATGTCGCCGTTTCAGGTTTTGCCAGCAATTCAGGGGGAACAGTGCCCAGCGGGTCAGGTAAGCCGGCATCGGTTTGGGGTCACGTATTCTGGCCCAGGGGTAGATAACAACCACGAACAGCCAAGCACTGATGAGGCCGGTGACAGAAAAGAGGGCGATCTGGTTGAGGCTGGTCAATGGTGCCTGGCTTAAACTGCCGTAGCCAATGATGCTGGTGATCAACCCGAGGCTGATGGCCGGGAAAATGGATCGCAAACAGGTAAAGCGATGACCGGTGGTGCGGGTGGAGAACAGTCGGGTGAAATAATGCAGCGAGTAATCGACGGAGACACCAATCAGGGCAGCACCAAAAACCAGAGTGATGATGTGCAGCCCGGAGTAGAGGTGGTGAACGATGGAAAAGGCAATGACGCAGCCGAAAAAAACAGAGGCTAAACTGATGACCAGCGGGGTCAGTGAGCGGAAGGCGGCAATGAATAATGCAATGATGCCGAGCAGTGACCCCAGACCGATTAATGTGACCTCTCCCCGGGCGCGTTTGGCGGCTTCAGCGGCATGAAAAATGACACCGGATTTTAACGTTTGTATTTCGGGTAAATGTTGCTTCAGCGCTGTCTGTAGCTGGGCCAGGGTGGCGACAGTATTGGCTTGGGCATCGAGCTGAAATGTTTCTTCGCCGGTGTTTATATAAAGAGGGGAGAAAAACCACCCGGGTCTTTGAGGTGTGCTGAACAGTATATTTTCCCCATGCCGGGTGACGGTGGACGTGCTGCCGGTCTGACTGGCCCATGCGACAAAATCGTCAAACAATGCAAGGGGGTCTTCTTGTATGGAGGTGATCCGGGCCCAGCTTTGGGGCCCCAGAACTGAAGCCCAGCCCATGTTGAGCAAATCCTCTGTGGCATCGTTTTCGAGCAGTTGTCGTTGTTTTGGTGTGAGCAAATGGAAGCGGTGATCTTTCATTTGCAGGATCAGGTTTTCCGGGTCGAGCCCCGGGGAGGAATCCGCATTCACGCGCAACGTTGTGTGGTTATGCAGCCAGGTACTGCCGAAGTCGGCCGCTTTTATTGCTGCTTCCGGTGTCGTTGCTCCGATCAACAGGATAACCGTGTTCCCCAGTCGATTGAGTAACCGGGATTCGGCGTAGCGGGAGAGAGCATTGTTGTCAGTTTTTGGCAACAGGGCGCGGAGATCAGTATCAATGACCAGTCCGGTTTTAAATGTGTTATTCAGTAAAAAGATACTGGTCAGGCAAAGGATCACAAATGCCGCTGCCAACCCTCTGTAAATCGAGGTAAATGTGTGGCTGTCCTGCATTTCTGACTGCATTCCTGATCGCTTGTCAGGTTTCATGGTTCTCTTCGGCTGGATGAAAGAGTGTCGGTTTTGTCGCCAGGACATGATGCGGAATCCTGATTGAAATACTGGCAATCCTCTGCTGCGGGATAGGCGAATGCACGGATGTTGGAAAAGTGAATCCGGGTGGTGTCACCGTTGCTGGCATCGAGATTGAGAGCGTTAACGTAATCTCCACCGCTGAGGGTGATTTTCGCAACGACTTGTTTGATGGCGGTCACTGAAGGCGTCAGGTCTACGGTCCATTGTTTTTCGTCGGGTGTCGAGCCGGAATGCCAGTGGGTGTTGAACAGTTTTTCCAATGATTGAATGTCGCCGCCGAAAACGGCCAGTAAAATGCGGCTGATCTGTTTTTGAACCGGTGATGTGCTTTTGTTTACCTGACGTTTGGCTTGTTGTAAGTCAGTGCCGGACTGCCAGTGAATGATGGCATCGGGGGTAAACGTCGAGGCTTGAGAGATGGGTTTTTCGGTTTTCCAGTACAGGCCGTGGTTTCGCCAATAGATAAAGCGGCCGCTGGAATGAATGGGGCGGGGAATACCGGTCAACGTGCGCGATTGTTCAAAGTGGCCTTTTACGACTTGGTGCTGACGCATTTGTTGAGATAGCAGGTTGCTTGTCTCGGTGGCGTCACCGGCATAAACCGGTTGAGGGAGTGTCATCAGAGTGATGATAAGAGCTAATATCAGGCGATTCATGTTTCGGTTTTGCCTGACTTTGTTTTGAATGCCTCTGTTTTGAAAAGCTTTGTTGTGAAAACCAGAGGCGATTCCAGGCACATTTCCTGAGTCTCCATATCCACAGCCACTTGGATGGTATAACCCTTGGTCAGGGTTACTCCGCTATCGGCATCACAAATTCGATATTTGATTTTTAGCCGGTATTCCCATTCTATTAATTGAGTTTCCACCACGATTTTTTGGTCAAAATGCAGCGGTTTAACGTATTTGATTCGCATATCGACCACCGGCCAAGCGTAGCCGGATTCAAACATTTTCTGGTAACTGTAATCGAAAATTTCAAGCAATTGACATCGGGCGATTTCGAAATATTTTACATAGCAGCCATGCCAGACGACTTTCATGGAGTCGACGTCATGGAAGGGGATTGTGATTTCAGTTTTTGTGTTGAGCATGTTTGTCTTGATGTTTCCAGGTGCGTGCCATGAGGACAGGCAGCCTGACCAGCATGCCGAAGAAAAGGCGGGTGTGCATTTTCGAAATTCTTAGATTGTCCCGCAGCATGTCAAAATGAGAGACGCCATCATGGTGATAGTGTATTCGGGTTTCCAGTTGTTCGACCGCAATTCCACGCCAGTAGAGCCGTACCAGAATATCGGTATCAAAATCCATCCGCTGGCCCACTGCGGTATCCGATATCAGAGGCATGGTTTCTGCTAATGGGTAAAGACGGTAACCACACATGGAGTCTTTAATGGTGAAGGAAAGGGTATTTATCCATACCCAGAAATCGGTAATCATCCGGCCATAACGTCGTTTGGGCGGCATTTCTTCATAGCGCCTCACCCCTGCGATGATGGCCAGGGGGTGTTTTTTTGCCAGGGAAAGAAAGCGAGGGAGATCATTGGTATCGTGTTGGCCATCGGCATCGATTTGCAGGGCGTGACTGAACCCCTGTTGGTAGGCATGCTTCAGTCCGGTGGTGACGGCGATTCCTTTCCCCTGATTCTGTTGCAATCGAACAAGTTCTACCCAGGGCCGTTCACGGGCGAGATCCTGAAGAATTTCACGGCAGGGTGAAATGCTGCCGTCGTCGATAATCAGGCAGGGAATATCCTGCCCTAGCCCATCAATCACTGTGTGAATATAGCGGTGATGGTTGTATGTCGGAATGATGATGCAAGGGTTGAACATGGTGGACTACCTGAAGCCCAGATGGCCGGAAGAGTAATCGCCCGCATCATCGAAATAGCGAAAGCTCAGTGATTTGCCTGATGGCGATATTATCAGTTGCAGGGTGAGTTGGACTTCTGGTGCAATCAGACGCATGAATTTCAGTTTTGTTATTGTCGAAAAATTTTCCAGAAATGTATCGGGTAGCGGTAGTTGTTTCGCCAAGTCTGTTACCCATTGGATCTGAACCACTCCTGGAAGCATAGGGTGGCTGGGAAAATGATCTTCGAAATACACCAGATCATTGGGGATATAGAGTAAGAACCGGGTTTCAACAGCATCAATATGTTGTTGTAATATGACAGGGTCAGTTTTGTTCTCGGGATGTGGGCTGTCAGGCGGCGTGGAGATCACTGCATGGGGGTATCATTGTTGATCAGCACATAGACGGCATCCACCACATCTTGCACCGTGCGCACATTTTTGAAGTCTTCGGGCCGCAACTTTTTCCCTGTCAGGTCTTTCAGTTTTATGATCATGTCCACGGCATCGATACTGTCAATATCCAGTTCTTCGTAGAGCCTGGAATCAGGACGAATCGTATCGACCTCGACTTCAAACAGCTCCGACATGACGCCCTTCAAATATTCGTATATTGATTCTTTCGTATGCATAACAAAACCGGTTTTTTATTATAGTTAACTGTTGTTCACAGTGGCCAGTACATTATCAAAACAGTCTTGGCAGCGTGCTGGTCGGGTATTCTAGCAAATAATACACGGGTTTTCATTGCATCGTGGCAGGAAATTTATCGGTTCATCGTTGTGTTTCAGTGCCCTGGGTTGTTAATGCGGACGGTAAAAAAATCGATCAGGTCCCGGTTGAGTCGTCGTGCTTTTTGGCTTTGCATCGCCTCCATGGCCAGATAAGGTTCGATGGCGATGTCGGGCAGAACATGAATTGTGTAGTGAGGCGGCAGTTTGGGAATCTGGTACCACTTTTGATGTTTGAGCAAGGCTGCCGGTTCACAGCGTATGGTGATGGGGGTGATATTTTTTTCCGCCATCAGGGCCACATTGGCGACACCGCGCTGGAATTTTAAGGCTTCCCCTGGCCGGGTACGGGTTCCCTCGGGAAATATGACCAGGGAATTTCCTTGTTGTAGTGAATCCACGCAATTCTGGATTAATTGTTTTGAATCGTTACTGATATATTTGGCTGTGTTGACGGGGCCTCGGGTGAGGGGCGTACGCTGAAGACTTGATTTGATCACACAATCTGTCCGTCTGATGAGAGAGATCACAAATGCGACGTCCAGCAGGGAAGGATGGTTGGCGATGATTAATTGGCCATTGGGTCTGAGGTGCTCGCGGCCATGAATCTCATAACTGAGCAAGCCACAGAGACGGAGAAAGAGGAGGTAAATGCCGAGCGTTCGTGAAATTGTGCTGCGGATAAAAGACAGCTTTCGGCCGTTACTCATGGGAATCAGGTGAGAGATTGTATATAGCACGATGGACAATATTGCACCGCCAATGCCGAAAAGCATGAAACTGAAACCAGTAACCAATAACCGCCAGATGTAGTTGATGGTGTTGAGCAGCGTTCTGTCGCTATGATCACTGATATCTTTCATTGCCCGGTGCCGTGATCGAATTGGCACATGCCGTCAATTTCGACTAACAGCTCCTGACGACAAATATCACCCTGAAGAAACAGTGCGGGTACTTCCGGGCCAAAATGTTGTTCAATGGCCGCTTCAGCCTTGTTCAGATCCTGGCGGTTGCGGACATAAACTTTTATCAATTCTAGGGTGGGTGTTGTTTCCACTCGAAGTTGGCTGGCAACGTGTTGCAGCAGTGTGTTGATATTTCCGCAAGTCACATCCATCTGGCCGTTAAAGTTATTCGGATGCAAGGACTGGTGGCCATGAATACTGGCTGTCCCTGACAGGTAGAGTTGTTTTCCATTTTGATTTTGTAACACCGAGGCCCGGGCAAAAGAAGGACTTTTGGGGCCGTATTCTCTGGGGTAGCAAAAAGCGCTTAACTGATCAGGGTTTTCGAAATGTTGAGGAACTGTTTGGCGCGATGCCATCAGGTAAATCACGATATCGCCGCTGCCATGTCCGATGGCAGTGGCAGCCGGATAATGATGTTGCTGACAGTGGCTGAATGCCTCGTGGCGACCGAGACAAAACTGTTTGTACCGTTCGTTATCGTTATCACCGTGATTAATCCGGGGAAGATAGTTCCAGGCCCGGAGCAGATGAGGGTAGTTTCGATCCCGAAGTTTTTGTAGCAAAGTGGTATAGGATGCGAAAACTGCCGTTTTGAGGTCAGAATAATGACGTTCGTTGACCCATAGACCGAGACACATCAGCTCCTCATTGCTTGACCAGTAACAATGGTCCTCGATACCGTGTTCCACTGTAGTCTGACTGTGCCAGACCTCGCAGAGGGGCTTGCCGAGGACAGGCAAACCGGTATTGAAATGGCGAGATTTTTTTGTGGGCGCACAGCCTTGGCCGAAACTGATGACTGTCAGTACGTCATCACTTTTCAGAAGTGCGTCTGGAGTCTGGCTTGAATAACGACAAGATATTATGGGTGATATTTGGAGCGATTGGTTTGGCTGCACCACGAAAATCCCTGAAATTTGTTTGGTTGGTTTTATTATAAACAGGTAATTGTTAGAATGTTGTCCGTACAGATTGCTGTTTTGCGGAACAAGAGTATAGCGCCTATACAAATATACTCCCAGACAGTAAAGTGTCCTGCTGTTGGTAGTCAAGTGGTGGAAATTCGGTCATGAAAACCCAAAACAAAGAACAAGTGGCTCCTCATCCGGTCCTTCCGGAGTATTATGGGGACGAAAGTGAACGCCGTGGACGAGTCGACGGAATGTTTGATTCGTCGGCGGCGCATTACGACTGGATTAACAGCATTATGAGCTTCGGCTCCGGGGAATTGTATCGACGTCAGGCTTTGGAACGATCCGGTCTGGAACCGGGTATGTGGGTGCTGGATGTTGGTTCTGGTACTGGCGTAGTGGCCCATCTGGCCCAGGGCATCGTTCAGGATAAAGGTTTGGTGGTTGCTTTAGATCCCAGCGCCGGTATGCTTGGCGAAGCGAAAACCCGGGGAGTGTCCAATATTGCCCAGGGTCTGGGGGAGAGGTTGCCGTTCCCTGATGATACTTTTGATCGTGTGACCATGGGCTTTGCCCTTCGTCATGTAGCGGATTTGCATGCTTTGTTTTCCGAGTATCGTCGGGTATTGAAACCGGGAGGGAAAATCCTGTTGCTGGAAATTACCCGGCCGGAGAATGCTTTCTTCAAGGGGGGGCTCAAGTTTTACATGAAAGGTGTGGTGCCTACCTTGACCCGTTTGTTTCGTCGTAGCAGTGAGGCTCAGGAACTGATGCGTTATTATTGGGATACCATTGAGCAATGTGTTTCCCCGTCAATTATCCTGGCGACAATGGAAGAGGTTGGTTTACAGCTGCCCCGGCGTCATGTGGTGATGGGAATGTTCAGTGAATACAGTGGCAGTGAAATTAAAACGAATGGCTGACACTTGGGTCGTGCTGGGTGAGTGTGAGTACTCGCAGGATATTAGGTGACATGTACAAAAAAACAGTTTTCAGGTGGTAGTTATCATGGGCGTGCAATCACAACAAGAAAAAGAGCTGGCAGAAATGCTGGTTAACACGCTGGATCTGGAGGATATCAGTGCTGATGATATTTCCCCAGAGGCCCCTTTGTTTGGGTTCGATGCACCTGATAGCCTCGGTCTTGATTCTATCGATGCACTGGAAATTTCTCTTGCGGTCTTTCGTCAATACGGTGTTCAGTTAAAAGCGGATGATGAGAATAACCAGCAGATATTTTCCAGTCTGCGTGCATTGACTACACACATTCATAGCTGATTCCTGAGTCTGTGAGTTCGGCTATGCCGGTGGCACTGACCCTGAGTTACCCTCTGTTGGTTCATTTAGCGGTATGGTTGGATCTGCCGATGGTGCAGATTTTGGCCTTGCTGGTGCTGGCTCTGGGGCTATTGTTGCCAAGTTTACGGCAAGGCAATCGTTTCACTCAGGGTTTATTTTTACTGATTCTAGTGCTGCTTTTCGCGATTAATAACCAGGGGGTTACCCTCTATCTGTTATATGTGCCTCCGGTAGTGATTCCTTTGCTGTTATGGGGTGTTTTTTTTCGTGGTCTGTTACCGGGAGGAAAACCACTGGTGACTGCTATTGCTGAACAGGTGCATGGTTCCTTGCCCGCATATATGTGCCGTTATACCCGAAGTGTGACGTTGATGTGGGCGATTTTTTTTGCGGCCATGGCTTTGTGGTCTGCTTTGTTGCCGTGGTTGGGCTCGATCACGTTGTGGTCTCTGTTCACCAATTTTATCAATTATATATTGGCTGCTTTATTATTTGTGATTGAATATGTCTATCGTAAGTGGCGCTTTCATCATTACGATCAGCCCGGGTTTGTAGACTATCTCAGGATAGTGGTTAGTGCTGATATTCGACAACGCTGACTTATGCAGAACGACGACATTCCTTTGATTCATGTATTTCGGCCAGCGGCACCCATCATGTTCAGCGGTGGCCAACAGGTCAGTCAGCAGCATTTTATTGCCCGGGTCGTGGCCTTGTCCCGGCAGTTGCCGAATACCCCTTACCTGATCAATTTGTGCCGGGACCGCTATCATTTTGCGTTGGTATTTTGTGCCGCTCTGGTGAAGGGAAGCGTTAACCTGTTACCATCCGGCCGTCAATCACAGACCATAGCCGACGTTGTCGCGGATTATCCGGATTGTTGTGCGGTGATCGACGACGATGAGGAACTGGCGGAGATCGTGACACTGGATCTTCGTGCGGCAACAGTGAACATTGCGTTGTTGAATAACGGGCAGGAGCCGGAATTGCCATGGCTGAAAGGCAACCAGTTGGCTGCAATCGCTTTTACTTCCGGTACGACCGGCAAGCCGTCGCCCAACCGAAAGCTGTGGCGAACCCTGGTCGGTACCACCAGAATGTTGGCAGCCCGGTTCGTGGCACCGGAGGAACGGCCGACCATTGTTGCTACCGTACCTTCCCAACATATGTATGGACTGGAAATGACGCTCATGATGGCCTTGCATGGCGGCTGTGTTATGGATTCCCGTCACCCGTTCTATGCTGATGATATTGCATTTACACTTGCTTCTTTGTCGGATTCGCGGTTGTTGGTGACAACGCCGGTGCATTTGCGTGCGATGGTCGCCACTCGTACAAAAATGCCGGTGGTGAGTAAAGTGATATCGGCAACAGCACCACTGGACAAACTCAAGGCAGCGGAGGCTGAAAACCTGTTTCAGGCACCGGTGGAAGAAATATACGGTTGTACGGAAGCGGGCAGCATGGCGACCCGGCGAACCATCAGTGATGATAACTGGACCTTGTTGGACGGCATGACTCTGATGATGAACAAAACATCAACCGAAGATTTGGTACATGTTCAGGGTCCACATCTTGCTGATGCCGCACGAGTGGAAGATCGTTTGGAACTTATTGATCAACACCGGTTTCATCTTCTGGGGCGTTCGGTGGACATGATTAATGTTGGTGGCAAAAGAGCTTCCCTCGCGGATCTTACGCTCAAATTTTTAGCGATTGAAGGAGTGGAAGACGGTGTCATTTTTATGGCTGATGAGGGAGAGGGAAGAGACAATAAATGGCCTCGACGCCCGGTAGCACTGGTTGTCTCCCAGCTTTCGCTGCATGCTCTCCGGGAGGCGCTGGCGCAAAGGGTTGATTTGGTGTTTTTGCCCCGGCCGATTAAAAAGGTTGCGGCTTTGCCGCGTAATGACACGGGCAAGCTTTCTATCTCGTTATTGCAAGCGTTGTTGAAATAAACTGAAATGAAGCCCGATGTGATCACACTCTATTTTACCGTGCCACAACAGCACCCGTGTTTCCCCGCTCATTTCCCCGGAGATCCCATTGTTCCCGGAGCGTTGTTAATGCAATGGATTTTTGCCCGGGTTCACCGTCAGTATTGCACTCACGCCATCATCACTATCAAATCGATGAAATTTCTCAAAAGCCTCCACCCTGGTGATCAGTGTCGCCTGGAATTGAAAAGTGATCCGGCGTTGCAGCGTCTGGATGTTGCTTGTCATTGTCCCCCTAACCTCGTTTGCAAAGGTGTACTGGAACTGGCTGGACATGCACCTCGGGAGCAGCAACCATGACGGCCCCCCGGTGGCATGAACAGAAAGAACGAAGCAACCGCACTATGTTGACATTGCTGGTATGGGCGGCTCTGCATCTTGGCCGACGATTTATGATGCTGTTACTTTATCCAGTAGCATTTTATTTCTTGTTGACCGCCGCCACGGCTCGCCGGGCTTCACGCCAGTATTTGACCCGGGCACTGGGGCGCAAACCAGGATGGCTGGATTTGTGGAAACACTTTTATACCTTTGCGGTTGTTTCTGTGGATCGTTTGTTTTTTCTCTCCGGGCAACATGATAAATACCAAATTCAGGTCAATGGTGCCGAATTATTCCAGCGTTATGTGACGCAGAAGCAGGGTTGTATTCTCCTGGTTTCTCACCTTGGCAGTTTTGATGTGATGCGGGTTTTAGCGACAAAAGAACAGCGTTTACCGATTCGTGTATTGATTGATCGCCAGCACAGCCCGCTTGCCGCCGAACTGATTGATGCTTTGGACCCGGAACTTGCTGCAGCGATTATCGATCCTGCGCAATCTGCACCGGCGTTGGCCTTGACTCTGGATCAGGCAATCAAAAAGGGTGAGATGATTGGCATTATGGCTGACAGGGCCGGGAATGATGAGCGGATGATCCGCTGTGAGTTTCTTGGAGGGCAAGCAAATTTCCCTGTTGGGCCATGGTTGCTGGGGTTGATTCTCAAAGCGCCGGTCATCCTTTGTTTCGGACTCTATCAAGGGGGGAATCGTTACCAGCTCAATTTTGAACTGTTGACGGAACAGTTTTCTGCTCCCCGTCACCAACGCGACACAGAAATTTCTCGGGCTATGGGAGAATATGTCCGCCGCTTGGAGCATCACATTGGTGAGGCTCCCTATAACTGGTTCAATTTTTATGATTTTTGGCTCGATGAAACCACTACAGATCACTGATTATACGCTGACCTCGGCACTGGGTGCCGGTCGTGACGCTCATTGGCAACCGTTACGGGAGGGGCATTCCGGGCTGACAGCTTGTGATTTTTTTCAAATTGATGACCTAGATGCCTGGGTGGGCAAAGTAGCGTCCCTTGATGATTTCCGTCTGGAAGGTCAATGGGCGAGCTACGACTGTCGCAACAACCGCCTAGCTCAACTGGCGTTGGAACAGGACGGGTTTATCGATGTCGTGCGTGATGCCACGAGTCGCTACGGTGCCAAACGCATCGGTCTTTTTATGGGCACCAGTACTTCGGGTATCCATCAAACCGAGCAGGCCTATCTCAGTATCGACCCGGAAAAAGAGCCGTTGCCGCAGTGGTATCATGAATCCACTACTCACAATACCTATGCTGTCACTGATTTTGTGCGTCATTACCTGGGTATCGAAGGGTTCAGCGTCACAGTTTCTACTGCCTGTTCCTCCAGTGCCAAAGTGTTTGCCTCTGCCAGTCGAGCCATACAGAGCGGGCTTTGTGATGCCGCCGTGGTGGGTGGTGTTGACTCCCTCTGTTTGACCACTTTGTATGGCTTCAATGCCTTACAGCTTGTGGCTACAGAAAAATGCCGCCCCTTTGATATGGCCCGTAGCGGAATCTCTATTGGTGAGGCGGGCGGGTTTGCTTTGCTCCAGCCTGGAGAGAATCGTGGGGGAGTCGCCTTGCTGGGGTATGGAGAAAGTAGCGATGCTTACCATATGTCGTCGCCACACCCGCAGGGTGAAGGTGCATTGGCGGCAATGAAAGCCGCTTTGGCCAGCGCCGGGCTGGCAGTCAGGGACATTGATTATATCAACCTTCATGGCACTGGCACCCAGGCCAACGACATTGCCGAATCCAGAGCCGTGGCCAGCTTGTTTGGCCGCAAAACCCCGTGTAGTTCCACCAAGGGTTGGACAGGGCATACTTTGGGAGCTGCTGGCATTGTTGAAACATCGCTGGCCTTGTTATGCATGGAGCATGGTTTTATGCCCCGGACATTAAATAGCGAGACACTGGATCCGAATCTGAAAATTGAGGTATTGCTGGAGAACAGATATCAACCACTGCGGGCTGTGCTGAACAATTCTTTCGGTTTCGGTGGCAGCAATTGTAGTCTGGTGGTGGGGTGTTCAGCATGATCAAAGTTTATGTGAATGCCGTTGGCTTGGCAGCACCGGGTCTGGAAAACTGGGTTAAAGGACGCCAGGTATTGAGGGGTGAACAGCCCTGCCTTTCCCGACCGCTTGATCGTTACAAGCCAAAACTGTTGCCGCCGAATGAACGTCGTCGGGCCACCGAAGTGGTGCGGTTGGCTTTTCGTGCCTGTGAAGATGCCATCGACAGCAGCAATCTTGACCCCAGCACTTTGGCGGGTATTTTTGCCTCCTCCGGAGGAGATACTCCCATTGTCGATCAGATATGCCGGATGCTGCGGCAGCCCGAGCGGGCCGTATCACCCACCCAGTTTCACAACTCGGTCCACAATGCTGCTGCCGGCTACTGGAGTATCGCCACTGGCTCTCGCGCACCTTCTACCAGTCTGGCTGGTTATGACGGTAGCTTCAGCGCAGGACTACTGGAAGCCGCCACTCAGGTGGCATTGGACGGAGTATCAGCCTTATTGGCAGTTTATGACACGCCGCCTCCACCGCCTTTGTTTGCCAAGTGCTTTATCCAGGATCCATTTGCTGTGGCTCTGGTGTTAACCGCAGCACCTGACGATACCAGCCTCGCTTGTTTGACTGTCGGTCTCGGTGCGGAAGAAAAAAATGAAACACCAATGGAAAATATCGCTTTGGACGCCGTACGCCTTGGCAATCCTGCAGCACGTAGTTTGCCATTGCTGGAGGCGCTGGCCCGGAAAAAAGACTGCCAGCTACACCTTCCTTTGCCTAGTGATGGAATGTTGATGGTCAATCTAACACCCTATTAAGCAGCAAAAATAGATAAAATAATTTTCAGCCAACTGATTTTTTTATTGTCATTACCACTATTCCATGACTGCAATCCCGCGCCATAAAATCGTTCAACTTATCCCTCATGGCGAAGCCATGTGTTTGCTCGATCAGATAACAGACTGGGATGAACACCGTCTGAACGCCGTTACCGCCAGTCATCGCCGAATGGATAATCCGCTGATTGAAGATGGAGTGATGGATACGGTGGTGTTGGTGGAATATGGGGCGCAGGCGGCAGCCGTTCACGCAGCCTTACAACAAAGTGGCCTCGGTGCAGCCCGCCCTGCCTATCTTGGGGCGATAAAGAAATTGCATGTGTTTTCCCGGTTTATCGACATCAGTGTGCCCGAGTTACACATTCAGGCCGAATGTATTTTTAATGACAGCAACGGGGCAATATATAATATCCGGGCATGTGCCAGAGGAGATGAACTGATGACGGGGCGGGTTGCATTAATTCAGCCGCCTTGAGTTATTTAATTTGCTTCCTGTTAACTCAATTTTGTATGTGCGTTCAAAAACATTCATACAAATATTCGGTAAGAATTACTACTAGAAAAATAGCGTTAAACATTGGGTTAGTTGCTGAATTTTTTCATTTTTCACCGGTCTGGTGGTGTAATTTATATGTTTTTGGTTAAACTCTTTCATCGCATGCTTGTTTTAATAATGATAAAAACTAAATAAGTTAATTAATGAAAAAACGTTACTGTACTATGCAAAAATGAAAACATAAAATTTAAAAATGTACGTTATGGGTTATCAACGATGTTGGATGCACACGCTATTGTGTTTTTCCGACAAATCATACCAGGGGTAAAAATTGGACGCGGATGTCATTGTTATTGGTTCAGGTGCAGGTGGTTTAGCTGCGGCTCTCCCCCTAGCTCAGGCAGGCGAAAGTGTCATCGTTATTGAACAGCACAATGTACCGGGCGGTCTTTGTCACAGCTTTAGAAAAAAGGGTTACCGCTTTAGTCCCGGTGTTCATTATGTTGGTCAACTTGGTGATGGTGGATCAATGCGCGAAATTTACGAAGGGCTTGGTGTTGCTGATGACCTTGTTTTTTTTGAAATGAATCCTGATGGTTATGAACATATTCAGGTTGGACAGGAGTTTATGGATATCCCCAGTGGTAAACAGGCCACTATTGAACGCTTCAAACAGCGTTTTCCTGCTGATGCCAAAGGGATTGAAAATTATTTTTCTCTGGTGGATAAAATTTGTGGCCAGTTATCTATTGTTCCTGAAACCAGAGGCCTCCTGGAGCTTTTAACCGTTCCTTTCAGAACGCGAGAAATGGGACGGTATGGTTTGTTCTCTTTAAAGAAAACACTGGATGATAGGATTTCTGACCCTTTGTTAAAAACCTTTCTCTCTGTTCAGTGTGGTGACCATGGTCTGCCACCATCAAGAACACCATTTGCATTGCATGCTGCGGTAACGGGGCACTATCTTGAGGGCGGTTATTATCCTGAAGGTGGTGGACGTGCTATTCCCAAAGCCTTTGTGCGTGCGTTAAGAAAGAACAGGGGAGAAATACTATTATCTACCCCAGTGGAAAAAATTATTACCGAAAAAAATAAAAAAGGACGATATGCTATCGGTGTCCGACTGGGTAATGGTGAGGAACTCAGAGCTAAAAAAATTATTTCCAATGCTTCTCCAAAAATAACTTATGAGCAATTGATAGGTCGGGAGTTTCTTAGCAAAAAACTCCTGAAACAACTGGACCAGTTTACTTATACAACGGCTGCGCTGGTGCTTTATATTGCGACCGACCTTGATCTTGCCAGTATGAATTTTGATTCCGGAAATTATTGGTATACACCTTTTCATGATCCTGAAGTGTATTATCAACGCGCCCAAAGCCCTAGCGTAGTTGATGCTGATGAATGCCCCGGTGTGTTTGTCGGCATAAGCAGCATGAAAGACCCGAATAGTTTCAGAAATGGTCATCACACTATTGAGGCCGTCAGTTTTATTTCGTATGAAGTTTTTAGACAATGGCAACACACCACTTATAATAATCGGCCTGATGATTATCATGCTCTCAAGCGAAAACTGACAGCATCGATGCTTAAAACCATTGAGCATATTATTCCAGGCATCTCTGACCATCTGGTTTATTGTGAATTGAGTACGCCGTTAACGAATGATCATTATGTGAAATCTACTAATGGAAGCTGCTATGGAACAGAAAAAACCTGGCGTCAATTCGGTCCTTTTAGTTTTAAAAATCGATCAGAAATCAAAAACCTTTTTCTCTGCGGCGCAAGTACCGTGGCGCATGGCGTGTCAGGCGCAACTTCTTCAGGGATAGGGGTAGCCTCCGGGTTGCTTTCTTGTCGTCCGAGTGAGTTATTAAGAAATACCGGTCAGATATTACAAGTGATTCCGCGATAAAATATTCTGTGTCAGGATAAATTGTCGCCTTGGTTGAAACACTTAAAGAATCATACAAGGGGAGAGAATTTCTTGTTTCAGCTTTGCGTACTGAATATCGCAGAGCAAGCCCGAAGACATGTTTTTACCATAAAGCTAGTACGGTAAAATTAGAAAAAATATTTTTTCTAATACGTATCCAAATACCGCCTACCCAGCTTAACGGTACCGGGTTTATTGGACAGGGTCATGTCTGATGGGCAGCGTCAAACGGGTCGTTTTGAAAATGGTGTGTTTGTTGTCGAATGAGTGCCGATAAGCAACTTTGGTTATTGGCTGGGGGGGGGAATGGTGCAGGCAAGTCCACTTTTTATCGGCTGTTTTTAGCGTCAACCGGCTTACCTTTTGTTAATGCCGATATTCTGGCAAAAGAACTGAACGCTGAACAACCGAAGGTGGTGAGTTATAAAGTGGCCAAACTAGCTGGAAAACTGTGTCTGGATTTGCTGCGTACAGGCACTAGCTTTTGTTTTGAGACCGTTTTTTCTCATCCTTCGAAAATTGATTTTTTAGCAGCTGCAAAGTCAGCAGGCTATGAGATTATTTTTGTTTATATTCATTTGCAAAATGATCAATTAAACTAGGCGCGCGCTTCTCAACGAGTAGCAGAAGGTGGGCATACGGTGCCAAGTGAGAAAATTATTTCACAGATGCCAGGAGCCATACGGTATGTGAATGATGTATTGGCATTAGTTGATGTTGTACAGATTTATGATAATTCGTCACATGCTGAACCTTTCACTTCTATTGCATTCATTGATCATGATGAACTGCAAATACAACAACAACCGTTACCCGATTGGGCAAAGGTGATTTTAGTTAACTACTGGTGAAGCTTTAAATATGAAGAATGTAGTTCCTTTGGAAGGACGACGTTTTGATAAAATCAAAGCGTTACAGAAATTAGCAGTTTTTTTTAGCTTTAACGTTCAACTAATCCCATTTTTTATATTCCAGGGCAACAGTGTTTCAATTTGGTCAGTAATTATTGCTTTTGGCAACATTGTAAAACGTGGCGAAGATGTTATTGCGCAATAATGTGTCGCTGCTAATTGTTCTGTTGTGGGTTCGAAACGGATTTACGTTTTTGTGTCGTTACAGACTCCTTTTCGGTCGGAAGACGTGGCCGTAGATCAAGCACTTGTGCAGTAAGCCGCAGGGTTAGTCCCATCTCGGTAACGATTTTTGATGCTTCTTTTTGAAGCATTGATTCCAGCCCGGCAACATCAAGGAATTTTTTGGAATCTGGATGCTGCCAGGTTCGATTCTTGGCGATGGTGATCAGCAGGCATCCAGAGCGGCACGCATCCGGTGCCATGTATTTGGTTACCAACTGCTCTTTAATCGTGTCGCGCAGGTCACGGCCTGTACGTTTGTCGCCTAACTTAAGTTCGATCACGGCTTGATGATCTGAAGTGGAGGAGCGCAATCTGATGTCGGTTTCCTTCTCGTCAGCTGTCACGCTCTCCTGATCAACAGTGTAAGCGTGGTTGGCGGTATTGCGCAGCTCACGCGCGATTTCACGGCGCATCACTTTCTCATCTGAAATGCCAGCCCATGCAGCGCGTGGTGAATCATCGCGGAGTAACAGATCTTTGAAATCGTCAAGACGATCTACCATGAGCGTGAACAATTCATCACGAGTGGTGGGAGGCACTTCCCTGTTGTGGTTAAGTGCTATTACCTCGGACTCGGAGAGGGCTATTCCATCTAATTCCTCCGCAGCCTTCTCACGGGCAATCAACAAGGCCCGATCACGAAAATGCGCCAATAGTGGATCGTTAGCCAATTCAAGTTTTGCCTCCCAGCCCTCCGGACCCTTAGTGTTCAGTAGGGCATTCAACAAAGCATCACGGCCATTTTGGGCATGATCGCGGAGACCGGGAGTGTAGGCGCTCTCATGTCTAATGTCTTCCAGGGGTTGTACATGGCGATAAGCGAGCCGCACGAGACGTAGTAGCAAGGCAGGAGTAAATTCGGGCGAACGGAGGTTGATCAATGTCTTGCTATGACGGTCACCGAACAGAAGGCTAATCCAGTTAACCCCTAGCCCCCGACCTCCAGGTTTAACTTCACTCAGCATTTGTTCGAGCTGCCCGGTTCCTGCGGTGGGATTTAGTTGCATCAAGGTAGAAAGCCATATGTACGCGAAGTCCTGATCATGACCGTCAGCGAGTTGCTGTGCTGCAACTGTGCAAACATGCTCACACACATGCATGTCACCATGCCTCAACAAGATGTCGATAACTTGCCGGAGACGATCAGTTACCCGGGCGCTATCTTCATCCTCTCTAATGCGTTGAGTGTTTTCATCGAACCAGGTACGGAGGTGTGGAACAAACAAGGCTGCTACTAACGGGGCAGCATGACTAATGTTTTGTAAGACAACGAGGTGGTACTGGGTTGTTGCGATCTCGTTTAATTCAGTTATCAATTCCGAGCCTAATACTGCTTTAATAGCAGCAGGATGAGCACTAGCAAGACTCTCAAGCCATGAAGGAAAGCCATTTAGTTCAATTGGCGCGCAACGGAGCGCCAATTTTGCTTCCTCAGAGGATAGATTGCGCGCCCAATTCTTGTCTTCTGCCTCTGCCGCTATGGCTGCGAGACCTAACTGCCATTTGACTTGAAATGTTCCTCTCTCGTTCTCTGGACGCTCGCTACGTAGCGTAGGCCGGTCGTTTCGCCAAATATTTATCATTGTCAAGCGTAACTGGTCAGCAATCTCCTTGTTGAAATATTGTTCGATGAAATGTCGATTCCATCCTGATGAGCGGCTTTCTTCACCAGAGCGGCTCATTGCTTGCCACAAGTTCCATACGGTATTTTCTGCTTGCCCGGGACTGAAAGCCGTTTGCGGATTATTGGCCACTTCTCGCCAGAATAACATCCAGCTCTCATGATCTTTGGTCTGGCGGTGTTTAGCCTGTTTCTGGCGCTTTTGATGTTTTGCTTTCATACCGGCAAATTCGTTGTTGGCAGGGACGGGCTTGATATAGTCGTTGATACGTGCCGTAAGTGCAGGGCAATCGACAACCCGGTCTTTCAGAGTCAGAACATAGTCGAGTTTATCGCCTTGGCCGTCCCAAACATTATGCATCGCTGCTTCAAGCATCATGGCGCGTTCAGGGAGAGGCCACTTTGAGTCAGAGAGGTTCGCCAGAATCCAGTTTTTGTCTTGACAAGCACTCAAGCTGATCGCACCGTAATGATTGACCTCGTAGAGGCGGCGCCACGGGTTTTTCTGAGAGTGATAACTCTGAACGAAAGCGTCATCAGCCCAGAATATCGCCTTCCTCAGCGATGCTGGTGACTGCGCAAGCGCTTTTCGCAAATCAGTGACGGACTCGTTGTGACTGTACTCGTCATGTGTGGACCGGAGGGCTATAACACTTGAGTTGACAACTGCAGGCGATGTGTTGCCTTCAGCTAACTGACGAAGACAGACGGCGGCGAGCGGGGCAACGAGATATTGCCTTGGGGTTACAAGACTATGAGGCCATTTTTCTTTATGCCATTCGATGCCCTCGGCTACGAGGTCAGTCAATCCGGCACGCAACGCCTCAAGATAGCCAGATGCCATATTGGCTTTGGCAATCAAGTGCGGCCAAAGCCAGTTCAGGTTATCAGTGCTGTGCGGGGACTCTGTGATGCGTGACAGAATTTTGCACAAACGCTCGACTGGAATATGTGCCGGAAAGAGCTCCAGTATCGAGTTCTTAAGGGGCTTATCAGGCCAGATATCTGGATCGGTCTCCATGGAGAGGGTTACCGCCTCAAGTCGAGAGTCGTTGAGTTTGATCAACGCACCGAGTGCTTCAACGCGCTCGGCACTATCAGCATCATCTTGCATGACGACCGAATAGGCGATGTTGGCACCCTCACGCATGGGAACTGCTGCAATAAGCTCTAAAAGCAGAGTTCTTACTTCCGGGTTTTCAATCCCGGATTCCCACAGGTGCAAAACTTCAGAGGCAAGTTCATTCGAGGCGAAGCGGTAAACTTGCACACGTGGTACATGCAAACCGCACCAGTTGCCTTGGCCGTATTGCCTGGCGTAGGTGCGTAAGGTATCAATACGCTGTTGCGGCGTTAGTGATTCCGGGTCCGCATAGTTGAGCAAGACGTTGGGCTCGCGATCACGTATTTCACTAAATATACTTGGCTGGGAGAGAGCAAGCCAAGCTGCAACAGGTCGCATTGACGGCTTTATGACCTTAATACCCTGCGGGGTTTCGGCGAACAGCAAACGTTTGATCGCCTTCATTGACATGTCGCAGCTCAGCATGCTTTCCAGGCGATGGGCCGCAAGGTATTCGACGACTGATCGATGGTGGAACCGTACACGGCCATAACTGGCAAAGCCAAATAGCGCTCTCTCCAAAAGGGTTTCATGCTCATTGGCAGACCAATCGGGCAAGATTGCTGCCGGATTCAAAGCGGTTTTCGGTTCGCCGCTCTTATCGGCTTCAGCGCTGTGCCGAAGGGTGAGTTTGCGAGTGAGCAGCATAGCGAGTGCAAGGCGGCTAGCACCTTCAAGCGTTTTATCCTTCGTGAGTTGCACCTTTTCGCTTCGATCCGTGCGCGGTTTTAGCTTGGTTGCGATATTATGCGCAATTTGCTCGCGATGGGTGCGGATGCGACGATGGTCTTGCCAATCGGAGCATAATTCGACCAGGTCTTGTGGTCGCCTGACAAAATCTTCCGCATTGCGTTTGCGGATATCTTCGAGCAGCGCGTCTGCATCAGTCACTCCCTGGAGGCCTGCCATTTCCCGGATCTGATCATCCGAGAGAGGCATTAGTGTGACATTCAGCCAAGCCGGAGGATTATCACCCGCTTGCTTGTCCTTTTCGTTATTGTGCTGTTTATTCATTGCGATGTTGGCGAAGGTTTCTTCACCGCTGGCAACCGGTTCACTCTTTCCGGGAATCGGCAAGTGTTGCCGGATCAGACGATCATCGATGGGAATGGGTCGAGTTGTAATCACGATTCTGGCACGGCCGAGTTGCCCCGCCATCGCCTTGTTGAGGCGCTTTAGCGCTCCTTCAAACGACCCTAGAGTCAGCTTCAACTCATCGATGGAATCGAGAAATATTGTGGCGATATCAGATTGTGCTGCGAGCCAGGCATCGAAGCGCTTTTCCTCTTCGAGAGACAGGAGGTCGCGAAGGTTGTTGTTGGAAAGCTGTGCCAGATCGAAATAGAATGCGGCTTTGCCTGCTTTTGATAGCGCGGCTTGTTTGGCTCGGCATTCGTAGGTTTTACCGGTACCGGCTTCAGAAACGATCAAAATACGCTGGGACTTTAGCAGTTTGTCCCATCCGAATATCCCCGACCACCCCATGTGGGCCAGGATGGAGATTTGTTCAACGTCACAGGCTTCTTTGTCCGAGAGTTCTCTAAAGCTGCGTTGAATGGTGCTTGGGTTGTCGTCTGGTAAATCCATAGCCCATTGTATAACGCTTGTTTTTCAGCATGCTATGGTTGCGAAGAACACAGTCTTATTTGAAAGGTGAAAATATGGTCTCAGCAACCCTGTCCAGTAAGTACCAATTGGCTATTCCCAAAGCTATCCGTGAGAAGCTCGGTTTACAAGCGGGGCAGAAGTTTACCCTCATTACCAAGGGCGATATCATCGAGCTTATTCCGAGACGTTCACAGACAAAAGCACGCGGTCTGTTCAATGAGGCTGATCCTGCGGGATATCGTGATCGCAAGGATCGCGTGTAATGGGTTGTCTGGCTGAACAATTTCAGCCCTGGCTGGATGACGTTGAGACGGTGGTGGTTCCAACGTCTCTCCAGTTCGAGTTCTACAAATGGGCAAAATGGGAAAGGGGCGAAGTTCAGGCATTGGAAGCCGTTGCGTTGACAGAGCAAGGCATGCCTAATTACATCAGACAGTCATTTCGAAGGGTTGCCCCGAGGTAACTTATTTCGCGAAACAAACAGGTACTTAAATGTGCATGTGATTATTTTCTGATTCTGAATGTGTTGGAAAGACACATGAATTCCTATGCTAATATGCCATTTCCCATAAAAAAACCAAACAAAAACCAGGTAATCAAACATGAAGGCCGCCCAGCGTGTCGCGATTAATTCACGTTTGCGTAAGGAGTCAATCTGGCGTCTGCTGGCGGCGGATAATGCGCCTGCAATTTTGGCGTTATTGCAGACACATTTGCTGGACAAGGAGCGGCGGGTGGCCAGTTCCATCCTGCATGATCGCATTGGCCGTGATCTGGACATATTGCGTACCCGGGGCTGCGATTTGCCGCAGACGGCGCAGGTCTATCTGACGCAGTGGCTGGCCGCAGGGTTTTTGGAACGCACGTTTCAGCAAACCGCCAGTGAAGAGGAGTACGAGCTGAGTGCCGCCGCTGTGCAGGCCATTCGTTTTATCGATGGCCTGACAGAAAAACATACCGTTGCCACTGAAACCCGTTTGGCCATGGTGATTCAACAACTGGTTTTGCTGGCGGAACAGACGGAGAGCAATCCGGAAACCCGCATTCAGACGCTGATGAAGGAACGACAGCGTATTGACGCACAAATCGATGCCATTAATGCCGGCAAGCTGGAAACCCTTGATGACGAACGTGCGCTGGAACGTTCCCGTGAGATTATTGCGCTGGCGGATGAGCTGGCCAGTGATTTCCGTCAGGTGCGTGACGAGTTTCAAAAACTGAACCGGCAATTACGCGAAAGTGTGATGGAGAGTGACGGTGGTCGTGGTGAGGTACTGGAGGCATTGTTCGCCGGTGTTGATGTGATTGCCGATAGTGATGCCGGGCGTACGTTCAAGGCTTTTTGGCGTTTGCTGACGGACCCGGAACAAAGTGCAGGCTTTGATGTGGCACTGGAGCAAGTGCTCTCGCGGGATTTCGCGCATCAGCTGGAACGGCAGGAAAAACGCTTTTTGTTACAGCTCACCCGGTTGTTACTGGAGCAGGGGGCGGAGGTGCATGAAGTGTTGCAAAACTTTGCGCGTGGCTTGAAACAGTTTGTGCAAAGCCGTGACTATCAGCAGCAGCGTCGTTTGAGCCGGTTGATCAAAACGGCGCAGCGTGCCGCTTTGGCGGCTAAGGATCAAATCCGGGCGAATGAAAATATTGGCCATACCCTTTATCTGACCAGCAGCAAAATCGATTCATTGTCACGACAGGTTTTGCATGACCCCAGTCTGGATATGATTGAAGGGGGTATTCCTTTGGCGGAAACCGCAGAGATATCGCTGGAGGCAGTAAGTGAACTGGTGGCCCAGTCGGAAATTGATTTTTGCCGTTTGCAGGGACATATTACGCAGTTGTTGGAAAAACGGAGCCAGATCTCGGTTGCCGAGGTGATGGAGCATTATCCGGCGGAACAGGGTCTGGGCAGTGTGGTGGGTTATCTTGCCATCGGCGTGCGCCATGGTGTGCGGGTGGATAGTACTGGGGACAGTACCGAGACCGTTGATTGGGAAGGCGCGGATGGTACGCCACGCAGTGCCCGTATTCCCCGTATTTATTTTGTCAAAGAGTCATTTAATATCAGTCATGATGGCATATAAAGTAGGGTGGGCATGTTTTTTTGCCCACGCGGATGTGGAATCACCGCGTGGGCACAAACGACGTGCCCACCCTACGGTCTACGATCTGAAAATACCGTCATTCCGGCATGTTTTTAGCCGGAATCCAGAGATTTAAACTCTTGGATGAGCGTTCCAGTGTATTGGCAGGTTATGTTGTAGTGGTGCTGACAAGTGCCGTGTTATAAACGCAGAGGTCACAGAGACGCAGAGGTCGCAGAGAAAAACATTAAAAACTCTGTGCCTCTGCGATCTCTGTGTTAAATACCCAGTGATTTTTTTAAAAAATAGCGTGTTTTCAGCACTTGATTCACATTAAAGTGTAAAGTTAACGAGCGCATATTCTACGTTATAAACAGAACCGCATGATGGAACATTCTGAAAAAGAACCTGACTTACTTGAACGGCTGCCAGATGAGGCAGACGAAAAAGAGCACGTCTCCACGGAATTGTTTCCGGGGGATTTGGGTCAGCTGCCCATGGATGCACGACGTGTGCTGGTACAACTATTATCCGGCCCTTCGCTGGATGCGAAGCGACATACAAAACTGTGGCCGGTACTGTCGCGTCATGAAGCACTTATTCGTTCACGCCTCGCCGAGTTGTTTCTGGAGCTGGTGTTGGATCGTGATATGCAAGTGGCTTTTACCCGTCAGGCAGACACGGGAGATCTGGAAACACCCACACTATTGCGTCGTACCAATCTGACTTTTATTGATTCGGTGTTAATGCTTTACCTCCGTCAGCAATTGACCGAAGCAGAAACACAAGGATTACGTGCAGTAGTGTCTGCGACGGATATGCGTGAGCAACTGGGGCTTTACGAGCAAAGCATCAACACGGACCGGGCCGGGTTCGACAAACGGGTTAATGCCGCCATTGAGAAAGCCAAAAAGAACAGCATTCTCAGCCGGATAAGAGACAGCGATGAGCGTTATGAAGTGGCACCGACACTGAAGCTGTTATTCAGTGCCGAGCAAATTGGTTCGCTGCTCCGGCAATACCAGTCTCTATTAGCAGAGGATGTTCCATTGGACGAAGGCCACGACAATGAATAATGTCGAAGAACTTACGCTGGATATGTTGTTGACCGAGCAATATCGCATGCGCCGGTTGCAGGTTTTTAACTGGGGCACTTTTTCCGGGTTGCATGATATCCCCGTTGCCGCAGACGGTTTTCTGATTGTCGGACGTTCAGGGTCGGGCAAGTCCACATTGCTGGATGCACTCTCCGCCTTGCTGGTGCCACCACCCTGGTTAGGTTTCAATGCCGCCGCGAGGGAGGGAGACCGTGGCCGTTATGACCGTAACCTGGTCTCCTATATTCGCGGTGCCTGGGCGGACCAGAAGGATGTGGATTCCGGCCAGATTGCCACCCAGTTCCTGCGGGCCGACAGCACCTGGTCGGCACTGATGGTAGAGTATGCCAATCAGGCAGGGCAGGTGGTGAGCCTGATTCAGTTGTACTGGTTACGTGGTACCACAACCCGCAGCGCCGATGTCAAACGCCATTACATGCTGGCGGAACGGCCTTTTGATGTTATGCAGGAACTGGCAGATTTCAAACTCGATATCCGCAAACTGAAACAGCAACTGGACGACGTTTACCATAACGATAAATTCAGACCCTACAGTGAACGCTTTCGTCGCCTGCTGGGCATTGACAGCGAAATGGCCCTGAAGCTGTTGCACAAAACCCAGTCCGCAAAAAACCTGGGTGACTTGAATCACTTTCTGCGTGAATTCATGTTAGACAAACCGGAGACCTTTGCGGTTGCCGAACGTCTGGTCGAGGAATTTGATGAACTGGATGCTGCTCATCAATCTGTGGTGATTGCGCGCGAGCAAGTCGAAACCCTGCAACCCGCGCGCGAAAAACATCAGCGATTAACGGAAGTATTACAGGAAAGCAATCAGCTCGATGAATTGATTGTCGGTGTGGATGCTTACCGGGATGAACGCAAGGCCGTATTGCTGGAGGAGGAACTCTCCCGATTACGCACAGAAGACCAGAGCCTTGAAGGACAGGAACAACGTCAAGGCGAAAATCTGGAAAACCTCAAGACGCAGCTGGCGAATCTGGAAAGGGATCGCCGGGAGCAGGGCGGCGGGCGCATCGAACAAATCGAACAGGAAAAACGCCAGAGTGAACAACAGCGTGATGAACGACTGGCGAAACGCATTCAGGCACAACATGCTTGTGAACAACTGGGCTGGGTCTTGCCTGATTCACCACAGGCCTATGCCGAACTGGCAGGACACGCACGAGACTATGTTGACAGCTGGCAGAAAAAAAGCGAAGCACTGCGTGATCGTCAATTCCAGCTTCTGCAACAGAAAAAAGACACCGAAACCGAATTTGTTGAAGTACGGAAAGAAATCGACGCCATGCAGCGTCAACCCTCCAATATTCCTGCTTACATGCTGGAGTTACGTGTACGACTGACCGATGCACTGGGGCTGCTGGATGAAGACCTGCCTTTTGTTGGAGAATTGATTGAAGTGCGTGAGGAGGACGTGCTCTGGAGCGGAGCCATTGAACGTGTGCTGCATGGTTTTGCATTATCGTTACTGGTGGATGAACGTCACTACGCCGCCGTTACCACTTATGTGAATGATACCCGGCTGAAGCAACGTCTTGTTTATCATCGCCTCACTGCAAAAAGTCACACACGTTCTGCAACCATCCACAACAATTCCCTGATTTACAAACTGCAACTGAAAGAAACGGCGTGCCGTGCCTGGCTGGATGCGGAACTCAAAGCCCGTTTCAATTATGCCTGTGTCGAAAGCCTGCATGCTTTTCGCGACAGTGAACGGGCCATTACCCGTGAAGGGCAAATCAAACATGGCAAATCCCGCCATGAAAAAGATGACCGTCGTGCGATCGATGACCGTCGTCACTGGGTGTTGGGTTTTGATAACCGGGAAAAACTGGGTTTATTCCAAAACCGCGCTCAGCATCTTGCCGATGAAATCAGTCAATTCGACCAACAGATAACGCAGCTTAAAAATGAGGAAACACAACACAGCGATCATTTTAAAGCCTGTCACACACTGGCCAACCTGCGCTGGCAGGAACTGGATGTTGCGCCACTGCTGGTGCGCATCCACGAACTGGAAAAAGCACTGAAAGAACTGCGCCAAGGCAATTCAACATTACAAAAACTGGGTGAGAAAATTGAAAAACAAAAACAGAAAATAATCTCGGCAGACAATGCCTGGAGCACTCTCAAGGCCAAACGGATCAATATCAAGGAACAACTTCATCAACATCAGGAAGAACTGAACGAACTACAGGTATTAATAAAAACACTGACATTAACACCTTTCCAAAGCGAAGGGCTGGAAGCCCGGTTCTCAGCATTGGAACAAACCTTGACGTTGAAAAACCTGGAACAACAGCGAACCCGGGTGGAGCGCAATCTCAATGGAGAAAGACGGGTTTTGCAGGAAGAAACCAATACCCTGGAAAAAAACATTGAACGTGTTTTTGCCAGCTTTAAAAATACTTGGCCCCAGGATGGCGCGGATATGGATGCCAGTCTGGCCTCGGCCCCGGAGTTTCTCGCCAAACTACAGCGACTGGAACACGATGGATTACCCGCCTTCGAACAACGTTTTTTTGAAATGTTACAAGAGCAAAGCACGGAAAATCTGGCTGCATTGAATACACACCTGCGACAGGCCCGCAAAGATATTCGTGACCGCATGGAATTAGTGAATGAAAGTTTGTCCGGCGCAGATTTCAGTCCCGGAACACATTTGCAAATTGTGGTTAATGATCGGCAACTGGACAGCGTAACGGATTTTCAACGACAGATTCAGCAAGTGCTAGACAACGCCTGGGGTACTGACCGCGCATTGGCCGAAGAACGGTTTGCCGTGATGCGCAGTCTGGTGAATCAGCTGAGTGGACAGGACAGCGAACAACAACGCTGGCGTGAACAAGTGCTGGATGTGCGTCAGCATGTAGACTTTGTGGGCTACGAATATGACGCAGAGGGAGATGAAGTTGAAGTGTACCGATCCGGAGCAGGCAAATCCGGTGGTCAACGGGAAAAACTGGCCACCACCTGTCTGGCAGCGGCATTACGTTATCAATTGGGAGGCAGCGATGGTGGTCTGCCTATGTACGCGCCGGTGGTACTGGATGAAGCTTTCGGCAAAGCCGACAACGAATTTACCGAACTGGCGATGAAAATTTTCACCAATTTTGGTTTTCAAATGATTGTTGCGACACCGTTGAAATCCGTGATGACACTGGAGCCTTTTATCGGTGGAGCCTGTTTTGTGGATATCGCAGAACGTAAACGATCCGCAACATTGCAGATAGAATACGATCAACAGGCACGAAAACTGGACTTACCGGACACCCTGTCGGGCACTTCACGAGACAACAAGGCCCATGGCGAAAACCTTCCTGCTTGATGTCGAAGGTGTCAGCACCCGGATACGCAGGCAATACCAAAATCAACACCGGGACTGGCTCGCAGGCAATAGCCACTGGCCATTATCCATTCCGTTGGGCATACCCAGTGAACAACAAGCCGAACGTGATTTATCCGCCGTCAAAAAATGGGTCGTAGCCTGGCAAAACTGGCAAGGCATTGGAGAGCTTGTATGGACCACGCGCCGCTGGCGTAAACTGGGACAGCAAGACCTGCCCGAAAAACTACTTTTACAGACACCGGATCAGGCCGCAAGCTGGATTGGTGAAAAAACGCGCTGGCAGACCGCGCATAACCGCTATTGTGCGTTCGTTGAACGTTGGCCCGCGCTCGCAAATCATCTGCCCCGCTATTTTCCGGTTCTGGCAGACGTGCTGGACAGCGACATTCAAAAACTGACCGCCGTCCTGTCCTGGTTACAGGCCAACCCGGACCGCCAGCTTTATATTCGTCAGTTGCCAATCAAAGGCGTAGACACCAAATGGCTGGGCAACCATAAAAAACTCATCAGTGAATTACTGGCCTGCCTGCATGCGCTGGAAAGTGAACCCGGTGACTTTTATGCAATAACCGGCATTCGCCGTGAACCCACACGCATCAGGATGCGAATACTGGACGACAGTTTACGCAAGCTATGTGGTGGACTGGGCGACATTACCGCACCGGTTGATGAACTGAAAAACCTGAACCTTCCTGTCAAACGAATTTATATTGTCGAAAATATTCAAACAGGCTTGGCTTTTAATGATATTCCGGGATCCGTTGTGATCATGGGGCTCGGTTACAGTGTGGACTTGCTGGCGCAAATTCCCTGGGTGAAACAGAGTCAGGGTTTTTATTGGGGGGATATTGATACCCATGGTTTTGCCATTCTTGGCAGAGCGAAAGCCAGCCTGCCGCACATCACGTCGATTCTCATGGATGAACAAACCTTGTTAATGCACAAAAGCCTGTGGGTCCATGAAAATAAGCCTAGTAAAGTCATTGATGCGAACTGCCTTACTGGTGATGAAAAGGAAATGTATAAAAAGTTACTGGAAAACAAATGGGGAAGTCAGATTCGACTTGAACAGGAACGGTTATCCTGGGAATACGTTTGGCAATGTATTATGGGTTAACCCAGAGTAGAGCTTTTTGGGTGCGCAGTGAGAGATGCAGCGATAATAAGAGGTCTTCGCCAATGAAACCTGAGCATAACGTGGTTTTGGTATCGAACAACGCCTGATTTATGACGTAATGATGAATGAATTCGAGATTTCAGATTTAATGGCCGCACAAAGTCGTGCATGTTTGAAGCAACCATGAGTATATGACATATCAACTACCGGGCTGATGCAATAAAATGATTGAAATATTAAGAATCACCCTGCTTGTGATTGGTGCGATCCCTTTAATAATTTATCCTTTTATCGCAATAGCAAGTATTATGGGGCTAGCCAGCACCTCTTCTTTGAAGGTTCCTTTGTATTGTCGTGTAATGGGAAAGTTTTTTCTTTGGGGAGCTTTGATTTATCCGCTTGTTTACGGAGTTTTCCTCTATTGCTCTAATTTGTTTAAGCAAAGCACGGGATTAATTTATGCGCTTGCATCATTGGTATTCTTGCTGATGCTTTGGATTAGTTCCCGGTTTATGGATGCTCCGCCACGTTTTCCGTCTGCTGAGTGATAAAGTGGTTGATTTCCATACAAAATAGATGTTGAGAAAAACAAGGAAAAGAGTCAATGTCATTAAGTTAAGAAATGAATGCTTATTTTTGTCGATTAAGTACACATTGTGCAGCCAACCATGTGCCATGGCGAGTAATGTGGAAACAAAAAGCACAGCGTCTGTTACACAGAGGTCACAGAGACACAGAGGCGCAGAGTTTTTAGTGTTTTTCTCTGTGTCTTTGCTCCTCTGTGAACTCTGTGTTGACAAGCACGAAATTTGACAACGCGACAGGTTTCCGGGTTTCCTTTATTCCGAATTGCTCCGCAGACTTGAACAAACGTGCTTAACTTAATGGCAGTGGAAAAAGGGTCATTACTTGACGCCATAGTGAAATAAATTCACTATAATCGCATGGTACATTAACTATGATTAGAGTTTTCTACTGGGTTATTGCATCGTTTGGTAAACATACCATTAAAAAAGTCGCCGAGCTGTTTGCTGTACCTCCATCACGGATATCACATATTCAACGATTGATGGAGATTATTCAGTTGTCACGGTTGCAACGAAAAACAGTGAAGTTGTGTAATATCAAAAAATAACTCCTTTTAATACAGGACAGGTAACGAAGATATGTATTTCGATAATAAAAACCTGCTGAAGCCTCCGGTGAGTCGTGCGGCATATAGTGATAGAACTGCCTGGCTGATGGCTGAAATGGCACGGCTCGCGTATTTTAAATTTGAAGGCAGTATTAATATTGATGATGTTGCGACGACGTTGACTGAAAAATCTGACTCGAAATCCATTAAAAAAATGCTGGAGAAGTTGTTAAGTGACAAGCAGCAGTTAAGTGGTGATGCTGAAGCTGAGTTGAAAAGCTATCTGACTATTAGCGATTTTGTATTGTCATCTGTGTTCAATGTTGATGGTACACAGGCCTTTCTGGCCACAAGCGAAAAATACCAGATGAATGTTTTATCATTCAGGGGAACCGAGGCAGATATAAGAGATATTAAAGCCGATCTTAAGGCTACAACAACAGAAATTGATGGGTATCAGATACACAGTGGATTTTATCAGGCTTTTGGTAAGGTTAAAGCCGATATTGAGGCCGAGCTGGCGCTGTTACAAAATAATGGGTACCCGCTTTATATAACTGGGCATTCATTGGGAGGGGCATTGGCATTGTGTGCCACCAAGTTTTTGGCATCCGACAGTCTGGGAGCCTGTTACACTTTTGGTAGTCCGAGAGTTGCATCGTCAAACTTTGGTGACGATATCAAAACACCTATTTATCGTATTGTGAATGCTGCGGATCTTGTTCCTCGTGTACCCCCAGCCTATATACAGCATTTATTGATCAGTATATTTGAGGTTGCGCATATACCATTTGTGAGTGGGGCTATTGTTAAGGTGCTGGAAAAAACAGTGGGTTATTGCCATCATGGTGACATGAGGTTTCTCACAGCCAGTAAAAATACCGACCACAGTGATCTACGACTTTTGCAAAACCCGACTATCATAGATCGGGCGATACAACTTTTAAACCGATTGATACTGACATGGGGTAAGGCAGGAGCCACAGACCATTTTATTAAAGCATACAGTAATAAATTGGCGGCATATGCGGTAATGCGTAACAAAAAATAGACAATTTTGTATTCCTTCACGTCCCTTGCAGGTGCTCTTTGTTGTTAGCAATGGCAACGCCTAAATTTCAAATACTACAAATCACCAAGGCTAAGCTCGTTAGTTATAGGCAAACCCTGAAGCCTGTGTGATTAGCTCTCCCTTCAAATAATTCGATCAAGCCGGTCGATTTTTTGCGCTTTGATCTTTTTCTCGTCTGTTTATACTGACTCTAAACAAAGAGGAGCAAGATATGAAAGGTGAATTTGTCCGGGTAACATCAGGTTTCAGAAATTGGATAACGCCGGATGGCAGCCCCGGCCCCACAGGTGAGGGGGGATTTTCTGCCGAGCCAGGGCGTTATCATCTTTATGTCTCTTATGCCTGCCCATGGGCGCATCGTACGTTGATTTTCCGGGTGCTCAAGGGCTTGGAGAATGCCATTTCGGTGTCTGTGGTACATCCGCTGATGCCTGCGCAAAGCTGGGTGTTCGGGGAATACCCTGGGGCGACTCCAGATCAGGTCAATAACACCCAAACAATGGCTGAAATTTATCAAATAGCCGATGTGGGTTTTGATGGCCTGGTGACCGTGCCTGTTTTATGGGATAAACAGCGCAATACTATTGTGAATAACGAATCCTCAGAAATTATACGCATGTTGAATTCTGCATTTAATGATTGTGCTGGTGTATGTGCCGAAATTGATTTTTATCCACAGTCTTTGCGTGAAGAAATTGATACCATTAACGAAGTGGTGTATCACACAGTGAATAACGGTGTGTATCGGGCCGGTTTTGCCAGCACGCAAAAGGCTTACGAGCAGGGATTTGATCAGTTATTCACAACGCTGGACGAGCTAGAGATACGACTGGCCTCTCAGCGGTATCTTGTGAGTGCAAACATCACCGAGGCGGATTGGCGATTATTTGTCACTCTGGTGCGTTTTGATGCGGTGTATGTCGGTCATTTCAAATGCAATAAAAAACGCCTAGTGGATTATCCGAATTTGTGGGCCTACACAAGGGAGCTGTATCAAATACCTGGTGTGGCGAAAACGGTGAACATGGATCATGTTAAATATCATTATTATGCCAGTCATAAAATGCTTAATCCTAGTGGCATTGTGCCTAAAGGGCCGGAGATCGATTTTTTATTGGCACATGGGCGTTCTTAAGGAGATGAAATAAGTTGGACAGGCAGCGCAGGATATTGTTTCGTATTCAGGTCGAATAAAGGGGTGTATCCCAGTGTCACTAAGTTAACAAATAATGGTATAACGCAGGTTGGCAGTGAGCTTTTGGAGTTCAGTGTGTACCGTAGAATGTGGAAACAAAAAACACAGTGTTTATCACGCAGAGGACACAGAGATGCAAAGACACAGAGACAAACACTAAAAACTCTGCGCCTCTGCGCCTCTGTGTCTCTGCGACCTCTGTGTTTACAAGTGCTGGATTTAACAAAGCAACAGGCTTTAGGCAGCCCCGGTTTTTGACCAAGTATGCATAAACTTAATGGCAGTGGTAATCCTTTGTGCAACGTGAAAGACGGAAGGATAGACAAGCAAGATGTTCAAGTTATTTATCGCACCTCCTAAACACAGAATAACGATAAAAATACAAAGGAGTTTCTGATGAGCAAAGCAAAAATTGCTGACACCAAACCCATTGCCGTAAACCTGGAAGCGGGAGAGGAATATTATTGGTGCTCCTGCGGCCAGTCCCGCAATCAACCCTTTTGTGATGGCTCCCATCGAGGCACTGAATTTACACCCATGACCTTTAGTGTTGGCGAAGCGCAAGAGGCTTATTTGTGCCAGTGCAAGCGCACCAGCACACCGCCATTTTGTGACGGTGCCCACGCACGGCTTGATGAAGATGAAAAGGTCAACTACGCTGCCGCCGCAACCGATACCCTGTCAGCAAAAAACACCCCGGAAGAATCCACTCTGGAAAGTATCCATGCACTGGCGCGTGATGGCCTTACAAAAACCGGCCACCACGGTGAAATGACCTCCATGGGTGTACCTCGTCATATGCTGCCACAGTGGGATGACATTCAAATTCTCGCGGCACAGTTTGCACGCAAGCCGTTGATGGAAGACGTTGCCGTGGGTAGCGAACTGGTGATTGGTCCGAAGGCCAAAAAACCACTGATACTGAAAATTCCGCTGTTTGTTTCTGATATGAGTTTCGGTGCGCTTTCCGAAGAGGCTAAAGTGGCTCTGGCACGTGGTGCCGAACTGGCAGGAACGGGCATTTGCTCTGGTGAAGGCGGTATGCTGCCGGAAGAGCGGGAAGCTAATTCCCGTTATTTTTATGAACTGGCTTCGGCACAATTTGGTTATGATGAATCATTGCTGGCAGGCATACAGGCATTTCATTTCAAGGGTGGGCAGGGTGCCAAAACCGGTACCGGTGGTCACCTGCCGGGTAATAAAGTCACGGAAAAAATCGCTCAGGTGCGCGGCTTGGAAAAAGGTCAGGATGCTATTTCACCTCCCACTTTTGCCGAATTGAATACCCCGGCAGACTTTAAGCATTTTTCTGATCGCGTACGTGAACTGAGTGGTGGTGTACCCATTGGCATGAAGTTGTCCGCCAATCACATTGAAAAAGATATCGCATTTGCTATCGAGGCTGGTGTTGATTATATCATTCTCGATGGTCGTGGTGGTGGTACCGGTGCTGCACCGCTGATTTTCCGTGATCATATTTCAGTACCCACCATTCCCGCCCTGGCCCGAGCAAGACATTACCTTGATAAAAAACTGGGCAAACGAAAACAAAAGGATATTACATTAATCATCACTGGTGGCCTGCGCACACCCGCAGACTTTATCAAGGCTTTGTGCCTGGGTGCTGATGGTGTTGCTGTTTCTAACTCAGCTATGCAATCCATCGGCTGTATTGCTGCGCGCATGTGCAATACCAATAATTGTCCGGCAGGCATCGCCACACAAAAACCGGAATTACGTGCCAGGTTGAACGTGGAAAAATCTGCTAACCAGCTGGCCCGTTTTCTTGAATCCTCCACTAGCCTAATGCAGGTTATGGCCCGTGCCTGTGGCCACGATCATTTGCAGAAATTTAATCACGAAGATTTAACGACCTGGAATCGGGATATGGCCGCATTGACGGGAGTGGTGTATGGTGGTTTTGATCCGGACCGTTAAGGAGCAATCTGGTGGAACCGCTGCGCTTGTTCCACCCTATCTGGGTGGGGTGTGGAGTTAGAGCAGACGAGGTTTTTTGGCATAGGTTTTTTGTGTCGCTCTATTCAGCACAGAAAAAACTGTAGGGTGGAACAAGCGCAGCGGTTCCACCATGACCTTATTGCATACACTGATTTTAAGCAAAAAACATTACAAGAATATTTTTGTACTTCCGGCGGAGGAGCTGGTGAGTATTTTCGAATTGGCAATGATATGCCGGAAGAAATTTATAAAAGAAGATGAATCAGTGAAAGGGTTCAACTTTGGTTCAAACTCGGGAGGGGCAGCGGGCCAGAAAATAGAACATGTGCATTTCCACCTTATTCCAAGACGCATCGGTGATGTTGAACCTCCACCAGCGCGATAAAGCCATTGAAGAGTATGGTGTTTTTTCTTTGCCATCATTTTAATTCTCATGCCGACAGAATGTTATGATTCTGGCATGACATCGATTAAAACCACTTCTTTTCATGATTCCGAGCTATTGGCCTTGATGGATAAACTGCTCCCTCGGGCGCAGCAGGTGCGGCATCGCCATATGATTGTATTGGCAGGGAATGCTACCTGGTGCCGGGATACGGGTATGCGACTTGTGGTTTTGTCAAAGTTACCGCGTGTAACCTGGGTATCATCGGAGCAACAGAAAAATGCCGATGTAGTGTCGATCAGCACAGCAAAAAAACTCCTTGGTCAGGAGCGTGATGCGATTGTCTTTGATGCCCATTCAGGTTTTGACCCTGATGCTTTCGGTGCGGTGAGTGGGGTGGTTTGCGGTGGTGGCTTATTAGTATTGTTATGTCCACCGCTGGCGCAGTGGGAAAATAGTAATGATCCTGCGGCAGAGCGCATCGCAATCTGGCCGTATAACACGGAAGATATCAGTGGTCGGTTTTTGCGGCGTATTGCCGGTGTGATTAGTGCATCGCTTGAAGCCGTGACGGTGATTGAGCAGGATGCCATGTTACCTGTCGTGCATGCGTTTGCCAAAGCGCAAAATTTTGTGGATATACCGGATGATATTTTTCGTACAGACGATCAACGTGCTGCGGTTGCTGCCATTGAACATGTATTGTATGGCCATCGGCGGCGACCACTGGTATTAGTGGCAGACCGGGGGCGGGGTAAAACGGTAGCGCTGGGCATTGCGGCGGCACGGCTGTTGCAAACACAAACGATACACATTGTGGTTACCGCACCGCGACTTTCTGCTGTACAGCCATTGTTTCAACAGGCGCAAAAAATTCTGCCCGAGGCCCGTGTGCGCGAAGGTTGTGTGCAATGGGGTGACGCCAGTATCCAGTTTATTGCACCGGATGTGCTGTGTTTGTCAGCTGTGTCAGCGGACCTGGTGTTGGTGGATGAGGCGGCAGCTATTCCGGTCACACTTCTGCAACAACTGTTAACCCGTTATTCACGACTGGTTTTTTCAACCACTACTCATGGTTATGAGGGAACCGGTCGGGGTTTTGCTGTGCGGTTCAGGCAAACTCTCGATGAGCAGACGCCGGGCTGGAATCAAATAACATTACATACACCTGTTCGGTGGGCTGAAAATGATCCGCTGGAAAAGCTGGTATTCAAGATGTTGTTGCTGGATGCCACAAGTGCCAATGATGATCAGGTTGGCACAGCGACAGTGGACAATGTGGTGATGGAAAAAATAAGCCGGGATGCATTGGTGAATAACGAGATTCTGTTAGCACAGGTGTTTGGTCTGTTGGTGGTGGCACATTATCGTACCCGCCCCAATGATCTGCGCAACCTGCTGGATGGTCCGGGTTTATCCGTGTACGTCAGTCGCTATCAGGGGCAAGTGGTGGCGACGGCGCTGGTGGCGACTGAAGGCGGTTTTGATGCACAGATTGCCGAGGCTGTTTTTGCAGGTCAGCGTCGGCCGCGCGGCCATTTAATGCCACAGTCCTTAATGGTGCATGCAGGCTTGAAGGATGCTGCGGGTTTACATTGTGCGCGGGTAATGCGTATTGCTGTGCATCCGGTATTGCAACAGAAAGGTCTGGGCCGACAATTATTGAGATACATCAGAGATGATGCAAAAAAACAGGGTGCTGATTTATTCGGGGCCAGTTTTGGTGCTACGGAATCATTGCTGTATTTTTGGGCATATGAAAATATATTGCCGGTACGCATAGGGTTTCGGCGTGGCCATGCCAGTGGCGAATATTCCGTGATGGTTCTGATGGCGCTTTCTGCTGCGGGTGAAAAGGTTTATGCTGCGGCCCGTGTCCGTTTTAAGCGTGACCTGCCACAGTGGTTGGCTGATCCGCTACAGATGCTGGATGTGGCAGTATCGGCTGTTTTATTGCAGGGCACCGATGTTGCTGAAATGGCGTTGGCTGATCAGCACGATCTGGACATGTTGCTTGGTTTTTCTAAAGGCGAGCGTACTTACGAGGATGTGTTGGCACCTGTTTGGCGTTTGTTGATCGCGACGGGAAAGAAACCCACAGGTTCATTTTCGAATATTGAACATCGAGTATTGTTTACCAAGGTGCTGCAAAAACAGTCGTGGGCAAATGTGGCTCGTCGGTTTGGTTTGACAGGTAAAGCTGAAGTGTTGACTCACTTACGCAATGGTGTGCGTCAGCTTCTGGATCGATAAAGGGTGATTATCAAGTTGCAAACAAAGGTTTTCCCATGTCTATGATGAATATGCATTTTGTCACCAATAATTCATTACAGGGCCCGTTTCCACAAGGCCTGCAATTGGCAATGTTTGGCATGGGCTGTTTTTGGGGAGTGGAAAAAATGTTCTGGCAGTTGCCCGGTGTGTATTCCACGGCAGCAGGCTATGCTGCCGGTGCTACACGTAATCCTACGTATGAAGAGGTGTGTAGTGGTCAGACGGGCCACAATGAAGTTGTGCGCGTAGTGTTTGACCCGGAAATAGTGCCTTTTACCACATTATTGACACTGTTCTGGGAGGGGCATGACCCTACGCAGGGCATGTGCCAGGGCAATGATCGCGGCACACAATATCGCTCAGGTATTTATGTGTACGATGAAACACAGCGGCAGCTGGCAGAAGAAACACAGGCACGTTATCAAAGCCAATTAACGGTGGCTGGTTATTCGTTGATCACCACTGAAATCATCACTGCACCACCATTTTATTTTGCTGAAGATTATCATCAGCAGTATTTGGCGAAAAACCCTGATGGTTATTGTGGTATGGGTGGCACCGGAGTGAGCTTTTCGGCGTAAACAAGTAACTTTGGTGCTGTGCAAAAACGGTTTCAGCTTGAAGGTGTGCTCGCTTGTGGTTACACTTTTTATTACCCGTTAACTGGGGAGTGGATCAGGGAAAATGAGAGGGGCAGGGAAAATTATATGGCCCCCTGGAATGATACTGAGAGGCAGACATGGTGATTGACGCATTAAAAGGGTTTGACGAAGAAGTGCCAAAGTGGGATATCGCCTTGGCCGCGTTGGCAAAGGAAGAAGCCGAAAAGCTGGGGCGAGGCTTGCGTATTGCCGAGTTTAAACGTCTGGCTGATGAGCATGCGATACGTTTTGATGACATTATGGTGACCATGTTTGAGTTGGTGATCAATAAGGAATGGCGATACGAATACCCGGATGGTGTGGAAAAAAACATTGCTCGTGACGAGGTGGAAAAACTGTATGTGGGTGGACGATTAGCGGAAGCCGATGTCAATGAATATGTCGGTTTGTGGCTGCCGTAATAGTTTGTTATGTACGCCGCTTTTTGAATACAAGCATTAAACACAAATTCCAGACAGAGAAAATTATGAAATTGAATGTTGTCAGCAAGGCTGCCGTGAGTGTCGGTGGCCTTTTTCTTTTTTTAGGCAGTGTATCGATGAATGTGATGGCGGAACCTTTCGCCCCACGCCCCCAGATTCCCACTGATATAGCGGATAATTATCAGGCACAAAGTGCCCGTGATTCGGTAATTCCCGAAGCGGCACGGGTAGGTATTCCTGCTTATCCCGGTGCCGTTATTATTCGTACTTTTGCGGTGCAAGAGCAGCCACCAAAATACGAAGGCTTGCCGATTATTGAATTGATAACTACGGATGATTACGAAACGGTTATCACCTTTTATAAAAAGCAGCTATCTACCTGGAAGAATGCTGAACTGATGTCGGCCTATTATTTTGCACAACACGGCAACCTCAATTTTTTTAAACCCGAAGAGCCGCATGTGGGCATTCATAAAATGGAAAATTATTACCGGGATAGCGATAAAAAATTGTTGGGTCAGTTGTTGCCAGGGGCGGAGACGCTGATCAAGGTTTTTTACGCCCGATAACAGGAAAATACCCCATTATTTTTTGAAATGGGCCTGGGTCAGTCGGAAGACCACAGGGCTCAGCGCCACCAGGGCGATCAGGTTGGGGATGGCCATGAGGCCGTTAAACACATCGGCCAGTAGCCAAATAACGTCCAGTTTGCCCAGCGCACCTATCATAATGGCCACCAGCCACAGCAGCCGATAAGGCAGGATGACGCGAATGCCGAAAAGGAATTCGGCACAACGCTCACCGTAATAACTCCAGCCCAGTACCGTGGTGAAGGCAAAAATGGCCAGCCCGATGCTGACAATAATACTGCCAAAACCGGGCAGACCGGTGGCAAAGGCCTGCATGGAAAGCGCTGCGCCGGTTTCTCCACTGGTCCAGGCACCGGTGAGAATAATCACCAATGCCGTCATGGTACAGATGATAATGGTATCGATGAAGGTGCCGAGCATACCGATCATGCCTTGTTGTACCGGGTTGTTGGTACGTGCAGCGGCATGGGCAATCGGTGCGCTGCCAAGACCGGCTTCGTTGGAAAAAATACCCCGAGCCACGCCGAAGCGAATGGCTGCCCATACGGCGGCACCGGCAAAACCACCAGTGGCTGCGGTACCGGTGAAGGCATCACTCACAATACCGGCCAGTGCTGCCGGTACATCGGCAAGATGTGCGAGGATGATCCACAACGCACCTGCGATATAGGCCAGCGCCATAAATGGCACCAGTTTACCGGCTACCACGGCGATGCGTTTGATGCCGCCGAGGACAACAATAGCGGTTAAAACCATCATGATGCCACCCGAAATCCAGTCCGGGACAGCGAAGGCCGTGTGCATGGCATCGGCGACGGAGTTGGCCTGCACCATATTGCCGATGCCAAAGGCGGCGATCATGCCAAACAGAGCGAAGGCGATACCCAGCCATTTCCAGTTATCACCCAGCCCGTTTTTGATGTAATACATGGGGCCGCCCACGTAGCGACCGCGTTCGTCCACCTCGCGATATTTTACCGCCAGTACGGTCTCACTGTATTTGGTGGCCATGCCGACGAGTGCGGTAATCCACATCCAGAACACTGCGCCGGGGCCGCCGAGAAAAATGGCGGTGGCGACACCAGCGATATTGCCGGTACCGATGGTGGCGGCCAGTGCCGTCATTAATGCCTGAAAAGGGGTAATGTCGCCTTTATCTTTTGAGTGACGGCTGCGCCATAATAATTGAAAGCTTGTTATCAATTGCCGCCAGGGCATGGCTCTGAGGCCAAGGGTGAGATACACACCTGTGCCCAATAATAACACCAGCATAATGGGTCCCCAGATGATACCGCTGCTGATGTTTAAAAAATCTGTGATAATTTGCATATGTTTTTCGCTTGTTAGCAGATGTTATTTATTGGATAGCGTAGGTTTCTGGACCGGATAAATACCCTCCGATATACTGCGCAGCCTCCATAAACTTACACGGTAATGCAAGTACATGCGTATTTTTTCCTTTTCATCATTGAAAGGTTCATTGAAAGCCTCATTGATGACACTTTTTCTTTTTTCTTTTTGTTCAACACAGGTGCATGCCGGTCAACCGTTGGAGTCTCTTGTGTGGAAAATGTCGGTGGCCACAACCGCTGCGCTGATTGTTGCTACTAATCCACTTAAAGCCAGGGGCATGACGATGGAAATTGGTGGTGGTGACCATGTTTCTGTGGTGCGCGCGGGTGCACAGTGGGATTGGAATGATGATCTTTTGGACGTATTCGGCTGGAAAGTGAGTTCTTATTGGCAGTTGGATTTTTCCAGATGGCAGAGCACCAGAGACTCCAGTCAGACAGGTGTGAATATGACGGTTGGTTTTACACCAATGTTTCGTTTTACGGGAAAAGAGGGCTATGTTCAGCCATATGTCGATGTGGGTGTCGGTATTTCTTTGTTTACCGTCAGCCGTTTTCAAGAGCATGAATTTGGTTCAAACTTTCAGTTTGCAGATATGTTGGGCATTGGTGCAAATATAGGCAAACGAAACCAATGGGGGTTTGCTTATAAATTCCAGCATTATTCCAATGGTTCTGTTCGTGTGCCAAACAAAGGCATCAATTTTCATTTTTTGACACTGACGTATCAATATTGACCAGTGCCGGGGAAGCCCGTTAAAAACGAGTTATTAGCCTTCGGTTTTTTTATCCATCATTTCAAATATTCCCTCGAACAGTTGTCCACGATCAACGGGTTTTGTCAGGAAGGCATTGGCACCAACACGCTTTCCCCAGAATTGTTCAGTGGCCTGTTGTTCACCGCTGACGATAATAATGGGAATATGTGAGGTGGTGTCATTTTTGCGTATTTGGCGTGTGGCTTGAAAACCATTCAGGCCGGGCATAACAACATCCATCAAAATAAGATCAGGCAAATGCTCCTTGGCTGCGGCGACGCCTTCCAGTCCGTCAGAGGCCGAGATAGTTTTAAAACCGGCTTGCGTGAGCATTTTGGTGAACGTGGCAACCGCCGTGCGCGAGTCGTCCACAATGAGTATTGTAAAATCATAGTCACTTGCAGGCCGTGGATTATGCCGACGTTCTTTAACGATTTTGGTACTGCTAGTGAAGAAATTTTTTAAACTGAATGGTTTCATGCGGTGCGTGTCCCAGAGAGTTGGTGGCCATCATAAGGTTAGCGACAATTAACATCAAATATTATGTGTAGCTACGATTTTCAGCCCATTGGCATTATTCACTCCTGTTATCGCGAAAAATTCGGGATTCCGCGGCAACCCGGACTGGTAACAGCAGCATCCGCTACGCTGGAGTTATATGCCCCCTATGATTGTCCAGAAGCACTGACAGAATTACAGGGGTTTTCCCATATCTGGGTGGTTTTTGTTTTTCATCAAGCATTGCGTGATGAATGGAAGCCCACTGTGCGCCCACCACGCTTGGGGGGGAATCAGCGCATTGGTGTGTTTGCATCGCGCTCACCATTCCGTCCCAATCCGATTGGTATGTCGGCAGTTGTACTGGAAGACATTCAGTGCCGCAATGGTCATTGTCAATTGAAATTACAGGGGGGGGATTTCCTGGATGGCACTCCCGTGTTGGATATTAAACCTTATTTACCGTATGCCGATGCTTTACCTGATGCGCTGGGCGGTTTTGCGGCTCAATCTCCGGAAAGCGGGATGACGGTGGTATTTAGCGAGTTGGCCGCAACGCAGTGTGCAACATGGGAGCGCGCGCAATACCCAAGCCTGCGCCAGTTGATTGAGCAGGTTCTGCAAGCAGACCCACGTCCCGCATATCGCATTGGGCGTGAAGATAAACAATCATTTGGTATGTGTCTTTATGATATTGATGTGAAATGGACTGTTCGTGGTAATCAGATTGAGGTGACGGCATTGTTACCAAAAAAAATGGAGGATAAAGCCTGATAAAGACAATGTTCAAGCTTCAATTTTACTGGCCGATAGTGCCTGATGTCTGATAAATGAAAAAGCCTTTCCCATATTAAGGAACGGGATTATCAAGATCAGGAAGGTGTTGGCATGGAGTAGGATTTTGCCGATTGTTTTTTTGTATTTTCAGTGAACAGAGGTCGAAATATTTGCGTCAGTATGCAGTAAATATCCACTTGTACTATGTCCAGTGTCAGACAATCAGACGTAACGCAGATTTTTCCCAATGCACCCCAGTCGGTGGAATCAATCGAATGGTGTGCGCGTGCCAATTTTCCCGGTTTAAAACAACGATTACCATCCGGTACTCAACTGGTGTTGATTTGTGATACACAAACCAGCCGCCTGTCTGTGGTGGCGCATTCAGCAACCACCGCAATAAAAAACAGCCGACAGCTTGTTAGTCTTTCTAATGCTTCCATTGTTTCCCAGGTGCTTGAGTCTGGTGATGTTTCAACATTTACGTTGTTGGCGAACACTCGTGAAGATGAAGCTGTTTTTACAGAGTTATTTGGTATACATCATATGTTGGTGGTGCCTGTTTACCGACAGAGAGAGATACTTGGTGCAGTAGTGATTGGCCGTGCCAGATCAGAAAAGATGTTTTCTGAGGATGAAATTTCAGCGGCAGATCAGGTAACAAAAATGCTGGGACAGCTTCTGACTGAAGTGCAGATCGATGGTGTGGCTGATAGCATAAATACATTGTCAAAAAATAAGTCCAGAGCAGTCGTCGATATGGATAGCGAATTGCAGAGACAGGAACGCTTTCGCATATTAAATGAAATGACCGACAGCCCTATTGTGGTGCTGGATGAAAACCTGTTGGTGTGTGAGGCCAATATAACCGCAGAAAAATTATTTGGTGTAGATGCAGGAAAATTATTGAATAATAATCTGGCGCAGTATTTTTCCGGAGATGTTCATCATTTACAGGCCTTGCGGGATATAAAAAACTCTGGCGCAACATTTTTTGAAGCAACTGTTCAAAAAAATGGTGGTGAAACTTTGTTTATTGATGTGCATGCCAACCTGATTATGCCCGATGGTGTGCCGATGATAAAAGTATTTTTGCGTGATGTGACTGAGCGAAAGATGGCCGTGGTTGCTTTGCAAAAAGCCAATCAGAGAGTTATTCATTTGCTGGAGTCTACCAATGATGCTTATTTGGCATTGGATGAAAACTATGTCATCACTTATTGTAACCGGCAGGCAGAACAGTTATTTCAAATATTACGAAAAGATGTGTTAGGGCAGATTTTGTGGGATGAGTTGCCAGCGTTTTCTACAGTGTTTTATGAGCCTTTTCAATTGGCTGTTGATAAGGGTTCAAGTGCCGCATTTGAGGTTCATTATTCACCATTGAATGTGTGGGTGGAAACACAAGTCTATCCACACCCTGATGGTTTATCTATTTTCTTTCGTGACATCACTGAAAAGAAAGCAGCTGAAGCAGAGTTGCATGCACACCGTCATCATCTGGAAGAGTTGGTCCGTGTGCGTACGACTGACTTGCAAATCATGCGTGAACAGGCCGAACAGGCAAACCGCGCCAAGAGTACATTTCTTGCCAATATGAGTCATGAATTACGCACACCCCTGAATGCGATTATTGGTTACAGTGAATTGTTGCGTGATGATGCCAAGGTGTTAGGTGCAGGTGAGCTGGCTGTTGATCTTAATAAAATCTATTTGTCTGGACATCATCTATTGAGGTTAATTAACAACGTACTGGATTTATCGAAAATTGAAGCCGGAAAAATGGAAATGAAGCTGGAATCATTTAATGTGGCTTTGTTAGTGGGTGATGTGTCATCCACTGTTGGTATGTTGATGAAAAAAAATAATAATACGCTACGGGTAAATTGTGAGGGTGACCTTGGGGAAATGGTAGCGGACAGTGTGTGGGTGCGGCAGTTAATTCTCAATTTGTTAAGTAATGCGGCCAAGTTTACCCACAATGGTGATATTGAGCTCAATGTACGGCGTACGAATGCCTCGGATGAGGCCGCTTTATTTTTTAGTGTTAGTGATTCCGGTATTGGTATGAATGAGGCACAAACATCTGTTTTGTTTCAGGCTTTTCAACAGGCACATAACAACACACTGGTAGAAAATGAAGGTACCGGCCTGGGATTGACAATCAGTCGAACTTTATGCCGTGCTATGGGCGGCGATATCGATGTCAAAAGTGAAGAAGGCAAGGGTTCGACCTTTGTGATCAGTTTACCTGCGGTGGTCGTACCGAATAATCCGAATACATTCGTTAAACCATAATTTAAAAACAGGCTCGGCTTCTTGGATGGGGATAAAGAGGCCGAACCCGGTGATAATAGCCCGTTACTGTGTCCGCGTAACCATCACTTTTGCTGCCTGGCCTAGCCAGCGATGTGATTCATTAAGCGCTGATGTCAGCAAGCCATCGTCGGCTGTTACTACACCGCTGTGAACAGCCAGCCGGTCCAGGTCGTCCCGGACAACATTAAATCCTTCACCCATGGCTGCCGGTCCCGGCATACTGCCTGCGGTTTCGTTATTGGCTTCAGTTCCGGCATCATATACACGCGCCATGGTTGAAACGCTGTCACCTACCGCCAGTTCTCCAATATTCCAATTGCGTATGCCGGTGAAGGCATCATTGGTATTGGCTAACATGCTGGCCACAGTGAGTTGCAAACTTGCAGCGTGATCAACCGTGATAGATACCGTTTCCGAGTTGCCTGGGCCGAACGGCCCGTTGCTGGAGCTGGTGCTCATTACTACTGCACTATCGGCATTTGCTTCGGTAAGAAAGGCTGACGGATCACCTGACTCAGCAAGTGTTTCCAGGCCCATGGTAACCGTTTCACCCAGCTGCCACGGCATGTAGGCAGAGTCGTGTACTACAATGCCTAAAGGCGTAAAGGGTTGGCCATTGGTAAGGTTGTACACCGTAATGTCGTAAGTGGCATCGTTATTACTGGTATTATCATTATTGTCACTATCTCCACAGGCACTGAGCGTTAGCAGAATTGCGGAGATAACAGTGATGGCCAGATATGATGACAAGTGTGGATGCTGTTTTTGTTGAAAGAATCGCATAACATCCCCCCTTACGGTGTGACAGTGACAGTGATTTTAGCCACCGGGTTTTGCCAACGATGGATGGTGCTGTCCAGATCGCTGTTGCCACCCGCGGTATCCTGGTCACCCAACACGCCGCGATGTACGTGGATCATGGCATTGCTGTCTGCTGTTGCCACACCGGTTCCATTTGTGCCCGCGTCCATTCCGGGCGCACCCGGCATCATACCGCTATCTGTATATGAGCAAGCGCCTGCTGTCATTAACACTTCATCGTTGGCTTCAGTTCCGGCATCGTAGGCATTGACATAATAGGTGTAGGTACCGGCTTCGTTGGGGATGTGCTGGGATTCCAGTCCCAGGAAGGCGTCGTTGGTGGGTAATACCATGGCGACAACACTGAGATGGGTTTCTGTGGTGACCAGCATTGCTGTGGTGCTGGCACCGGGAGCCAGCAGGCCTGTGGCTGGATTGGCGATGGTATCTGCATCAATAGCACCGACCTCAGGTGTTGCCAGCAACGGGTCGAGGTGACCACATTCCGCCATGTGTTCGATGGGTAATGCAGCGGGCATACCCACCTGGAACAAGTGTGTGTCATGGTCGTGGGCTGTGACCAGCAGTGGCGTGAAATGATTGCCATTGGTGAGATTGGTGATGGTGACATCCCAGGTTGCGGCCTGGGTGGCGCTGGCAGCAAAAGCCGTGGTGAGACCGGCCAGTGCCAGTGCCAATGAATGTTTGCGAAAGCCATTGCGGGCTGTAGAGCGTGTGTTTCCGGTCATCTTAAACCTCCGAGCTGATTGAGTTTTTGTAGTTACGCACTTGCTCATGTGAGCAGGTGCGAACTCGGTCAGTGTCCATCGCGCAACTGATTCAAACATCACGAATCAGTCACGAATTGTTCACTTTTTTAGATTCAGATATTCAGCAGGGGGATCGGAGCATGTTTTATGACAGGCACATTGAAATGTATGGGTAATTTGAAAGGTTGAAAAACGAACGGGGTCTTGCCGCTATCCGTGACGAGGCCCCGTTTATTGTCTGGCGTTTAATGTGAATGAAGCGCTAAAAATATTTGTTTTAAGAATCACCGGGTATTTGACGCAGAGGTCATAGAGGCGTAAAGGACACAGAGAAAAACATTAAAAACGTTGTGTCCTTTATATTTTTGCGTCCTTTGCGTTTATAACGCACCACTGGTTTGTACCACGACGAGATAACCTCCCAATAGGCTGGAGCGATTGTCCGAGAGCTTCTGATTTCAGTCAGAATGCGCGTTGTAGTGTCATGTAAAAACCCTCAGTCATTGATTCATGAATTCACATTCAAATTAATGACAGTGTCAGCAGCAACCTCCGCAGCAGTCGCCGCCTGGTTTAACGGCCTCAATGGTGGCAGACAATACATAGTCCTCGACGCCGCGTCCCGGTGCCCAGTCTTTGATAAAATCTTTGGACTCATCTTTTGGTGCGATGCGAATATTCTCAAAACCTGCTTCATCCATCATCGTTTTTAAATCATCGACCAGTTCGGCACCCGCCATGCAACCGGCATGCAGCATGGGGTCATTTTTCATGTTTTCCGGCATCTCGGCGCTGGCGACTATATCGGAAATGGCCAGACGACCACCGGGTTTGAGGATGCGCAGGGCATCACGAAAGACCTGTAGTTTATTGGGAGAAAGGTTGATGACACAGTTGGAAATAATCACGTCAACGGTGTTGTCGGCGATGGGCAGATGCTCGATTTCACCGAGGCGAAATTCGACTTGTGTATATTTGCCCTTTTCAGCATTAGCGCGCGCTTTGCTGAGCATGGTGGGTGTCATATCAATACCAATGACGTGGCCGTTTTCCCCCACTTCCTGAGCAGCGAGAAAGGCATCGAAACCGCCGCCACTGCCGAGGTCCACCACGACTTCACCGGGTTTGAGACTGGCAATGGCACGTGGGTTGCCGCAACCCAGACCCATATCGGCACCTTCGGGCACACTATCGCGTTCATCTGTCGAATAGCCCAGGCGAGAGGAAATGATGGTATTGATGGCTTCGTCATCTGACACGCCACAACAGCTACTTTCTACGCCGCAGCCGTTGCTGTTGTTGCTGGCTTCGGCCACTTCTGTATAGCTGTCACGCACATGCTGGCGAATATCGTCGTGAGTTTTTTGAGTCATGGTTTGCTCCTGAAGGTCACTGCGCGGGACGCGGCAGTCCGATAATATTCCGCGTATTTTATATCAGAGGCACCCGGCAGGATAGATCATATGAAGTGGAGTTGATGATTACTGCTGACCGAAAAACGAGTGTTCGTTAGCACCAAAAACAGGTGTTCTCAGATGAAATTAAATAACGCACAATAATCAGGTGTATGTAAAAGTGCCGGGAGGAAAAAAGGCCGCAGTTTTATTGTATTGAGTGTGTTGCCCTGACAAAATGACACGTATGGAAACAATAATTGATTTTATCCGCCACGGCGAGCCAGAAGGTGGCCAACGTTTTCGAGGGCATTCCATTGATGACCCATTGAGTAAAAAGGGGTGGGGGCAAATGCGTTCGGCTGTGGAGAATAGCTGTCCATGGACACAAGTTGTATCGTCACCACTGATTCGTTGTCATGCTTTTGCGCGTGAGCTGAATCAACAGCATCATATTCCAGTGCAGGTTGATGACCGTTTAAAAGAGGTGGGGTTTGGCGACTGGGAAGGCTTTACCCATACCGAAATACAAGCCCGTGATTTATCCCGCCACCAAGCTTTTTATGCGGACCCGGTGAGCAACCGTCCACCGGGGGCAGAGCCGTTGGATGTGTTTTTTACACGTATATCCGGTGCGCTGGAAACTATTGTGACTGATTTTGTCGGTCAGCATGTGTTGGTGGTGGCACATGCTGGCGTAATCAGGGCAATTATGGCGCATGTACTAGATATTCCAGCGGTGGCGGTTTACCGTATTCAGATGATTAATGCAGGCCTGAGCAGAATTCGTTACGAATCAGGTCGTTTTCATCTCGTTTTTCTCAATCGAAAAAATGTTTAGACGTTTGTCGGCAGGTAGCGGTAACTCGTCAACAATAAAATCGCTAACGTATTGATTACCTTGTTTTTGGAAAAATCCCGGGAAACAAATTTCTGAAAAATCATGGGTAAGAGATATATCTTGGCATTTTCTGCGTTTTCATTGTTTTTCCGTAGTCCATTTCAGGCCCGATATCGGGCATCGTTTTGGTTCGCTCAGGCAAACCTAACAACTTTTCTTTTTCTGGTATAGGTAGATTTCCTGATTTTTCGGGTCAATCAATACTACCGTACCGCACTTCAAAAAAACCGGGAAGAAAATCCGCGGTAAAAATTATTATGGGAAGAGACGGCGCGAAGGTTGCCTCTTCATAAGTTGTTATATGAATAATGGTGTTCGAAATTAAAATCATTCAAAGAGATTGCTAGGCCGGGGATTTTTAATTGCCATTGTAAAATAGTGCCGGGCATTGACGTTTGTAGGTAATGTGATGACTTTTGGAGAAAAAGAGCAAGAATGGACAAATGACATGGATTGCGTATTTTTGAATTATAGATAATATGCGATAAAGAAGGGGTAAAAGGGACGTCGCCAGTAACGTGTGATCTAACAATAGATCATCGCGATGTTTCATAGTGGGATTTTAAATCACTTTGACATAATTGCACTAAATAGTATTAGAAGATGGATGTTGTATATTCTCACATTAATGCTTATTAATATGTTTAAACAGGGGAATATGTTAAAGAAATGATGATAGCCTCCCCGCAAAAAAATACTAGGCTATGTGATAGTTATAGCCAATAAAAGCGCTGTAAATGCAGACCTGAATTTATTGTCAAAGAATAAATAACGCAGTAAAACCCTCAAATATTCGGGCGAGATTTTGGGAGTCTTTCAAAAAAGTTCTATTAATTCCAGATGGTTTTGTGTCAGACCCTTTTTAGGGTTCGTATAGAAAAATAATATTGATTGAAAGATGTTTTATAGTAGCACTGGCATCCAAGTGTTTTTATCTTCGATATTTTTTTGTTGGAATGGAACGTCTTTTTGTTTTACGACGTTAACAGGAATCATGCCGATGTGACTTCTTTTATATTTGGGGGTTTTTATCGATAGCATTGAATTAGGTATGGAGCATATTATGTAGTTTCAGTAGCAGTCAGAGGATATTTTTATGGAGAAAAATATGATTCTAAAATATTGTTTTCTGCAAATAGAGTTGAGCAGGAAAACATAATGAAACAACCGGCTAACCTGATTGAAACGCTGGTTATGAGGGCTGAGCACAACCCGGAAGATATTGCATTTTCTTATTTAGACGATCAGTGTAATGTTGTATGCCAGTTATCCAATCAACAATTACATATCCGGGCGGCAGCAATTGCGGGAAGGCTTCAGCAAATAATTTCTCCATTGGACAGGGTTTTGTTACTTTTTCCACAGGGGCTGGAGTTTATTTATGCCTTTATGGGAGTGATGTATAGCGGTGCTATTCCGGTAGTGACAGCACCGCCATCGAGAAATTCTCATCACAGTGATGATCGAGTATTTAATATAAAAGATGTTATTGAAAAAACAAATGTCGATGTTGTGCTTACAAGCACGTCAATTTTAGATGAAGTCGTTCAATATTTTTTCAAATCCAAAACTTTATCCGAAAAAGTTTTTCTATCGGTAGAAGAAATAACGGGAGATTCCGCAGGTTATTGGTCCATGCCTTTAATCGAAAATACCAGCGTTGCTTATTTACAACGTACATCAGATAAAAACAGAATCCCTAAATTTGTCATGATCAGTCATGACAATATGAAAAACACACATGAATCCATTAAAAGTGAATATAGATTGACAACATCGAGCCGGTCAGTTAGCTGGTTACCTCATTATCATTATCTAGGTCTAGTTTTAGGTATTCTCCAGCCACTTTATTGTGGCTATAAAGGATATATATATTCCCCATTTGATTTCTATAAGAATCCTCATGGTTGGTTACATGCGATTACTAAATACGAAGCCACATTCAGTGGTGCTCCTGATTTTGCCTATAGTATGTGTGTTGAGCAAGAGCTTTCTTCTCAACAGAATTTTAATTTATCCATATGGAATACGGCGTATAACAGTGGCGAACCTGTAAAAAAAGAAACGATGGATGGTTTCTTTAAAAAATTCAGAGGCTGCGGTTTACAGAAAAAGGCTTTGACTTCAATTTATGGGTTAGCGGAATCGAGCTGTGTAACATCAGGTAAAAATAAAGAAAATAATTTCACAATTATTCCTCGTAAGTCTCTGCAATATTTATCAGAAAGTATGGTAGGTAAAAACCAGAGTGGTCACGAAAATATTAAAATTATCAGTTGTGGTTCAGCAGTTCCCGGTGCGCAGGTAGTGATTGTTGTCCCGGGAACGCGAATAAAAAGTGATGACCTGGAGCTGGGGGAAATTTTGGTTAGCAGTATCTGCAATGCGATTGCTTATTGGGATAAACCTGAGGAAAAAGAAGAAATGTTTAACATTTATCTTGAAGGGTCTGGTGATGGACCGTATCTGCGAACCGGTGACCTGGGGTTTATTAAAAAAGGCGAATTGCATGTTGTCGGCAGACTCAAAAATGACGGACAAGTAGGCCATTCACCTGTGAATATTCTTCAGAATCAACCTGTCAATGAACAAAGTACCCATTGAAAAATCAATTATGAAAACAAAAAATAGCAGAAAAACTGACGATATTGCAATCATTGGAATGGCTTGCCGATTTCCAGGTGCAAAAAATTATGAGGAATATTGGGATAACCTGATTTCCAGAAAAAATTGTGTGGGTGAAATACCAAAGGACCGGTGGAATTGGCAGGACTATTATGGCGACCCTGCCAGTGATGAAAGTAAAACAAACATAAAATATGGGGGCTTCATTGAAGATGTGGCCGGGTTTGATCCGCTTTTTTTCAAAATATCCCCCCGTGAAGCAGGTTACATGGACCCGCAACATAGAATATTTCTGGAGTCCACATGGCATGCTATTGAAGATGCAGGGTATAACCCGGCAAGCCTAGCAGGAAGGGATATTGGGGTATATGCGGGTGTATCGAAAAATGATTATGCGGAACTGATGAGAGAGCAGAAAGTACCGATTATTTCTTTTTTATCAACAGGTACCGTGCATTCGATTCTGGCCAATCGCGTATCCTGGTTGCTGGATTTCCAAGGAAAAAGTGAAGTGGTTGACACGGCATGCTCCAGCTTTCTGGTGGCTTTGGATAATGCCGTTAATGATATTAACAACGGATTTTGTGAAGCCGCTGTTGTTGGCGGAGTCAATACGATTCTCAGTCCAACAATGTATATCTCGCACAGCAAGTCCGGAATGTTGTCAGAGGATGGTCAGTGCCGGTCATTTGATGCCAAAGCCAATGGATACGTGAGAGGCGAGGGTGTTGGTGTCGTCTTCATAAAGTCTCTGGATCAGGCAGTATCAGATAAAGATAATATCCTGGGAGTCATCAAGGGTTCCGCAGTAAAACACGGTGGGCGATCCAATTTTTTAACGGCACCCAAAGTGTCTGCGCAGGCTTCGACCATCAGTGCTGCCATTACCGCTGCGGATGTTGATCCAAAAACCATTAGCTATATTGAAACGCATGGCACGGGTACTCCGCTCGGAGATCCCATTGAAATTAATGCACTGAAACAGGCTTACCAGCCGTATTTAAAGGGCGATGAATCGCCATTTTGTGGTTTGACCTCAACCAAGACGAATGTCGGTCATCTTGAAAGTGCGGCGGGTGCCGCGGGACTTATTAAGGTGTTGCTGGGTTTTAAATATAAACGGATACCATCATTACTGCATTTTGAGGCATTAAACCCTTACATCAAATTGGATGGTAGTCCCTTTTATATTGTCGATGAGCATCAGGAATGGAATAACATCAGTCTGGAGGGGGTTGAGTATCCGTTGCGGGCAGGCATCAGCTCTTTTGGAATGGGGGGTGTCAACGCGCATGTAATAGTAGAGGAGCCACCTCTCTTTGATAGAAAAAATAAATCGCTGCCTAAAGGAAAACAGTCAAAAACAGATGAAAAATATATAGTCCCGCTTTCTGCGAAAACAAGTGAACAGTTAAATGAATATGTTGTATCACTCTACGAGTATCTGAACCGGAAAGAGGAGTCTTGTTCTATTTCAGACGTATGTTTTACCCTGCAAAATGGCCGTGAAGCGCTGGAAAAACGGGTTGCATTTTTGGCAGGTGATTATCTGCAGTTGCTGGGGCTTTTGCGAAATTTCACCGAAAATAAACAGAATAATCAGGTGTTTATCGGTGATGCAGCTGAGGACAAAAAATCTCAATCCTCTTCACCGGTTTTTGACAGTCATAACATTGATGAGGTGGCTGAATATTGGGCGAAGGGCGGTGCTGTTGACTGGAAAGACTTTGTTCAATACCAGAAGGGAAACAGGATTCAGTTACCGGCATACCCGTTTCAAAAACGACATTGCTGGTTTCCTCGACCGGAAGAAAACAAAGAACTGTTATTAAATGAAAAAGGGAGAAATTCTCTTATTTCCCAGACATTTTCAAAATCCGATTATTTTATACGTGATCATATTGTCAAAGGGATGAATATTGTTCCCGGAGTCAAATGTCTGGATGTTTTTCAAATGGCAGGAGAAAAAATAAGCCGGGAACCTGTCCGGGTGTTAAAGGACATTTATTGGGCGAAAGCAATTAAGGTAGAGAAGGATCTCCACCTTAATGTGAAATATACCCGAGGACATTCTGATAAAAGCCATAACCTCTCACTGGTAAAAGATGATGCAGTTTATTGTACGGGTATCATTATTACCGGTCATCAGGAAAAACCACTGCGCCGACTTGATATCGGAAAAATCAGGGCACGATGCCGGTTAACATTGGAACATCGGGCATTGTATCAGCAGTTCATACAAAATGGATTGGCCTATGGCAATACCTTTCAAAGCATAAAATCCTGTTACTACAATAAAACGGAAATTCTGTGTGAATTAAGGCAATCTCCGGATATCACAGTTTTAGCTGGCAGTATACTGGAGCCATCCATGCTCGATGGGGTTTTTCAGTCCGTTGTTGCTCTGCAAGTATTAAACGCAGAAAAAAAGCAAGCGCAAAAAGTCCCCTTTCATCTTAAAACAATCAAAATACACGGAAATATTCCGGAGCAATGTTATGTATATTCAGCCATAAATGATAAACCCGCAGATGATGCTCAGGCATCCTTTAATATGTATTTGTGTGACCGACAAGGAAATATCATTGTTGAGTTTTTAGAATTTGTTAAACGTGAGTATTCGCCATTGGCTGTATCATGTAATACAACTTCACAAGATAAAACATCTACAAGCAATGAAAAAAATATCATGGAAAACAATATATTGTATTATACACCGCGATGGATTCCGAGAAAATACGGAATGCACAATGAAAACACCTCCTCGATTATTATTTTTGATACGAACCCATCGTTATCGACATTTTTGCGTAAAACAGGAAAATACCAACGTGTAATTCTGGTAAAGACAGGAAATAAATTTAAAAAAACTGGAAAAAACACTTATACGATTAATCATAAAAAAAGTGATTCGTTTAAATCGTTATGGGATGACTTTCAAAAACAGGGAATAAAAGCGGAAGCAATAATCTACAAATGGAATTATAAAGTTAATTATAAAAGCGCCTCGTCAATAGCGAAAAATATTGATTTTGGCGTAAAACTATTGCTGGCATTAACGCAGTCTCTGATACTGGCCAAGTTATCGCATCGTGTGCGCATATTATATTTATACCCTGTTCGACATTCTGTAGAAACATGTCTACATGCGTCAGTAGGTGGTTTTTCAAGAACCCTGACATTTGAAAATCCGAATATCAATATTACCTCTGTGGGACTGAGTGAGCATAGTCCGGAAAAAATCGCTGGCGTGGTGTCTCAGGAGTTGGGCTTTTACCGAAATGCACCACTTACCGAAGTACGGTATGTTGATGGACAGCGGAAAGTCCGTTTGATGGTGAAATATGATCACTTTGCGACAACGCTGGATAACTCCCTGATTAAACAAAATGGAACGTATTTGGTCGCTGGTGGTGCAGGAGGGTTGGGGTATATCTTTGCCCGGCATCTTGCCAAAAATTATGGCGCACGATTGATCCTGATCGGGCGTTCAAAAATAAACGATACTATTGAAACAAAACTTGAGCAGCTCCGCCAGCTCGGTGGCGACGGGAAATATTATTCTGCAGATATCAGCAATGAAACCGCGTTGATTAATGTTTGCCAGGAAATCCGTGCTGAAGGTGTTCGCTTGAATGGTGTGCTTAATTGTGCCGGTCTGATTGAAGACTCTTACATCATCCATAAAACCGGGGAATCCTTTGATAATGTTATTGCGCCAAAAATAATGGGCACAGTTAACCTGGACAAGGCAACCAGTAAAGATCAGCTGGACTTTTTCGTTTTGTTTTCATCAATTGCTTCCATTATGCCCAATCAGGGGCAGTGTGATTATGCCGCAGCAAACAGCTTCCTGGATGAGTTTGCATCGTACAGGAATCACTTACTAGAGAAGGACGAACGAACAGGAAAAACCATTGCAATAAACTGGCCGCTGTGGAAAAACGGTGGAATCGGGGTGATCAAGGAGGAAGAAGAGCATTTATGGGATGTATTTGGAATGAAAGCACTGGAAAGTGAGAGAGGAGTCTCCATTTTCGATAAAATTCTAAGCCAGAAACCCTCATCACTTCCAGATCAACTAATTGCGATTGAAGGGGAGCAAGATAAGATTGAAAAACATCTGAATGTATTGTCCGGTGAACATTATCCTGATGAGGATAATGTCATCAATGAAATCTCCATAAAAGACAAAATCCGCAGAATAATTTCAAGTGCCGGAACCGCTGCAAGAGATATTGACGATGCAGAGAATTTGACAAACTACGGCATTGATTCCGTGGGAATATCAAAAATCACAACAGACATTAATGAAACATTCTCACTGGATGTCGATCCGACACTGTTTTTTGATTGTAATACGGTTTCCCGGATATCAGAACACCTGTGGAAAAATTATGAGGGACTGCTGACTGAACATTCTGTTCATTCCCAGGATCAATCCGTATTTATGCCAGAGCGTGCCCTGATTGATATTGACTTTTCTGACAGCCAAAGTCTGTTTTTCCAGAAAACCCTGTCGGATGAAGAATTTTTCATGAAAGATCATGTTGTGGAGGGTTTGTATAATGTTCCTGGCGCTTGTTATATAGAAATGGCTTTACAAGCGGGCAGCCTGGTCACACAGGGAAAAAATGTATTTAAACTGTCAAATAATTACTGGGCAAAACAGCTCTCAACATCCGGTAATCCGATTCGGGCAGATTTGCGATTATTCAAAAAAGATGATTTTTATGAATATGAAATTACGCATTCTGAAGGCAGCGGGAAAGTCCTTCATGCTCTTGGTCAGGTGCATACAAAACGGATAGAAGAGATTGAACAGGCATCGTTGACATTCATCAATATGGATGACATTAAGTCCCGATGTACGGTGAACAGAAAGCCGGAGGAAATTTATCAATTTATCCATGCTGAAGGTTTACATGTAGGCCCGAGCTTTCAACCAATGCTTCAGATTGACCTGAATGATAAAGAAGCACTGTCACACTTGAAATTGCCAAAGTTCATCGAAAATACCTACGAAGACTATGTGCTTCATCCAAGTATGCTCACCGGGGTTTTACAAACCGCATTGCTCAATAATAAACCGGGCGGGATGAGCAGCAGTAGATTTATACCCATTGCTGTTGATGAAATTATTGTACACAAAAAAATACCGGAAGAATGTTATGTGTACACAGAAATCATAGACTCAACGAAAACCAATAATGAAATCCGGAAATATAATGCCAGGGTTATTACAACAGAAGGCAATGTTGTTGTTGAAATAAAAGGCTTGTCACTACGCAACTTAACGCATTCAATCGAACAGGCAGAAGAACAGGAACCGAAAACGGAAAATAAAAAATATCGGGTCACTGAATCGTCAGGTATAACCGTGGAGCAGGTGAGCGAGCTATTAAAGGAGACGCTGTCGGATGCCATCGGAATGCCGCCTGCTGATATTGAAGCCGATGTGCAATTGGAATCATATGGCATAAATTCTGTGATGATTGTTGATCTTAATCGTCGTCTCGATGAGCTGTTTGGAAATTTGTCCAAGACATTGTTTTTTGAGTACAAAAATATCCAGGAGTTGGCCGAATATTTTCTGGATCATCATAAAAATACCCTGCAAAGAATACTGGGAGAGAAGACCAATACAGATCATTCAGATGAAAAAACAGTAGCAACTGCCAATGTGAATGACAATTTTCAGGAAGATGAAAGAATCGATAATGATATCTTTGTCAGCACCAGCAGTGCTGATGATGTTGCACCTGCTGAATCCACGGACGTGGGTGAGGAACCGATTGCGATTGTTGGTATGAGCGGGAGATATCCCGAGGCAGGGAATCTTTCCGAGTTTTGGGAGAATTTAAAATCCGGCAGGGACAGTATCAGTAAAATGCCGGAGTCCCGTTTTGATCGAAAAACATTACAGAAACTGTTTCCGGAGCAGGATTTGTTGCCCGAAGAATGGGGCGGATTTCTTGATGATATCGATAAATTCGACCCGCTGTTTTTTAATATTTCACCGAGAGAAGCCGCGATCATTGATCCTCAGGAACGTATGTTTCTCGAAGTTGCCTGGGAGAGTATTGAAGATGCAGGCTACATCCCTAAAAACCTGAAAGGTGAGACGGTGGGTGTTTTTGTCGGTGCGCTCTGGCAGCCTTATATCACGTTGGGAGTTGAACAAACATTTAAAGGTAATTTGCAAAGGCCACACGGACTACTCTACAGCATTGCAAACCGGGTTTCTTTTTTCTTTGACTGGTGTGGGCCAAGTATGGCGGTGGATACTGCCTGTTCAGCATCTTTAACGGCACTTCACCTAGCTTGTGAAAGCTTGAAGAGAAAGGAAAGTCACAGTGCTATCGTGGGCGGAGTTAATATATCGCTTTCTTCAAGCAAATATTTATGGTTAAGCAATAATAATTTTCTCGCCAGTGACGGGAAATGCCGGAGTTTTGGTAGTGGTGGTGATGGCTACGTTCCAGGAGAAGGGGTTGGGGCGGTATATATTAAACGTTTAAAAGATGCGATACGGGACGGTGACCATGTGTATGGTGTGATCAAAGGCACATCGATTAATCATGGCGGGAAAACCAATGGCTACACGGTGCCAAATCCGCGCAAACAAGCAGAGTTGATATTGTCATCACTGGATAAAAGCGGAATTTCTCCGGAAGATATTTCGTATGTTGAAGCCCATGGGACAGGAACATCTCTGGGTGATCCTATTGAAATCTCGGGATTGCAAAAAGCGTTTTCCAGTTATACGGATAAAAAAGAATTCTGTGCCATTGGTTCGGTCAAGTCGAATATTGGTCACCTGGAAGCAGCAGCCGGTATTGCAGGATTGACAAAGTTATTGCTTCAAATGAAGCACAAGACGTTAGTACCATCGCTGCATTCCGATGAAGAGAACCCCAATATTGATTTTCCATCCACGCCTTTTGTGGTGCAAAAGGAACTGAAAGCCTGGATGCCAAAAACAGTCACGTCGTCGGCAAACAAGGATGATGGCAGGCAGGAAAAATCAACACCGCTGCGGGCGATGATCAGCTCTTTTGGTGCCGGGGGTAGTAATGCCCACGCGATTGTTGAGGAGTATCACCATCTGGATAATCCTGTTACATGGAGTAGTGATAATAATAACGGGCAGGATACAGGCCATGAGTCAACGGTTTCCCGCCTGTCTTCGGGCAAGGATATTATCATCCCTCTGTCGGCAAAAACGACAGATCGCCTGAGAGTATGTGCCAGTAACCTGCTGAAATACATCGAGACCAATGAGGTTGATATTCTGAATACAGGTGACAGTTTCAGGAACGGCAGCATTCGCCTGGAGGATATTGCGTTTACTTTGCAAACGGGGCGGGAGGCAATGGATGAACGGGTTGTCTTTCTGGTAGGTGATCTGGCTGATCTGAGGGCGCAATTAAAAACCTATATCAGCATGGAGAGCACTTCCATGGAGAATATTTCCTCCTCAAAAATGATCAGTGGAAATATTGGTTCTGGCCGAAAGGTATTCAACGTATTTTCCCTGGATAATGAACTCAACACAGTCTTTGATAACTGGATTTCCTCAGGTGATGGATTGAAAGTTGCAACGTTATGGATAAATGGAATCGAGATTGACTGGAGCCGGTTATATCCTTCACGCAAACCAGTAAAAATCAGTTTACCGACGTATCCTTTTCACAAGGACAGATACTGGCTTGCTGAAGCGGAAGTTGAATGTGTCACCAATGTGCCTGCATCCCGTCAAATGGCACAGATTCATCCGCTGCTTCATGAAAATACCTCAGATCTGTACATGCAAAGATATAGCGCGGGCTTTACTGGGGAAGAGTCGTATTTTGAAGATTTCCCTTTGACGGGTAAGAAAATATTGTCAAGCATGGCATACCTTGAAATGGTGCGTGCAGCCATTTTCCAGGCCAGTGGCATAAAGGGCAATCACCGGAAAACTATTGATTTGTCGGAGATTGAATGGCTGGAACACTTTTCTGCCAGAGGCCAGGATAAAAAATTACATATTACGTTGACGTTGGATGATGATCATGAAAGTAATATTGAGAACATCCATTTTGATATCTTCTCCAATGAAAAAGACCAGGAAGAGCAGACAGTTCTACATGCCAGAGGATGCGCCTGTATCACTCATAAAGAAAATGATGAAAAACAGGATGTGATTTCTTTGGCCGGGAAAATGCGCAGTAAAAATCTGCTTTCAAATGAATGTGACAGTATTTTTGAATCAATGCAGGAATTCCAATACAAAGGAACTGTTAAAGCCATTGATATTGGAGACAGTGATGCACTTGTAACATTTGAATCAGGTGCTTTACTGAAAAATCCTATCACGGAAGATCAAAATAATATTTTTACACTTCATCCCAATGCCTTAAGTCTAGTATTGAGTGCAATCAGTGGTATAACCAGGGATAAATCAGGGTCATCGATTAACAGTGTGTTATTGGATAATCTGTCATCGATACAATCACCTCTTCCTGTAATGCTTAAGAAAATGGAAATATATCAGGCATTTTCAGCAAACATGTTTGCCTGGATCAGAAATGTTCATCATTCTGTGCTTCCTGTGAGTGATAAAGGTGTCGTTAAGCTGGATGTTGATTTTATCGATGGTCATGGCTGTGTGTGTGCTCGGGCGGTGGGTTTGAGTTTTGAGGCAAAGAAAGCAGAAAAACGCATGGATATTTTACCCTCAGTGAGCAGTTTCACTGAAACCCCCCCGAATATTCCCGAGAAACCCACTGCTATTAGCTTGTCAAGCTTACAGTCTGTTTATCAGGCAGAGCCGGAAGGTATTTCTTTAAATACAGAAAATAAAATTCATGCTGAAAGGTATAAAGTTCCACTTATTGATGCCAGCAATACATCAGCGCATCAATCTGCAACAGACCCTGATTTTGTACAGGTGTTAAGCGAGAGCCTCGCTAACGCCTTGTATATGGAGTTAAGTGATGTGGATATTGACCGGCAATTCACTGAAATGGGATTGGATTCCATTGTCGGCGTTGAATGGGTCAATGAACTTAACAGAAAGTTTTCGCTGGGAATCAATGCCACCATCGTTTATGACTATCCCACAATAAGGGATTTTTCACACTATCTGGAAAATAAAGTCGTTGAACCTGAGGCTCAGGAAGATACAAATAGTGATACGCCACGAGAAGTCAGGCAGGGACGAAATAAAAAAATAAGCATAAAAAATATACCTTTTCCAATAACAGAAAGTACGCCAGATCCAAAAAGAAAAACGATTCTGCAAGTGGATGATTTGCAAAAAATGCTGGTAACAAGTCTAGCTAAAGCATTATATATGGATGAATCAGATGTCAACACTGAGTCAGCATTCATTGATATGGGGCTGGATTCCATTGTCGGTGTTGAATGGGTGAAGGCGATTAATGATCAATTTGAGACTTCGATTATGGCAACGGCGGTATATGACTACACAAACCTTCATGAATTTTCCCGCTACCTTGAAAAAATAATAAGAAACAGGGAAGAAGAAAAAATTCAAGGCGTCGAAATGGCTGATTAATTTGATGAAGGGTTGTAATAATCAGGAAGTGACCCGCTACAGGGCGTTATCATGGAAAGAGAATCAGTGAATATCTAAAATGTGCAAGAACAAGAAAAAATACAGACGCTTATCCAGAAAACGACAGGTTGTTGAGTTTTCGACTGTGGCACCTTCATCTTGTAGGGATTTATATTTCTACAGTGATAGATATACGAGGGATTTTGAGCGCAATGGTGAAGTTTTCATAAAATATAAAATAAGCACAGAGAATAATATTTGCTTAAGCCATCACAGGGTGTTTGGCCAGTTTGTTTTTCCTACTGATGCCTATCTGGAAATGCTTGTTGTGGCATGCCGGACATATTTTAATATTGATGCAATAGTATTTGACAATATTGTCATTGTGAATCCCTTGATGGGTAATGACGCCTCGACGAATGATCTTACAATTGTTTTTCAGAAGGAGGGTGATGGTCTTCGGTTTACCGTGCGGTCTAAAGTAGACACGGAATCTGGAGGTGGTAGCGACAAAATTCATATCAGAGGTTCTCTGCATCCTGTAAGGAAACAGGATAATGCTGCTGCAAAGTATTCAACTGACGTGGCGATAAAAAAAGCAGTGGAATTTTCCATTGATCAATTTTATTCAAAAGATGCCCATATTTTCCTTGGCGAATTTTATCGTTCTCTGAAAAGTCTTGCTTTTGGGAAAAAACAATCAATAGGAAAAATAGAAGTCGATATAGAGGATAATCGGTTTTTATTACATCCATCTGTCGTCAGCGCAGCATTGGCAAATGCAATGAGTTACGGACCCTATCAATTAAGCAGTATTCATGATGTTGGCAATGACCTTTTTCTGCCTTATAAAATTAGTGGACTGTCTGTTTTTGGGAAAACAACCGGAAAGTATTTTACCTCACTGGCCGAGGTCAAGGGTTTCGATGAAAACTGGATAGAACTGTATCTGGAAATACTCAATGAAAATGACAATGTTGTTTTGAGTATTGAGACGTTGCGGTTGCAGCGGGTTAAACCCGACAGTTATCAGGCGTTAAACGAAAGACCGCTTGCAAGTCGAAAGTCAGCAGTCACTACATCATCTAGAGTCATCACTGAAGGTGACTCTGATGCGGATATTGCCGTTATCGGGATGTCCTGTCGTTTTCCCATGAGTCAAAATATTGAAGAATTCTGGGATGTATTAAAAAATGGTAGCGACTGCATAACCGAAGTACCTGAAGGACGGTGGCAGGAATTTGACCGTTGGTATAACCCGGACCCGGATAATCCGCATACCTCATACTCAAAATGGGGTGGGTTTATTGATGATGTGGATAAATTTGATCCATTGTTTTTTAATATATCTCCATCGGAAGCTGAGTTAATGGACCCGCAACAACGTATTTTTCTTGAGCAGGCCTGGCGAACTATTGAGAGTGCCGGGTATTCTCCCTCTGCGTTGAATACGAAAAAATGCGGTGTTTTTGTTGGTTGCACCACTGGGGATTATGACCGGTTGCTCGCATTAAGCCACGAAGATACCAATGGCCAAACCTTCATGGGGACTTCGAGTGCGATACTGGCTGCACGAATAGCCTATCTTCTCAATTTAAAAGGTCCGTCTCTTTCAGTCGATACAGCCTGTTCATCATCATTGACAGCGGTACATCTTGCATGCATGAGTATTCGTAATGGTGAGAGTGATTTGGCAATTGCAGGTGGTATCAGTATTTTCTCGACACCGATTGCACATATTCTGACTTCAAGGGTACGCATGCAATCCATGGATGGCCGATGTTTTACATTTGATAAATCGGCAAATGGTACCGTTTTTTCTGAAGGTTGCGGTATTGTCATGTTAAAGCCTCTGGCGCAGGCAGAGCAGGACAAGGATAACATTATTGGTGTTATTAAAGGTTCAGGCATAAATCAGGATGGGAAAACAAATGGTATTACTGCCCCGAGTGCCAAATCACAGGAAAGTCTGTTAAGTAGTATCTATCAGAAATATAAAATCAATCCCGCTGACATTACATATGTTGAAGCCCATGGAACAGCAACCCCCCTGGGTGATCCGATTGAATTTCAGGCATTGACAAACGCCTTCCAGCACACCGCCAGGAAAAATCAGTATTGTGCAATGGGGTCGGTAAAATCGAATATTGGCCATGGCAGTTATACTGCGGGAGTAGCCGGCCTGATAAAAACATTATTGTGCCTGAAACACAATAAGTATGTTCCAACTGCGCACTTTAAAGAAGCAAATACTATTATTGATCTTGAACGATCTCCCTTTTTTGTCAGCACAAATTATGAACATTGGGCAGAGCCCGAATGTGGAAAGCGTGTAGCGGCGGTCAGTTCTTTTGGATTCAGTGGGGCAAATGCACACATGGTTCTGGAGGAATACAAAGCCGGGCACAGCAGCCGTAATAATGTCAGTTATGAATCGAACTCTGTCTGCCAGAATTCGACTCTGGCTATTGTTCCTCTTTCGGCAAAAAACAAAGCGCGTTTGAGTGAGATGGTTGTCAATTTATCCGCTTACCTTAAGGCGGGCATATCAGATGATTCTTCGGATATGCCGACGCTCTCAGAGATTGCTTATACTTTGCAGACAGGCAGAGACAGTATGGATGAACGTGTTGTATTTGTTGTTCACTCTGTTTCTGATTTGTTGAAAAAGCTGGATGAATACGCCGGGAATAATCTCAATATTGATGAATGTTATCAAGGTAATGTAAAAAATAATAAAACGTTACCCCGTTTCAATGGCGATATTGCCGCTGAAAAATCACTGGCGTCTTGGATGCGGGAAGGCATAACAAAAAAATACCTGAATCTATGGGTCAATGGTATGTCTGTTGATTGGAATATACTTTATGAAGGTGAAAAACCCAACAAAGTTGCATTGCCAACTTATCCTTTTTCCAAAGAACGATATTGGGTTGCACCGAAGATAAGTGGAAAAACTAAAGTGCGTGCTGGCGAAAGGGATGAACCTTTTATTATACATCCTCTGGTACAAGCCAATAAGTCTGATCTGTTTTTTCAAAGCTATTATTCAGTATTCGATGGCAGCGAGTATTTTTTTACCCGAAATGAATCCTCTCAGGTGTCAACAATGACAGATTTGGCATTGTTGGAGATGGCCAGAATTGCAATTGTTTTATCGCTGGGGGATCGATATGAACAGATTAATATCGGCCTGTATAATACAAGATGGTTTGCCAGTGTCGTTGTCGAAAATGAGCCCGTCAAATTACATATTGATTTGCATGATATGGTGTTCACCGAAGATAATCATTTGGATTCTGTGAGTTATACCATTTATTCAATGCAGAATAATTTTTCAGAAAAGATTACCCATCTGCAAGGCACCGGTTTATTAAAGTCCCTGGTTTCACCTCAAAATATAAATATAACGGCGTTGATGGAGAATACCGGCGGCCCCATATTTGATGCATCACGATGTGATGAGCTTTACGGTTTATTAAACCTTGACTGTGTACCCAGCGACCTGGGTATTCAGAAGTTTTTCCCAGGTGATGGTCAGGCTGTTATCCAGCATTGCCTGCCGGATGATTTATCTGTAGATAACAGCGAATATGTATTGCACCCGACGCCAATGACTCTGGCCTGTAAAACTGCGGCAGCTATAGTAAAAGGGATTAGTAATGTCGCAGAAAACGAGTCAAAAAAAGATGGGCGAGAAAAAAAACTGCATGATGACTTGTTTTTGATGGCAGGGTCTCACTCTATTTCAGTAGAGAAAATCGAAATTCTGATGCCGCTCTGTGGAACCCTGTATACCTGGATACGGTATGCGCAGAGTGGTTCTTCTTGTGGCAGTACGTTCAAAATGGATATCAGTCTGTGTGATGAGCAGGGGAATGTCTGCGTAAAAATAACCGGGTATGAAATCGGGATATATTTATCCGATGATTGCAAGAGCAGTGATCATGATGATAGCAATAACATAAAAAAATTATTACTAGCAGAAATAGCCGGTGAAAAACAACCAGGTGCATTTGAGAATGCCTGGACTCAATCCGACATGAGCCCAATAAAATATGGTGGTACATATTTTATTGTATGTGGATGTGAAAGAACAGGAAAGATGTTGGTAGAATATCTGGTTCGTTCCGGTGCGTTAAATCTTGTTCTGGTTATGCATTCCTCATCCATTTGTTCTTTCAAAAGCAGATTAAAGGAAATTAAGGGGTTGTCTGCTGATATACAATATATAACTGTTGATTCAATGCAGTCATTTACCCTGGAAAATATTCCGGTGGATATGAAGAGTTTGATGGATAAAATAAACGGTATTTTTTATACCGGGAAAGCAGCAGCGTATTCATTATCGGCTGAAACTATATTCAATAGTATTTACCCGAATTCTATTTTTTCATATGAGTCCCTGGATTTTTTGTGCAATTTATTGTCTGGCGAAAGTATGGTCGGGCGACAGTTTCCGGGTAATAATGATGGCCGGGATGTTTATCGCGTAGCACAAGTGAATGATTTAGACGGACTTCAAGAGAAAGGTATAACCTGTGGGAAATCAATTATTATCGACTGGATGGAAGAAGACACTGACAAGTCAAGTCAAACCATTCAGGAAAAGGATAAATCATTGTACTCTGACATTGATTTTCTCGAAAAAGTATTTGCTCAGGCATTCATGCAGGATAACAAGTACGCTTTCACTATTATCGACAAGGGCCAAGCGCCACATAATCAACGATTTCTGTATAAATTACCAACAGATGATGGTCAACAGCTGAATAATAAAGAAATAATAGATGAAAATACGTTAAGTATAGAGGAGCTTGAAAAGAACATTAGGAATGACCTTAAAAAGATAATTCATGAACAATTAAAAATAAACCTGGAACTATTGGATGTTGACACCGGTTTTTCCGATTTTGGTTATGATTCTATTCTTTTAACAGAGTTTTCACATCGTCTTTCTCAATATTTTGGTATGGAAATACCACCTGCTGTTCTGTTTGGACATTATACGCTGGAGAAATTAACAGATTATTTATTGTCTGACGCGAATGAAGCGATTATTCAGCATTACACAAAATCCCAAAATAATGTCAATTCATCGAAAAGTAGAAACATACCGAAAACCCCAGGTGTGTCTGGGAGACAGAGTTGTTTAATAAAAAATAGCTTAATAAAAAATAATGAATCAGCGGTTAAACCTTCTGAAGGAAGTGAGGAATACACTACAGGTATTTCGTATTCAGAACGAGTTGCGGTTATCGGGATGAGTGGCAAATTACCCATGGCGGATGATCTTGATGCATTCTGGAATAACCTTACCTCCGGGAAAGACTGTATTTCCGAAATACCCGCTGATCGTAGCGGCTTAAAAGAAGACATTATTGCAACACAGCAAGGTGAAGCGCATGTAACATGGGGGGGATTTATTGATGGGATAGCAGAGTTTGACCCTGAATTTTTTGGTATATCCGATCATGAAGCAGAATTGATGGACCCCAATCAACGGCTGATCATGATGTATGTTTATCGTGCCATCGAAGATGCGGGTTATAGTCCAAAAAGTCTTTCTGGAAAAAATATTGCTGTCTTTATCGGTACAGCAAACAGTGGTTATGACCGTTTGATTGAAAAATCCGGTAGCAAGATTGAAGCATTTACAGCAACAGGAACACAGCCTTCAGTGGGTCCCAACAGGATCAGCTATTATCTTGACCTTTGCGGGCCCAGTGAGCCCATTGAAACCGCATGCGCAAGTTCTTTGGTAGCCATTCGGCGTGGAATAGCGGCCTTAAACGATGGTTGTGAAATGGCTATTGTGGGAGGGGTTAATACGTTACTGACACCCACTGGACATATTGCCTATGAGAAAGCAGGTATGTTGAGTGAAGATGGGCGATGCAAAACTTTTTCGACTAATGCGGATGGTTTTGTAAGAAGTGAAGGAGCAGGCATCCTGATACTGAAGAAACTGGGCAATGCTGAAAAAGCAGGTGACCCGGTTTATGGATTGATTTGTGGAAGTGCTGAAAATCATGGTGGGCGGGCACACTCGCTGACAACACCCAATCCCATCGCACAAACACAATTACTGGAAAAAGCCTACCAGGAAGCCAATATTGACCCACGAACCGTCACTTATCTGGAGGCGCATGGTACGGGTACCCAACTGGGTGACTCCATTGAAATTGATGCTCTCAAGACGGCATTCAAATCATTAATTACCCGATCACAACAGGAACCTGGCACAAACGATATCAATGCATCCCTGGCTGTGGAAGGGTATTGCGGCCTGGGATCCGTCAAAACAAATATAGGTCACACAGAGTTAGCCTCCGGTGTGGTGGGGGTTATTAAAGTGTTGCTTCAGTTGAAGCATAAAATGCTGGTTAAAAACCTCAACACCAATCCGTTGAACCCTTATTTGCAACTCAATGAAAGCCCATTTTTTGTCATTCAGAATGCGCAAAAATGGCAGGCATTATCTGATGGCTCCGGTAAACCCATACCGCGCAGGGCGGGTGTCAGTTCGTTTGGTATGGGAGGCGTTAATGCTCATGTCATTCTGGAGGAATATGTCAGCAGGCAGGAAAAGGTCAGTGATACAGGTTCAGCTCAGCTCGTCGTTTTTTCCGCAAAAAATAAAAAACAACTTGAGGCTGTTGTACAGCAGATGTTGGATTATGTGTTGGCACACGAAAAATTATCATTGGACAGTTTTGCATATACGCTCCAGGTTGGACGGGATCAACTGGATGTCAGACTGGCCATGATTGTGTCTGATCGTGAAGCATTGATAACCGGTATAAAACATTTTCTGAATATGAGTGATGCTACCCGCACCCCTGTGCCTTTAAGTTATTCAGGTGAGGGAAAAAATGAAACCCCGGATCATCATTTTATCCACGAATTGATTCAGGATAGAAATTTTGCAGAGATCGGGCAGTGCTGGGTGCTGGGCGGGAAAATTCCCTGGGATTCGTTATACAAGGGAAAAGTAATCAACAGGATTTCTTTACCCACATATCCATTTGACAATAAACCCTATTGGGTTTCCAGGCCGGGAGAGTCTGCTCAGAAAGTGATGGAAACGCCGGATATCAATCACGCCCTGCCTGCGGGAAAGAAACTGAAAAATGTAAGAAAAATGTCAGGAAGCCCTCTATTTGAAAGCTGGTTTCTTCACGGTTAACTACAAAATGTCAACATATTATCACTACAGGGGAATTAATTTTGGAAAAGGAAAGTATATTTTTGGTTGTAAAAGATGCTATTGCAGATGTATTGCCCGATGTTGATACTGAAGCTGTCAGCATTGAACAAAACCTCAAATCATTGGGTGCAAATTCAATTGATCGCACGGAAATTGTGATGTCTTCAATGGAAAAGCTGGGAATAAAACTACCATTAGTGAGTTTTGGTGGTGTGGAAAACATTGAAGATATGGTTGATGTCATGGTTGATGCTTATCGGTAATAACAGCTGAATTTCGGTTGTAATAGTTGTAATGGATGTACAGGTTTATCGGGTGCCTATGCAGCGATTAATACAGGGAAATGGAATGATAAAGGAATCGGGCCACGGAGTAGCTATTGTCGGTATGGGAATAGTCTGTTCTATTGGCGATAATGTTTTTGAGTTCAAAGAATCCCTTAAAAAAGGTGTTTCGGGAATCACCCGGCTGGCGGACAGAAAGGGACCAAAACTGTCTGTGGATATTGGTGCCGAAATAAAAGAATTTTCATTTCTTGATCGTCTTTATCGTTATTCTGATCTCCCTGAGACACTTTTACAAAAGGCCAGACATTGTGCGCAGCGTTCACCTTTTTCAATCCAGACATCAGTGCTGTCGGCATTGGAAGCATGGCAAGACTCAGGAATGTTTGCCAGGGAAAATGACCCTGAACGTCTGGGAGTGATTGTTGCCGGAGAGAGTACCACTCAAAATTACCGATACGGGTTGCATGCCGGTTTTGAAACTGATCCGGAATATCTTTCACCCCGGTATGCACTTCAGTTTCTGGACACCCATCAGGTTGGTGTTCTTAGTGAAATATTGACAATTAAAGGAGAAGGATTTGTCGTCGGTGGCGCTTCTGCTAGCGGCAACGTGGGCATCATAAAGGCGGTGCAACTGATTCAGGCAGGTATTGTTGATACTTGTCTTGTTACCGGCGTTGTTGCGGATTTGTCACCCATAGAGTTACAGGGGTTCGTTAATGTGGGTGCAATGGCCAGAGGGAATGAGTTTCAAACACCGGACCAGACATCACGTCCTTTTGATGATCAACATACCGGTTTTGTATTTGGTCAGGCGAGTGCTTGTGTGATTTTACAATCCTGTGATGTTGCTACAGAGAGGAAAGCAACAGTACGTTCAACAATACTGGGTGCGGCAATGAATCTCGATGCGGTCAGCACGACGGCACCCAGTGCTTCAGGGGAAGCCAGAGCTATGAGTGAGGCACTGCGCAGAGGAGGAGTTTGTGCATCTGATGTGGATTATCTGAATGCGCATGGCAGTTCATCGCCGCTGGGGGATGCCACCGAGGTGGAGGCGATTAAACAGGTATTCGGAGATCATGTCTCAAAACTCCGGGTCAATTCGACCAAGGGGTTGACCGGGCATTGTTTATATTCAGCCGGAGTTGTTGAGCTTATCGCATCTGTTTTGCAAATGGAGGGTGAATTTATCCATCCCAACAAGAACCTGGAAAACCCTATTGATCACAAACTCCGTTTTAGTGGCGCAACAACGTCTGAAAAAGTCAGGATAGCATTTGCGATGAGTAACTCGTTTGGTTTTGGCGGAATTAATTCCAGTATCGTTTTTCAGAATACTTGTTAATCGCAAGATATGTATGCCATTTTTTAAAAATATTGAGCAGAGCGTAATAAAAGTAAAAGGATAATTATATGCAACCGGTTGGAATTGAGATGCTGAATGTTTTTGGCGGCAGTGCTTATCTGGATGTTGACCAGCTGGCGAGTCATCGTGGCCTGGACAAAACGCGGTTTGACAACTTGCTGATGAAAGAGAAGTCCGTGGCGTTACCGTATGAAGACCCTGTTTCTTTAGGTGTAAATGCAGCAAAGCCCATTATCGATGCATTAAGTGACAGCGAAAAAGACCGGATTGAAATGCTGATTACGTGTACAGAATCTTCATTTGATTTTGGGAAGTCCATGAGTTCCTACATGCATGATTATTTGGGATTGAACCGGAATTGCCGTTTGTTTGAAATTAAAAGTGCGTGTTATTCAGGAACAACCGGGTTGCAGATGGGGATAAACTTTGTTTTGTCTCAGGTATCTCCCGGTGCCAAGGCACTGGTGATTGCGACGGATATCTCGCGTTTCCTGGTGGCAGAAGGAGGCGGAGTATTGTCTGAAGGCTGGTCTTTTGCAGAGCCCAGTTCCGGTGCGGGTGCCGCAGCGATGCTGGTAAGTGATCGCCCTTATGTATTCCAGATTGATGTTGGTGCTAACGGATATTATGGTTTCGAGGTGATGGATACCTGTCGGCCCGTTGCAGATAGTGAAGCCGGTGATTCCGATCTGTCTTTACTGTCCTATCTGGATTGTCTGGAACAATCATTCACTGAATATCAAAAACGTGTTCCGGGTGCGGATTATCTGGAGAGTTTTTCATACCTTGCTTTTCATACCCCCTTTGGAGGAATGATCAAAGGGGCTCATCGCACCATGATGCGAAAAATGCGCAAGGCGAAACCGGATATCATAGAAGTAGACTTTGAAGAAAGAGTCTTTCCTGGACTGGTTTACTGCCAACGAGTGGGCAATATCATGGGTGCAACTACGGCTTTATCTTTGGCTAGCACTATTGAAAACGGCACATTTGATACACCGAGAAGAATCGGGTGTTTTTCATACGGTTCAGGTTGCTGTTCCGAATTTTTCAGTGGTGTTGTGACCCTGGAAAGTCAGCAACACATACGTGATTTCGGCATAACGGAAAAGCTGAACCAGCGATATCAGTTATCAATGGATGAATATGATGCCTTGATAGAAAAAAGTGCAACGGTCCGGTTTGGCACAAGAAATGTGACGCTGGATACCACATTTATTAGTGAGGCTCGGGAATCAGTGAATATGCCTCGCTTGTTCCTGAAAGAAATCAAGGAATATCATCGTTTGTATGAGTGGGTGCAATGAGCTACCACACGATACAGGTCAGAGTGGATGAGCCGGTTTGTTACTTGAAGTTATATCGACCGGAAGCAGGCAATACCATCAATGACCAACTGGTTCGTGAATGTCAGCATGCGCTTGAATTATATGGTCAGACTTGCAGCATTATTGTGCTGGAAGGTTTGCCGGAGGTTTTTTGCTTTGGGGCAGACTTTCAGGATATTGAAAAGAGCATGACAGCGGAAACAAATAATAAGGAAGCGCAAGACCCGGAACCGTTGTATGACCTTTGGACTGAGCTGGCGACAGGGCCGTACATTACCATTGCGCATGTGCGGGGAAAAACCAACGCAGGAGGTGTTGGTTTTGTTTCCGCGTGTGACATTGTGCTCGCGGATGAAACGGCTTCATTCAGCTTGTCGGAATTGTTATTCGGCTTGTTCCCTGCTTGTGTATTACCATTTCTGATTCGTCGTATTGGACATAACAAGGCAAATTATATGACGCTGCTTAATAAACCAATATCTGCACAACAGGCACTTTCCTGGGGATTGGTTGATGCCTGTGATGCAGACAGTGCCTCCTTGTTACGGAAACATTTGCTTCGACTTCGGCGTATTTCAAAACCCGCTATCACGAAATACAAAGCCTATATGCTTTCTTTAAATGATTCTGTTGTTCAGTCGAAGCCGCCAGCAATCCAGGCAAACAGCGAAATGTTTTCAGATGTTGATAACCGGGAAAAGATCTGTCGTTATGTGAAAACAGGTAAGTTTCCCTGGGAAATGTAACGTTTTGCTCATCAAATATAACGTCAAATATAGTCATGCACTGGAGGCAGACCTTGGAAAAACCCGTCGTTGAGTTATGTGAAATTGCACCGCATATTGTCCAGGTGACCATGCAGGACAGGTTGCATAAAAACACGTTTTCAAAGGAGTTGATTTCCGGGCTTATTACAGCTTTTGAATCCATTGGTAAAGATAAAACCATTAAAGTGGTGATTTTGACAGGGTATGACAGCTATTTTTCTTCAGGCGGGACACAGGAGGAGCTGTTGACGTTGCAGGCAGGAAATATGAAGTTCACTGATATTGGTATTTTTTCTCTTGCTCTGGAGTGTCAGGTGCCTGTTATTGCTGCGATGCAGGGCCATGGCATTGGTGGTGGATTTGTCATGGGATTATTTTGTGATTTTGTGATTTTAAGCCGTGAAAGTGTTTATACCACGAATTTCATGAAATATGGTTTTACGCCAGGTATGGGAGCTACCTATATATTACCCAAAAAACTGGGTTTTAGTCTGGCGAATGAAATGTTAATGAATGCCGCACGATATCGTGGTGAAGAGCTTAAAATTCGTGGTGTCCCATTTCCTGTTGTGCCCAGAAAAGAGGTTCTGGAAACCGCACTTCAGTTAGCTTCCGGACTGGCTGAAAAACCGAGGGATTCGTTGATTATATTAAAAAATCATTTGGTTGCTTCTTTGCGTAAGGAGCTTCCTGAAATCATTGAGCAGGAGGTAGTGATGCACCAAAAAACATTCCAGCTGACTGAGGTAAAGGAAAAAATTACTGAGTTATTTGGGCATTAATGGAAAATTTGATGCTTATAAATTTGATTTTCGTCATAAATTAAAGGAGATGGAACATGAAGGCTTATGTGTTTCCCGGGCAGGGATCTCAATATAAGGGAATGGGTAAGGGGCTCTTTGAGCAGTATGACGATATGGTTCAACAGGCAGACACCGTATTGGGATATTCCATTGCCGAATTGTGCCTTGATGATCCTGAACGAAAATTGGGTTTTACAGAATATACGCAGCCTGCGTTGTATGTCGTTAATGCGCTGTCGTATCAGGATGAGATAAAAAAAACAGGAGATTTTCCTGGGTGTCTGGCTGGTCACAGTCTCGGAGAATATAACGCGCTTCAGGCATCAGGTGCCATCAGTTTTAAAGATGGACTAAAAATGGTCAAAAAAAGAGGCGAGCTGATGAGCCAGGCACCGAAAGGTGCAATGGCTGCCATTCTGGGGTCAACAGAAAATGAAATAGAATGGTTGCTCAAAAATAACGATTTATCGACGGTAGATGTTGCTAATTATAATTTGCATGACCAAACGGTTATTTCCGGGCTGGAGGAGGATATTGCCAGAGCGCAATCCATATTCAGCGAAGGTAATATAAAATTCATTCCGTTAAATGCCAATGGTGCTTTCCATTCTCATTATATGAAACCAGCTGCTACTGAATTTAAAAAATATATTCATCAGTTTACATTCTCTCCTCTGGAGATAGACGTTATTTCAAACGTACAGGCGCAGCCGTATACGCAGGAAGAAATAAAAGAAAATCTGGTGGATCAGATCACCCATTCCGTTAAATGGTCAGAGAGTATTCGCCATATGATGAAACTGGGAGTGACAGAGTTCAAGGAATTGGGTGCTGGTCATGTACTAACAACACTTATTGAAAAAATACAGGCACATACCAGAACAGCAGATAAAAACATTGATACGATTGTTGATGTGGATAGCACTGAAGTCAACCTTTCCAGCGACAATAAACCTGCTATTGAAGATGCGAAAAAAACAGTGATTGCCTGGAATAATGACTGGCCGGTCGGGATCAGCGTGTCCTGCAAAAATCATGGTGAGATATTAAAAACACGCACACAGGCAATACTGTTATTTGACCGGAAAGCCACAATTTATATGCAAGGTTATAAAGGTTATTTTGATCTCGCAGATGTGCAACCCGTTAGTGAGAAAAAAATGAGTGTCGATAGTTAAACCCTTTATTTCTGTTCTACCTTACCAGAGGAAAAATCAGTGTCTGCGCCAATTAAAACCGTAAAAAAAGCAACAGGCTGTACACATTCTGCTATTGCCATCGTTGGAATAAGCGGTCAGTTTCCCGGCGCGCCTGATCTTGAAGCCTTTTGGGAAAACCTGATGGAAGAACGGAATGTTATCACTGAAATTCCCGTTGAGCGCTGGGACTGGCGTGATTATACCAATGATGCACAAAATGAAGACGCTACACGCTGGGGTGGCTTTATTGATGGCATCGAACATTTTGATGCAGACTTTTTTAATATTTCACCACACGAAGCTGCCCTGATGGACCCACAGCAGCGTAAATGGCTGGAGTCGGTCTGGAATTGTTTGGAGAATGCCGGTGTTCGCCCCTGTGATATTGCGGGATCACGTACCGGTGTATTTGTTGGTGTGACAAATCATGATTATGCCGAACGTCTGAGCATGAGTGATACCGATGTACAGGAGTACACGTCCACGGGCAACACTTTTTCCATGCTGGCCAACCGTATTTCCTGTTTTTTTGATCTGCGGGGTCCCAGTGAACCCGTGGACACGGCATGCTCCAGTTCTCTGGTGGCCGTGGATCATGCCTTGCAAGCAATTCACAACGGGCGCTGCGATGCGGCTATCGTTGGTGGTGTTAATGCACTGCTGATGCCGACTTGTCATACATCATTCAGTCGTGCCGGTCTGTTATCCCCGGATGGTCGCTGTAAAGCATTTGATGAAAATGCCAACGGTTATGTGCGTGCTGAAGGGTTCGGTGCTCTGTACCTTAAACCGCTTGCTGAGGCGGAGCGTAATGGTGACCATATTCATGCAGTCATCCGGGGCAGTAATGTTAATCACACCGGAAACAGACAATCATTGGCCACATCGAACCCTGATGCCCAAATGCAACTGCTGTTGGATGCTTATAAAAAGGCAGATGTAGACCCGCGTGCAATCGGTTATATCGAAGCGCATGGTGCGGGTTGCACGTTAAGTGACCCAGTGGAAGTTGATGCATTGAAAAAAACATTTTCTGCGTTGTATCAACAGAAAAAACTGGATTCCCCTGAGATAGCGCATTGTGGTCTTGGCTCGGTCAAGAGCAATATCGGACATTCCGGGGCGGCTGCCGGTATGGCCAGTCTATTAAAGGTGGTTCTTGCACTACAGCACAAAACGTTGCCCGCCACTTTGCACCTGAACGATCAGAATTCCAGTATTGACCTTAAAGGAACCCCGTTTCACTTTGTTACCCAGCCCACAGGCTGGGAGACCGCTCTCGATATGCCTCGCTGTGCCGGTGTCAGCGCTTTTGGATTCGGTGGTGTTAATGCGCATGTGATTGTTGAAGAGTACTTGATTGATAAAAGTACAGACAGTGAAAAACCCACGCAGATACGTCACGAATCGTATTGCATTGTGTTATCCGCACAAACCGCTGAGCAGCTTAGAGCGCGTGTCAATGAATTGATCAATCATTTACCGAAACTGCACGAAGATGATCTGCTGCGTCTGGCTTTCACCTTGCAATTGGGACGGATGCCTATGGCTCACCGGGTTGCTTTTGTGGCAACTGACCTTAAAGCATTAACAGAACAAATGCTGACGTTTGATTCCGGTAATACACTGGACAATTGTTTTCAGGGTGTGTGTGGTAATGCCCCGGCTCTTTTGGAGGAAGAGGAAATAAGCCTGCTTACCCAGCGATGGATTGCCAACGGGAGACTGGATCGGCTGGCGGCAGCCTGGGTCAGTGGTGAGAATATCGACTGGTCCACATTCTATGAATCTAATCCTGGACGATTATCCCTGCCGGGTTATCCTTTTGCCGCACAACATTTCCCGTTGCCCGCTTTGTCCGCCAAGCCTTTATTCAAGTCGCCATCAGAATCTTCGGCAAAGCAGGCAGGTAGTTCCGGTATCTTTAATATGCAGCAATCCTGCCTGGAGAAAGATATGGCAATGAAGGAATGCCATGAAGATACTGACGCATACTCGTATGACGAGCATATACCTTTACGTATTGTGACTGAACAGCGAAGAGCAGAGGGTGCTGTTGGAGAGGGAATGAGTATCGAGAAAATTTCAGATGTATTGCTCGTTGCAGAAAAAGAGACGCCTAAGCAGGAGGAAATTGTTGAAATATTGTGTCGGTATTTGTCGGAAATCAGTGAGGTTCCCCTGAAAAGCCTGGACCCTGACGCAAATATCACCGAGCTGGGATTGAACTCTGTTTTTATCACCGAACTGACTGCCCGCCTGGAGCCCTTGCTCGGCTTTCGAGACCCGGTGATATTTTATTCGGCACGTTCCATTCGTGATGCTGCCGCACGTATTAGTACCCGCATTCCCAAGCTGAGCCTTAATCGCGAGAAGGAACAACCCTCTGTCGTGAAGGTTTCGACTGGACGGTCTGACAAAACACACAAGGGGACACCACGGTCATCCATCAATGATGTCGCCATTATCGGTTTATCAGGCCGCTATCCCCAGGCCGAGAATGTACTACAGTTCGCAGAATTACTGGCAGAAGGACGTGATTGCATTGATGTGGTGCCTGACACACATGGTGCTGCCGGAGATGAATTACGCTGGGGTGGATTTCTTTCCCAGCCCATGAATTTTGATTATGGGCGATTTAATATGAGTTTTCGGGATGCTTTGATGGCTCATCCGGAAGAACGCCTGTTATTACAGGAAACCTGGCGGTGTTTCGAGAGTGCCGGTTATAACCCTTTGCAATGGGTAGAGAACAAGGGCGGTAATATCGGTGTTTATATTGGAGCATCCTTCCACGAATATAGTGAACTTGTTGCAGAGTCTAATCAACAGAAAGGTGATACCTTACCGTACAGTTCACAAATATTCGCCTACGCCAACCGGCTTTCATATTTTTTCAATTTGACAGGGCCATCAATTGCGATTGATTGTGCCTGCTCATCATCTCTTTATGCAATAGCCGATGCTTATAATGCCATTCGTTTCGGCTTATGCGAAATGGCGCTGGCAGGGGGTGTTAATCTCAATTTGCATCGTAGCAAGTACGAATTTCTGGCAGATAAAAATGCCCTGAGTCAGGATGGCCGTTGCCGTGCTTTTGCGGAAGGAGGGACTGGTTATGTGCCCAGTGAAGGTGTTGGTATGATTTTGTTGAAATCTCTTGAATCTGCCGAAAATGACGGCGATAACATACTGGCTGTCATCAAAGGTGCCGCAGCCGGTAACGATGGTCGTACTCAAGGGTTCACAGTGCCAAATCCTGATGCGCAACGCGACACTGTTCGCAAGGCGCTTGAGGTTGCGCAGGTATCACCGCAAAGCATTTCTTTTGTGGAATGCCATGGCACGGGTACCTCATTGGGCGATCCCATCGAAATGTCGGCACTGTCTGAAGCTTTTGGTAAAAATATGCCACCGGAAGGCTGTCCCATATCCTCATTAAAATCGAATATTGGTCACCTGGAAGCGGCGGCCGGTATTGCCCAAATCACAAAAGTAGTGCTCCAATTAAAGAGCCAGCAGTATTTTCCCAATGTGATGCATCATGAAAACCTGAATCCCAATATTGATTTTTCACGTATTCCTTTCAAGGTACAAAGAGAACTGGCTCCCTGGCCGGTCAACGAATCACAACCTGTGCGCCGGGCCGGTATCAGCTCCTTTGGTGCTGGTGGCACCAATGTACATTTGATAGTGGAGCAGGCACCGGAATCGTTTCAGGCATCGAAACCTGATCGTGAATCCGGCTTTAAATACATTATTCCATTCAGTGCTGCCACACCTGAACAGCTTGTTGATATGGTACGAATTACCTATCACTATATTCGTGCAGAACAAGCGTTGTTAAATTCTGTGCTTAAAGTGCGCAATATTGCGGCAACATTACAATATGGACGATCTGCCGGTCGCTACCGCTTTGCGCTGATTTGTGATGATTCCATGGAGGTATTATTAGCGCGTCTCAAACTTTACCTGGATGGGAATATTGACGCCACCATGGTATTGGGTGAAGAAAAAGAAACCGGTTATAGCGAGCTGATGGGAACGGGTGTGAGTATCACGGAACTTCTGGCTGTGGCGAAAAACTGGGTTGTTGGCAAAGTGAAAAGCTTTCAGCACGATCCCGAAGCCAAACGCACATATTTACCCGGTTATATTTTTAGGCCGGATGTTGTCAGCCCTGTGGCAGAGGATATAAATTGTGCGACAGGCACTCCTGTTACTGATGTTACTGACACTACCTCTAATCAGGAAACCCTGAATCCTGATATTTCAGCATCAGGCACTTCAAACCCGGATACCTTGACACTGGTACGTGACACCTTAAAACAGGTTTTGGGCGCACTTCCTGAAGTTTATACCGATAAAACACTTTTTGGTGACCTGGGTATCGACTCCATCATGGGAACCCGCATTCACACTGAACTTAGCAAGATTTATCCAAAACTAGATATGTTCGCTCTTTTTGAATTCAATACCAGCATCCTGCTTAGCTCACATCTGGATAGCTTGGAACCCGTCAATGGGTCGGTTACGCCAGAACCATTGCCTGCTAACACCCCGTCCACCGTTGAGGAAGAGGATGTTGGCAATATTGGCGCACTGGAATTTGGCGAAACACTGGCACCGATCCAACGATATGTCGATGCCTACCATAACAGCACCAAAGTGAGGCATAAGGTCACAACTGAAAATGTATCGGTGAATGGAGCCAATATTGAATGTATGGTCTGTGGCGAAGGTCCGACGGTAATCTTGCTGCCTCCTTTTAACTCCAGTGCGATTATCTGGATTCGCCAGTTACAGGAACTGAGTAAACAATACAAAATTATTGTGCCACATTACCCGGGGCTGAATGGCAGCGACTGGGTGGATGGTCTTGATAATTTTGAACAATTGGCAGGAATTCTGACGGGGGTCATTGATGAGCTCGTCAAGCTTCAAGTTATCCAGAACAAAAAGAATCACTGGGTTGGCTGGTCTTTGGGAGGGTTTGTTGCGCAAACAATTTGCAAACACTATCCGCAATATGTGGATAAACTTGTGCTTATCAGTACCACAACCATTTCCTGGTCATCTGACGAATATACGATTTCAGCCGAAGATTTTTCCATTAAGTGCGCTGAAGAATTTGAAGAAAACTTTCAAAAACTGCCCGGTTTTTTACGCAAAATGCCCGAGATAAAAGCCTTCAGGAAAGAAGGGCATATTGAACGCTTTGTCTGGTGTACGACCAACCGGCGAATTCTTGATAGTTATTTTTTAATGATTGCACGTTTCAGACACGTCGAGTCAGCAGACCATGTTCAGGCCAAAACCCTGCTCATCAGTGGTGGTGCTGATGTCTTGATGCCCTCAAAATTTGCGCGAGAACTGGGCGAAAAAATACCAGACTCAAAATATCACGAGATAAAAAACGGTCATCATTTTTTGAGCCTGTTTCACTACAAAGAAATCAACACCTTGTTGGGCCAATGGTTCGCAGGTTGATGGTTTCTATTAACAGGTCAGGGTATTTTTAAAATGAAAAATATTTTTTTATTCTCAGGACAGGGAACCCAGTATTATCATATGGGGAGTGATCTGCGTGGAAGTCATCCGGGATTTGAGAAAAATCTCACACAGTTATCGCAGATCGTCAGTGATGTTACCGGGTGTTCAATTCTCGATATAGTGTATGACCCAGGAAAACAAAAATCAGACAATTTCAGCGATTGTCGATTATCCAATATCGCACTGCTCACCATCGAATACGCTTTGGCAGAGACATTGATACAGGCGGATATTATCCCCGATGCGGTATGTGGTATGAGTCTGGGAGAATATACCGCTGCGGTTGTTGCAGGAGCCATGACATTTGAAACAGCAGTCTACCTGGTGGCAAGTGCTGGATCCTGTTTTGATACGCACTGTGAGCCCGGAGCCATGCTGGCCGTACTGGATGATATCAGCATCTATCATGATAATGATATTTTATATCATGCAACGGATATTGCTTTTGATTGCCATGGAAAACATTTTGTTATTGCAGGTGACATTAAAGCGATAAATGAAGCAGAAAAATATTTGCGTCAGAAAAACATTTGTTTTCAATCACTGTCTGTGGCCTTTGGTTACCATTCAAGGAATATAGATCCGGCGCACAATGCGTATGCCGAGGTTTTGAATAATCACTCTTTTCGTCAACTGCATATGCCTCTTTATTCCACTGTAACCACCTGTTGTATTGAATACCTGGATGGAAACCACTTCTGGCGAACGGCACGAGAGCCTATACGTCTTATGGAAGCCCTTGAATCTATCGACAACAGCGAATGTTACCGTTACATCGACCTTGGTCCTACTGGTACGGTAGCTAATTTACTGTGTTACCGGAAAGGGCAGCGGCCCGTGTCGAATATTTTTCCTATTGTGACACCGTTTAATAACAGTCAAATGAACTATAGCAAGCTGGTTAATGCCGTGAATCAGAATTCCATGCGATCCTTTGCTACTCATGTATAACAGCCTGACCCAGATTATGTATCGATACCTCACCGTTAGTGACCTCAGGAGAAATATTCCATGGAAAAACCCAAAAAAACCTATGATTATAGTGTCCATCATGTGTTTGACCCCGAGCGATGGGATCAGTTTTCACCACGACAAGGAGATGTCGTCGTCACTACCTCACAAAGGGCAGGTACAACCTGGACACAGGTTATTGTTGCCAATCTAATTTTTCAGGATGGCAATATTCCGGGACCGATTGGTGAAATCTCTCCCTGGTATGATTTACGTTTCAGTCCCTTCGAGCCTATGCAGGAAGCATTGGAAGCCCAGACTCATCGCCGATCAATCAAGTCGCATTTGCCGCTGAATGGCTTGACGTTTTACGAGCAACTTAACTATATTGTTGTGGGTCGTGACACACGCGATGCGTTCATGTCTTTATTGCATCATCATCGGGGGCTTTCTATAGATGTCGTAAAAAAGGCAGCAACGTATGATGATTTGATAGGCCGATCATTTCCACCTGATGTGGGTAGCGACAAAGATTTCTGGCGACAATGGATTTCACAATCCTGGTTTGAATGGGAAACGCAGGGATATCCTTATTGGTCGCATCTCAATCATGCACAAAGTTGGTGGTCTTTCAGGAAGTTGCCTAATATTTTGTTGGTACATTTTGAGGACTTGCTGAATGATACAGAAGGTGAAATAAAACGTATTGCCAACTTTCTTGATATTACTATTGATGAAAAACAACTTCCCAGTATAAAAGAACGCACCCGCTTTGAAGAAATCAGTAAAAATATGGATAAAATATTACCTGAGATGAATATGGTGCTCAGAGACGGGCCCAGTGATTATATGTATAAATATGGCAGTGGTTTGTGGCATGATTTTTTAGATGATGAAGATATAGAGCTTTATCAGGCTGCGGTGAAGAAAACTTTATCGCCAGATTGTGCCCGTTGGCTGGAGCAGGGGAGAACGGCTAACGACATAGACTTATAATTTTCATTATTTTTTTTGATAAGATGTTCAAGGCACAAAGAAAAAGAGCAAGAATGGACAAGTAACATCGATTGCGTATTTTTAAATTATGGATAGCATACGATGAGTGGAAATGAAGGAGTTGCTGACAATAATATGCAGCCTGCTAACAACTTATCACAACTTTCATAATACGATTTTTACCGTATATTGACAGAATAATGCTAAATAGTAGTGGCAGACTGTGCTGTATATTTCCATATTAACCGATATTAATTATTTTGATCATAACGAAAAAATAACAATATCAGTTTCTCCATAATACTATATTTGGGTATAACGACAAAAAGGAAAGTAATTATGTTATCAACTAATATAAAGCTAAAGCGTAAATTATCTATTCATGTACCAGTTCTTTTATTAGCGGCAATCACGGTGTTGCCTGCCACCTCTGTTGCGAGCGATGTACGCACCTGGGTTAAAAAATTACACCCAACAACCGGATTCAATACCGATTGCAATACGCCGGTGTTTAACTTGCCTGCGCCACTGCCTGCGGATTTGCATTTTGATGTTATCGGTTTATATAACCCGGATGCGCCCGCAGAGGGAGACATGCGTGATGCTTTCACACTGCAACAAAGCGACTGTGAAAACAGTCTGGGGACGCATATCGCCACCACATCCAATCTGGACCTCCTCGCAATGCTGGGAGCACCAGAGCCAGACTCCCGTTTGAAAAATTTGCGTACCCATGAAATTCCTAAAATAGCAGCACCGGATGGAACCCGGTTTACATTGCCACCCGCAGGTTCTGTTACGCCACCGTTTCCTCCCACTAATACCGCAACAAACCAGCCGTTAACGCTTGGAGAGTTTCGTGGGGTCAAAGGTAAAATGAAAGTGAAGTGCTATGCCGATGGAACTTCGCACGTCAAAATCAAACTGCGTAATTATCAGCCTCATGAATTGCTGACCATTTGGGCCATATGGCTGACGACCCCACCGGGTGCCGCTGAGCCAGCACCGGTTCCATTGCCGTTTGGTGGCGTGCCAAATGTTACGGTTGCCAATAAACATGGTGTCGCGAAATTTACACGTACGCTCAGTTATTGCCCAATGGATACTTTGCCAACGGGTGAGCAATTGCTGATGCTGGATATTGCCAGCCATGTTGATGGTAACGTTTACGGTGCAGTACCCGGTACACCACCCACAGAAACCACATTTGTCGATCCCAACGACCCGTCCAATACATTTACGAGTCCTCTCAGTGAAGGTATCGTGACGCTGACCCGTGGCGCAATTCCGATGACGGTACATGCGGTACGTCGTTACTAACGATATTCGATAGAGTATGTTGGTTGGTGGTTGTGTCAGTAACACAATCACCAGCCAATAAAATTAATGAATCAGATCAACGGCAAGTGTCTGCGATACTGAATACAAAGAAAAAAATGTAATTGTTACCCCAGTTTGCACGAAACCTTTTTATTTCACCGCCCGCTTTTCCTTTTCTTTCGTTATGAAACCAATCTTTCCTGGTTCGGTCACAAGCTGAATTGAGCTTGTTAACATTCATTGGCGTGTTACGCCTGTTGTCAAAGCACCGCCGTTAGTGTGAGCCCATCAAAAACCTTGACGGTGTGCCAGCCGCAGCTGTTTTATGGTGCGTAGTTTGAAATGTCGCAACGAGACCGCTAGAATATTAGTAACTGCTAATTGACAAACATGATGAAACACATAATAGGAGAAAGATAATGTACGGATTTCATACAACCGTCGCAGGCAGCTTTGACGAAGTGATCAATAAAACCACCGAAGCGCTAAAGACAGAAGGCTTTGGCGTGTTGACCACTATTGATGTGAAGGCAACGCTGAAAGCAAAAATTGATGTGGATCGTCGGCCCTATACCATTCTGGGCGCTTGTAACCCGGTATTGGCCAATCAGGCGATTAATGCCGAGCCGGATATCGGTCTGTTATTGCCGTGCAATGTATTGGTGCGTGAAGAGGAGGATGACTCCATTACCGTGGCGTTTATGGACCCATTGGCAGTGCTGGGGCTGGTGGAAAGAGAGGATGTGAAGCCCTTGGCTGTCGAAGTGCGCAGCAAACTGGAACGGGTGCGGGACTCATTGACAGCAGGGTGATTGAGCATTGCGGGGTAGCTGCTTTAGTTGATGCTGTTCGCCAGCGCAGGCTATCTGTTAAACTTGCAGGTCACTGAAAACCCTGAAAACAATGTGCCGACAAGCACACCGAGGATCTTATGCCTGTATATCGCTCCCGCACCACCACCCACGGCCGCAACATGGCGGGTGCCCGCGCCCTGTGGCGTGCCACCGGCATGAAAGATGGTGATTTCGACAAGCCCATCATTGCCATTGCCAACTCTTTTACCCAGTTCGTGCCAGGGCATGTACACCTGAAGGATATGGGACAGTTGGTGGCACGCGAAGTGGAAAAATCAGGTGGTGTGGCCAAGGAATTTAATACCATCGCCGTGGACGACGGTATTGCCATGGGCCATGGCGGTATGCTGTATTCGTTGCCCTCACGCGAGATAATTTCTGATTCTGTTGAATATATGGTTAACGCTCACTGCGCCGATGCGCTGGTGTGTATTTCCAACTGTGACAAGATCACCCCCGGTATGCTGAATGCGGCAATGCGCCTGAATATTCCCGCAGTGTTTGTGTCCGGCGGACCCATGGAGTCGGGCAAGTCAGTCATCAACGGACAGGAAGTGCATTTGGATTTGGTGGACGCAATGCTGACGGGGGTTAATCCCGATGCCAGTGATGACACGGTGCTACAGATGGAGCGTTCTGCCTGCCCCACCTGTGGTTCCTGTTCCGGCATGTTTACCGCCAATTCAATGAACTGTTTAACGGAAGCGCTGGGCCTGTCGTTGCCGGGCAACGGTTCTATGCTTGCTACGCATGCTGATCGTGAGCGTCTGTTTGTGGAAGCAGGACACCTGATTGTTGCCATCACCAAAGCCTGGTATGAACGTGACGACGCCTCGGTGTTGCCGCGCAACGTGGCCAATTTTGGCGCGTTTGAAAATGCCATGTGCCTGGACATTGCCATGGGTGGCTCCACCAATACCATCTTGCATTTACTAGCGGCTGCACAGGAAGGCGAGGTGAATTTCACCATGGATGATATCGACCGGTTGTCACGCAAGGTACCGCAACTGTGCAAAGTGGCACCGTCCACACAGAAATATCACATGGAAGATGTGCATCGTGCCGGTGGTGTGATGGGCATTCTCGGTGAATTGGATCGAGCAGGTTTGCTCAATAATGAATTGCCGATGATTCATGCGGACAGTGTTAAACAAGCACTGGAACAGTGGGATGTGATGCAAACCACTGACGAAAAAGTGAAAACGTTTTACCGTGCCGGTCCTGGAAATGTGCCAACGCAAACAGCATTTAGTCAGAGCAAACGCTGGGATGAGTTGGATGTGGATCGCGAAAATGGTTGCATCCACAATCTCGAAAATGCCTTCAGTACCGAAGGTGGTTTGGCGGTGTTGTACGGCAATATTGCGGAAGATGGCTGCGTAGTGAAGACCGCAGGCGTGGACGAATCCATTCTCACCTTCTCCGGCCCAGCACGTATTTTTGAAAGTCAGGATGCGGCAGTGGAAGGTATTTTGGGTGACAAAATTGTTGAGGGGGATGTGGTGATCATTCGCTACGAAGGCCCGCGTGGCGGCCCCGGCATGCAGGAAATGCTGTATCCCACCAGCTATATCAAATCCAAAGGGTTGGGCAAAGCCTGCGCGCTGCTCACCGACGGGCGTTTTTCCGGTGGTACTTCCGGTTTGTCCATTGGTCATGCTTCACCAGAAGCTGCCGAGGGTGGAGCGATTGGACTGGTGGAAGAAGGGGATATTATTGAAATCGATATCCCCAATCGCACTATTCGTGTCGCTGTTTCCGATGAAGAGCTGGATACCCGTCGCACGGCGATGGATGCCAAAGGCGGAAAAGCATGGCAGCCGGTTAATCGTGAACGCGTGGTATCAGCAGCGCTTAAAGCCTATGCAGCGCTCACGACTTCCGCCTCACGTGGTGCCGTGCGTGATGTGAGTCAATTAAATGCGGATTAAGCGCTAAATTGTCCTGTTTTCATGCGCAGAGGTTGGTTGGGTCTGAATAAATGAAAACCCAACGCAAAGGCGCGAAGACGCAGAGAGCGCAAAGGGTTTAGAGAATAACGGGCAAAAGATATATGCCCGTAGCGATTGATATTTTGGTTTTATTGCATGCAGGTTCTCTAAACATCCGGGTCTCATATGCTGTGAGTATTTCTCTGCGCTCTCTGCGTCTTCGCGTTGGATTTTATAACCCGGTAGGTTGAGATGGTTTGAGCATGGCCTTGGAGGCAGTCGGGTAGGGTGGAACAAGCGCAGCGGTTCCACCAAGTGGGAAAGGGATATATCCAAGGCTCGAACAGCTATCGACATTTATTTTGACCCGCCATTTGTCGACGAGTTGTTGTTGCATGTGGGTTTTTTTCTCCTGTTATCAGACAACCGGGTTTTTATTGCAGGGTGTTTTTTTGTCAGCGGTTGTAAGCACAGAGGTAATTTGTTGTTTCTTCATAGCCCATTGGTGGAACCGCTGCGCTTGTTCCACCCTACGGCTGAGCAATGAAAAACCAACGCAAAGGCGCAAAGAGTGCAAAGGGTTATCAGCTGGCATCCAGAGGTTTACACTCCCCCAGCAAACGTTCCAGTACAACGGATAGTTGTGTTGTCATGATATTGACAAGTGGCGTGTCATAAACACAGAGATCGCAGAGTTTTTGTGTTTTTCTCTGCGTCCTTTGCGTCCTTTGCGTCTCTGCGACCTCTGCGTTAAATACTCGGTGATTTTAAAAACAGCGTATTTTTAACGCTCAATTCACATTTTAAGTGTTTTTAAAGGGAGCCCCAGCTCGATTTTTTACGCACCCGCAGGCGGGGCGCGATGAGCCCGATGATAATGCCGAGGATGATGACTCCGGCACCGTTGAGAAACCAGTCGCGGTCAGAGCTGTCTCCTAACATCTGATTTTCTTGCAGCAGCAGCTCGTGCTTGCTTTCCAGTTCCAGTAATTCTTTTTTCAAGCGCTGATTTTCGTTTTCCAACTTCAGTGGTTTGGCGGCGACGCGGCGCAGGTGTTTGAGTTCATCTTCCTGCTTTTTGTTTTCGAGAGAGAGAGAGCGCTGTTGTTTGGTGAGCTTGCCTTCGGTGTTTTGCAATGCGGCCAGTTCAGCGGTGAGCCGGGCATTTTCTTTTTCGGTCCTGGCCAGTTTTTGCTGGGTGGTGGCCAGGCGGATTTTGGCAGTAGGTTTGGCGGTGAGGTATTGGTTTAGCACCCAGCCTTCTGTGCCGTCCGGGCCGCGTGCGCGACTGTATTTTTCACTCGCCTCAAGGATTTCCAGCTTGGTGTTGCTGGGCCAAGTGCGCAAAATCTGGTGTTCGTTGCTTTGTCCGGAGCGCATGGTGATGATGAGTTTATCAATAACGTAGCGGACTTCCGCGCTGGATTCAGTGGCCAAGGTGCTCATAGCCAGCAGAGCTAATGCGGGAAACAGGGTGGGAAATAACAGATATTTTTTGATCATGGTATTTTGGCGATGTAATTGGTGCATCTTTACTCCCACTACTTATAGGGTTTGTCATGTTTTGGCGCACGAGATGCCCGCCGATTGTTCAAGGTTATATTGTGAGTATGGCGTGTAATTGTTATCAGATCAGCCACTTGTGCGCTGATCATACTCCATTGTAGCCAGACCTCAAATGCTTGTTTCTGGCTACTGGCCTTGCTGGCCGGGCATCCGTTTTTACCATCGTTACGCAAATATTGCAGATAGACGCCCGTTTTCGCTTACGGGTTCCGCTTTTTCGCAAGGGTACAGTATGGAATTGACGCAGAGGGTTGGATTGATATACTTGGCCGCTAGCATTTTTTGAGGGGCGTGACGGAAATACAAGGCCACAAGTGCGTGTACATCCATAATTTAAGAAACTAGAGCCTTTCGTCACGGTAGTTTTAGCCAAAATTCGAACTCATTCGAATGATATTAAAGGGAAATCGGTCGATGACAAAAAAAATCGGTATGTTTGCAGCGCTTGTTGCTATTACAGCAGCAGCGTTTGTGGGGGGGGTAAACGCAGAAACCGTTATCGCTGGCGGTATGAGCGAGGGTGATGGTGATCCCAAGGCAGGTAAATCCAAGTCTGAGCTGTGCCAAGGGTGCCACGGTGCTGAAGGTATCAGTATTGATCCAGCCACTTACCCTGATTTAGCAGGCCAGTTTGCAGGTTATATTTTCAAGCAGGTGCAGGACTATCAGTCAGGCAATCGCCAGGATGACACCATGAGCGCCATGGCATCAATGGTGACCAGCCGTCAGGACTTGAAGGATATTTCCGCCTACTTCGCCAGTCGTAAACAAATGAAAGGCAAGCCTTCGAATAGCAAAGTGGCTAAATCCGGTGCCCGACTTTATAAGAAAGGCAACAAAAAACTGGGTGAATATGGTGCCTGCGGACGTTGTCATGGCGAAGACGGCAAGGGCCAAAGCAAGACTAATGCGCTGTTTCCTGTTATTGGTGGTCAGCAGAAAGCCTATCTTATCAAGCAGCTGAAAGATTTTAAATCAGGCAAACGCACTAATGACCCGGCTGGCATGATGGCCATGGTAGCGAAGGGGCTGAGCGATAAGGAAATTGAAGCCGTTTCAGATTACGTTGCCGGTTTGTAACTTATTTAAAAGACATAAAAAGACATAAAAACACGGGGTCCTGGAGCTGTTGCTCTTTGGCCCCGTTTTTTTCATGGTTTTTACGCAAATAATTTCACACAATAAAATTAACCAAGACTGGGGGGCTATTTGCTGGCCTCCACCGAATGAGGTCGGGTATCGGTGCGACACATGACTGTTGCAGACGATGGGCAAAGCTCTCTGAACTGTTTTGTTTGCATGATTGATTTTGGCGTTTCCGAACGTTTTTTAATCACAAACCCCAGCTTTTTGAAATATTCAGTTGCAGATTCTGTTAGAAGATACAATGTGCTTACGTCCAGGCTATATGCTCTGTCTTCTATTTGTTGATATATTTTTTTGGCTATCCCGTTCCCCCGGTGTTCTGGTGTTATCACAATCGAACGAAGCAGGCCGTCAGCGCCACAAATTTCAAGGCCACCTGTGCCAATGATTTTACCCCTGTCTTCAGCGACGATAAAATTTCCAATATGTTCATCGCAGTCATCCGAAGGCAGCTTGCTGGAATTAAGCAGCGTTTTGATTGCCGTCAGATCAGCGGCTGTTGCTTCTCTATAATTCATTATATTTGATGCCGCAATTGTTTGTTGTGTGTAATGAATAAGTGTTTATTTGTATTATCGTAAATTAATCCGTTGAGCCGTAGCGTATTCGACGTTCGCAGTAGGCTCAACGGATTAATTTAGGATTATGGAACGATCTTGCGCTAAAAATAATACGCTTTGATCCTATTGCTCCATTTTAATGTGAATTAAGCGCTAAAGCACTTTGTGAGCATTTTTTATTGAGAATATGATCATTTCGGCATTTCTTTAGCCGAAATCCAGAGGTGCAGAGAAAAACATTCAAAATGCTGCATCCCCCAAGCCCTTTTTTAACAAAGAGTACGCCTTGATACGAAACATCTGTGACGCACTCTTTGTTGGAAAGTTTATCCGTAATGGATAAATCAATCTAACGGATACGTTCCCAAATCCATGAAAAAGAATGGGAGGCCGATTGATCAATATTTTGACGTGATTGACCGTTCTGTTGGAACCAGCCATTCATCGTCGAATGGTAGATGCCGCTGCCCTTTATTATCGTGCCGATTTCTCCATTCCCGATAACATCATAGTTGGTATTCAATTGGGTTATCTGAATATCGATATTACACAAAATATTCGGGTTTTCGTTGCATATTGTTGTTTGCGAAGGGGTTGTTGCCAGCGTTTCCCAAAATATTTCATTGAAACGTTCTTTGTTCCAGGGGACGTTATTGCCAGAGTGATACGACACCATGGTAGCACCCTGTTGACCGTTAAACTCAGGTGTCCAGGTCAGCTTCCAGTTGCTTGCATCTTCAGGAATAAATCGTGCGCCAATGTAATAATCAGTGGTGTCGATATTTTCATTAAAAGCGACGGGTTGGCCGGAACTGTCGGTGATATCGTATGTTCTGGCATTATAGTCAAAAGAGACATTATAACTATCGAAGAAGGCGTCGATACCGGTTTGGTTAGCTTCGAAAGGAACGGTGAAAAAATCATACACGACGGGGTCAACACCGGAGTTTTGTAACTCGGTTGAAAAATTGGCATTAATTTTAGCATGTGCCTGTTCAAGATCGATGCGGCTCCAGTTGGAATGTATCGCGGCCCAGTCATTAAAAGAATCAGCAAAGTCACCCTCGTAGGCAAGGAAAAGTGCCAGTGTTGTAAACGGTGTAATATTGGTCACTCCTGAGTTGGTAGCGTAGCTGTACAGGGCAGGAAAATTACTATCATCGGGCTCAACACGAATCAGGTAGGGACCGGGTCTGCCATCTAAACTTATAGCATATGTCCCGTTTTTATCACTTTGTGTATTTAATGTATTGCCATCAGTATCGATGATAATAACGTCCCCCTTTACAGGTAATCCTACTGCGACAGTACCCGTTAACATACGGTTAATCGGTATCGAAAGACTGGAGTCAAGATCATGATCAGTCGTTTCTTCCGCCCCACATGCTGTTAATAGCATGGCAAATAAAATAATGCTTACCATAGGCAGGCTGCCCGTTTTCGTGTAAACAGATGTGGCTTGCGTTGAGGTATTCTGATGGCTTTTGACAAATCGCTGTGGACAATACTCAAACAGGCTATGCGATAGCATATGATAAAAATGAGACCTCATTCGCGACAGGTAAATGACAAGGTGCGAAATTAAACGCCCTTTATAAATTTTTGAATTAAACATTATGTTATCTCCATATAACCATTAAAGTTTTTCCTCAATCAATGAGGAGTGTAAGCAGGGAAAGACCCCCTATAAATCAAGCTGACAGATATACTTTGTTACCGGGTTTGTGACAATCAAGTAATGCCCTCAACCTTGTCAGCAATGCTCTCAGCCTTACCTGATAAACTTCCTACAGTATTGAGAAATACTTCCGCTTTTTACTTGGCGGGTGTCTGTTTGTGAGAGTAAATGTTAAGAAAAGTATGAGTGGACAGAGGGAGTTGATAGTGGCGTTGCCAATGGTGTTGGTAAGTCGTGTGTTATAAACACGTTAGTTGCAGAGGTGCAAAGGATGCAGAAAAAACACTAAAAATGCTGTGCTCTTTGCGTTTTCTTCACATTTATTAGGTTGTGAGGTAACCGAGTTTTCAGGAATTGCTGTTAACGCAGGATGCTGGTGGGTAGTGCATGTGAGTGTTAATTTTTCTCAGTATTTCCCCATTTTTTTAAGTTGTCGTCGTGTTGTTGCTACCATGCGGCGACTGATCTCCAATCGGTCATCAATATCACGGAAGCAGATTTGGCATTTTCCTTCCGCATTTTTTTCCAGTCCTTCGACATATTTAAGGGCTACCAGTGAGTTGCGGTGAATACGCAGGAAACGCTCGCCGTATTCTTCTTCCAGTGATTTTAGTGAATCATCAATGAGTAGGGTGCCATCAGGGTGGCGCACAGCAACATATTTTTGCTCGGCCTGAAAATAATAAATATTTTCTGAGGGAATTAACTGTAAGTTGCCGCTCACGTAAGCGCTGATGTGGCTGCGTGAGCGTTTAGCTTCTTCCTGTTTTCCCAGCTCCCGTAATTGTGCGCGATTGATTTTTTGTGCCTTACTGAGGGCTTCTTCCAGACGCTCACGGCGAATAGGCTTCAAGAGATAATCCACAGCATTGGCCTCGAAAGCAGCAAGGGCATGTTCGCTGAAGGCGGTGGTAAAAATTATTGCAGGCGGATGTTTCATTTGTGAGAGATGTAAGGCAATTTCCAAACCATCCATTTCCGGCATGCGAATGTCCAACAGGACTATGTCAGGATGACGCATACTGGAACTCAACAGGGCTTCTTTACCATTTTTGGCTTCACCCACTATTTCCGCATCAGGAATATTTTGCAGTAGACGCTGCATGCGCACACGGGCAAGAGGTTCATCATCAACAATGAGGATTTTCATGTATGGGCCTTTTCTTCACGGGTTGCGATCGGATTGCTTTGTTGGTAAGGAATGATCAGGGTAATGGTATAATTTTTTTCATTTTCTTGTACATTCAGTTTTCCATTCTCACCATAAATAGCGGCTAGGCGTTGGCGAATATTGTCTTGGGCAATTTTATTGCCTTGCCGTTGTTCGACACTTTCTTGTTGCGACAGAGGGTTGCTGATATTGATATAGAGGGCTTTGTTGTCGACGTGGCCATCAATGCTGATAGTGCCCCCATGGCTGATGGGTTCAATACCATGATAAACGGCATTTTCCAACAAGGGTTGCAGAATGAGTCGTGGTACGGAGGCATCCCCGGGTAATTCGTCCACGTTCCAGCACAATTGCAGACGCTCGCCAAGGCGTAACTTTTCAATCTCAAGGTAGCGCTGTGTCAGTTTTAATTCATCTTCAAGGCTGATGTGCAGGCTGGCATCGGCAAGGTTATTGCGAAACAGATCGGCGAGATTTTCTACCGCAGCTTCGGCCTGATCGGCATTAATTTGAGTGAGGCTGGCGATGGTATTGAGGCTGTTGAACAAAAAATGTGGGCGGATACGTGATTGCAATGCTTGTAATCGTGATTGTGCTTCGGCGCGCACGTTTTGCTCCCACTGATGCTGAATATAAAAAAAGCGCAGTACGATAGCACTGAAAATGGCGCTGATGCCGAGGTTGCGCAGTAACAGATCCACCTGCCAGTGGCTGAGCAGCCAGAAATCGCTGCTCCAGTTTTCCAGTTGCAGGTAAGCACCAATCATAAATGCGGCTTCGGTAATCACCAGAGTAGTGAGCAATAACAGAAAGTAGCTGATAGCGGCGGCATGGGTTTCTTTCATGCGTGCCAGTCGTGGGCGGGCGAGGCAGAGAATGCCTGCACTGCTGAGAGCCACCCACTGCACAAACAGGGAGATAATACTGAGATCATTCCAGCGGTCGCCGCTGCTGCGCAGGGGGGAAAGAGTAAGTACAATGGCCAGCAATTCGCTGATGATCACCACTGCAAACACCATGCGCACATTGCAGAAATCCGGCAGGAAAAAATTATCCGTTGGAGTGTTGTTTTTTTCGTCAATGGTGTTTGTCATGGTGGGATCAAGTGTAACGAAGCGGAGGCCTGGGAGCTATTATTCCGGGTTTCAGGATGATGGTTCCCCTTAATATCGTCTATACTGCGCGTCAGCTTGAGCGGTGTGAGTGTAACGAATCAATAACATTAGTCAGTATTATTATCAGGTAAGAAACGCATGAATGACAACGTGGAAAAACCCTGGGGTGGGCGCTTCACTGAACCTACCGACGCTTTTGTTGAGGCTTTTACCGCCTCAGTGACCTTCGACAAGCGTCTTTATGCTCACGATATCGCGGGCTCGGTCGCCCATGCCACCATGTTGGCGAAAGTGGGTGTGCTCACAAATGATGAGCGCGATGCCATCGTTGCCGGGTTGGCGGTGATTAAGACAGAAATCGAAACTGGAAAATTCGAGTGGTCTGTTGCACTCGAAGATGTACATATGAATATCGAGGCGCGACTTATCGAAAACATCGGTGACGTGGGCAAAAAACTGCACACAGGCCGCTCACGTAACGATCAGGTGGCCACGGATATCCGGCTGTATTTGCGTGATGAACTACAGGAGTGTGTGGCCGAATTGACGCGCCTGCAAACTGCGCTGGTGAATATGGCCGAGCAGGAAGCTGGAACCATCATGCCTGGTTTTACGCATTTACAAACCGCACAGCCGGTTACCTTTGGACATCATTTGCTGGCCTGGTTTGAGAATCTCAAACGTGACCATGGCCGTCTCACGGATTGCGCCAAACGCATTAACGTCATGCCGCTGGGAGCTGCTGCTCTGGCAGGTACTTCCTACCCCATTGACCGCGAATACACGGCGCAACTGTTAGGTTTCGATGCGCCTACGGAGAATTCACTGGATTCGGTGAGTGACCGGGATTTTGCCATAGAATTTGTATCGGCTGCCGCGTTGATCATGATGCATTTATCACGATTTTCAGAGGAGATTATTCTCTGGGCTTCGGCGCAGTTTGATTTTGTCGAGTTAGGTGACAGTTTCTGCACGGGCTCTTCCATTATGCCGCAGAAGAAAAACCCTGACGTGCCGGAATTGATTCGTGGCAAAACCGGTCGCATCACCGGCAACCTGATGAGCTTGTTAATGCTGATGAAAGGCCAGCCGCTGGCCTACAACAAAGACAACCAGGAAGACAAAGAACCCCTGTTTGATACCGTGGACAACCTGCGTGCCAGTCTGCGGGTGTTTGCCGATATGATTCCCGCGCTCAGTGCCAGACACGACAATATGCGCGAAGCTGCACGGCGTGGTTTTTCCACCGCTACGGATCTGGCTGACTATCTGGTACGCCAGGGCGTCCCGTTTCGTGATGCGCACGAAGTGGTGGGCAAGGCGGTGCGACTGGGTGTAGATACCCAACGTGATCTGGCAGAAATGTCGCTGGAGGAATTGCAGGGTTTTTCTGACAAAATTCAGCAGGATGTATTTGATGTGTTGACGCTGGAAGGCTCGGTGGCCGCGCGTGATCATCTTGGTGGTACCGCACCTGCGCAGGTGCGTGCGGCGGTACAGCGGGCGCGTCAATGGCTGGCAGCAAACTGAATTGTTCATGGTGGCGAGCGTGTTTCGCGTGCGCCACTTTTTTTGCGACCAGCATGATTCCCGGCATGCTGGTTGCGCAGCCAGTGATGCCATTTTCCAGCTTTAACCAAAGCCCTATTATTCAAATCCATAACCTGCCTGCAATCGATAGTGCAGGCATTCTGGGCAAGAGGCATGCCCGCTATCGGTTGGTGAATAATCTTGTCAGTAATTATACCCGCAGAAATACCGCAAACGAAAATCTGTTATTTGATGGCGAAACCAACCGCAGCACGTTTGAATATTCGCGTGGTATAGGTAACGGTCGGGAGTGGGGTGTGCAGATTCCTTACATCAGCCACGATGGTGGCTCTCTGGACCGTTTTATTGACGACTGGCACAGCACTTTCAGTTTGCCGCAAGGAGGGCGTGATACCGCGCCGCGCAACCGGCTCAGCTATTTTTATCAGCGCAATGGTATTACCCGGTTATCACTGGATAATGCCACCTCCGGTATCGGCGACGTGCGTTTAACCGCAGGTTGGAAATGGGCGGATACCGATAAGGATACCCGTTCGGCTATTCGCAGTTCACTGAGTCTGCCCACGGGTGACAGTGATCAATTGCGTGGCAGTGGTGCAGTGGAAGTCGCATTGTGGGTAACAACAGATCGGGTGCAGCACTGGTTTGACTATCCGGGCAGTATTTTTGGCGGTGGCGGGCTGTTGCTTATGGGGAAGGGGGATGTGCTGGCGGACCAACAACGCCGTGTCGCTGCGTTTGCCAGTGTCGGTGCGGGGGCACAGGTGCTGCCGTGGATGACACTGAAACTGCAAGCTGATATCAACAGCCCGTTTTACGATGACAGCAGCCTGCGACAAATCAATGCCACCGCCGTGCAATTGCTCATGGGTGGGGATTTACGCTTGGCAAAAAACATCAGATTAGATGTTATGGTGGGTGAAGACCTCACCGTGCGTACCTCGCCCGATGTGGTGTTCCATCTGGCGCTGACGGTGGAATAATGCCCGTGTTTGATACGAAATTCAGCGCGAATCAATAGCACTAAACAACGAGTTCCTGTAGACTGTACGTCCGCTGTCGCGGTGTTGTATGCCCGCATCCAACCTGAAACACCCACTCACCAGAGATTATTTTATGAGTTTTGCCGACCTGGGCCTATGTGCCCCGATTCTTGAGGCTGTTGCACAAAAAGGTTACGACACCCCCTCCCCCATACAAATGCAAGCCATTCCCGCTGTCATTCAAGGCAAGGACGTAATGGCCGCCGCACAAACCGGCACCGGGAAAACTGCGGGTTTCACATTGCCGCTGCTGGAACGCTTGTCAAAAGGTCAGCGTGCCGGTGCCAATCAGGCGCGTGCGCTGGTATTGACGCCGACTCGTGAGCTGGCTGCCCAGGTGGGGGAAAGCGTGCGCGACTATGGTAGAAATTTACCGCTGAGTTCAGCGGTAGTATTTGGTGGTGTGAAGATCAATCCGCAGATGATGAAACTGCGCAAAGGTGTCGATGTTCTGGTGGCCACCCCTGGGCGATTACTGGATTTGTACAATCAAAATGCAGTGAAATTTGATCACCTGGAAGTGCTGATCCTCGATGAAGCCGACCGCATGTTAGATATGGGCTTCATTCATGACATCCGCAAAATCATTGCCGCATTACCCCGGCAACGTCAAAATCTGCTGTTTTCCGCCACCTTTTCTGATGATATTCGCAAGCTGGCCAAGGGACTGGTGAATGATCCGATAGAAATTTCCGTCACACCGCGCAATGCCGCCACACCTACCGTGGAGCAGTGGATTCACCCGGTGGATAAAAAACAAAAGTCGGCACTGCTCACCCAACTGATTCGTGACAACGACTGGCAGCAGGTGTTGGTGTTTAGTCGCACCAAACACGGTGCCAACCGTCTGGCGCGTTACTTGGACGAAAAGGGGATTCATGCTGCCGCCATTCATGGCAACAAAAGTCAGGGTGCGCGCACCAAAGCACTGGCCGATTTTAAACGCGGTAAGGTCAAGGTTCTGGTGGCAACGGATATCGCCGCCCGTGGTCTGGATATTGAACAATTACCGCAAGTGGTTAACTTTGATCTGCCCAACGTACCGGAAGATTACGTGCATCGCATTGGTCGTACTGGCCGCGCGGGTGCTACCGGCCATGCGGTATCGCTGGTGAGTGCTGATGAATTCAAACAGCTCTCGGATATCGAACGGCTGACCAAAAAACTGTTGGATCGCAAGCTGGTGGATGGTTTTGAGCCGGTACATGATCTGCCGGAATCACGTCTGGATCATCGGCCGGTTAAATCCAACAAACCGAAAAGACCGAAACCCGGCCATCGCGATGGCCAGCGTTCCGGTGAAAATGCGCGTGGACACAGAGCGGGTCGAAGGCGTTAGGTTAAAAACACCCCTTTATAATGTGAATTAAGTGCTAAATCGTTCTGTCAGCACTTTACGTTACTGAAAACACCGTCATTCCGGCATGTTTTTAGCTGGAATCCAGAAGTTTACTCTTTCCGGACAAGTGCTCCAATGCACGGGGAAATGGTGTTTAGTGCTGCTGGCAAATGGCGTGTTATAAATACAGAGGTCGCAGAGGGCGCAGAGTGTTGAGTGTTTTTCTCTGCGCCTCTGTGTCTCTGCGATCTTTGTGTTAAATACTCATTGTTTTTGGGATGAAGGGTTTTAGCATTCACATTTTAATGGTTGCCCCTCAAACAGGAAATGCCGTTTACCTGTCGTCAACGATGACGGCATTTACCGCATTTTCTGTCACTGAATCCATGCCATTGCTACAGCCACTTTCAGTTTTATACATTTGAGACCGGCCAATTTCCTGGCCGTTGTTGGCTTTGATAACAAAGTAGGTTCTGCCGTCTTTTGCTTCTCTGCGTTCAAATTTACTTTCGTTTTGAGAATTGGTTTTTACCGATTCAATGCCACCTGTACATCCAGTGGATGAACTATAGCCTTGGGATTGTAAAATAACTTCACCATTTCCCGCTTTTAAAACAAAGTAATCTTTACCATCTTTACCATCTTTGCCTGTTGTGATAACAAATTTCCCTGCCATTGTTGTTCTCCTTTTTGTTTTGATTGTTATCCTGTAGAGAGGTTATCAGAATATTTTTTTTAGGTGTTTGGTGCTGGGAAAAAAGGTAATACTTCCTGACCAATTTCTTCGAGCACGTCGGCAGCAGGTCTTGTTCCATATTTAAGATTTAACACGATGTGATTGACTCCCGCTTCACGCGATGCGCCGAGAAATTCTATCAAGTGGTTGCGCCCTGATTTGAATCCAAGATGTATGGGTTCAGGCGGTGTGTCCGGGTTTTCGAGCAGGTCAATATACAGGGACTGGGAAAAGGGTTTGAAACCATCTGGCGCGTCTTCTGTGAGTTGTCGCCAATTGTTGACCATGTTTGCTTGATGCTCAAGACTTCGTGGGTAGGTGATCCAGCCATCACCATTTTCTGCAATCCATTCCAGGCTTTGTTGGCTATGTCCCGTGATCAGTATAGGGATGCGCTTGCCATAGGGTTTGGGGATCAGGTCTACTCCGTTTAAATGGCCTAAAGAAGATTCAATGGCAGGGAACGAGTTGCCAAGGGCTTCTTTGAAATAGCGCAGGGTTTCCCGGAAGCGTTCTCCACGAGTGGAAAAATCAATATTGAAAGCAGGGTACTCGACAGGCCTGTCACCAGAGGCAACGCCTAAAACCAAGCGTCCACCGGACAGGGTATCGACCGATGCTGCCGCTTTGGCGAGATGTATGGGGTGCCTCAGTGGAAAAACAATACTGCCGGTGGCCAGTGCGATGCTGGAAGTTTGAGCGGCAATATAGCCCAGGTACACCCAAGGATCATAAATCTGTCCTACGTCCCCAAAACTCGGATCGTGCAAGGGAACATCCCGGAACCATAATGCGGCAAAACCCAGTGCTTCAGCCCGTTTTGCCAGTGCGACCTGGTTTTCCATTGTTGGGATGCTGCCGGAGTAACTTTCGATGGCAAAAAACACACCGAGCGTTAACTGGTTTGGCGCAAACATTTTTTCATATCCCTGATTGGGTCCCACAACATTCATCAGCTTCCCTCTGTTTTGTTTGACGTTGTTGACGCCTCATTCTATCTGTTTTATCAGAGTTTAGGAGCCTGTTTGCCCTCTATCTGAATAACCATTAGTTTCCTATGCTTTTGCCGCTTTGTCATGTTTGTCGGTGCGTCAATGCTTATCTGTCGTGGTAAGATGATCCGATTATTAACGGTTGCGTAAGTGCCTTGGCCAGACTTTATACGGAGTCAAGGTGCTCAAATGGGAAGAATTATGAAAAAACCGAACCTGTATATCGGTCTTGATAACGACATGAATGGTGGTATGACCAACGTTGGAAAGATCATCAGAGATGCCTGGGTATTTGAGCTTATTCCTGAAACCGAAACCTGCGAAGGCTGGACTCTGGGCGGGATCGATGCCTTATTACAAAAGGTCAATGCTGAGTGGGATAAATACGGCTGCATGGTCAGTCAGTTGCCTGAGCCATTGGCCACACGTCATCGTGAAATTTATGAGCAGGCAATCCAGAAAGCAAAAGCGTCGGGTTGGTCGGGCGAGCATGAAATGGGGGGTGAGGAAACGTAATTTTCGAGGATACCTTGAAAATGCGTAATTCCTCCCTACTAATCCCTTCCTGCTGCGGACCAATAATTTCAAATTAATATGACTTCTATGGGAACCCGTCAACCAGTAACCCTTGATTAGGAACTGACAGATCAGCAACTGACATTAACCCGTTTTCCGGTCGAAGAGTATGACCCACGAGGCATGTGCTGTTTGGTTGGAAAAGGCCTTAAATCAGGCCGCCGGGATTGGCAGCGCTATCTACACGCTCCCGTGAGCTGCACCGTCAATTATTATCACTATATGGCCAGTCTGTTAGGCGAAAAGATACTGCTGTTGAGGGAAAAGCTGGAAGAGCACTTGAAACAGGACTAGGCAGCCTTCACTTGAGGGGAATAACAAATGAGGACTGTAAGCTGACATGAAACGTATCGCACTTTTTTTACTGACCAATATTGGTGTATTGATTGTATTAAGTATTTCCATGCGCTTGCTGGGACTGGAAAGTTACTTTACCGCCAACTACGGCCTGGATCTGGGCAGCCTGCTGGTATTTGCCGCGATTATCGGTTTTGCCGGTTCATTTATTTCCCTCGCCATCTCGAAGTGGAGCGCCAAATTCATGACCAAGGCGCATGTGATCAAACAGCCAGCTGATGCCACCGAGGCCTGGTTGCTGGAGACGGTCGCCCGACAGGCAGAGCGTGCGGGAATCGGTATGCCGGAAGTTGCTATCTATGCAGCACCGGATATCAATGCCTTTGCCACCGGCATGTCGCGTAACAACGCACTGGTGGCAGTGAGCAGTGGATTGCTGGAAAACATGAGCCGGGACGAAGCGGAAGCTGTGCTGGCACACGAAGTGAGCCATGTCGCCAATGGCGACATGATCACCATGGCGTTGATTCAGGGGGTGGTGAATACTTTTGTCATTTTCCTTGCCCGGGTCATTGGCTGGGTGGTGGATCGGGTCATTCTCAAGAATGATCGTGGCCCGGGGCTCGGTTATTGGGTATCGACTATTGTTGCAGAGCTGGTATTGGCCTTTCTCGCCAGCGCAGTGGTGATGTGGTTCAGTCGCAAGCGTGAATTTCGAGCCGATGCCGGTGCCGCAGAACTGGTGGGCCGGGAAAAGATGGTGGCCGCTTTACAACGTTTGCAGGCTTCACATGACCCGGTGCAACTACCGGATCAGCTGGCGGCATTTGGCATTGCCGGTGGTGGCGCGCAGGGCTGGAAACGACTGTTTCTTTCACATCCGCCGCTGGAAGAACGCATTGCTGCACTGCGTGCCGGGTAAAATTAACGACGCTAATTGACTGTTTTCGAGGCAGTACACCATGCCATTGGTTGACATGAAACAAATGTTGCAACATGCCTACCGTTGCGGTTATGCGGTAGGTGCTTTTGAAGTGGTAAGGCTGGAACTTCTGGACGGGATAATAATGGCCGCAGAGCAGGCGAGCGCACCGGTTATCCTGAGTTTGGCAGAACCCTGTCTTGCAAATTCTAACGTTGAGTTAATGATGCCCGCAGTAGAAGTGGCGGCAATTCGGGCACAGATACCGGTAGCGATTCACTTTGATCATGTTACCGGTCTTGAATCTGCGATAAACGGGATCAGGCTTGGCTGCAATGGTGTGCAGGCAGACCTTGCTCATCTGGAGCCTGCGGAAAATATGCAGATTACCCGGCAAATGGTCGAAACCGCACAGACCTGTGGCATCCCGATTGAAGGAAAGCCAGGTGACCTTGTCTGCACCTCACTTGCTGAAATTAAAGCGTATGTTGAGCGCACGGGCGTGGATTTTCTTGCCATCTCTGTTGATGCGGCACATGGGTGTATGAAAGATAAATTTAAGCCGGATTATTCGCAGTTGAAACAAATCAATGAGGCACTGAAAAGGCCACTGGTCATACACAATGGCAACGGGCTTTCCGATGAGCAATGTCATCAACTCATCGCGAATGGTATCAGTAAAATCAACTACGATACGGCATTGTCCGCTGTGGCGGGAAAGCAGATCAGGGAAAATGTCCGCACCGATACTTCCGCAGGTTGCACTGGATTGCTAAAAGATATTAACCGAGTTATTGCCGTGGAAGCTGAACGCTGCATACGCCTGTGGGGAGCAGCGGAGCGTGCTGCTGAAGTGTTAGAGCAGTGTCAGCCATGGAGCCCGGTGGAGCATCTCATTATTTACAATGTTGAAGGGCTGGATGATGTGGGCGCGAAGACAATGATGGCCGAAGGCCGTCGAGTGCTCGCTGCCATACCCGGTGTACGCGAAGTATTTACGGGTGAGGCCGTGCAGGCGGATGCCAGCTACCGTTACACCTGGTTGGTTCGCTTCTGTCATCCGGCGGTGATTGACAGCTATCGTGAACATCCAGCACATGTAGCTTTTGCAGACAATCTGTTCCGGCCTGTGGCAGGTAAACGCATTAGTATTGATTTTCAATCTGTTAAACACTGAATAGTTGTATTTATATACAGTGCAAGTAAACAGCCTCTGAGGGCATAGCTGTTAAGCCCTAAGCTGGTAGCTGGGTAGGGTGGAACAAGCGCAGCGGTTCCACCAAACAGGAAAGGGACAATATTCAAGGTTCGGTCTGCTATCAACATTTATCTTGACTCGCAGTTTGTCGGTGAGTCGTTGTAGCAGGAGATTGATTTTTTTATCAGCGCTCGTGAGCACAGAGGCAATTTGTTGTTCCTTATCAGCCTATTGGTGGAACCGCTGCGCTTGTTCCACCCTACGGTTTTACTTACTGAGTATTAAATGCGAAGACGCAAAGAGCGCAAAGAAAAACAGTATAAACTTTGTGCCTCTGCGTCCTTTGCGGTTACAACACTTGGTTTGATAGTGTTATACGTCTCTAAAAGTCAGGCTGAGCAGTGACTATATTGCATAATAACTCATGGGTCTTGCTTGTTATTTACACACTTTCTGTTGTCGGACCACAAAAAACCGGTTGTTCTATTGGGCATGAACTGAATATGACGAACACTGAAGGGTTTAACACTCAGGCACCACGGATATACCTTGAAAATCCGCACATTTGTCCCCATTGTGTGCGGACCAACAATTTCAAGTTAATGTGACTTTATATGGAAATCAGTCAATCAGTAACCCCTGATCATCAACTGACATCAATCAGCTTCTCAGTCGAAGGAATGACCTGCGGGGCATGTGCTGTCCGGCTGGAAAAGGCCTTAAATCAGGCCGCCGGAATTGGCAGCGCTACCGTCAACTTTGCATTGGAGCGTGCTGATATCAGCTTCGATGCCGATCAAACGGATGTCGTCGGCGTTGCAAATATGATCCGCAATGCCGGATTTGATGTTGCCCGAGAGACATTCTCTTTTCCGGTCGAAGGCATGACCTGTAGCGCCTGCGCAGGCCGCATTGAAAAAGCGCTGATGGCTGTGCCCGGTGTTTCCGAGGCCAATATCAATCTGGCTCTGGAGCGTGCGGATGTCACTGGAATTTCCGGGGTCGTACATCTGGATATGCTGGCAGATGCGGTTGACCGCGCCGGTTTCAAGGCAGTTATTGTTTCTGCCTCCGAGGAACAGGCTCGGGTTGAAGAGGCACATCGCGCCAAAGCAGAGGCAGCGCTGCGCCGCGAAAAATACATTCTGATTGCATCGGCCCTGCTGGCTTTGCCGCTGGCCTCACAAATGGCCGCCATGGCAGGTCTCGGCAGTTTTCACCTTGCACCCTGGGTCGAGTGGCTGCTTGCCACACCCGTACAATTTATTATTGGTGCTCGCTTTTACAAGGGAGCCTGGAAATCGTTGCGAGCCGGTGCCGGTAATATGGATGTGCTGGTGGTGCTGGGTACCTCGGCAGCTTATTTTTACAGTGTCTACTTACTGCTAACTCTTCAGGATGCCCACGGACAGTTGTACTTTGAAACCTCTGCGGTACTGATCACATTGATTCTGGCCGGGAAGTTCATGGAGGCCAAGGCCAAACGTGGCACCACAGCGGCCATCAGACAGTTAATGGATCTCAGGCCCCAGGTCGCCCGGGTGCGTCGCAACGACGGCTCGGAACGGGAGCTGCCCATTGCCGAGGTCAAGGCCTCCGACATTGTTATCGTCAAGCCCGGCGAAAATATCCCGGTGGATGGTAAGGTGCTGGCAGGCCGTAGCGAAATCGATGAAGCACTGATTACCGGAGAAAGCCTGCCAGTGGAAAAAAGCCAAGGTGACAGGGTAACTGGTGGATCGATTAACGGCACCGGTCTGCTGGAAATCCGGGCGACGAAAGTGGGTGAAGACTCCACGCTGTCGAAAATTATCCGTCTGGTTGAAAACGCCCAGGCGGGCAAGGCACCCGTGCAGCGTCTGGTAGACCGGATCAGCGAAATATTTGTACCGATTGTCATTGTGATCGCGGTGGTGACCTTTGGCATTCAGTATGGCGTAGTTGCAAACGGCACGTTTGAAACAGCATTGATCGCTGCTGTGTCTGTACTGGTTATTGCCTGTCCCTGTGCTCTGGGATTGGCGACGCCAACGGCGATTATGACTGGCACGGGTGCTGCCGCCCGCTGCGGAATACTGATCAAGGATGTTGTATCCCTGGAGCGTGCGCATCGATTGAATGCCATCATCTTCGACAAAACCGGTACGTTGACAGAAGGCAAACCCACCATTATTTCCATTCATGCCGTTCGTGGCAGCGAAGACGAATTACTGGCCATTGCCGGGTCAGTTCAGCAGGGCAGTGAGCATCCACTGGCGAAGGCGATTCTTGAGCAGACAACGAAGCGAAAATTGACACTCTCGCCAGTCAATAATTTCCAAAGCCACACGGGTACCGGTGTATCCGGCAGCGTGTCCGGAAAGGATATTTTTATTGGTAATGAAGAATTGTTGAGCGACAATAATATTGACTCATCAGCCGCGGGTAAACTAGCACAGCAGTGGCAGGATGACGCAAAAACCGTCATCTGGATCGCTGACCGGGAAGGAGTCATGGGCATTGTTTCCATTGCCGACCCGCTGCGAAATGACGCCAAATCTGCCATTCAGGCACTGAAGGATATGGGGATCAAGACCCTGATGCTGTCCGGTGATGCGCCAAAGGTTGCCCGGGTGATTGGCGAACAGGCGGGTGTCGATGACGCGCGGGGCGGTGTCAAACCGGACGGAAAATCATCGGTAGTTAACGAACTGAAAGAAGCCGGTTATGCCGTAGGCATGATCGGCGATGGCATTAACGACGCACCGGCACTGGCGGCTGCGGATGTGGGCATTGCTATGGGCACAGGCACGGATATCGCCATGGAAACGGCAGGCATCACCCTGATGCGACCAGACCCCAGGCTGGTGGCCGCATCGATTTCCGTCAGCCGCGCGACGTTCAGCAAAATCAAACAGAATCTTTTCTGGGCATTCATTTACAATGTTATCGGCATACCGCTTGCGGCGATGGGATTGTTGACCCCGACAATAGCGGGAGCCGCAATGGCATTGAGTAGTGTCAGTGTTGTCAGTAACTCTTTATTGCTGCGACGCTGGAAACCTGGTTTTTCAAAAAAAGACTAATGGAGCAAAAAATGGAACGTGTAGAAATTCGTGTTGATGGAATGACCTGTGGCGGTTGCGTAAACAGCATCCAGAATGCATTGACCAATCGTGACGGCGTCACATCAGCGGCAGCTGATCTCGATAGCTCAACGGTCACCGTCGAGTTTGATTCAGGCGTAATTCAGAAAGATGCTATCGAAAAAGTGATTACCGATGCCGGGTTCAGTGTTGCTGCCTGATTGAAAAACTGGCAGGTAATAGCGGCACCCTGTGCGAGGTAATATGCAGTGGTGTGCCGTGTTACTGCGAACGTTATTACTGATACTAATAAGTTATGCATCCCTAAGAGTAAGCCATGAGAATATTTAAATATTACACCTCACTAAGAGCAGAAATATTAGAAGTCGTCACTGGCGTAGAAAATTCGGGATGGAGTTTATTTTGGGATGAAACCACGCCGAATTGTGTCACAAAGAATAGATTAGAAAAGCTGTATCAGCGATGCTTGGGCGAAGCCAAAGATTATGGTTTGTACGTAGTAACAAGGCATTGTGGTTGCACAAATCCAAAACATAGCGAATATCCAGTATCAAACGAATATGGCTTGGAAATCATATACAAAGATAGCAACTATGTTTGGAATGGTGGGCAGATGTACCAAGGCATAAGAAGTTGTGTTTGTCCCTGTTCGTCTAAAAACAAACTATCCGAACATAATGTGATTGATGACGTACTCTACGAAAAGAATGCAGATCAAGAGTTATGCAAAAAGCTTGAGGATATATTGACAGATGTTGTGGAGGCTATAGAGAGTGCGAGAGATAAAAATCCACGGTCAGCTATAAGAGAAAATCTTCTTCGAGCCGTCCTGAGAATAAATGATCAACTATTGCCTGAACCAATGGATTCTTATATTCAAAAACAACTTGAAGGCAATGCATAACCAAATAAGGGGACACAATACTTAATTATGTCGTCCTTCATTCATGCTCAGAAAGATTTGAAAAAGAAAAAATCAGATCCAAAGAGGGCTATGGTTAGCAATTAAATATTGTGCTCCCTTATTTTTCCAAGTTAATTTACAGCCTCAGACCTCCGGCTACCCGATTAGCCTAATATTTCTTATAAACTTCTCCTCTTGGCTTAGCATCGAGAATCAATACTTCTAGTTCTTCATCGTGAATTCTATATACAATTCGGTAATTTCCCACCCTATATCTATACAAGTTTGCATACCCTGATAACAATTTAGAATTTTGAAGCTTTGGGTTCTCAGCAATATCATCAAGTGCATCGATAATTCTGCTTCTAATTTGAGGATGAAGCTTTTTAATGTCTTTTTTTGCCTCTCTGTGGAGGGAAACATTATAGGCCATTATTTTTACCTTTTTCCGGTATGTTTAACTCTTCTTTAAGGTCGCTAAGAGAATCAGTTTTTTTCAGCTTTTTCTGGGCATCCATTTCAAATATTCTCTTCGATATCTCAGATTGTTCTTCTAAAGTTAACAAATGATCATCGTTTATACTCATTCACCTATCTCCTTTTTAAAATCATCAAGACTTTGCGTACCATCTTGATCTTTAGTTCTTTTCGATATTTCAGACAAGTCTTGGTGTTCATCTATTTTATCTAGAAACCAGTCATATTGTTCTGCTGTCAATATTGCCCCGATCATTTCCCCTCCTGATGTAAGGACAAGTTCGTTTTTTTGATTTTCAATGGAATCAAGATATCCTTGGATAGAGGTAGCATCCCGAATATCACTTTCTTTGTATTCATCATTATCCATGTATAACTCCTACTATTTAGTAAATACTTTTAAAAAGCCTAACGTCGTGAATCCGCTGAATTCACCTTGTGTGCGCCCAGCATGGGCATGAACTAACGAGGTGAAAGTCCTCTGCAGGAAGGCCACCATCCTCTGGCGATTATATCGTTAGCGGATGCTAACTACTAGTGAAAGGTAAGGGCTAACCCACGAGATGTAGTCTGAAGGAAGCCAGATTGATGAGCAAGGATATCTGAGTTCATCGACAAAGAAGAGCGAATCCGATAAAACCCGGTAGCGCCCTGACGGGTAACCTTCAGAATGATTATGCGGAAATTAAAGGGGGACACAATACTTAATTTCTTTGGGTTTAATTCCCCGCAGCTTGCTGTGTAAATTTTTTGTTCAAACGTCTAAGCGTTTGAACTGGCAGTTGTAATACCCCCGTTTTGCGCAGCGAGATAGCTTGCTGCGGAGTTGTTTATTTACGTTATCCTTCGTCCATGGCCAGATTAGCAAGAGTGGTATTACCTAGGTATCCGCATCACATCACCCAGCGAGGCAACCGTCGTCAGGATGTATTTTTCACTGATAGTGATTATGAATATTATCTTGAGTTGCTGGTTGAATGGTGTGCCTATGAAAGCATCGAAATTTGGGCATATTGTTTGATGACGAATCATGTCCATCTCATCGTCAAGCCCAAAAAGAAATCGAATCTGGGCAAAACCATTGGTGAAGTCCATCGTCGATACACCCGAGCGATCAATTTACGGGAAAACTGGAAAGGCTACCTTTGGCAGGGGCGGTTTTCTTCATACCCGATGGATAAGCCCTGGTTGCTTAAAGCGGCAGCGTATGTTGAATTAAATCCGGTGAAAGCGGGAATGGTTAAAAAAGCCTGGGACTATCGTTGGAGTAGCGTACATGCTCATTATGGCTGGAAAAGACAGCTAGGGAATTATCCAGCCGGAAAAGCTGCTTTCTCTGGCAGGTGACTGGAAAACTTACCTGCAAGAAGCACAAGCTGATTACGGAACTGAATTTGAGCAACATGGGCGAACGGGTAGACCTTTGGGTGGCGAAAGTTTTATCGAAAATGCAGGGCGTCTTTTGCAGCGAGATTTGAAAAAGAAAAAACCGGGTCCGAAGAGGGTTATGGGCAGTAGTTAAGTGTCCCCTTATTTATCTGTAAAAAATGTATCAAGAGCCAGAAGCCGAATGAGCCGGGTGATGATTTCAGCGTGCTTCAAATCACCTTTAGGCGTAATGATTGGCTTTCAGCCGTAACCTGAAACCTCCGACTTTAGTCCGTAGACTATTTACACGCCAGAACCAATTGCAATGACTAATTTAGTATCACTATATCCTATGCCTATAAACCTGATTAAATCGTGGCTATAATCAAACCCTCTTTCTAATTTTTGTGGTTCACCATTAATTTCTAATTGTGCAACATTTCCAGCAATTGAAATAAGTTTGATCTTGTAGGTTTTACTTTTTATTGATTTGTATTCATTGCTAGAGAAAGTAGTTTCATCTCCAATGGATAAAGTTATAGCCCCACCTGAGTACATGGATTCATAATATTTATCAATTTCCATATTTTTCTCCCCCTTTGAAATTGACGCGTTAATGAGTAAAAAACTCATGGCTAAAATTTTGATTAAGGTGTGTATGGTTTTCATTTGTTGAATATAGCATAGGAGGTGGGCACTATCGATTGTTCCTCATTCGGGGGTGCCCGGTTCCTTCTGTGTAAACAATGGCATCACTTACCGACAAATGATTTCCTATTTTTGTGCGGTGGGTAGAAATTCGCTGATTCCTTTAGCTCGTGCTAGTGGTGTGGTGTTTCTACTGTATTTACATTAGTGAGGGTTGTTGAGTTGGTGGCATCATTAAAGTGAACTTGTCGGTCCAACGTAGGGTGAAAAATCAGTCCCCAGGGTGCTCAGGATAATCTTTGCAATCTCCTGCAGCGTTTTGTGATCTGTTCCAGCCTTGGCCATGTTGCGCAGCCCACCTATGCTGCTTAGCAGATAACTGGCCAAGGCATCGAGATCTTTATCGTTGGGTATGTCACCTTCTGTTTGCGCACGCTTGACTGCGAGCAGGAATACGCCTCGCAGTTTTTGGATGCCCTTTTGCACCAGCTCGGCGATCACGGGATCACTTTGTGCGAATTCACTGGCGGTATTCATGAGCAGGCAGCCAAACTGGTCATCGATTTGTTGTTTGTTGTCACCGATGCTGCGAAAAATGGTTTCGATAAATTGTCGGGCCGAGGGGCTTTGTTGCAGGTGGGTCAGCATGTCATTTTCGAGCGTGCTGAGGTAGTGTTTAATGCAGCGCTGGAACAGTGTGTGTTTGCTGTTAAAGGTTTGATAAAAGCTGCTTTTGGAAATCTGCATGGCACTGAGCAGGTTCTGCAATGAGGTCGCGGTGTAGCCTCGACGCCAAAACTGATGCATGGCGGCGTGCAATACCTGTTCGGGGTCAAATTTTTTGGGTCGTCCTACGTTCATGGTGAATAAAATAGGACCGATCGGTCCTGTTTGTCAATAGCTATTTGATTATTTTTATGTGTTGGCGGAGCGGATCAGTTTTTGGGTGGTCAGGTCACGAATGGGAGTAGGGCCGGTTTCTGTGCCTAGGGCACCGTGTAGGATGTTATCTAGTTTATCGGGAAAGTAGTGGCGCACACGCAGAACATTGGTGGCAGGTGTTTTGCCCGCAGGGTTGGCGCTGGTGGAGATCAAGGCATGCCCGGCGGTTTGGCACAATGCGGCGGCAATGGGGTGGGCGGTGACTCGTACGGCGATGGTGTCGTGCCGGCCGCGTATCCATCGGGGGGTGTCGGTGTGTGCAGGTAACAACCAGGTGTGTGGGCCGGGCCAGGTCTTGGCCAATTGTGCTTCGGCTTCGGCAGTAAGCGGGCTGATAAAGGGGGTGAGCTGTGCGATGTCAGCAGCAATAAGAATCAGCCCTTTGTCCATGGGACGTTGCTTGAGTGCCAGCAGGTTGTGTACGGCTGTGGGGTTTAACGGATCACAGCCGAGGCCGAATACGGCCTCGGTGGGATAAGCGATGATGCCGCCGCCATGAATCGCCCGGGCGGTCTGTGTGAGCTGCCAGTGATTCATGGCGGTGCGGCGAGGACTTATTTACCGAGTTTACTTTGCAGATCGGCGTCTTTGGCGATCACCGCTCGGGCGTTGGTGGCGCGTTCGGCTTTGACCCGATCAGACAGTTCCGAGTCACCCAGGGCAAGAATCTGGGCGGCCAGATAAGCGGCGTTTTTGGCTCCTGCCTTGCCGATGGCTACGGTGGCCACGGGGATGCCGCCGGGCATCATTACCGTGGATAGCAGTGCGTCCTGACCCTTGAGCGGGCCGCCCTCCATGGGTACGCCAATGACGGGTTTGATGGTCAGCGAGGAGACCACACCAGCAAGGTGGGCGGCCAGTCCGGCGGCGGCGATGAAGGCGGCGCAGCCACGGCGATCAGCATCGGTCACGTAATGGTGCGTGGCATCCGGCGTGCGGTGCGCAGAAGTGATTTTCACTTCCCAGGGCACTTGCAGCTGATCCAGAGTGTCGAGAGTGGCCTGCATGACCGGCAAGTCGGAATCAGAGCCCATGAGGACAGCAACGAAAGGTGTAGTCATAGTAATTTACCTATTGGTTTGGAGTTAAAAGTGTTTCAACCTGGTTTAATATCAATTTTTTCGCGGGCGATGGCACGATAACCGATGTCGTTACGGTAGAACATGCCGTCCCAGCTAATTTGTTTTGCCAGCGCATAGGCGCGTTTTTGTGCTGCGTTTACGGTATCGCCCAGGCCTACGGCACACAATACGCGACCGCCAGCGGTGATGGTGTGACCGTCTTTTTCTGCGGTACCCGCGTGGAATATCTTGCTGTCTGGAGTGGTGCCAGCAGTATTGTCGCTGGCGTCCAGCCCGGAAATGACATCACCCTTTGTGTAGTCAGCAGGATAACCTCCGGCGGCCAATACTACGCCCAGTGCGGCACGCGGGTCCCATTCGGCGGTGACCTGATTCAGTTGATTGTCCAGCGCTGCGTTGCACAGTGCGACAATATCCGAGCGCAGGCGCATTAAAATGGGCTGGGTTTCAGGGTCGCCAAAGCGGCAATTGTATTCGATGACTCTAGGCGCGCCACTGTTGTCGATCATCAGTCCTGCGTAAAGAAAACCGGTGTAAGGGTTGCCTTCGGCAGCCATGCCCGCCACGGTGGGTTCGATAACTTCGGCCATGATGCGTGCATGTACTTCGGGAGTGACCACCGGGGCAGGAGAGTAGGCACCCATGCCGCCGGTATTGGGGCCAGTGTCGCCTTCACCCACGCGCTTGTGATCTTGCGAGGTGGCCAGTGGCAGTATGTGTTTGCCGTCCACCATGCAGATGAAGCTGGCTTCTTCACCGTCAAGAAATTCTTCGATAACCACTCTGTGTCCGGCCTCGCCAAAGGCATTGCCTGCGAGCATGTCGCGCACGGCGTTTTCGGCGTCGTCCAGAGTCATGGCCACGATGACACCTTTGCCCGCTGCCAGACCGTCGGCCTTGATGACAATGGGTGCGCCTTGTTCGCGTACATACGTCAGTGCTTCATCGATGTCGGTGAAATTGCCGTAGCGGCCGGTGGGTATGTGGTGCCGTGCCAGAAAATCCTTGGTGAAAGCCTTGCTGCCTTCCAGTTGTGCTGCGCCCCGGGTGGGCCCGAAACAGCGCAGACCGGCTTTATCAAATGCATCCACCAGACCGATAACCAGGGGGGCTTCGGGGCCGACGATGGTCAGGCCGATGCTGTTGTTTTGAGCGAAGGCCAGCAGGGCATCGATGTCTTCCACGCCGATGGCGACATTTTCCAGTTTGGGCTCGTGTGCGGTACCGGCATTGCCGGGAACCACAAAAACTTGTTCTACATCAGGCGACTGTGCTGCTTTCCAGGCTAGGGCATGCTCACGTCCACCGCCGCCGATAATCAGTACCTTCATGTTGTATTCCGCGTATTTGTCATTTCAAACCGCGCCGCAGGAAAGGGCGACTAAAAAAGGCCGCCAATGATAGCAGATTCACCAGCCTATGCACGCGGGATATCGGGAACCGTAACGGGCGTTACAGCTCGATTCTGATGCCGCCATTGATCCAGTATTGGCGGACATTGTCCTGTCCCAGCCGACTTTCGTAGTGAAGGAAGCCTGATCGACCGTTGGCAAAAACCGCTGTCACACCCAGGCCCAGATTAAAATAGTTTCGGTCTGGGCTGTCTGAGTCGATGTCGAAGCTGGTGCGGGTCGGGTCATAGGCAAACTGTGCCGCGATGGCGCGCGAGTTATCCCTGAATTCGTGTTCCCATTCACCATTGAGTTGTAACAGGTACACGGCATTGCGGGCGCTGATTGCATAACTGGCCTGGCTGCCTAGCACGGCGGTTATGGAGTCCACATCCTGGTTATCAATGGTTAATACCGAACCTGACCCAAGGCCACCAGGGTTCGAAGCCGATTCGGTATAACCATTAATCGATGTCCGGATGTACCCCAATCGTCCATAAGGGCCGAAAGTCAGTGCATTCCGGCTGTATTCATAACCACCGCTCAGGCTGATGGCATATTCCAGGCCTGTCGTATCGCCAACACCTTCTTGCAGGGGATCGCCCGGCAGATTGATGCGGCGTCGGGTGTCGATATTATTTTTGCCCAGCCTGATCAGGCCGTCCAGATAAAATGATGCTGACCGGTAGTAGCTGCCATAGGCCGTCAGGTGCCAGTTATTGATATCCAGATTACCGGCATTTTCTTTGAAATCAGAATCTTTGCCGCTGTAACCCAGGGCACCACCCACAACCAGTTTGTCCGATATTCGGTAATCGGCACCGGCGGTGATTCCTTCGGCGCGGAAATTAAATCCCGTTTCTTGACCGGTTTTATCTCTGTCTCCGACAATGACGGTGGCATTAACAAAGCTGCCCCAGCGGCTGGCAATACCTTGTTGCTCACCTGCCGAGCCCCCTTGTGTATTGCCTCCAAATAGTGCCGTGACAATGGACTCAGGCAGGGTTTGCCCATCAATCCTGATATTCAGGCCCGAGAGATTGATGCCCCGTGTACCTGCACGTAAGGCCACAAGTCGTCTGTGGATACTTGCGGACTGAAGTTTGGCGGTTTCGAGAATCACTCTACCCTGGGTGGATACTTCTTCGTGGGCTAACAAATCCAAATTTGCGGCAACATCTGTTAGATCACCGGTTCCCAGACGTCCACAAGTTGCCAGCATGTCATCCTGTTCGGCACTTCGTCCTTCTCCCATTTCTGCCAGGGCAACGCACATGGTATCCACGGCTTTTGCCACGGATTTCTGGTTTTTGGTGAGTCCCGGTCGGTCGGCAATCCCACCGTTGACCACAAAAACCACAGAAACAGGATCGTGCAAATTCTTGGCAATGACGCTGTCACTGTTCACGTCAAGTGCGCGCACGGTAGCTATTACCTCCACACGGTCTGAGGTGTTGAGAGATAGCGTGTTGCTGGACTGACCGCTGGCATCCGTTGTTGTTGTCAGTTGTGGCAGGGTTCCGCCACTGGCGGGCATAATTTCCCAGTCAACAGATACACCTTCAACAGGATTTTCAGTTGCATCAAATGCATTGATAACAAAGGGGCTCAAGGTGGTTCCCGGTGTGCCGCGTTGTAAATTACCGGAAATGGTTTTGAGTTGATCTACTGTGGGTGAAGTTTGGATGACATTCGTTGTAATGAATTGACTATCCTGTCCCACACAATCAGCTGCACAGATAACAGTAAATGTAAGGTTGTGTTGTCCTTCAGGCGGTTGCCAGTTGAACGTATACTGTGTTTGACCTGTCTCGACCGTTGGACAGAAAGTAGTGCCGGAATCATCTTCGAAAAGTGAACATTCCTCTGTCGTCGAGCTGAATGGCCCGATAATGCCATCCTCAGTTGATGTGATCTGAATAATGGCAGGCGTACTTATTTGAGTGACAGTATTTTGTATTGTCAGTGTATAAGCGACGCTATTGCCCAGTGTTACAGGGTTGCCAGGGGATTGCGTGATATTGGTTATCTGGAGGCCTAGGTGTCCCTCTGCCAAGCAGGTGTTGGTCACGCCAAGCCCCATGATTAAGTAGCAGCAGCCAGAAAAACACACCCGGTGAGCGTACTCGCAAAGACTTCCGGTTGAGTTCTCTGGCTCCGGTGGTTGAAGGCATCCCCGTAAAATTATTCATAACTTCCCCTCAAAAAATCTATCGTTTGCAAAATTTTCGTCCAGTAATTATCCCAGCCCTGCTGATGGCCCACGTCATCCAGCACAAGCATTCGGGCATTTTGTTGTTTGATTGCCGCTTCCAGTATTTTTGGCGATATGTTTTTGTCATTTTTACCAACATAGTGCAGTTGATCGATATAGCGTGGTAAAGGTGGGCGACGCGCTGGGTTCAGTGAATGTGCCAGCGCTGTATAGCCATGCCGGGCTGTCCATGCGTCGATATCCAGATTGCCAGCCAGCGTCACCACGAGTCGGACCTGAGGTATTCGTTCCGCAAGCAGCATGGCCAACGTTCCTCCTCCACTATGGCCGATCAGCACCAGTGAGGTAATGGTATTCGCGTTGATCAGAGTGGCCAATGCCGCGCGCATACTCTCAACGACCTGTTCTGAATAACGCCCATGTGTCCACACCCAAGGATTGCAGGCTGAATCCCTAGCCATTCCAAAATAACAAGGTCGTCCCAGATAAATGGCCGGGTGTGAGTCCTGCACCATTAATTGCAACATGAGTGGTTCTGATGGCGTGGGATCGGCGGCGATAATCTGTCGCCGAACCCAGGGCACGCCATCGCCTTCGATGTAGATATGCCACACATTATCTTTGCGGGTTTCGGTGCGATTTTTTGCACCGTTTTCCGCAATATAGATAAGGTGAGAAAAACCAGCCCCGGGTACAACCTGACGTGTAAAGCCGCTGGCAGCTGCAAACGCATCATTGCGCATTGTCGGTGTAGTGCAGGCGCAAGACAGTAGCGCCAATAATAATACGACCGAAATACGCCACCGAATAATCATTCGATAAAAGCCAGGCTTTACTTAAAGCGTGACGAAAGTATAAATACAGTCAGGTTGAGCTTCGATGCAATATTACCCCGTTTTACCCTTCTTTCACGAAGAGAAATTCTCCACCGTTGTGGCCAGTATGACGAATAGGTGCATACGTTGGTCGCTGTAAAAAACCAAAGGCTGCGGCTTCTGTTTTAACTTGTTGCGATACACCAAGATAGATTTTGTATGCATCGATGATGTTGATATCTTTTTTCAGTTCTTGAATAAAAGCTTTGGCAAAAACAGAGTGTTCGCCACCACCGCTGTCGAGCACAGGGCTGACACCACCGGATGTTAACACTGTGCGCGATGGCGTTTTGGCCATGACTTTCAGCCATTTTTTCAGGTGTTCATCATCCAGTTGCGCATCAATTCGCGCCACTGAGCTTTGCGTCATGGAACCGGAATAACAAGAGTCGGCAACCACTAAAACATGTTTGGCTTTCAGTGTGTTGAGTAAATCTGAAATAGTGGAGTTTGCGATCCAGTTAGCGGTATTTTCCTGTTCAGCATCTACGGGCAGCCAGTATCCTTGCAAGGTTTCCGGGTCACGTTCGCCATGGCCTGCATAATAAATCAGCAAATTATCAGCTTCCGTCAGTTGCCCGCGCAAATCGTTCAGTGCTGAAAGAATGGCATACCTGTCTGCATTAATAATGAGTTTGGTGTTAAAACCGTAGTCGGATTGCAGGACATCTGCGACGTGTTTTGCGTCATTGATGGCCGTTTCCAGTGTAGGGAATTGGAGGTAGTCATTGTTGCCGATAACCAATGCAAAATAGCGCCCGAAATTAACGCCTTTGGATGCCGTGCCAATTCGGGATATGCGGTTGCCCTGAGCGACCATTTGATGGCCGGACTCCATGATAAAGGAAAAACGGGCTGTCCGGTTCTGCTTGTCAGTGGCCAGTATGGCGACTTGTGTTTTATTGCCCACCGGTATGTTTGTGTGAAAAATGCCTTCGTCGTCAACGGATAACACCTGTCCATTCACGGATGCCTGCTTCAGTCCAGCGGGTGCTGTAATTTTTCCTTTAATGGGGCGTGTGGCGTTATCCGGTGAAACGCGTACTACCGGTCCACTGCCACGGGTTATCACGATGGAGGGATCAAACAGCTCAATAGAAGGGCCAGCGATATGCTGATCTTGCATTGCCAGCATTTGTCGCTGTGTCGTCAGATTGTTGGTTTGTCGCGTTGCCTGTGTCTGCACCCGCAGCATCTGTGACTGCAAGGTAACGACAGCGGCTTGTGTTTGCACGATACGCTCTTTTTGTGCCGCATAGGCAATTTTTAGTTCTTTCAAGCGAGCTGTATTTTCAGCGTCCTGCTCCATGTTTTTGTTCAGTTGCGCGAGCTGTTGTTGTGCATCCTGCAACGTATTTTCACGCTGCTGTAACTGTTTTTGCATGCCTGCAACAGAAGCCGTCAGGTTTTGTACCTGTTGTTCCCGCCGTTGTACTTCCTGTCGCAGTGTCTCGGTTTTTTCCTCTGCCAGGGTGGTTGCTTTGACTTCAATATTGGAGGAGTAGTCAAGGTGGTCATCCTCAATGCCGGATGCACGTCGGTACCAGTTCAATGCCTTGAGCATATCCCGGGGAACACCCAGACCTTTTTCATACAGATAACCCAGGTTGATTTGCGCACGAGAATTATTTTGCTCTGCTGAGCGTGAATACCAAATGAAGGCTGCTTTGTAATCTGCGGGTAAACCCAGCCCCTTTTCATAAATTTCACCCACATAGGCCTGCGCTTCGGCATTGCCTTGTTTTGCCTGTTCCAACCAGGTTTGCAATGCGGTGCGATAGTCTGCCCGGTCATAAGCGACATATTCTCCACCACGTATTTCACAATCCTGCGCGGTGGTTTTTATGGGTCTGCGTGCGGCCATGTAAGTCATTTGAGCACCCAGCTTTCGTACTTGCGGGGGCAGTAGGCAATCAACCGGTAAAAATTTGTCCGGCGATGTTTTTGTTGCATTTTCTGTTATTTGTGACGCACCGTCTGGTGTGTTCAATCCTGCGACGCAGCCGACCATGAGGATAACGGCAAATGCCACCAGCCCGTGCCGTAATAACTTCAGGGAAATGTCCGTATATGTTGTTTTCCCCTGTATTTTCTGGTTGCAGTGTTTCATGGTTGTACCTCGATAAGCTGTTGTTGCAGCGCTAATAATTGCTTGTGCTTCGGATAGGTTTTCAGGCCACTGTCAATCAGTTCCTGAGCCCGGCGTCGTTTGCCTTCGTTTATTGCCAGTTCGGCTGCCTGCACCAGTCTGTCCAATAATGTTTCCAGCCCCCGGATGGCCTGACGATTATAGGGATGTATGCTAAGCACTTGGTTGTAAACATCAAGGGCATTTGCACCATTTGGTGAAATCAGTCGGCCTATCATCTGATGTACTTCCGCGACTTCCAGCAGTTGTTCGACCTGGGTTTTGTCTGTTCCAATCAGTTCAGCCGCAGGCGGCGGGTTTTCAAACAGGCTGGGGGCGACAATTTGCGGAGGCTGTAACCAGAAAAAAAGACTGGCGATAATGGCCGTTGCCGCCGTGCCAACAGCCAGCCAATACCGGTAATCTACTTTTTTGGGCAGTAAGGCTTCGAGAAATGCCTCGACGGAGAGCGTTCTGTCTTCCCGTTTAAGGGCTAAGCCGCTCAAAAGCCCTTTCCATTGCCGGTCAGTTAAACCCGGGATTCGTTCTGGTTGTAGATTTTGGTGTTGAACCTCTTCTGCCGACAATTCTCCGAAGGGGTATTTTCCTGCCAGCAATTGATAAGCAATAATGGCCAGTGCGTAAATATCATCCCGGAGGTCCGGTTGTTTGCCATGAAACATTTCAAGGCTGGCATAGCGCGGTGTCAGTGCAATCATCCCACCCAGTTCGGAATCATCGGCCACCATTTTGCTGCCCGATGTCCGAATGGCACGAGCAATGCCAAAATCCAGAATTTTTGTTGTGCCATCGTCCGTGATAAAAATATTACCGGGCTTCAGGTCAAAATGCACAATGCCGCGTTTATGTGCGTAGGCCAATCCTTGTACGATGTCGGTGATAATGGAAAATGCTTCGTTGAAGTCTACAGGCGCATTCTGTCCGGTTGCTGCAATTTCTCTGTCGATGAGGTATTTGTCCAGAGGCTTTCCAGCGAGTAATTCCATGGTCATATAAACCACTTCACCATCCCGGTCAAAGTCATAAACCGTCACCACATTCGGGTGAGCCAGCTCCTGGGCTTTTTTACATTCCTGCTGCAACATGCGCAATGCATTGGGCAGGTGCCGGACTTCTTCTGACAGGAGTTTGATGGCAATACGTGAATCATCATCACCCAGCTCCTCTTTGCGCAAATCTCGTGCGGCATAGACGACACCCATGCCACCTTGCCCCAGCAGGTATTCGGGGCGAAACCGGTTATTGATAAGTCCCTGTGAGCCTACCTCGCTGACATGAGGCAAAACTGGAGGGTTTTTCGTCTGGGCATGTTGATGAAGAATCTGAGTTTTTGCATTTTCTATGTCATCAACATCCTGGTGGCGAATCCGGGTTTTATCGCCTTCGGTGTTGGTATCTTGCTGACGAATCCGGGTTTTATCGCTTTCGATACTGGCATCTTGGTGTCGAATTCGGGTTTTTTCATTTTCAGGGTCGGTACGTTGGTGTTGCGTCCGGGTTTTTTCATTTTCCATGTCCACTAGCAGCTCCCATTGCGGATTATGGCTAAAACAGGCTGTCCGATTCAGAATGGTTTTATCTTACAGGGAAACGGCGAATGGTTTAACGGGGTGGGTTTGGTTTTTTAAGGCGGAATTATCGTTCAGTATTGCGGAGGTGAGGAGAGTCGGATACGTGGTGGGTGTGTGCCCACCACGTTGGCCTAGCGGTTTCTGTATGACTCAGAAACCAAAAACCGCACTAACAGACAAAAAGTCGATGTCGCCATCTTCTATGGTGTAACGCTCCCAGCTGCCACGCACAGCTAGGCTGCCCGAAACTTCATATTGCCCGCCAATGCCAAAAAAGACATCTGTGCCAGTGTTCGAGTTCCCAGCGATATTTGTCGTATCTGCATCCCAAGCTAGCAGCCCGATCTTGCCAAAAAGTGAGAACTGGCTGTTGATGGGGAAATTGCCGACAGCCGCAGCCTCAAACCCGGTAGATTCAATGGATGATGTAGAGGAGCCTTCCATTTTACCAAACGACACATAACCGCCTTCCACAGCCAAAATATCATTGAGTGAGTAGCCGCCAAAGATTTTCCAGCCGATTGCACTGTCAAAACCGCTTGATTCTGGCGAGGCATTTCCCACGCCGACACCAGCATAAATATCGCCAGCGCTTGCTGCTGTGGCAATGGATGTGGTACCGAGGCTGGCCACAAAAAGACCGGCAAGTAAATATTGTTTATTCATAATCAGTTCTCTCCCGAGAAATACGCCAAAATCATTTATTAATCAGCCAGGGAGGCGTGTGGCGCGTTCCACTCCCCGACAACATGTGTCATGTAAACGTTGGCAGCGTCCGGGACGAGCCAATTTTGCCCGTATAGTTGTACAGAATGTGAACATTGTCTATCAAAACCGGGATTGTGAAAAGTGAAATAATCCCGGTTTGCGGAATATCGGTGCAAAAAATATCGGGGTAACACCAATAGCATTAAGGAACATGTACGAAATAACTTCCCTGTTTGGTGCTTTGATTTAGTCCGTAATTTGTTCGTTCTGATTGAGTCCGGTAGGGCGGGCACGTTTTGTGTGCTCACGCGAATGTTTGTGTGTGGGGAATGCCGGCGCAAAAAAATACCGGAGAAACCCGGTATTTTTGTTGGAGAAGGCTGGATACACAGAGTCAGTCTATCTTGAATTGTCGGATTAATGTGGAAAGGTTGTCGGCCAACTGTCGCAGCTGTTCATTGGCTGCCGCAATATTAGTGGAGGCTTCATCGCCCTGGCGGGCGAGATTGTCAATGGATACCACGTTCTGATTGATGTCTTCCGCCACGATGCTTTGCTCATCGATGGCGCTGGCAATCTGGGTATTGATATCAGCAAGGGTGTTGACCGCTCCGGTGATGGCTTCCAGGGATTCCCCTGTTCGAGTGGTCTGTTTCACGCTTGCTCCCACGGTTTCGATACCTTTGTCCATCACAGTCACTGCGCTGTCGGCACCCTGTTGCAGGCGTTCGATCATTTCCTGTATTTCGACGGTGGATTCCTGTGTGCGGCTGGCCAGGGTGCGTACCTCGTCGGCGACCACGGCAAAACCGCGACCGTGTTCACCGGCGCGTGCTGCTTCAATGGCCGCATTCAGCGCCAGCAGGTTGGTCTGTTCCGAAATGCCACGAATCACATCCAGCACGGTGCCGATGCCTTCGCTATCGGTCTTCAGCGCCTGAATGACTTTCGCTGCCTTTTCTATTTCACCAGACAGTGTATTGATGATATGGATATTGTCTTCTACGACCTGTGTTCCAGACAGGGTTTCCTCCCTGGCCTCGCGCGTGGATGTCTCGGCGGCGGCGGTGTTGTTGGCAACTTCCTGAGCTGTTGCGGACATCTCGTTGACAGCAGTGGCCACCAGGCTGATTTGTTCCTTTTGCTCTGCGGCATCATCCTTCGCCTGGCGGGTGACGATGCTCATGTCGCTGCTGGCGTCCGATAGCTGTTGCGCAGATTCAGCAATTTTACGAATAAAGGTCCGGTGGTTTTCCAGAAACTGGTTGAAATTGCGGGCGAGGTCGGCGATTTCATCATTACCGCAGTCATCAAGACGCCGGGTCAGATCACTACTGCCCGTCGCCAGTTCGCTAAAGCTATGGTTCAGTACTGCCAGTTTGTTGGCGATCATGGTTTTGTAGACAAAGAAGATGGCAGCGACAATGAACAGCATCGCGCCCACCAGCATGAACATGATCTTGCGTCCCGTCATCACGTTGGCAGCGACCTGCTCACTGATGTTGCTGTTGATTTCCAGAATGCCGCGCACGTCACCCAGCTTCCAACCGGTACGCGGTGTATCGGGGCGGCTGTTGTGGCAGTTGACGCAGGCATCGGACACCATGGTATCGGCGACCGCCACCCGCACAATGGATTCCCCTGAGTGTTCTGTTTTTTCGACGAAAACACCCTCAGGGTTTTTGACCAGATAATCCCACGCCTGAGCCTGAAAGCTGTCCAGCACCCGGGATTTACGATTGGGGAACGGGTAGGCGCTGTACAGGTTGACTGTCGTGCCTTCGTTTTTGAGCAGTGTGCTCAGGTCGTGAATCATGGTCGCGGGCAGGGGGAAGGCGTTGGGGTTGTTTTTGTGGTCGATGGCGGGTGTCATGTCCGAACCCGCTTTTACCTTTTTCAGGATGTTTTGCACATAATATTTGCGCAGCACCTTGAATTGCGTTGCGGTCTGTTTTGCGCTGGCGGTGGCTCCTTCCACGGCACGTTGCTCGATTTGGCCGGGGATGTAAAAGCCCAAAGCCACAATGGTGATGCCAAATAATAAAATAACGGGGATGGCGAGCTTCCAGAACAGGCCGCCAAAATTGATGTTTGTTAACATGACTACTGATTACTCCGTGTATACCCGTGCTTGGTACAGGGCTAATGTAATATTTGTCGGCAGTGCATCAACGAGGCTTGAGGAAAATGACCAATAAATTTCTTGATTACCCGTGAAGCTCAGCCATAAAGCAGAAAATCTAACATCAATAAATTCAACTAGTTATAAATAAATTTTCGAATACTTAACTTTATTATGACGAAAAACCCTCAACATGCGCCCTATTTCCACAATACTTTGCAACTCTGTCGAGGGAGATTTACGTATTTATTGAGGTTACGAGGTTACGCTGAGCTTAGGTTGGCTGTGTTTCATGGGTAATCAGGATAAATTTTGTCTGATAGATTGAGGGGTGAATCTTGTGTCCTGCATTTCAAAGTCGCCAGGGGGCTTCATGCATTTCTTGCAGACCAGGATTTGCCCCAAATGACGTGTCCGTCCCTCGACACTGATTACCCAGGGGCGTAGTTGCCAGGGTGGCCGATGCCGTACATGCTGGGTGTGGCCGCAGGCCAAGTCTGCCACCCAGTCGTCGCGTTCGTCCTGATGGAAACCGATAATGGCGCGTTTAAATGTCACTGCTGCAAGTCCCGTAAAGAAATAAGGTTACAATAGCAGGTTGTTGTGAGTGTTGGATCATTAGAGGGAGAAAGCGTATTACCGAACAGTATCCGTTCGTGTGGAGCAGGCATAACCCTAGTTTTCTGTTGCACTGTTTTTCATTATTTTTGTTTTTACTGGTCTGCGCCGGTTATTTTGCGGTGCCCCTGTGGGACAGTGATTTCTGGTGGCACATCGCCAGTGGTCGCGAAATTCTGCAAAACGGCATCCCTGATACTGATCCTTTTGGTGTGTTTCCATCCACTGATATTGTGCGTAATGACACTGTACTCAAAGGCCAGTGGCTGGGGCAGGTGGTACTCTTTTCAGTATTTGATGCCGGTGGTGTGAATGCTGTGGTGGCCTTCCGGGTGCTGGTGTTATTGGCCTGCGTAGCTTTGGTCTGGTGGCGTTGCCGTCAATTGAATGTTGGGTTATTGGCGCTGTGGCTAGTGTTGATTCTGGTGGGACTGAACGCCGGAAACTTTGGTGGTGAGCGCCCGCAATTGTTGTCATTTTTATTCGCCGCACTGTTTTTTGTGGCTATTGATCTGGCGGAAAAAAACCGACGTTGGTTGTTTGCCCTGCCGGTGATTACGGTATTGTGGGCAAACAGTCATGGTGGCGTATTGCTCGGCGTGGCCCTGCTAGGATTGTGGACACTGCTCAGGTTGTTGGATACGAAGGCTGGGTGGCAGGAAAAGCGCCCATGGTTCCTGGCGACGGGCGCAGTGGTATTGGCTTCGTTACTGACGCCTAACGGTCTGCAAACGTATTTATATTTACTGGATCTCGAAGGCAGTGTGTTGCAGGCACGGACTTCAGAATATATCAGCGCATTTCAGCTTTATACTCTGGGTTATATCTGGCAGCAGGTCTGGGTGGTTGCTTTTTATATTGTGGCGCTGGTTGCGGCGGTGTCGATGTTTCAGCGCAGGCAGTGGCAGTATTTGGCAAGTACGGTTTTTCTGGGGGCGATCAGTGCTTCATCGTTCCGGTATTTTGTGTTTTTTATTTTTCTGTGCGCGCCTTATATTGCATGGGCGGTGCAGGACACATTAAAAAACCTGCCAGAATTGAAACAGAACATTACACGCATTGCTCAGGGTGTGTTGTTGTTTTCATTGTTTGGGGTACTCATTGTGAGTCTGTTGCGTGGCGGGTTTTACCAGGAAATTTACCCGGTAGAAATGGCGGATTTTGTACAGAAAAACAATTTACGCGGGCGGGCATTCAATAACATGGAGTGGGGTGGTTATTTGTTGTGGCGGCTAACGCCGCAAGTTACCCCGTACATTGATGGCCGCATGCTGGATGAAAAGCGTTTCCCGCCGTATACCAATATTTTGTGGGCAACACCACCGGGTATACAGTGGTTTGAACACGAAAATTTTCAACTGGTGATGATGCCGTATCATGGCCGTTATGATCCGCAACGTTACAAATTGCTTGACTATCTGCGTGCGCAACCAGAGTGGTTACTGGTTTATCGTGATGCCAAAGGCGTGGTGTTTTTGCGCGATGAGAGAAGGAAAAATAACTAAAAGTGGAGGCTGAACTCTATCGCCAAATGCGTGACCTGGAAGACCGTCATTGGTGGTTCGTGGGGCGGCGTGCCATTGTTGCATCGTTATTGCGAAGCAGCGATTTGCCCGAAGGTGCGCGTATGCTCGACCTCGGTTGTGGTACCGGCGGCAATCTCGCCATGTTGTCAGAATTCGGGCAAGTGGTGGGAGCAGAGCTGGATGAGCATGCTGCGCAACTGGCGCAGGAACGAGGACTTGCTCCCGTTGTGCGTGGCAAATTACCGCATGGGCTACCATTAGATGCCGGGGTATTTCATTGTGTGACTCTGCTGGATGTGCTCGAACATATTGACGATGACCGTGCCACACTGGAAACGGTCAACAGGTTATTGGCACCCGCAGGACAACTGTTAATCACCGTACCGGCTTTTCCCTTTTTATGGGGCGCGCATGATGTGGCGCACCATCATCAACGGCGTTATCGTGCTAAAGGCCTGCGGCAGTTGCTGGAAACGACCGGCTACGAGATAACAACATTGAGCTATTGCAACACTTGGTTGTTTCCCGTTGCAGCAGTGGTCCGTCTGTTGCGCCGCTGCTTTCCCAGTGGAAGTGCTGGCACCGAATTAAGTTTGCCGCCTGCACCGGCCAATACTCTGCTGGCAGCATTATTTGCCAGTGAACGACATTTATTGCGTATAGGTTTACCGTTTGGTGTGTCACTGGTCGTGTTGGCAAAGAAGCTGCATTGATGCTGAAGCCCATGTTGCGTTTTGCCGTAAGCGGAGGACTGGCAACGGTTGTTCATGTGGGGGTATTTATCTTCCTGGTGGAATGGTTTGCGTTACGCCCAGTACTGGCAGCGGCTCCGGCCTTTGTATTTGCGCTGTTTGTTTCCTATGGTATGAATTATCACTGGACGTTTTCCGCATCGGCACCGCACCGAATCATGTTACCCCGGTTTGTGGTGGTGGCTCTGCTGGGACTGGCGCTGAATTTAGGCATTACTTATGCGGTAGTCGATGTTGCACACTACTGGTATGGTTATGCCCTGTTGCTGGTTGTGTTATTCGTGCCGCTGGCGACATTTTTACTGAGTAAATTCTGGGTATTTAACGAACAGGATAATGGTTGATGGCTGATGAAATAAAAAACACCGATACCGGTTACCGGTTTTCTGTTGTAGTACCCGTATTTAATGAAGAAGAGGTATTGCCGGAATTTCACCGGCGTTTGGCCAGCGTGTTAGACAAGCTGTCGGCGCAGAGTGAAATCATTTATGTGAATGATGGCAGCATTGACGGCAGCCTGCATGAAATTCGTCGCTTAAAAACGGAAGATGTCCGTATCGCTATTGTTGATCTCAGTCGAAATTTTGGTAAGGAAATTGCCATGACCGCTGGCTTTGATCATGCGCACGGCGATGCGGTGGTGGTGATTGATGCCGATCTGCAAGATCCGCCTGAACTGATTCCGGAAATGATTAAACACTGGCAAGGGGGATATGATGTGGTATACGCACAGCGGACATCCCGTGCCGGAGAATCGGCATTTAAGAAAACCACAGCTCACTTGTTTTATCGTCTTATGCAAAAGCTCAGTCGGGTGGATATTCCGAGGGATGCGGGTGATTTTCGTTTATTGAGTCGTCGGGCGGTGGATGCCCTGGCGGGGTTGCGTGAACAGCACCGTTTCATGAAAGGTTTGTTTGCCTGGATTGGTTATCCGCAAAAAGCTATTCCGTACCAGCGTGATTCGCGCCACGATGGAAAAACCAAATGGAGTTACATTGGCTTGTGGAATTTTGCCATTGAAGGCATAACGTCATTTAGTACGGTGCCGTTAAAAGCGGCGACGTATCTTGGTGTGTTAACGGCATTTGGTGCTTTTTTGTTTGGTATGTTTATTGTGTTACAGACACTGTTTTATGGAAACCCGGTGCCAGGTTATCCATCTCTGCTGGTGGTGGTACTGTTTCTTGGCGGTATTCAATTAATGGCATTGGGCGTGATTGGTGAATATCTTGGCCGTATGTTTGATGAAACCAAGGGGCGTCCACTGTATTTGATCAATGGCTATGAAGAAGCGCGGGATGAAAAATAACCCGTCGGGAGCCTGTGGTGTAATGGATTTAGTATCAAGCCAAATGCTATTACTTATGTTTTGACGATTTAATGTGAATTACGGGTTAAATTACCTATATTTTCATGTGTATGTTGGCGAGTCATGAATAATGAAAATCCAACGCAAAGGCGCGAAGACGCAAAGAACGCGGAGATCCACCGTATTTGAGATTTTTGATACCAAGACCCTACAAGTGATTGTGATTGTACGAATAGCCTCATAACTCTTCCTGATTACCCATAATCCTCAGCCAGCTTTAGAAGTCTATTGGGCATGGGTGGTGTTCTCGCTGCAATATAACCAAACCTTGGCAGCATATCCTCCAGCTTAAAACGACGATTAAAGCGGTAACAAAACTCAGCCAAATATCGC
>JAKIUF010000031.1 GCA_021647705.1 Gammaproteobacteria bacterium | reverse complement strand
TGCCAAATCGACACCAATGATATTAGTCTTGTTCATGGACTCGCTCCTGATGGAATTGAATGAACGCTTCTTTTCCTGGCTATGATGAGCCTCATATAAGGAGCGTGTCCATCTCATCAGACTCGATTGATTTCAGAAAGTTTGCTATGCTGCCTCCAGTTAATTATTTGAGAGGGGTTTGCCGATGGCACGGTTACCCGGTTTTTTTATTTCGGCTCAACCTTCGTTTTGTTGACCCCATTTTTCCTTTAGCACAGCGTTATATGTAAAACCGGGAGAGTCATGGAATTATCGAAAGTAGTGCCTTGGGGAAGGACATTCAAAGAATATAAGAAAATGTTCTCGTTATCTGAGAGTGATCTGAAAAAAACAATACTTGGCTGTGGTGATGGGCCTGCTTGCTTCAATGCAGAGCTGACAAAAATTGGCGGTAGCGTTATATCTGTAGACCCCATTTACCAATTCAATTCTGAGCTAATAGGGGAAAGAATTGAGGAGGTTTACCCAAAAATAATGGAGCAGGTAACAAAAAATAAGAATGATTATGTCTGGGACACCATTGGCAGTGTTGAAAATTTGGGAAAAACCAGAATGGAAGCTATGTGTAAATTTCTGGATGACTATGAAGATGGAAAAAAATCTGGGAGATATGTAAACGAATCACTGCCAGCATTAACATTTGAAAATGAGGCGTTTGAATTGGCCTTATGCTCGCATTATTTGTTTTTATACAGTAACCATGTAAATCAAGCGCAACATATTGCATCAATGAAAGAGTTATGCCGTGTGGCCAAAGAGGTTAGGGTTTATCCATTGTTGTCACTTGATGGAAAAAAATCAATGCATCTAAGTCCTGTGTTGTCCGCATTAACAGATATTGGTATTGATGTTTCATTTCACCCTGTGAAATATGAGTTCCAAAAAGGTGCAGTTGAAATGTTAGTGGCAAAAAACGTATGAACAGATAAGAGGACATAGGGGGTACTTAATTTTGTCATATTTCGCCCATGGCCAGAGGGCTATGGGAAAAAGTTAAGAGCAAGGCAGGGGGTAACCACTGACAAAAACGGTACTGAAAATACCCTCGCTATTATTTGTGGATATATCACTTTTGAAAGATAAAGGCACAAAGAAAAACTGCTATTTTTTCCTTATGTTTTCACTATTTTTATTGGGTGTAAGGTTGTCACAACGCTTATTTTACGCGGTTTGATCAATGAGATACCCAGAACCCAATTCGACCGGGTTTGAAGTCAGGGAAGCTAGGATTGGGAGCAATATTGGATGTGGCATATCCAACCATGAGCAGTGAGCCATTCGCTTGTGGGAACACTTCGACATCCAAAACCCGGAAGTCTGTCCAAGTATTAACCGTTGGCGCAATAACCGGTGTTTGTTGAACACGTTTCCAAGTGAATCCATCTTCGGATGTGGCAACACCCACAGAAATTGGCGTGTTGTTCTGAAGCTGTCCGGCGAGGGCGGAATACCACATGACATAGCGGCCTCCGATGAATTGAACATGTGGATCGATGATGGAAGCATCCCACTGGTTTGCCGTTCCTTCGAATACCGGGTTATTTGCATGTGGTTCCCAGGTCTCGCCATCCTTTGAGGTCAAGACTCCCACAGACATTAATCCGCTGTTTCGGGCGAACGAGGCTCCGGTGTAATAGAGCCTCCAGGTCCCATCACTGCCTAGAACTGCACCAGGGGAGGTCAGGAAATTTTCATCCCACTGGTCGGCCTTGGGGCGATAAATGGGAGCGCTGGGGCGTGGCCATTTCATTCCGTCTGCATCAAGAGATTGAGCTTGTCCAATGGCTGGGTCGTCAAAGAAAGAAATGTTGTAGCCCAGGTACCACATATCCCATGCGTTGGCTGTGGCGTTCCAACGTACGGAAGGCGTTTCGCGGACAGTGTCCCAGGCTTCGGCTTCCGCATCGGTGGGGAGCATGACAGGGTCTGTATCGAGCTCCCAGATTTCCTGATGTTGTACAGCTCGCCCGACAACCGGTTTTTCTGTCGATCGATCTCCCCCCGCAGCAAACCAGATTGCAAGTTCACCGGATGGAAGACGCCCTAAGGTTGGGTCGGAATGGTTGAGACAGTCCCAAGCGGGACATGTTTGGATGTCGGGTTGCGGGTTACCCGCCTGTTCGGTAAATGAAGTGATGCGGTCTGGAGTGGGAATGACAGACAGTGTGAGCGGCGTTTCTGTTTGTCTCGTGCCATCTTCTGTCAGGGTAAGTGTAAGAGTGAGTTCATCTGCGCAACGCGGATCTGTATCGCCAGGAATGGTAAGCGTGATGCTGGTTGCTGTCTGCTCCTGAATTAGGAATCCACAGTCAACGTCAGCAGTCTTGGATTGAAGTTTCCATTTTTCCGTTAGACTTGCACCTTTTGCATCGATTTGCGCTGAAATCGTAGTTGGTGTTGCGATTCTGATATCTATTGAAGTGCTGGGGAATGTGACAAACCAGTCACCTTCAGGAATGCTTTCGTTTGAGCAACTAGCCAGCACAATGCAGGAGATGAAAAGTATGTGTTGTTTTTTGAACATTGAATGACCCACTTGCGCGAGAGTAAACCGGTGGCTGCTTGCTACGCCGGGTAGCTAAGGGTCTCGCGGCCCTTAGCCCCTACTTAAAGAACCGTACATGATAGTTTCCATCATACGGCTAAAGCCCTCAAAACTTGATTGAATCTGACCCAGCCATCCATATAGAGCAACACTATCGCCAGTTTGTCAAAAGAGTCATTTAAGAGGGTAGAGCCGAATACTGTTTCTTTGAGGGTTTATTTAATACTATCAACAAGTTGTGGGCATTGCTGTGTGGTTAAACGTCATTGCTAAGTGTCCGTTTGATGTTTTAGATCCTATAGAAATAGTGTTTTTGCATTTGTTAAAAAATCGAAACTCACTTTACAAGCTATTGATACCTATGAATATATTGCCTTAAAGAAGCCGTATTCGAGTCAGAGCCTTTAAATGTTTCATCTTCGGGTAATCTCGATCGGTTGGAATGGGCCAACCAGGCGGTACGTGATGATAAGGCTAGGGCGATACCGGATAGGCTATCGACGATTCTGTACAGGCTGGAGATTGAATAACGGGGTCGCCTGGGTACAGTTGAGCACTATAACCGGAGATCTTTCAGGCTCTTGGCGCAATGTCAAAAACTAGGTAATTTACCGAACGACTGGCCAGCGCTGGCTCAAAAGACAGTTTTCTAACAAATGTAGACAAGAACCCTCTGCCGACATAAATCCCCCACCTTTCTTGCTTTCTAATGCGGCTTGCCCTGTAAATGGCAGAGAGCCTATTGCCTTTCCCAAGGTATTGGGAGTACTAAAGTTTTCCCCTTCTTTACCGCCTTAATCAGTTGTCAATCTCTTTGTCTGCCAGTGCATGGCTTATATTGCGGTGCCTGTATAAAAATTAAATAAATCAAATGGTTATGCGGGTGTGTTGTGGGTTGTATTGTTCGCTGGAAAGAAATTTTCAGGTTGGAAATAATGAGTTGGGGTTTTTTGAGCAGAAAAACAGATAAAAAACACGGGAAAATTTAATGAGCACACATAAATCCATGAGCTTTGCCGGTCAGTATTCATTACGAACTAAAGTCAATTTGACAATTGCTCTGGTTTTTTTGGCAATGCTGGTTCTGGTGACAACTGCCGCGGTGACCCATGAGCGAAAAAGACTGATGGAAATGGCAGAAAGTCAGGTGAAAGAAATGACGACACTGTATTTCGATAGTCTGAATACGATGATGCTCACGGGCACGATGGATCAGCGTAGTATCTTGCGTGACAAAATGTTGGCCAGGACACAAATACTGGAAGCTCGTGTCATTCGCGGACAGCCCGTCATTACACAATTTGGCCCTGGTTATGCGGATGAGGTACCGCTGGATGAACTGGATAAGCGGGCACTGTCGGGTGAGGAAATTATCCGCATTGAAAAGCGTTTTGGTGAGCGCATGATGATCGTGATTACTCCATTTAAAGCAACGGAAAATACGCGTGGGGTGAATTGTCTAAATTGCCATAATGTATCCAGTGGCGCAATAAATGGTGCCATTCGTATTGGTTATTCGCTGTCAGATATTGACGAAGCTGTGGCGCGTGAATTCTGGGTAACTGTTTTATTTAATGTCGGGTTTTTCTTTGTTGGTCTTTTGGTGATTAATGCGTTATTGAAAATATGGATAGTGAAGCCACTGGCTAGTTTGAATAATGTATTGGTTAAACGGGCGCAGGGAGATACGGACATTCGTGCAACGGTTGATCGTGACGATGAAATTGGCCAAATGAAAAAAGCCTTTAATACCATGGCCGATAATGTGAATGCAGCAGTAGACAGAGAAAGTCAGGTTGCTGAAGACCTTCGCAAGAAGGTTGACCAATTATTGTCGGCGGTTAATCAGGTGGCAGAGGGAGATTTTAATGTAAAAATTGACCTGCATGGTGAAGGTGCGATAGGTGAGCTTGCCGAAAGTTTGCAGATAATGACCAATTTTATTGCCCGGTCAACAGAACAGAAACAGGAAGAAGTTGAAGTTTTAGAGAAAAAAGTGGATGCCATTCTGCATGTGGTCACCATGGCTGCGCAAGGTAATTTAACCGGTGTAGTTGATGTGCGTGGTGATGATGCCATCGGTAAGTTGGCAGAGGGTGTGCAGGTTATGTTGACAAGCTTGAATACATTGGTAGCACAAGTGCAACGTTCAGGTATTCAAGTAACGTCATCCGCAACAGAAATTGCGGCAACGGCAAAGCAGCAAGAAGCGACTATTGCGGAACAGGCGGCGACAACCAATGAAATCGTGACAACAGCAACTGAGATATCGGCTACCACAAAAGAATTGACCAATACCATGGACGAGGTTGCTAAAGTGGCAGATCGCACGCGCTCGTCAGCAGCCAGTGGTCATGAAGACCTTGGGCGTATGGAATCAACCATGCAGCAAATTGTTGAGGCTGCAAAATCGATTGCTTCCCGGTTTGAGGTGCTGAATGACAAAGCGAAAAATATTAACAGTGTGGTGACTACCATTACCAAGGTTGCTGATCAGACAAACCTTTTATCATTAAATGCGGCAATAGAAGCCGAAAAAGCGGGTGAATATGGTCTGGGTTTCTCTGTGGTGGCGACAGAGGTTCGTCGTCTGGCGGATCAAACCGCAGTAGCAACATTGGATATCGAGCAAATGGTAAAAGAAATGCAGATGGCAGTATCATCGGGTGTGTTGAGTATGGAGAAATTTACAGATCAAGTGCGTAGCAGCGCTGAAGATGTGAACCAGGTGTCTTCACAACTTGCAGAAATTATTGAGCAAGTGCAGGAGTTTACCCCGCGATTTGAAAATGTACAGCAAGGTATGCATTTTCAGGCACAGGGCGCACAGCAGATTACCGAGGCTATGGTGCAATTGAATGAGTCGGCACAGCAGTCGGTAGAATCAATTCACCATTCCACATCAGCAATTGATTTATTGAATGAAGCTGCACAACTGTTACAAAGCGGTGTTTCAAAATTTCGTGTCAGTTAACCACGTAATAAGGTAAATAACGTGCTATATGCCCAATTTTTTGTTGATGAGGACCGTTATGTCATCTCGGTAAAAGATATTGTTGAAATTGTTCCTGTTGTGCAGCTAAAAATAGTGCCAATGTTACCAAATTATGCAGCAGGGCTGATGAATTACCATGGTAGCCAGGTACCAGTGATTGATATTTGTTATTTGTTATTGAATCGAGCGTGTCGGAAAAAACTAAGTACAAGGATAATTTTGGTGAACAGAGGGGAAGGTTCAGGGAAATCAATGACGATGGGTTTCATGGTTGAAAAAGCGACTGAAATGATCACTGTTGATGAAAGTTTATATAACCCTACGGCAATGAGGAATCCTGATGGACCTACGAATGGGCCAATTATAGAATATCAGGGAGAATTGGTAACAAAAATTTCAATCGAGGATATATTTGATAAACTGGATAAAAGGTTTTTTCAGCAAGCTGAAACGTTCGCCAGTGAGACAATACCGTAATGGCATTTGTTCATATCAAAAACTTGTTGCATAAAGTTATTGGTTTACATGTTGATACTGTAGGAGAATCAAGTGTTGATAGAGCAATAAGTCACCGAATGCATGCAACAACTTGTGGTAATGCTAGCGAATATTACAAATTAGTAAAAAAAGACAAGCTGGAATTGGATGAATTAATTGAAGAAATTGTTGTTCCTGAAACATGGTTTTTTCGGAATATTACACCATTTGAAATGCTGCGTGATAATGCACTAAAAAGCCATGTGAATTTCGAAAAATCAAAAAAATATAATAACCAATACCCAAGCCCTCTTAGAATATTAAGTATCCCATGCTCGAGTGGTGAAGAGCCATATTCCATTGCGATGATGCTTAGTGAGGCGGGTTTGAAAGGTGATGACTTTTTGATTGATGCCATTGATATTAGCAAACAAGCCCTGAAAAAATCCCAACGTGCTATTTATGGAAAGCATTCTTTTAGAGAGAAAGGAATGGATTTCCAGAATAAATATTTTAATCCGGTGAAGACAGGATTTCAACTGGTGCAAAATATTCGTGATTGTGTGTCTTTCCAGAGAGGCAATATAGTCACTGACTCAATAAGTCCTATGGATGAGTATTACGATATAATATTTTGCCGTAATTTATTGATTTATTTTGATCGTGAAACACAACAAAAAGTATTGAATAAATTATCAACAATGCTGAAGTGTGGAGGGTTATTGTTTGTTGGTCATGCAGAGTCAGGGCAGATTGATAAAGATAATTTTTCTAAAATTCGTGTGGCCAAGGCATTTTCTTTCCGTAAAAAAATAGCAAGGAATTTTGTGAAATCTTCTGCTCAATTGAGTGAGCATCCGGTGAATAAACTTAAGGATATTTATGATCAGTTGGTTGAGGTTACCAAAAAAGATATTGAATTATCAAAGAAGATTAATGATCCAAAAAATAGATTGATGGAAAATTATAATAATAATGAAACAAAAAATGATAACGTATTTTATAAAATAAACTCGTTAATAGATGGAAATAACTTGGTTGAGGCATCCCAGTTGTGCAAAAAATCCTTGAAAAAACAGCCTGAAAATTCAGAAGCATATTATTATTTGGGGGTGATTAGCGCTTTACATGGCAATAATGATGAAGCTGAAGAACTTCTTAGGAAGGCAATTTATTTATCACCTGGTCATCACAAGGCATTGGAATTATCTGCTGTTTTGGCAGAAAAACGGGGTGATAATGATAGTGCAAAATCATTGCGTCGGCGTGAACAAAAAGCACGGAACCGTAATTCATAATCATGGCTAAAAAAAATAAAACATCGCCACATATTACTAATTGTTGGAATACTATTGGTGTGTGGAGCCGTTCGCGAAGAAAATGTGAGAAATTAGAAGAATACGTTCACTGTAGAAATTGCCCAGTTTTTTTAAAGGGTGGACACTCTGTGTTTGAACGAGTAGCGCCCCCTGGGTATTTGTCCCAGTGGCGAAAAGAAATTTCAGCAAAGGAAGTTTTTGACAGCTCCAGAAATAATAGTGTACTGATATTTCGTGTTGACCATGAGTGGTTTGCGTTACCTGCGGCTGTCCTTGATGAAATAGCAACTGAGCGAACTGTTCACCGCATTCCCAGAAATATGAATTATTTTATATCCGGTATTGTAAATATCAATGGTGAAATAAAAGTATGTTATTCATTAAGTGAATTGTTGGGGTTAAGTAATGTGGTCAATGCTACTAATAAAGAAGATAAGCATAAACCTAAAAGGTTAGTAGTGATTGAGCTAGATGAAAAAGATTATGTTTTTTTAGTTGATGAAGTGAAAGGGTTATATTTATATGGCGATTCTGATTTGCTTCCCGTTCCTTCCACGCTAAATGATATTAATGCATCTTTATTATTGGGGACAATAAATAAGTTTAATCATCAAATTGCTATTTTTAATATCAGTAAATTTCAGGATAAACTTGAAGAGGCTGTATTATGAGTCCATCAAGTGGCGGCATGGGTGATTTGTCAATGTTTGACCTTTTTCGAATGGAGATCGAAGGGCAAACAACATTATTAAGTAAAGATTTATTGGCACTTGAAAAGGATGCCACCTCAGCCACACTCTTGGAATCTGTAATGCGTGCATCTCATTCCATTAAAGGTGCAGCGAGAATGGTGTCTGTTGAGCCTGTTGTGAAAATATCGCATGTAATGGAAGATTGTTTTGTTTCGGCGCAAAAAAATAAATTAAATTTACAAAGTAATGACATTGACCTTTTGCTGAAGGCTGTGGATACCATTATTTCAATTTCATTGATTAATGAAGAAAATATTGACAAGTGGATGGGTGAGAATGGTTCTATTGTTGATCATATTGTCACTTCTCTCGAACACGTTCTGGCTGGAAAAAATATACAAATGGAAGGAGAGGTTGCCAGCACACCGCAAATATCAATTGCTGATGATGTTACAACAGACATAAAATCTCCCGCTACAGAAACTGATCGATTTTTGCGAATTAGTGCTGAAAGGATGTCGAAAATTCTCGGCATGACCAGCGAGCTTCTGGTGGAGTCACGGGAGGTAAAAAGTTTTTCTGATTCTTTGTTTCAGATTAAGCGGCATCAGGATGAGTTATTTACGGTGTTGGAAACCTGGCGGGAATTATCAGTGCAACACAATATTTCAAATAGTGATGAAATACAAAAAACGGCCTTGCTTCGTCTGGATGAGTGTCGGCGTGACGTATCGGATCAATTGCTTTTATTGGATGAATATGACCGGAAAAATGGTTATCTTTGCAAGAAACTCTATAGTGAAGTTGCTGGTAGCAGAATGCGGCCGTTTGAGGATGGTGTTGTTGGGTTTCAGCGTATGGTGCGGGATCTTGCACGTTCGTTGAATAAAGAAGTTGTATTGAAAATTGATGGTCTGCAATGTGCGGTAGATAGAGATGTATTGGAAAAAATCAAAGCCCCATTAAATCATTTATTACGAAATTCCATTGACCATGGTATTGAGTCTGTTGAGGATCGCGCTGCATCAGGAAAAGAAAAAGTAGCCACAATAAAACTATCGGCCACTCATGCTGGTGGAATGTTGCGTATATCAGTGACAGATGATGGGGCTGGAATAAACCTGGTTATGCTGGGTGAAAAACTGGTTAACAAAAAGCTGGTTACCCGGAAAATTTTGCCAAACCTTTCCAATGATGAATTATTAGAGTTTTTATTTCTTCCTGATTTTTCTACGCGGGATGAAGTCACAGAAGTTTCTGGCCGGGGTGTTGGTCTGGATGTAGTAAGGGACATGGTTAAAGAGCTTGGTGGCTCGGTGGTTATTAATAATTCACCCGGCAAGGGTGTTAAATTTATTTTGAAATTGCCGCTGACTTTGTCAGTAATATCGGCATTGTTAGTGGAAATATCAAACGAGCCGTACGCCTTTCCTTTGGCTAAAGTGGATAGAATATTAAAAATAAATACAAAAGATATTACAGAAATGGAAGGCCGACAGTTTATTGCACTGGATGGCGAAAATATTGGACTTATTTCTGCTGCCGAAGTGCTGGGGTTTGAGCAAATTGATTCGACAAACGATACATTAACGGTGTTGTTGTTAAGTGATCGGATGGATACATATGGTGTTGTTGTAGATCGTTATATTGATCAGAAACAGCTTTCTGTTTCTGCGCTCGATGAAAGATTAGGAAAGGTGCCTAATGTAAGTTCTGTGGCTTTGATGGAAAATGGTGAGCCATTATTTATTTTAGATGTTGATGATTTGGTGAGAAGTATCAATTATATGGTTAATGACGGTGTTTTAGCTGATGTTTATCGTGCCGCTGAAAATTACTTGAAGACAAGCCGTAAACGTATATTGGTTGTTGATGACTCTTTAACTGTACGCGAAGTAGAAAAAGATCTTTTATTGTCGAAAGGATATTTTGTTGACTTGGCAGTGGATGGCATGGATGGCTGGAATGCGGTGCGTCGTGTTTCTTACGACCTGGTGATTACGGATGTGGATATGCCACGTATGGATGGTATTGATTTGGTGAAGTCTATCAAGCAGGATTTACATTTAAAAACATTACCCGTCATGATTGTTTCTTATAAAGATCGTTCGGAAGATCGTCGGCGTGGTCTGGATGCGGGGGCTGATTATTATTTGACCAAAGGTAGCTTTCATGATGATACGCTTATTGATGCGGTTGAAGATTTAATCGGTGTGGCGGAAAAATGAGGATTGCTATTGTCAATGATATGCCAATGGCTATTGAGGGGTTGCGACGCGTTATTGAAAGTGCTGGGATTCATCAGGTTGCCTGGACTGCATTTAATGGACATGAAGCCATTGATGCTTGTCGTGAAGACGTCCCTGATTTGGTATTAATGGATATTATTATGCCGGGAATGAACGGGGTTGATACCACCCGTGAAATTATGCGGATGTCGCCTTGCCCAATATTATTGGTCACTTCATCGGTGAATACAAATTCGGCATTGGTGTTTGAGGCGATGGGCTGTGGGGCGCTTGATGCCATTAATACTCCCGTACTTACCGGCAATAATGCGTATGGTTCGCAGGCACCATTGCTGAAAAAAATTGCAATGTTAAGTATCCTGACTCAACCGGGTCCACTGGGTTCTCAATCACATTTCAATATTGCACAGCCCAGAAAAGTATCTTTAGTCAATGGTTCACTGGTTGCTATTGGGTCTTCATCAGGGGGCCCGCAAGCATTGGCGACTATTCTTCAATCTATCCCTGATGATTTTGATTCTCCTATCGTTATTGTTCAGCATGTGGATGTACAATTTGCCCATGGTTTGGCTGAATGGTTGAGCACGTTGTCGAATATTCCTGTGCGTATTGCCTGTGATGGTGACCGGCCTGTAGCTGGGACTGTTTTTCTTGCGGGCTCAGATAATCATTTGATATTGGCTGAAAATGGTACATTTCATTATTCGCCGATACCACGTGATACACCATATCGACCTTCAGTTGATGTTTTTTGGCAGTCTCTTGAGCAGCATTGGAAGGGGAGGATAACTGCGATTTTGTTGACTGGAATGGGGAGGGATGGTGCCAAGTCCATGTTGAGTCTTCGGCAGAGCGGGGCGTATACCATTGCACAGAATGAAGAAACCTGTGCCGTTTATGGCATGCCAAAAGCGGCAGTTGATCTGGATGCGGCAATAGATGTGTTACCGATTGATGATGTTGTCAATGCATTGTTAAAAAAACGTTAATGGAACACACTCTGTGGGACGTTAACAGGGACAGGCATAGCTATAAATTATATTGATAAACAATATGGATGAAAAAAATACAATGAGCAATTCAGAATCTACTGCGATTGTATTATTGATTGATGATCAAATGATGGTGACCGAGGGCATTCGGCGTATGCTCGTGGATGAATCAGATATTATTTTTCATTATTGCAATGACCCAAATCAGGCGCTGGAAAAAGCGATAGCATTACAGCCAACCGTTATTTTACAAGATTTGATTATGCCTGATATTGATGGCTATGCTTTGGTTGATGCTTATCGAAATAATGAAAAAACAAAAAATATCCCGGTCATTGTACTGTCAACGAAAGAAGACCCGGAAGATAAAAGCCTGGCATTTGAGAGGGGTGCAAATGATTATCTTGTAAAGTTGCCCGATAAAATTGAATTGATTGCAAGAATTCGTGCGCATTCCAAGAGTTACTTGACTCAGCTTCAAAGAGACGAAGCTTTTAAAGCTTTGCGGGAGTTACAGTCTGAGCTGGAAAAAAGTAATGTCGAATTGCAAAAGTTGAGTAGTCTCGATGGCTTGACGGGCATTGCAAATCGCCGCAGTTTTGATGAGTTTATTGATAAGGAATGTTTACGCTCTGCTCGCGAGAATAGCACTCTTTCACTTATCCTTATTGATATCGATTTTTTCAAACCGTTTAACGATAATTATGGACATCTTGCTGGCGATGGTTGTCTCCGCCAAGTTGCTGCTGCGTTAGATGAAATGGTTCATCGTCCTGCTGATCTTGTTGCCCGTTATGGAGGAGAAGAGTTTGCTGTCGTTTTGCCAAATACTGATATTAAGGGGGCGGAAAAGCTTGCGGAAAAGCTCTGTAAGAAAATTCGCTCGTTAAAAATCCTGCATGAGTTTTCCGAAGTGACAAATCATATTACTGTGAGCTTGGGGATCACCAGTGGGGTGGCGTGTGAGGGAGCCTCACCTTCCGATTTGATTTTACAGGCGGATAAGGCGCTTTATCTGGCGAAAGAGTTGGGCCGAAATTGTTACAAAATATCAAAGGGGAATTGATTCAGTTTTCCCCATAAAGCTTATTTTCATTACGAAGCCGTTTTTCTGGATGCTTCTACTGTCGGTGTATGTACCCTCAACAACAAACAATCTTTCCCACGGGCAATGAGTCGGTTGTTTTTTTGTTTGTATGAGCGAATGATAACGTCTCCGCTACGCAAATAGTTTTTATTGCTATTTGAACCGATACGATTCCACCAATGCCGTACCGGACTGCTGATTTTATTTTCCGGTTCAAGTTGTGCGCTGCCTGAAATCAGCAGGTGCATTGTGTAGCGCTGTGGGAGTGTTGCTAAATTGATCGATGTTCCTTCCTGGAATGCCAACAGATCTGCCGTAAGCCCTTGGTCTGCATACAGGCGTCGTAATATTGGTTGCTCGCTTTCCACTCCCTCCCGCCGGATATAGTCGATATTGTCACTGTATTGTGAGTCGTAAGATAATGACTGGTGCAATAACTGTAGATTCGATTTTGCGATCGCAGGAATGTCAACGGGTGAACGATCCGCATACCGCTGTAGCATTTGCATGCCCGCCTGAAATGCTTTCCAGGCGGAGAGGGATGAGGGGGCAATTGATGTTTCGCCGTTGTACGCCATGAGTGGGCTGGGCGGGAAACCTGTGATTTCGTGTGTAGTGATCATTATGGGTTGTCCGGTTTCTATTTTGGCTTTCTTTAGTAATGGTTGCTGTTATGGGATATCTGTGTAACGATTTTACAAGTTAAGTCGCAACGCGACTTGCCATGCTGCATTATGTGGTGCCAGAATCGCGAGTCTGTAATGACACCCTTGTCATTCCTCACCCGATTCCCCCTTTTCTGCTTATTAGGATAGGCTTGAGGGCTTTGCGGGGAAAGGTGGTAGTACACTTGTTTATTGTGAAAATTCCCATTTTTGGTTAATGGTTTTTTTAGACATAGTCCAATTTTAAAGTGAGACTTACTGTAAGGAGTATTTACGTGGCACTCAGAAATATTGCGCTATTTTCGGGACTATCAGAGACAGAGATGGCGGCTGTATCCAGTCTGGCGGTTACACGTAGTTTTCCGAAAAATACCTTGGTGATCTGCGAGGGTGATGTATCGGATTCGTTATATGTGGTGCTGTCAGGCAAGGTGAAGGTGTTTTTGTCGGACGAAGAGGGCAAGGAAGTGACCTTGAATATGCAAGGGGCCGGGGAGTATTTCGGTGAGTTGGCTATTCTCGATGAGGCTCCGCGCTCGGCATCGGTAATGACGGTGGAAGATACTAAGCTGGCGGTGTTGTCAAAAGCGGCCTTTGAAAAATGTATGGAGCAGCACGCGACAATCGCTTTGGTTGTGATGCGTGGGTTGGCGTGCCGCTTGCGTGAGCTGACTGAAAATGTACGCAGTCTGGCTTTAATGGATGTGTATGGTCGGGTTGCTCGCTTGTTGCTGGAGATGTCCGAAGAAGAAAACGGGAAAAATGTCATCAGACAACGACTGACGCAGCGTGATATCGCCAGTATGGTGGGCGCATCACGGGAAATGGTCAGCCGTATTTTACGAGATCTGTCCATTGGCGGTTACATTACGATTGAGAACAAAATTATCACGCTTAATGAGCGTCTGCCGCCAGCCTGGTGATTCTGCCGCAAAATTATCTTTTTCAATGAGTGTTTTCTCGCATGACGCTGCCTGAAGCATCACACTGGTTGCGTGAAATTAGCACGCAGTTGCCCGAGGGTGCGCACGATGCATTGCTGGAAGCAGATGCTCTTATCGTTGCTGTGGCAAAAACACAGGGTATTTCGGTTGAGCCATTGCTGCTACACGCCCGGGGTGTGGTTGAGATTTTAATGACGCTGCATGTGGATGCTGATCCTCTGGTTGCTGCATTATTCAGTGATATTCCCCCGGTAATGTTGCCTCCGGAGCAACTGGAGCCCCTTTTCAGTGCCAGTGTGGCCGAAATGGTCGCGGGTGTTCGCGAGCTGCGCGTTGTCGATGATTACCGGCTCCAACAGCAAAGCAGCGATGAAAAATTCATCCACCTTGAAGGTTTGCGCAAGCTGTTGCTGGGTATGGCAGAAGATGTGCGCGTGGTGTTGATCAAGCTTGCAGAGCGTGTGCAGGTCATGCGTGAATTAAAGACCATGCCGGAGGAGTCCCGGCGCAGGGTGGCCAGTGAAACAATGGATATTTTTGCACCATTGGCTAATCGCCTGGGTATCTGGCAACTAAAGTGGGAGTTGGAAGATTTAAGTTTTCGCTTTCTTGAGCCCGAAAATTATCAGCGTATTGCACTATTACTGGATGAGCGCCGGGAGGATCGTGAAAAGTACATTGCCGGTGTTGTAAAACAGTTGCGCCATGAGCTTGATGTGGCCGGTGTTGATGGGCAGGTTGTGGGGCGACCGAAGCACATTTACAGCATTTGGCGAAAAATGGAAGGCAAGTCGGTGGAGTTTCAGGGCTTGTTTGATGTGCGCGCAGTACGGATTTTAGTCGACGATGTGGCGGCGTGTTATGCCGCGTTAGGTTTGGTGCATACCTTATGGCAGCCCATCCCCAGCGAGTTTGATGACTATATCGCATCACCCAAAGAAAACCGCTACCAGTCTTTGCACACAGCAGTGATTGGCCCGGATGGGAAGACGCTGGAAATACAGATTCGTACCCATGAAATGCACCAACATTCCGAGCACGGTGTAGCGGCACACTGGGGATACAAAGAGGGCGGCCGTCAAAATGATGTTTATCGGGAGAAAATATCCTGGTTGCGTCAAATATTGGAATGGAAAGATGAAGAGCGAGATATGGACGACTTTATTGATCGTTTCAAGTCTGAAGTTTTTCAGGACCGGGTTTATGTATTAACGCCGCAAGGCAAGGTGCTGGATCTGCCCAAAGGCTCTACACCACTGGATTTTGCCTACCACATACACACCGATGTAGGGCACGGTTTTCGGGGGGCTAAAGTCAATGGGAAGATTGTGTCTATTGGTTATGCATTAAAAAACGGCGAGCAGGTTGAAATTCTGACCTCAAAGCAAAGTAAGCCGAGCCGGGATTGGTTGAATCCGCATCTTGGTTATCTCACCGGTGCGCGTGCGCGTGCCAAAGTACGTGCATGGTTTCGGCAGCAGGACTTTGCTAATAACGCTGCGGATGGTCGTGATGTGGTGGAAAAGGAATTTCAGCGCCTTGGTCTTTCTGAGGTCAACTTTGACTCTCTTGCAAAGCAATTTAAGCGTTCCTCGATAGATGAGTTTTTTGCTGCGGTAGGTTGTGGGGATATCACCAGTGCGCAAATTGCCGGGCGTTTGTCTGCGTTGGTTTTGCCAGCCACACGGCAGCCGGGAAAAACTTCTCCACGGGCAAGGGCTTCCGCAGCTAAAAATGATCAATCCGATGGCGTTCGCATTATGGGTGTGGGTGAGCTGGTTACCCATGTTGCACGATGTTGCAAACCCGTACCTTATGACCAAATTGTTGGTTACATCACGCGTGGCCGTGGAATTACTGTGCATCGTAATGACTGCCGGAATTTATTGCGTCTGAAGCGGGAAGAGCCGGAGCGGTTAATTGATGTTGAATGGAGTCGTGGCAGCCAGCAAACCTATACTGTGAACATCTGTGTACGGGCGTTTGATCGCCAAGGTTTACTGCGCGATATTACGGAAGTGTTGAGTAACGCACAATTGAATGTCTCGGCGGTGAATACCCTGACAGACCCCAGAAGCAACCTTGCTAATATGACTCTGACGCTGGATATTCATGATGTTGAACAATTGAGTCAGGCATTGGCCAAATTGGAGCAATTGCCCAATGTTATGGAGGCCGTACGCGATCTTCCTGAAAAACAGGAGCCATGAACACATGCACAGATTGATTTCCAGTTGATTTCGCTTGCACGGGTTCTAAACAGCAATGAGTCCCGAATGTAATGTCCGGTTAACATTCGGCTATGGCCGGGAGTCGTTGACCCCGGCTCGGGTGTGCTCCAAAATACACAGCTGATGTGATACCCTTGCCCGTCTTTAATCGTATACAGCTGTTCAGAATATGGCGATTTAGATCATAAATAAAATTAGTGTGCAAATGCTCAAACAACAAAATGGTGTTAACCATCCTGGGGAGGAGCCACTATTAGGTGGCGAAAACAAGTAGCTATGTCAAAGCAAAACCAATTTTCACGAGAAGAACTGTTAGCCTGCGCACGCGGTGAAATGTATGGGCCGGGTAATGCACAATTACCCCTGCCTCCGATGTTGATGTGTGATCGCATCACCCATATATCTGATGAAGGTGGTGAGTTTGGCAAGGGTGAAATTGTTGCCGAGCTGGATATTACTCCCGATCTATGGTTTTTCGATTGTCATTTCAAAAATGACCCGGTGATGCCTGGCTGCCTGGGCGTTGATGCTATGTGGCAGCTGGTGGGGTTTTTTCTGGGTTGGATGGGTGGGCCAGGTCGAGGACGGGCGCTGGGAGCAGGTGAGGTGAAATTTTTTGGTCAGGTAACGCCGGAAAATAAAAAAATCACCTACCGTATTAACATGAAGCGCGTCATTTTGCGCAAATTGGTAATGGGCATAGGCAATGCGGTAATGGAAGTTGATGGCCGCGAGATTTATTCTGCCAACGATTTGCGGGTAGGTTTGTTTACCTCGACAGAAAATTTTTAATCGAAGAGTGTGTTAGCAGAATTCAAGTAAACAGCAGAAATTAAGTAAAGCGTCCGGCAGGAGGAAACAGTTTTGAAACGTGTCGTCGTCACTGGTATGGGCATCGTGTCCAGCATTGGAAATAATCAACAAGAAGTGGCAGAGTCCCTTCGTGAAGGCCGTTCAGGGATCAGCTTTAGCCAAGAATATGCAGATCTTGGGTTTCGCAGTTGTGTGTATGGCGATGTGGCATTGGATACCAAGGAACTGATTGATCGCAGGTTATACCGGTTTATGGGAGGGGCTGCCGCCTATAATTATCTGGCGATGAAAGAAGCCTTGGAAGATGCCGGACTCACAGAAGATGACATTTCCAATCCGCGCAGTGGTCTGGTGGTTGGCTCTGGTGGTGCCTCCAACGAAAACGTGGTGTTGGCTGCCGATTTGCTGCGCTCCAAAGGTGTGCGCAAAGTCGGTCCGTTCATGGTGCCACGCACTATGGGCAGCACCACTTCTGCCTGTTTGGGCACTGCCTTTAAAATCAAAGGCGTAAGCTATTCCATCAGCTCGGCTTGCTCCACCAGCGCGCATTGTATTGGCAACGGCGCGGAATTGATCCAGATGGGCAAACAGGACATTGTCTTTGCTGGTGGTGGCGAGGAGTTGCACTGGAGTCAGTCGGTGTTGTTTGATGCCATGGGTGCCATGTCATCCAAATATAATGAGACACCTGAAAAGGCTTCGCGGGCTTATGATGCCGACCGTGATGGCTTTGTGATCGCCGGTGGTGGTGGTCTACTGGTACTGGAAGAGTTAGATCATGCCTTGGCTCGCGGCGCAAAAATTTACGGTGAACTTGTGGGGTATGGTGCCACCTGTGACGGTTACGATATGGTGCAGCCCTCCGGCGAAGGTGCGGTACGTTGTATGCAGCAGGCCATGGCGACGGTTGATAGTGATATTGATTACATCAACGCCCATGGGACCAGCACGCCAGTGGGGGATACCCGTGAACTGGGTGCTGTACGTGAGGTGTTTGGCGATAATATTCCCAAAATCAGTTCCACTAAATCGCTGACTGGGCATGCGCTGGGTGCAGCGGGCGTCAATGAAGCGATTTATTCGTTGCTGATGATGCAAGGTGATTTTGTGGCAGCCTCAGCCAATGTGGAAAATCTTGACGAAGATGCGCAGGGTATGCCCATTGTACAAACACGCGTGGATGATGTTCAGCTAAATAGAGTGATGTCCAATAGCTTCGGCTTTGGTGGCACCAATGCCTGTCTCATATTTCAGCGGTTTCGCGACTGATTCCTCAGCACCATGGCCAGCGAAGACCCGAAAATCCACCTGACCAACAACAAGGGCCGTCGTAGCTTGGATAGCGTTGCTGGCTTCACCACCAGTATTGGCTTGGAAAGTATTTTCACCGGTACTATTGGCGGTAGAGGGCATACCATTGTACTGGGTCGGGTGGAAGGTAGTAGCGAACTCGACGGGGCGTTGGTCATCGGTGAAGGTGGATGCTGGGTCGGTGACATTACCGCTAAATACGTTGTTATTGCCGGGCAGGTGGAAGGTTCGATCACTGCTCGGGAAAAAATGGAAATTGTGTGTACGGCGAAGATTCGCGGCAGTCTTACCAGCCCGTTCATTGCCATTGCTGAAGGTGCAGTGCATGAAGGTGAAATCCACATGGCTAAAGTGAAACGTTTCACAGATCAACGTGATCGAGACTGAATTCGCCCAATTTACCTTTAGCCTGCTGCAATAATGCTGACAGCTAAACGTCTCTCTTTGCTCAAAGATATCCTTCGCCAGCCAGCGGCCCCTTTTCGTGAACAGCACGTGGCACGTTGTGTGTCAGCCCATCTGAAACAGGCCGGTGTCGCACATTTTTTTGATCCAGTGGGCAATTTGGTCGTAGGCGTAGCCACAGCAACGGCTTATCAACGTTTGCTGAACCGGCATACAACAAGTGCGAATAAAAACGAACCGGTACGCATTTTTATTGCGCATATGGATCATCCTGGGTTTCACGGCGTAAAGTGGCTGGCCGCCAATCGGCTGGCTGTGAAATGGCATGGCGGTTCTCCACTCAAACACCTCTCCGATGCCCGGTTGTGGTTGGCTGATGATGACGGCGAGATTACGAATTCCACAGTGCGGGCCCGATTGATCAAACCAAAGCTACTGAAAGCAGGCTGGGCCATAGATCGTGCCGAAGTACAGTTTCAAGTGCCGGATGGCATGTTGCTGGCGGAACGTTATGCCGGGCGTCAGGCAAAAAGCCTGTTTGGCAGTTTCGCCTTTCGTTCCCATTGTTGGGTTAGCGGTAAACGTTTGTATACCCGGGCTGCGGATGATTTGGTGGGCGTGTTTGCCATTGTTTCCACGGCCATTGATTTGCATCGGCGCAATGCAGGTGCACCATTTATCGGTTTGCTGACACGGGCGGAAGAGGTAGGCTTTGTGGGTGCTGTGCAGCATTTTGAGCTGGGTTGGCTGGCGGCGGCAAAACGTCCACTAGTGTGTGTCAGTCTTGAGGCATCCCGCACATTACCGGGTGCCCGTGTCGGCAAAGGTCCGGTGGTACGCTTGGGGGATCGACGTACGCCATTTGAAAGTGGTGCGCTACAGGTGCTTTCGGAGATAGCAGAAAAGGTTTTGCCTAAGGCCCACCAACGCCGGTTGATGGATGGCGGTGCCTGTGAAGCCACAGCGGCGACCGCTTGGGGCTTGCCCACAGTGGGTATTACGTTGCCGCTGGGCAATTATCACAATCAGGGCTTTGAAGGGGGTATGGATTGCCCGCGAGCAGAGGGGCCAGCTCCAGAATTTGTGCATCTTGATGACGTTAACGGTGAGCTGAAATTGTGTCGGGCACTGATGGCTTCGGGGTTGTCTTGGTCTGACCCCTGGCAAAAAATGCGTATCCGACTGGTGAAAAATGCTCGAAATTATAATAATTTAGTATAATCGTCGGTTTTATCATTGCTTTAGTCCGCACGTTCAGTTTGCGTTCAGCTTCTTCCCTGTACCTTGTATTCATCGGTTGAGAAATCGTTCCAAATAAAAACGATGGAGATTTAAAATGAAAAAAATCATTTTAGCAGCAAGTGTGATGATGTTGGCCTCAGGTAGTGCAATGGCTGACCTGGAATTGGCCAAGAAGAGTGGTTGTCTGGCCTGTCACAGTATCGATAAAAAGATTGTTGGGCCTGGATGGAAGGAAGTGGCTGACAAGTACAAGGGTGATGCTGGAGCCAAAGAAAACATGATCGGAAAAGTGAAAGCTGGTGGTAAAGGCGCATGGGGAGCAGCTCCTATGCCTCCGTATTCACCGCGTGTTTCCGATGAAAATATTGAAAAATTGGTTGATTTTATACTGGCGCTCTAAAAACAAGTTGTTTCGGTTTGTGTTTACGGACGCAAACCCGGTTTTTAAAAGGACAAGGAAATGGCGCTCAACCCCCTGGGTGCCTAGTCCGCATTTTTGGTGAGTACCACCACCTTTGGTTTGCTTGGGATGAGTGATCCTTGTCTCAAGCCAACTATCCTTATTTTTTCTATTGATCGTGGCATCTCTGCCTGATTCTTCCCCGTATTTTCTATGCATGCTTGATATTCGTGCGATAATTCTTAATGTGATTGATGGAAAGCCCCTAGATATGTTGGGACTTTAGCCCTGTCATACCGGAAATTTTTTTAAAACATTAGCAGCTACAGATAAATGCGCGTATTAATTGTTGAAGATGAAGAGCAGCTGCGGACGCAATTGGCGACACGATTGCGCCAGGAAGGCTTTGCCGTTGATGAAGTAGCGGGTGGTCGCGAAGGGTTGTTTCTTGGTCAGGAATACCCTATCGATGTAGGGGTTGTAGATTTAGGATTGCCAGAAATTTCGGGTATTGAAGTGATTCGCCAGCTGCGTGCAGCGGGGCGAGATTTCCCTATTCTTATCTTAACCGCACGTGATCGCTGGCAAGATAAGGTGGAAGGGCTGGATGCAGGTGGTGATGACTATCTGGTGAAACCCTTCCATATGGAAGAATTGATTGCGCGTATCAGAGCTTTATTGCGCAGGGCTGTCGGTTGGACGCAATCAGTAGTGATGTTTGGCCCCTTAACGTTGGATTCATTGGCACAAAAAGTCACTATGCATGATGAGCCGGTTGAACTTACGGCGTATGAATATCGAGTCTTAGAGTATTTGATAGTACGCGCCGGTCAGGTTGTTTCTAAGGCGGAATTGACGGAGCATATTTATGATCAGGATTTTGATCGTGACAGTAATGTGATTGAAGTATTTGTCGGACGTTTGAGACGCAAGCTGGACCCACAAAATTCGCTGAATATCATTGAGACGCTGCGTGGCCGTGGTTATTGTTTTAGTCTGAAATCATCGGTAGATGAAAAATAATGTGGCATGATTGACTGAAGATTATCGGGAAACGCTTTGCGTAGCGTCTTGTTTATGGCTTCGATCGGGGTAGCATGATAAAGCGCGCGCAGTAGCGCGCGACCTACCTATGTTCGTTGTATCACCTGTTTAAAGCACCTTGGCAATATTTTCCGCTGCCCGCTTTACATCAAGAAAAATTAAACCAAGCTTTGCTTTTGGTTTGGCTAGTACAGTGATTACCGCATCCTGACCCGCGTAGGTCATCAGAATATAGCCTGTGTTGCCTTTAACAAGTACTTGTTCTAAGTCACCCCTAGCTAATTCTTGCGCCGTTCGATCTCCGAGCGAGATCATGGCTGCGCTCATTGCGCCGACACGGTCCTCGTCCATGTCTTGTGGTAATACGGATGAAATCAACAATCCATCAGTTGAAATTACTGCTGACGCTTCTATGTCTACTGATGAGCCGTTCAGCTCGTTGAGAATTGAACCAAGCATTTCTTGTCGCATTATTATGTGCTCCTACTAGTAAGGTGTCAGGTTGAATAAGATTCAAGGTTTTGTTGTGTTGAATGAGGAAGATAATTTTGCAAATAAGGCTTCGCTCATGCCTGTTATTAATAAAAATTTATCCAGCGCTTCATCGACGGAAGCATTATAGGACTTTTGCATTACAAATAGGGAAAACCCCAGCGCAGAGTTTACGGCGCTAATGATGCTGTGTGCTTTCGCAGAATCCGTACCATACACCTCAAAAATTATTCGATAAAGCTCGTTGCATATAAGAGTAACACCACCACTCATGAATTCCACGGGTAGATTAACTCGGACGTGAATGTCGCCAACATCATACATTGACTCTGTATATTTTTCATTATAAGGACCGGTGAAAATGCTGTTCATCCAGTTTAAATGGGTTTGTTTCAGTCCCGTTATACGTCCTTCCAGATAGGATGCGGCCTCAGGTATATTGCTCATTGCCTCGTAAAAATTATCAGTTACTACATTAAGTAATGGAGCAAGCTCATCATTAGCGCTTAATAGTACATTTTCTTTTTCAATTGTTAAACCTGAAAATTGTTTAGCATAACGTGTAAGCTCAATAAAGTCGGGCTTAATAATATTTCCTTTTTTATCTATCATCTATCTTTCTCTATCGTCTGTTGGAATTAAAGGGCGGTGTCAGTTTTCTTTGGCAAAGCGTATATTTAAAGCCCATATTAGTGATATCAATATGGGTTGGTTCATGCGGGGTAATCCGCCTATAACCAATACGAATCGTTGCTCGCCGATATACAACGGCCAAAACCCCACTTGACTGTTCCCGGCAGCATCTACGATGGCCCAAGCGCTGGAGTTCAAACCAAGGTTATTTTCTAATAACCCTATATGTCGTTCATGCAAAGAGGATATATCAGCGCTTAATGCGGACAATTGTTCCACCGTTTCGTAATTAAAACCATTGTAGGCAATATGGAATCCCAAGTTGTCAGCCAGCAATACATTGCCTCTGTTGGATAATGGTGATAACAACCCGGGTAATATTTCTTCAAAATCACCTAAAGGTGCGGTCTGTGGTTCTTCGCAGCCTTGTAGCCAATCCAGGCTTTGCATGCGTTTTAATAGCGCAGTAATCTCATTTTTATCTTTTATGCCTGTGTATAGATGTAATTCATCAATGGTCAAGCATGGCGTTTCCATGAATTGAAACAGTGTACGTAATAATCTTTTTGCAGGATCATTCGTAGGGCTTGATACCGCATAATATGCGCCAGCAGGTGTAGGATAAATGTAGAGGTTTTCTTTAATAGTGAAATCAGTCATTGTTTTCTATCAGGCCAGGGTCAAGCGAAAAAAGTAGTGCTTTAATCAATAATGAAACATCTTGTCGTTTGCGGGCATCGACATCAAAAATGGGAATAGTCAATCCCTGTTTGCTCAGATGGTTATGGTAATCATCAATACAGGGTACCGACTTACGGTCCATTTGCGTGACACCGATCGCGATTTGGGTTTGGTTGATAAAGTCCTGGAACTGTTCAAGAAAAAAATCCATATCCTGGAAAGGGTTTGCTCGTGTATTGTCCAGCAGTAAAACTAAACCGATTCCACCTGATGTCAGGATGTCCCACATGAAATCAAAGCGCTCCTGGCCTGGGGTGCCATAGAGATGGAGGCAATCTCCTCCACTTAAACGAACCGTGCCATAGTCGCATGCAACAGTCGTTGTTTTTTTGACATCCCGTGTCATATCGCTTGCAATTTTATCAGTTGATAGAGGGGGGCGATCACAAATCGAAGATATTGCGGTCGTTTTTCCGGCTCCAACAGGACCAGTGAATATTATTTTATAATTTGTCATAGTTTTTTATTACTTCAAATGCTCGGCGCAATGTTAATTGTTGCGTAATCGCTCAAGTAAATTTTGAAAGATTTTTCGGTATCGGTGACGGTTGGCCGGTGGTAGTGCAGCGGCTGCATGATTTTTTTCAGTCATTACAGGCGTTACAAAGTTGAGTGAAACGGCTGCGGTATAAAATATAAATACATGTTGTAATGGAACTGATAAATAGCTCGCTGTGTCCATCAGGGATGTTGGTTGCTTTGCCCATAGCGCAGCAATTCTGAGCGCATGCGGTGTGATGATTGTCCGTGTGAAATTAGGCCAGCGTATCAGTTTGATGGGTGCGGTGAAATTTGTGTCTGCTGGTACACGCCCGCGTGATGTGCGCATGGCCAGCTTCCATAAAAAAGGTTCTGCCGGCAAGACCGTTTCATGTAGGCGGGGTTCACAGTCCACGCTATTGTCCAAGATAGTGATGGAAACGTCGGATTTATCAAAAAGCATGCCAGACAGCGCATATAAATGACGAAAGTTTTTTTCAACTCTCAATTGTTTTGATTTGTGAAGTATGGTTATTGGACGCCAAACCCCTTTTAAGAGTACATTTTGTTGTGTTTGCAGCGCGGTGAAATATGCTTGCTGAAAATAACCTTGTAGTGTTTGCTCAGGTTGATATTGAAACTTGGCGGTTTGTATGGGGTTGTCGGGGTTGAAGTTTTCAGCCAGCTTGGTGTTGATCTGCTCCAGGTCGGCGTCTTCAGTTAGAAAATTTGCTGAATACCGGTATTGATTAAAATGCTTGGAACTTGATTTTTCCTGCCCCGCTGTTTTGTGTGAGTCATGGTTATGCGCAACATTATTATTATTCCGCAATAGTGGAGCGGCTGTTTCAGGGGGGGTAGCAGTCATTTGTAATTGTGGGGTTGTTTCCACAGTAGGTGTTTTTAGTGTGGGCGCTTTTATCGTGGATTGCTGTAATCGTTCTTTCGCTTTGAGCAAGGCTGAGGAAAGAGCTTCCAACATAATTGGTTTGCGAATATATACGGCATCATGCGCCTTGTCATGAGAGAGAGAAATCAGGATTGAAGGTTGATTGGGGTAGTGCTTTTTATGTTCTTCCAGCATTCTGCGCGCTTGGAACCCATCCATATCTATTATGCTGATATCAGCAGAATTCTCCTCTACCAGAACGTAACTATCCTTGCAATGCTCATGAAAAAATAACTGCAGCGTACTGTAGGTGCGTTGCTCCATACCTAATGCCGCAATTTTTACAGGGCTTGTGTGATTATCCATCTATATCTCCTGTGGCCAGATGAATGTGTTTTGCCGTTTGTATCCATGCATGATGGTCAGGAATAAATTTATCAGCCAGTCGACGATACATTGCGTCACAATTGTCCGCATCACGAGATACTTTATATATTTCAAGTAAGTCTATATGTAACTCTTTGCGCCAAGGCTCTTTTAATACCGCGACCTCTAAAATGTTTCTTGCTTCATCAACTTCCCCATATTCCAAATATTCATGCGCTTCCACTTGAGGGTCGCGTGCCTCATGTGTGGCTTGATGATTGTTGATGAGTAAGTTGATTGTGCCGATCAAGCCTTTTGAGAGTCGCGAGTATTGGCTTAACGGCAATACACTTGCTGCATTTATGCCATTGCCTAAACGTTGGTATAGCACATTGAAATGATGAGAATCCAGGCAACATTTGGATTCAAACAATAAGCGCTGCCTTATTTCGAAACCTTTAGTGTTGAGCGCTATGAATAAGTCCAATAAGGCTCCATATAAAGCTTCGCCATTTTTAATTTTCCTGTAAAGATAGATTCTTTGAACATGGCTTCGTAAATACAGGGGATTGCGCGTTACCTTGTACTCCAGTACTTCAATCGCTTTATCGCTGTATTCACCCAAATTGAGAATAAGTGCAGGTTTATTTGAGACCATAAACATAACCTCAGGCTTGTCGTCATTATGGTGCTGGAGGTCTGATTGTTTGTGTGTTTTTGTCAAATACATTGAACGATTCTTCAAAGAAGGGTTACCTGCATATTCCTTTATGTTACAGAAAGCATGTGCAATTTTGCTCAAAAAGTCAGCAGCGCCTAGCGGTGGTATGTAGATTAAGCATGCCTCTGTCATTACGATTGGGTAAGGCAGATCAAGTTAGGCTTGGTCGCCCAAGCTGGCTTGAAAATACCCTCAACATTGACCCCGACGCTTCTTGGTATGTGTATCTGTAAATTACGTTATTAACATGTGTAGGCTTATTTCGGCGCTTAACGCTATCCATCACAAAATGTATCCATATATTTACACATCTATTGATGTGTAAATATGTTTAACAAGATCGAGTAGCGCTTTGTTAATACGCGAATATGCCTATTAAACAATCACTTAAATATGCTGGTACACAGTACATAGCGTATTTTTCGATTTATTAAATATCTCATCACCCTAGCTGGTCGCATTCTCATTCATGAGATAACATCTGCGCTTCAAACTGCCCCCTTGTTTTTGCAGGAGGTTTGAGTATGGGTGTTGGACTAAAAGTTAAGTGGAGAAATAATACGTCCCAATTTTGTCTATTTAATCGCTGAATGGTATTCGCATACCCAGCATAGGATTTACCATTGCGCCTTCCCTGATTCGGGGTCGCAGAGACCGTGTTGGTGGATATGTGTGAGAGGTAGGTAGAGTGTCGTATTTCATATTTTGTTTCGTCCATGATCGTATGGCTGAGTGTCTTAACCTTGAATGGCTAAAGATATGTCATCAAATGCACCGCCTGCGTAATATTCCCAATGCCACTACGTGATATTCCTATTACCACTAAATAGTAATCGCGAGTTATGATCGGTGATTACTCGCAATGTGTCAACCTGTTAAAGTTTTCAGTGAGGTGATTTGAGTTATAAAATTTGCTAATCCTATTTTTTTATTTCGTGTCTCTGTATCCATTCAAACCGATCTCATACCCCATTGGCCTCTTTAGTTTAAATAAAACGCCTTAACCGATTGTTAAATATATAAATCACTTGGCTTGCACATGGTCATTTTGGGTTGGATTATGGGGATATAATTTATTTTTTTTCTAAAAACTCATTGTTGCCACTGGGCGGAAATTTGCTGTCAAAAAAGTTGTCAGAAGTACCCGTTATTTTCAATAAAAACCTTGCTGATTTGTCAGTTAATTCAAGGTATTGTTTTTAAACTGTTTGCTGCCTTTTTTCTTTCTGCGGAAGGGGCGTAAGTTATCGAGATAACTTATTCGATGAGATTCGCCCGACAATTTCCGCAGCGGCACTAGCAGTGCGTGATATTACAGTTCTGATGCTTGAATGTCAGCTACCAGCAGTTAGTGAGTGTTATTAGCTGGCGATTATTTGTACATTCTTGCAAGTCAAAAGGGATATCGAATTTGCAAGTCTTTGTGTGGCTTGAAAAATCAGCGCTACGGTTTTTTTGCGAGTAAATAGATTTGCTGTTATGTCGAGATTAGGCGGTTGTAGGGTTAGCATCAATCACCCTATATCGACATTCATGCGCCAGCTTATCTGTGTGCGCGCATCCTCGTTTTTTTGGGTTTTGGTTGCGAGTTCCCGTTTCGGCGAATGGGTGCGGTGTGTGAAATCACGAATGTTAAGGAACGTCCTGTCGTTTGGAGCTGGTTTAAGTTAATTGCTGCAAATAGCGACAATGGTTTGAAGTTTTAAAATGATGGCGAATGTCCTCCTCGGCATGGCCCATATTTTAAACGGTGTTTCCTGATGAAATTAGTCTGAGATTGTTTGGTTTTACATTTTCCACAGTAAGAGTGTGAATATTTGTGTGGAAATGGTCATTTTTCCTTAAGTTTTTACTTTAAAAACCGGAATTTAGTGGTAAAATAGTCTTCTCGGAATCTCAGCGCTTTTAGAGCTAAACGGATGTTTTCGGATAACCGAGTGAAGTAGACCTCATGACGGCCGATAGAGAGCCAGATCAACCATATATAAGGGAATTCAGCGTGTACGAGAATTTTTATCAGCTGCGAGCCAAGCCCTTCCGTCTTAGTCCTGACCCGAGCTTCTTTTTCGCCAGTCGTGGGCACAAGCGTGCCCTGGCTTATTTACGTTACGGGCTGAGTCAGGCCGAAGGGTTTGTGGTGATCACCGGTGCGCCGGGCACGGGTAAGACGACCCTGGCACAAATTCTTTTGCAGGATATGGATCAGTCTGATGTGGTGGTTGCTCATTTGACCACAACTCAGTTAGAAGCTGACGAAATGCTGCGCATGGTGCTGGCTTCTTTTGGCTTGCGCTATGAAGGTCAAGATAAGGCAGGTTTGCTGAAAACCCTGGAAGCTTTTTTCATGGCCCGTTCCCGTGAGCGCAAGCGGGTACTGCTGGTAGTGGACGAGGCTCAGAATCTGCCTGCCCGCTCGCTGGAAGAATTACGCATGCTTTCTAACCTGCAAGTGGGTGAGCAGGCGTTGCTACAGACTTTCCTGCTTGGTCAGGTGCAATTTCGTCAAATGCTGGATCACCCAGATCTGGAACAACTCCGTCAACGTGTGATTGCCAATTATCACCTCAGTGCGCTGGGTGAAGATGAATGTCAAAACTACGTGGAGAGCCGTTTGGCGCATGTTGGGTGGAATGATGATCCCCATTTTACCGATGAAGCGTTTGAGATTATTTACCGGTATACCGAGGGTGTGCCGCGACGCATCAATATGTTATGTGATCGGGTTTTGCTGTTTAGCAGCCTTGAAGAACTGCATACGATTAATGCGGATGTACTACATGAAGTTACCGATGAGTTGCAAAGTGAGATTTCTGGTAGGCCAATTGCCCGGCCCGCAAAAATAAACACAGATGTATTACCTGACATTGTGCCTGACGAAACCGCGGATGCGCCTCAAGCAATAAACGGTGTATCCAAAACAGCCGCTGCTGACTCTGTTCCCGCACAGGGAGTTGAAGTTGGGGAAGTTAACATAGATAAACCGGATGTTAGTTCACCACGTGAACCTGAGACTGTGGATATCGACAGCAGCCATGCTGCTGTGGCTGTTCCCTTCCCAGAAGATGGCGGCATGATGGAGCGTGTAATGCCTGATGATGGGTGGATGCAGCATGTGGCGCAGGCGCAACCGGATGATATTGAAATTGATGACAGCAATAACAACGCGCCTGCGGAAATGGAGCGCTTTCGAGTTATTGCCGGTGGTAGAGAGGCTGCTGTAAGCATGCCCGAAACAACGGCAGAACGTCCTGCCAATCAGCCTTCGCCGAGCGTGATGGCACCGCTGCCGGATGCGCCGGGAGATCCTAAAGAAGTGGTATTACGCAAAATTCTGCGTTTGGTGTTGGCTTTTCATCGTTCACCACGGAGTTTTCCGGGGTTGGACGATCCCAGTCAGCCTCTACCTAAAGGTATTAAGGCGATTTTGGAGTTGGCGATTGCCGAAGACCAGATGTTGTTGGGTTTGCGTCAAATTGCTGTAATGGGAATTTCCCCCGCCATGCTGCGAGCGGCTGTACGCTTCTTTGTGCGCCGTGTGTTGTTTTTACCGGGCGGAGATGATTTTCGTGTATTAGGTCTTGCATCGGATGCAAGCCTAACCGAGGTGGAAGCGCACTACGGTTTATTGATGAAACTGTTACGCCAGGATAAAAAGCTTAATGATGAAAGTGGTGTATCACGAGTGGGCGCAGCTTATGAATGTCTGTGTCGCTCTGAAATAACAGCACGCCCGGAAGAAATTGCGAAACCTTCAAGTGATGTTGAGGATCTCGAAGAGGAATTAGATCTGGATTTGTCGCCCAATATGGGCCGTGCGACTAATTCGGGGTTGCGTCCTCCGCCTGCGAATGCGAATGAAATGATTGCTGAGGGTACACGCACAGCCCCAACCGTTCGCAATATGATGTTGATTGCTGGTGTTGCGGTCATTGTATTTGTTTTGTGGTTGACTCAAATCAAAATGACGAGAGACGCTGAGCCAGAAATGGCCGCTGGCTTGCCGAGTGCGCCAGTGGTTGTAGCAGAACCGGTAACGAAACCGGCTGTTGCCCCTGTAGTGGAACCACTGGCTAATGAAGTCAATAGCGACGAAGACGTAGCGACATTAGAAATGGTACAGGCAGCTCAGGCAGCTTTGTTATCAAGTGCTGCTGAAGAAGCTGCCAAAGCGGCAGCGCAAGCTGAGGTAGCCAAGGCAGAAGCAGAGGCTCAAGCAAAAGCAAAAGCAGACGCACAAGCAAAAGCAGACGCAAAAGCAGACGCACAAGCGAGACTAAGAGCGACAGCGATAGCCAAGCGCCAGCGTGAGGCTGAAATCAAGGCTCGAGCAGAGGAGCAGGCCAAGGCAAAAGCCGTCGCTAAAGCGCAGGCAAAGGCAGCGGAAGAGGCAAAAGCGAAGGCGGCTGCACAGGCAGCATCAGTTGGCCTGATCAGCCCTGCAAGCCTGGATAAAATGCTCACGGTGCTTACTACCGCATATCAAGCGGGTGATTTGAATACGCTGTTAGGGTTGTATTCACCTGTAGTGCGTACTAATAAATCGATTGATATAGCCGGTGTGCGAAGTGAATACCAAACGTTATTCAAAAGTAGCACCGGGCGTAGCATGCAATTTAGAAATATGAGTTGGGAACAAAAAACCGGTTATGTCCGTGGCGGTGGGCAATATATGGTTTCGGTGCAGGGCAAGGATGGGCAGCCTACCTATGAAGAAAATGGGGACGTGACACTACAGGTGGAAAGTCATTCTGGTGAGTTACAGATCATTCGTTATTACGCGTCCAATGTTGTGGTGACTGAACGTGCGGAAACGCAGCCTGTAATTGATGCAGGCAAATCGAGTGTAGGCGCGAATCCTATTAGCCATATTCCAGAAAAAGAACTGGACGCATTATTGAGCACGCTTATTAGCACCTATGCGGCGGGCGACATTGAAGCTTTCATGAAACTTTTTGCAAAAGATGCCCAAACTAATGATCGAGCTACGGTAAAGGGTATTCGGGAAGATTATGTTGGACTGTTTAATGGTACTTCATTCCGAACGATAGCCTTTAAAGACGTGCGATGGACATGGGATGGCGATATTGCCCGAGGTGAAGGTATTTATAATGTTGAAGTACAGGCTAACGGTCAAAATAAACGCGATCATTATCAAGGACCGCTGTGGATCCAGATAGAACGAAGAGAGAGCGGGATACAGATTACTCACTTTGCCTTCTCTGAATATAAAGGTTGAATAAAAGCGGGCATATGGTTCATGCAGCGTTAACATAGTAGTGTTATATTCGGGGGCATGGACGGTTATTTTTGAGGGAAACAAGATGAAAAAATTATTTATCGCTGTCGCTGTTAGTTTAGCACTGAGTAACTTTGCTTCTGCGGGAGAGGACATTCAGTTGGCCGCCGCTATTGGTGCGGGTGCCAGCGCGACTGTTCCGGATCCGGAGGCAGATACGAGTGCTGCGAACACCACTACAGGTACAGAAGAAGCAGGCAGTGCAGCGAGTTCGGCAGCGGCGATGGGTACTGGTACTATGGTGGCTATTGGTGCGTTGGCCGCAGGCGCGATTGCTGCCTTGGCAAGCTCTGGTGGCGGTTCCAGCACCTCAAGTCATTAGTTCTTTATCTTTCTACTACAGGGTTTGTTTTATTAACGCCTCTGGCCTTACCGGCCAGAGGCGTTTTTGTATCTGATTTTTTGCATTCAACGGTAAATGGTGTGGGCGAAAAATAATCACATGTCCGGCAGGCAGAGGCTTAACGATATTTTACTGTGTGCTGTGTTATGGACGGGCAGCTTGCCGTTGTCTGCCGCATCGCTGGCTACCCCTACTCAAGCAGGACAAACCGGCTTGGTGAATATGCCAACGGCGCGAGTGGCGGAGGATGGCTCACTGCGTTTTGGTTTCAGCCGATTTGAACCCTACCGAGCCTTTTGGAGCAGTTTGAGTGTTTTCCCACGGTTGGAGCTGGGTGCGCGGTATACTTCGGTGAGCCAGACCCGGGGATTGACGAATCCCAACTTCGGCACGTTTAAAGACAAGGCTTTCGATGCCAAGTTGTTGTTGTTACAAGAGCAGCGTTATCTTCCTGCAATCAGCGTAGGCACCTGGGATTTTTTGGGTACTCGGGTGTTTGATGCGGATTTTGTGGTGATGAGTAAGCAGTTTGCTTCAGTGGACTTTAGTCTGGGTCTGGGGCGGGGACGCCTCGATGGCGGTTTTGGTGGCCTGCAATACCAGCCTGACTGGGCCCCCGGTTTTGATTTGGTTTATGAATACGATGCTACGGATTATGCCAACGACCGCTTTGCTGCCACCAGTGGCGCAGTCAGGCGCAAGGGTGCAGATACATTCTCCATCGGTTATCGCTGGGGCTGGTTGGGTGGGCGGCTGGCTTGGCAGAGTGGGGATGTGGGGCTTAACGCTTATGTTTCCATCCCGTTGATGCAGCGTGAGTTTATTCCCAAGGTGGATGAACCTCCACCATTTATGGCAAAAATCGAGCGAGTAGATCTGCTGACATGGCGCGGTTCTTCCGAATCACGCGAACAGCTGATTGCGGCTCTGGAGCAGCAGGGTTTTCGTAACGTGCAAATTTTACTGGTGGGCCGAGAACTGCACATGGGTTTTGCTCACCGGCGTATCTCTCTGGTGGCTCGTGCTGTCGGCCGTGCATTACGCACGGTGTTGTCGTTGGGTCCGCGTGACCTCGATGCCATTCACATTACTTGGTTTACACCCACAGATCTGGCGCTGGTGACTTATGATTTTCATGATTTACCTTTGTTGGAAGGTTTTTTTGCCGGTAACGTCACTTACGGTGAGTTGCTCAAGGGTATAACAGTGAGTTACAGCAGTCCTGATGCCGCGAAACAACTGGCCGGAGCTCCTGCTCTTACTGAGCGTCAATCAGCAGCACAACCTCCCATTTCTAAAAAAACAGAATCCTTTGAACACTTCCAGTGGGTACCTAATGAGGAAGGCCATGTTCTCAGTTTGCGCCGTGAGAGCCGTGCATTGGATCGGGTGCGCTTTATTCCCCTTAACGCCGGTATCTATTTTAACGATGCTAACGGTGCGTTGCGTTATGAGACTTTTGCATTGGCAACATATACCCGGCAACTGGGACGTGGCTTGTTTGTGCAGGGCGGGTTGCGTTTGCGTCTGTTGGAGGATGTCAGCAAAGTAGAGGATCGTTCTAATAGCGTACTGCCCCATGTGCGTTCTGATGTGGGTGATTACACCCGTGATGGCCAGTTTATTCTTGACCAGCTGATGCTGAACCAGTATTTACAATTACGGCCCCGTTTTTATGCCCGTGCCTCGGCAGGCTATTATGAGCGTATGTTTGCCGGGCTGGGTGGCCAGTTGTTGTATTTTTCCAAATCCAGTCCCTGGGCTATGGATTTCAGTGTGGATACCTTGCGCCAACGGAATACCGATGGCGGTTTTGGTTTTCGTGATTACCGTACCACCACCGCGATTGCAGCTGTACATTATCGTCTGCAACAACAGGGTTTGACGTTTACTGCGCGCGGCGGGCGTTTTCTGGCTAAGGATGTCGGTGTGCGTTATGAAATACAACGCCGTTTTCGTTCCGGTGTGCGTATTGGTGCCTGGTATACGGTCACAGACGGGCGGGACATCACCTCGCCGGGTAGCCCGGATGATCCGTATAATGACAAAGGCATTTTTCTTTCCATCCCCCTGGGGAGCATGTTGACCCGGGATACTCAGGCTGTCGCGCGCTTTGCCATTTCGCCATGGACACGCGATGTGGGGCAGATGGTAAAATCTCCCGGTGATTTATACACTATCGTGGAAGATCCCCTGTTATTCGATTGGAGTGGTCGTCATTTGTTGTCGGCTTTTCATAAATAGGCGTTATCGGTAACAAAATAAAACCGTTGTACGGAATGAGAGCATTATTGTGTTTATCGATTTGCGAGAAATTTTTTTGATTCATGTTGCCGGGCGTCGTGGCTCAGCAATACTTTGCGCATTATTTGTTCTGTTGATTTCTGCTGTATCGCAGGCTGCTGTACCGTCGGCGCAGCAGATGCAAATGCTGGATCAGTTATCTCCTGAGCAGCAAGCGGAGTTACTACAGACATTTAAAAAGACACCCGGTGCCGACAAGGTGATACCGCTGGAACAACCTGAAGTGGTTGTGCCTATGCCCATGCGGGAAGACAGTGTTATGGGACTCGCAACGGTGGATAATGCACTCAAACCCTTTGGTTACGATTTGTTTGCGGGTGTACCCACCACCTTTTCACCGGTCACTGAAATTCCCATTCCCATTGAGTATGTTATTGGCCCTGGAGATACCGTGCAGGTGCAATTGTACGGTAAAGAAAACCAGCAGCATGAATTGATGGTTAATCGTGAGGGACTGTTACAGTTTCCAGGTATCGGCCCCATCGCGGTTACTGGTATGCGTTTTGATGAATTGAAAAATGACCTGCAACGGCGCATCAAAGAACAAATGCCGGGTGTGCAGATTCATGTTTCTCTTGGGGAGCTGCGCTCCATGCGCATTTTTGTGCTGGGTGATGTCAATCGACCCGGCGCGTACACGGTGAGTTCGTTGTCCACTATGACCAACGCGTTGTTTGTCAGTGGTGGTGTGCGGCCTATCGGCTCGCTACGTAATGTACAACTCAAACGGCGTGGTAAATTGATTCAGCAACTGGATCTGTATGATTTATTACTGCGTGGTGATACCAGTGCCGATGCACGTATGCAACCGGGTGATGTGATTTTTGTACCGCCCGTTGGCGATACCGTCAGTGTTGACGGGGAAGTGCGTCGGCCCGCTATTTATGAGCTGAAAAAAGAACGCACGATACAGCAGGTGCTGACCATGTCAGGTGGCATGTTGCCCACGGCTTATCAAGTAAAGAGTCAGTTGGAGCGTATCAATGCCATGGGTGAAAAATCCGTTATTGACATTGATTTGTCGTCTGCGCTCTCCGTTGCACAGCCCGTGACAAACGGTGATGTACTGCGTGTTTATTCCGTATTAGACGGTATGGAAAATGCGATATTTATATCAGGCCATGTGCAGCGCCCCGGTGAATTGCAATGGCATGCCAACATGCGTGTGTCTGATGTTCTTCCTTCAATTAAGGCGTTGTTGCCTGAGCCCGATTTACGCATGGTGCTGATCCGTCGTGAACGGCAACCGGATCGCATTATTGAAGTGCTGGTCTCGCGCCTGGATAAGATTTTTGCTACTCCGGACTCTGCGGCAGATTTAACATTGCAATCCCGCGACCGGGTTTTTGTGTTCGGCTTGTCATTTGAGGCAGAGCAGGAACGTAATGAGATACTTGCGACGCTGGTACAGGAGCTGCGGCAGCAAGCGAATTTTGAACGCCCGGAAACCATCGTGCAGATTGCGGGCAACGTGCGCTGGCCAGGTGAATACCCGTTGGCGGCCCAAATGCGTTTGCGTGATTTACTGCGCTTTGCTGGAGATATAACGGCGAATAGTGACACACGTTATGTATTGCTGATGCGCAAAGATGCACAGGGCCGCTATCTGGCAGCACAGTCATTTGATATCAGCACACCCGATTCTGCTCCGGATAATCTTGCTGCAGGCGATACGTTACTCAGTCCGCGTGATGAAGTTTATGTATTTTCAAAAGATGATGATCGTTCTGTGTTGCTGGGATCGGTGATTGTGCAAATCAAGGAACAGGCAAACAGTGGCGCGCCGACGGCAGTGGTGCGTGTCAGTGGTTTGGTGAAGTCACCCGGTGAATACCCATTGGAAAAAAATATGGGCGTAGCCGATTTGTTGCGGGCCGCAGGCGGCCTTACTGAATCAGCTTATACATTGGAAGCAGAATTGAGCCGATATCATATTGATCAGGAAAAGGGACGACTGACACATCATGTTTCTGTTCAACTGGCTGCCTTCATGTCGGCAGCCGAGTGGAATAAAACAGAAGACCAGCTTCGTTTGCGATCTTATGACTCTCTGCACATCAAACGCTTACCTAACTGGACAGCTCAGCGTGTGGTGGAAATTATAGGAGAGGTACGTTTTCCCGGCAGTTACCCGGTGAAGCGAGGTGAAACATTGCTGGAATTGCTTGAACGGGCGGGTGGCCTGACCGAAGAGGCTTTTGCCGAGGGCGCGGTATTTTTACGTGAGAGTCTGCGTAAAAAAGAACAGGACCAACTGGATGCCATGAGTTTACGGTTGGAATCGGATCTGGCGGCCATTGATCTGGAAAAGGCACAAGCCAGCGATGAAACCCAGCGCTCGGCAGGTATGGCTGGCTCGCTGTTAAAGCAGCTCAAGGCTACCAAAGCAGTAGGGCGACTGGTTATCGATTTGCCCCTGCTGTTGGCCAGTCGCAACAGCGGTTGGGACAGGGATGAGGATGAAGAAGATATTGAGTTTGAAGAGGATATTCTGCTCAAGGATGGTGATAAGCTAATGGTTCCTGGGCTGACCCAGGAGGTCACCATTCTCGGCGAAGTGCAGCACGTTACCTCGCACTTGTTCCGCGAAGGCCGCAGTGTACAACAGTACATTAACCGCAGCGGAGGTATGACGTATCGCGCCGACGAAGACCGTGTTTATGTGGTTCGAGCTAATGGGGCAGTGGTGCCCAGCCACAGCACAAACTGGTTCGGCACTAATCTGGAGGTGCGCCCTGGTGATACCATTGTGGTACCTCTGGACGCGGAGCGTATGAAACCTCTGACCTTGTGGACCAATGTCAGCCAGATCATCTATCAAATTGGTATTGCAGCGGCGAGTTGGAACGCGGTGGGTATTTTTTAGGTGACCCACACAAGAAAAATTGACGTAGAATGATTAATCAATGGACAAGCCCGACTTAAAAATTCACAAATTGAGTTCCAGGAAGGAGCATCCGGCCACCCCGGAACTGCCAGAGGGTCAAGAAGACCAGCTGTCGGTGCGTTATGTTGCCGTTCCCGGTTATGGGCCGGATTATGTCGGACCTTATGCAGAAGATGACAGCATTGACTTGCTTGCCTTATGGCGAGTGCTGGCTCAATACAAACACGTATTATTGAGTGTCTTTTTTTTCGGCATGTTACTGGCCATAGGCTTTGCCTTCTTATCAACACCGATTTATCGTGCCGAATTGGTGATGGCCCCGTCCACAGAAGAAAAAAGCGGAGGGCTGTCATCGCTGGCTGGACAATTTGGTGGTCTGGCCTCGTTAGCGGGAGTCAACCTGAGTGGCGGTGGTAATGATGTGGACAGGGTGTTGGCAACGTTAAAATCGCGTGTTTTTCTGGTGCCATTTCTGCAGCAGGAAAAAATTGTGCCATTGTTTGCGCGGGGGCTGAGCAGTGAAACGCCCAGTACGCTGGATGTGTATGAAACCTTCTCGGAAGATGTGCTGGATATTCGTAAAGATAATAAAACGGGGCTGATGACTCTGGGTGTTGAATGGCGTGATCCGGTATTAGCCGCTCATTGGGCTAATACGTTGGTGGCACGCCTTAACGAACATCAGCGGCAGGCCGCCATCAAAGAAGCACAGCAGAGTATTGACTATCTTAATCAGCAGTTGTCGAAGACCAGTGTGGTGGATATGCAGCAAGCCATCTACCGGCTCATTGAATCGCAAACCCGAGCCATTATGCTGGCTAATGTGAAAAAAGAATATGTGATGCAAATAATAGACCCAGCACTGGCACCAGAAAAAAGGGTGAGACCACAGCGTGGCCTGATTTTGGTGCTGGGTACAGTACTCAGTGTAATGGCGGGTATTTTTATTGTTTTTCTGTTGCATGGGCTGAAAGTTTTCAGGCAGCAGCTTGCACAAAGTGAAGTAACGTAAAGCGTTGCCAGAAAGAAAAACCCCAAACGTTACGGGTATCGATTATGTCGAATGAAAAACCGGGTAACAGCAACATTGTTTGGCACAATGCGACAGTGACCAGAAGTCGCCGAGAGCAACAGAATGGTCATAAAAGTGTGATTTTGTGGTTTACGGGATTATCCGGTGCAGGAAAATCCAGTTTGGCCCATGCTGTGGAAGAGCAGTTACACCAGCTTGGCAGTCGTACCTGTGTTCTGGACGGCGATAACGTCCGTCACGGCCTGAGTGGCGATCTTGGTTTTTCTGATAATGATCGTAAAGAAAACATTCGTCGTATCGGTGAAGTGGCCAAGTTGTTTTTGGAAGCTGGTGTGATTGCCCTGACAGCTTTCATATCCCCTTTTCGTACTGAGCGTGCGATGGTGCGCAAGCTGGTGCCACATGGCGAGTTCATTGAAATTTATTGCTGCGCCGACATTGCCATTTGTGAGCAACGTGATGTGAAAGGTTTATACAGACGCGCCCGTGCTGGTGAAATCAAAAACTTCACCGGTATTTCATCACCCTATGAAGAACCAGTTAATCCCGAAATAAATGTGGACACGGGAACGCAGTCCATTGAGGAATGTGTTGATGAAGTTATTAGTCTGTTACATGCGCGCGGTATTTTGGTCAGGGCATGAATATATACGGCAGCGCAGCTCTTACAGCACTCTATAAACGACTAAACAGCGCTCAAAATTTCTACAAACTACTGGATGGCATTACTGAAAGCGCTTTACAAATGGCAGGTAAATCTTACGTTGAAAATATGAGAAGGGGGCTTAAATGGGGAGAGGGCACGTATTGTAGATAAAACACTCCTGAATTTCCTCATGATTGGCTTTATTTTGCAGATGCTTCTGAATGCTATCATTGCAAGCAACTTGCAAGCAACTTGCAAGCAACTTGCAAGTGCGCCAGCCCATCTACAAATCTTCTGTAGATCGCTGGCGACGATATGAAAAACATCTTACTCCCTTAGTTTCGACATTAAAGCATTAGAGGCGCTACCGTTTCGTCACACCTGATGCAACGTCAAACCCAGTTCATCGGCTATTTCACCTGACTGCGGATTGCTGATCACCGCTGTGCTGGCCAGCTCCGGTTTTAAATAAGTCTTTCCTACCCGTTGCAAGTCTTCCAGCGTTACGGCCAGAATACGCTGGCGGTGCTGGTGACGCTGTTCCGGTGTGCGACCATAAAGCGCACTGTGAAAGGCGTCTTTGGCTTCGCCAGCTGGGGAAGAGGGTTTGTCCAGGCTGCTAATAACGCCAAGAATGGCTTCTTCCACCTGACGCCATTCGTGTTTTTCCGTCAGTAGCCAGTCAATGGCATGATCAAAGTCATTCAATGTTTCTACCAGCCGTGGGTCACGGTAGGAATAGAAACGGAAACTGGCACTGTCGGAATCATGGCTGGCACCACCGCCATAAGCTCCCCCCTGCTCACGAATAACACGGTGCAGAAACCCGTTGCGTAAAAATCCGCCGAGTACGGCCAGAGCGGCCGCATCGGGATGAGCAACCGGCACTGTTGGGTAGGCTTTGGCGCAAAAATTCACCGATGTACTGGTGGTCCATAGCTCTTTTACCGTTTCACGTTTGTTCGACAAGGTGAAAGGTGCGGTTTTTTCTTGTTTGCCAGTGTTCCAAAGTGCGTCGCAGTCTTGTTGCAAGGCATTCAGGTTTTCATCTTCACCGATTAATAAAAACTGGCTGGGACTGCTTTGCAATATGTTATGCAATGCCGCCATTTTTTCAGTCAATTGAGACAGTGCGGTTTTGTCATCAAGACTGTCGTCCAGTTGTTTAATATTAGTGATACCCAGTAAACCGGACAAACGATATTTCAGTGCCGCAGCCGGACTCATTCCTGAGCCGGCAGCCTGCATGGCCAGCATGTGACCACGGCCGGTAATACCTTGTTCGCGACTGGCGCGTAACTGCGCCATGAGTTCACGAATGCGTTCGTGTTCATCAAAACGTGTGTGATGGAAAATATCACGCATGAGCTCACTGAATGCGGAGTGATTTCGTGCTAGTGCTTTGCCGGATAAAATGAAATGGCCATTGCTGTTTTGCTCGTTATCGATAGCGCCGCGTAATGCGGTGTAAGCACCAATACCGCCACTTACACTGCTTTGCAATTCCTGCATGGTGAGGTAGTCGCGTTTATCACAACCGAGTTCTGTCAGACAATTGGTGTAATAAGGTAGGATGGCCAGCAGCTCATCATCCATTTTTGGCAGGTCAACGATTAACTGCTGATAAACAAGGCCATTGGTGCCTTGTGCAAAGCTGTGGGTTGGCCGTCCCTGTATCGTGGTTTTTTTGCCAGTGGCGATATTGAGTTGATGTGGCACATCTTCCAACCCTACTTTGGGCAGGATACTTTCATCATCCTGTTGGTTTTGGCGTTTTTCAAGTTTCCCGGCGAGTTGCACAACATTCTGTTTTTCTTCTTCGCTGAGACTTGCCTTGATTTTTGCCAGACGGGCTGCCTCTGCGGCATCGCGACGGGCATCCAATTGTGCATCAGGCTTTAATGTCAGACGGACACGATGCGGGTTATCCAATAGTTGTTCCTGAATCAGACGGGTGATAAATGCCGGGTCTTCAATGTCTGAGCGCAACTGTTTGAGGGCAGGCTCTAGGTTGAAGGCTTTCAGGGTGTCGCCATAGTGTATGGCAGTAGGCAGGGCATCCAGAATCAGTTGTAGCCCGTAAGGATAGGAATCACCGGTAATTTCACGCTGTTGCAACTCCAGTTGGTGTAGCACGGCTTCAACACGTTGTTGTGGAATACCGTCACTGACAACCTTTTCCAGGGTTGAAATGATCAAGTCCTCAACAGCTTGCATGTTGTCCGTATTGCTACCCTCCACACCACAAATAAAGGTCATTTCCTTATTGGAGTTATCCAAGCCACAAAGAGGGGAGGGGGCGGTGCCGAGGTTTGTGGTTTCCAAAGCATGTTGCAGGGGAGATGCACTGTCTTCCAGTAAGACTCCCTCCAATAATTCTGCGGTGAGTGCTGTACGTAAATCGGTGGAAGCACCTAATAACCAGTTCACCACAATATGCGTTTTGTCACCATCCTGTTCGGATTCATCCAGCGCGTAAAACTCTTCCACGTTAAGTGGTGCCACAAAGCGCTTTTCATCGGGCACAAAAATATGCTCATCTGATTGTTGAAATTGATTCAGCACCCGCTCTTCAAATTGTTGTTGCAATTCCACTGCGGGAATGTCGCCATAAGTCATAAAAATGGCATTGGAGGGATGGTAGTGTTTTTTATAAAAAGCCTTGAGTTCGGCATAGCTTAAATCGGGGATGTCAGCGGGTTCGCCCCCGCTGTTAAAATGATAAGTATTGGTAGGGAAAGTGTATTTTGTCAGCGCCTGCCACAGAGTACTGACGGGTGAACTCATGGCACCTTTCATTTCATTGAAAACCACACCTTTAAACGTCAGTTCACTGTCGGGATCGTCCGGTGTCTCAAATTCAATGCGGTGACCTTCCTGAGCAAAATCGAGCTCGTCCAGGTTGGAAAAAAACACGGCATCCAGATAAACATCGAGCAGATTGAAAAAATCTTTGCGGTTTTGGCTGGCAAAGGGGTAAGCCGTCCAGTCACTGCTGGTGAAGGCATTCATAAAGGTGTTGAGCGAACGTCGGATCATCATAAAAAACGGGTCGCGTACGGGATAACGCTGACTGCCACAAAGAGCCGTGTGTTCAAGAATATGCGCAACGCCATTTGAGTCGGTCGGTACGGTGCGCAAGCCGACCAGAAAAACATTTTCACTGTTGTCTGCCGCAAGGTGAAAATGTTTTGCACCAGTATTGGTGTGTTCAAATTCATCAATGCTCAGGTTCAGTGACTCGACGAATTCTCGACGAAGATGGCGAAAGCCCGTGTGGGCTGGAATTTCCTGCGTAGTGTTTGCGGGTGCGCTCATTAAAGGGTCTCGTGGTTAGCAGCGTGCATCAGTTTGTTGATGCCGCGTGAATAGTTATAGTTAAAGAACAATGATGGGTTGATATTGAATCAGTAATTTGATCATGTCACAGCTTTAGACCGCTGAGCATTTTCGCGTAGGCTTGGAGATACGACCATTCATGTTTGACGAGGACAACGTCTTCCTTAATGGGCATGAGCATGAATAAATCGTCGATCACGTATTGCATTGAGAGTAGTACAGCGGCACCGGGTACGGTAGCCAACGCTTCTGCCGCAGCCTGTTTGCGGGTGAATTTTTTATCCAGGTTGAGGTCTTTGGCCATTTGTCGCAGCTGGCTCATTTTTAATACCGTCAGTCGTGCGCTTAATGGAATGTGTCGGCCCTTGCTGGCAATTCGGGATTTCGTCAGGTCTTCCAGAATTTTGCGATCCGGGTCAAGTGGCGGAATGTGCAGAGTTACTGATTGCGGGCGAGCCGCGTAGTGGCCAAAATAAATGCCAAATTCGTGGCCGCCAAAGCGGGACATCAAATCCCGGGAAATCAGTCGTGTTGCTTTTGGGTTGAATTCCATCAGCAGTTTACGCTCGGTTTTGGTGAGCGGTTCCAGCAGCTTTATGAGCAGTGCTTGTGTGGGTGAAGGTGGCGCTTCGTTTTCCTTCTGCTGTCGTTGCTGGGCCAGATAGGTATCAATTTCCACAAAAACTGGACGGTTAAAGGCCAGAAAAGTGCTGATAGCATCAGTCTCTTTTTTGTCGATTAATGCTTTCAGGCTATCAATGCCCCGCTCATCCAGTCCGGTAACGGACAGTCCCTCGGTTAATTTTCGGCCATGTTGACGGGGAGACTGTTGATTCGGTTGTGTGACTGTTAGAGGTTGCGCAGATGCTTTTTTTGGTTTTGGAGGAATGTTTTCTTTGTGCAGGTTTTTATTTCGCGGTGACCCTATGTGGATCAGCCAACGCTGCACAGCCAGCAGAGCCAGGATCGTGCCCATCACAATTAACAATGGAACCGGATTCATTGCTTAATAGTGTCGGTGATCTGTGGGGTTTGGTATCGCATTGCGGGACACAGTATACCTGTCCGGCTTGCTTGCGCAATGCAGCGCAGCAAACGGGTTGACGCGGGAAAATTCAGGGGTTCATCGGTTGTGCGAAAAACGTACAATAACCACTCAAGTTGGGTGGGTGCTGGACGATAACGAGGTTGATACGATGTTTTTTTATGGTGTTATTCGTTGTTGAATCAATAGGTTAAAATATATTTTTTAAGTGTTGCTTACGTCAGTGAAAGGAGAAGCAGGGCATGGAAATTAATAATATTCCAATTCCGGTGGTACCTGAAGTGAAAGCTGAGCCTCCTCGTGATGCCCAACTGCAAACAGCGGTGCCTGAGGCTGCACAAGGCGAGTCAGCGCAAAATAACCCACAGGCCGATACAGGGGGCAGTGGCACTCCAGGAGGTTCACGCGATGAGTCTAGCACCGTGGGGCGTTATGTTGATGAACGTGTCTGAGTTCAGGTTGGCTCAATAAAACCGGAAAGATTAGCGGCATAGCGAATCTTTTTTATTGGGTGGTGTTTCGCCAGATGTTAATGGATATTCAAAATACACGGTATCCTTGCGCCGACGCCCATTACGTTGGGTAACCACCCCCTTCAGATGAAAATCATCTTCCAGCATTATCGGTGTTTCACCGGGTTTCAGATATTCCAACCGACTGCCGTTTTCATCACGCATATATAAACCAAACAGCACTTCTGATTTGTTGACCAGTACCGCGTAGCTGTTGCTGATCAGCGGGTAACCTGGGTCCACTACGATAATGTGACCATCCTCGAAAGCAGGCGACATACTGTCACCAATGACACGTAAAACAAAGGCTTCCATACCTTCAGAACTGCAACCTGTGTGTGACATTTGCTTTCCTCTCTAATGTCTAAAGACTGAAAATGGTATAAATTATTCAGTTTCCAGTCTTAGGTTTCAATCGTTATGGGTCTGTGCCTGTGCAGCGGTGGTGATATTGCAGCTTTCCATCGCCGTGTCATAAACAATCACCGCTTCACCTTTTTCCAGCTGTTGCACCACCTGCCGCACTTTTTCTGCCAGCGAGGTTTCGCAGTTGCCGTAATCGGTACCATTGCGGGTGACAAATTCTTCCACAAGGGCTTGTAAGGCATCCGGTGATAGTTCCTGGTAGGGGATAATCATGCTGTTTTTATAGGGTATTTTCGACTGAAATTGGCTTGTTGACGGACATTTTTTGCAAAATAACCATGAATAGCTTATTACTTAACATATTGCTTCCACAAAAGACCCAGTAATTTGCTATGGTTGCAGGTATAGCGACTGTGTCGGATGGATAGTATCAGGTTGACCGCCTCGGATTATAAAAAATGCGGATGCGGTAGGTAGTAATGGCTGGGGGGCCAATGGACAAAATACACAAAAATTGCCGGTTGATGTTGCGCGTTTTATTGTTACCCGTGTTGCTGCTGATTTTGTCATTCAATATACAGCAGGTTATGGCTTTTGAAGGGGACTATGTCTGGGAGGCGCGTTTTAAGACAAGTCTTGCGAAGGCGCGCTCCAGCCATCAGGCAAAAGACCAATACGCCGTTGGTGATATGTATTTACGTGGCCGTGGTACAGTAAAAAATGCTGCCAAGGCGCTGTACTGGTTTTTACTGGCGGCGGAACAGGGGCATCGCAAAGCTGCCTACAAGGCAGGTCACCTTTATCTATACAGCAACGCCCTTCCGCCCGACACATCCCCCAAACAGGCATTGCCCTGGATCAGAAAAGCGGCGCTTGCGGGGTATGCTCCGGCCCAGTATGAATTGGGGCGTTTGTTCTTTTCCGGTAAAGTGATCAAACGTAGTGAGCCGCAGGCACTGAAGTGGCTGGGGCAGGCCAAGGCGGCGAATTATGCTCCGGCCCGCACAGCATTTGACCAAATGGTAAAGCGTTTGGTGAAAACCCAGACGGCTTTTGTTGATCAGAATCGCGCGGTGAAATAAAAAATTGCTGACAGCCTATTTAAAGATGTAATGTTTTTTCATGTCCTCAATGATCTTCCAGATGCAGGACATGCCTGCTGGAAATTGCACCAAGTCACCGCGTTGTATGCTTATGGGTTCGCCTTCATCAGGAGTGATCACGGCTTCCCCCTCCAGGATGTAACATATTTCATCCGTCTCATATGTCCAATCAAAAATGGAAATTTCCTTGTGCCATGTCGCCCAGCTATCTACGTGCATAGCATCCAGCTTGGCGGGTGAGACGTTGTGCTCGACGGTGATTTGCGACATGGCGTGTTTCCAATGGTGGATGGGTGAGAGTCAGTTAAGTCAACGTGGTGGATTATACATTCAATTTTTAGCCGCAAGGGCCAGTGAGTATCACGGGTTTTATGGGTGAATAAGCTTAATTTTTATTCGCTTGTGCCGATAAATTTCGTGGGTTTTCAGTTCATTAGCAGAGTCATACGCCACTATGCAGTCGTAAATCCATTGCAGCACGGGGCATTATGACTTAAATCGAATCGGAGCGGGAATGTCCAGCGTCACCGACAACAACAAGCAAAACCAACGGGCGTTTCCACGCATTGCTGTGACCTGTCCCGTGTTGTATTTATTGCCGCCTGCCAAGCGTTGGCAGGTGGCCAAGTTGGTGGATTTTTCGGCAACGGGCATTAGCATGGTCTGCGATGACCCGTTGAATGTTGGCTCTGAAGTTTCGCTGCAAATTAAACCCGGCAGCCGGAAAATCGTACCTGAGCTATCTGCCACAGGCATTGTGATGCGTAGCGAAATCAACGACGAACATCAATATGTGATTTCCTGCAAACTGACCAAAGTACAACGCTGAAATGTGGTGCCCCGGAGACGATTCGAACGTCCGACCTATCGCTTAGGAGGCGATTGCTCTATCCTACTGAGCTACCGGGGCAGAGGTGATGCGGATGCAAAAAAGTGTGAATGGGTGGAGCCAGGGAGGATCGAATTCCCGACTTCGTCATTGCGAACGGCGCGCTTTCCCTGCTGAGCTACGCTCCTAAACTCCTCAAAATCACTGGCACTGAGTGTAGCACCCGCGAGGCAGATGTCGCCAGGACCGTGCTTTTAAAGAGCACTTGTTTGGCAGGTTCTCAGCCATCCTTGTTTTTTGTTGATTGCTTCATTTTTTCGACAATTGCTTGTATTTCTTCCTGACTGACGTTGGGAGTCGTAGCCTCGGGGGATTTTCCGATGGTGTCAATTGTCAGCTTGAGTTGATCGACATATCGTCGGCAATGCACACACATGGCAAGATGCAGCCAGTAACCCATGCGTTTCCACCAGGGCAGGTTGCGATCCAGATAATCACTGGAGTGTTCGGTAATGTCTTTGCAACTGGGCATCATTGTCCTTCGTGCTCCTCAATGGCCATTTGGATACGACTTCTGGCTCGATGGAGCAAGACTCTTCCGTTAGACTCAGAAACCTCTAAAATCTTACAAATTGCCTCCATACTTAATCCTTGCATGTCTCGAAGCGTGACGGCTGCACGTTGCAGCGGTGGTAGTGTAGCCAGTGCATCGCTGATGCAACGACGTAATTCCGTACTGGCGAGCAGGGCATCAGGTGTATCAGCATGCCACATGGCAGGTGGACTGGCCCAATGGGCATTGGGTTTGAGGCGTGCCGGGTCAATAATAGGACTTTCCTCAAGGGATTCATCCAGGCTCACTGTGCGGGATTCATGACGCAAACGGCTTTTGGCGGTGTTGCTGACAATACGCAGAATCCAGGTTTTCAGGCTGGAGCGGCGTTCAAACTTGGGTAAAGCGCGTAGCACAGCAACCCAGGCTTCCTGTGCGACCTCGTCGGCAATAGCGTCGCCCACAATGGCGCGTGCCAAATGCACCATAAGCCCATGATAGGCTGTGACAATCTGGGCATAGCTTGTTTCATCATTGGCCAGAAGTCTGGGAATCAGCTCATCATCACTAGGAAGCGTGGGGTGTGCCACTTATTTACCTTTATCATTATTGGATTTTGTTTGTAACGACAGGCTGGAAGTCGAGTCGAGGGAATGCATTCTGCCAATTTGTCAGAGTTCCAGCAAGCCGCAGATGAGACACGGGCCCATGACATTGGTTCTTGCAATCCCTTGTTCTATCATCCATACATACAAATTGAATTATTGCGTGTTCGACCTGTCGGTTATGAAATATACCTAAATCCCAAACGCTATGGGTATAGTTGCACAGTAAAATACAGTAACTAAGGCAGTTACAGGAGATAATCAGAAGCATGTTAGAAACATTACCCTTATTGGAAAAAACTATTTTTCCTGCATTGCAGCGCGAAACGGTGTCCACTTTGCAAGTGAATCTTGGTTATTTATGTAACCAACAATGTTTGCATTGCCATGTCAATGCTGGTCCTAAACGGACTGAAATAATGAGCGCAGATAATATTCAGAGTGTGATTGATTATCTTGATGCATCTAATGTGAAGTTGCTGGACCTTACTGGAGGTGCTCCCGAACTTAATCCCCATTTTCGAGAATTGGTTAAAGCAGCACGCGCCAGAGATGTTGCGGTGATTGATCGCTGTAACCTCACTGTTTTGGATGAACCCGGCCAGGAAAATTTGGCTGAGTTTTTGGCCGAACATGATGTGCAGGTGACGGCATCGTTACCCTGTTATCAAAAAGAAAATGTGGATGGTCAGCGGGGTAAAGGGGTTTTTGAAAAAAGTATTGCCGGACTGAAAAAGCTGAATCAGCTGGGTTATGGGCAGGCAGATAACAAGCGGGAACTGAATTTGGTCTATAACCCCACGGGGCCATTTCTACCACCGCCGCAGGATGTACTGGAGGCGGATTACAAGCAAAAACTTTTCGCTGAACATGGCATTGTTTTTACACAATTGTTGACGCTGGCCAATATGCCCATTCAACGGTTTGGCAGCAGCCTGATTTCGACCGGGAAATTTCATGATTACATGGCGCTTCTGCAAACCGCCCACAAAGATGAAAACCTGCAAACTGTAATGTGTCGCAGCCTCATCAGTGTTGATTGGCAGGGGTATCTTTATGACTGCGATTTCAACCAAATGCTGGATTTGCCGATGCAGCTGGCACCGATAAAAAGGCCGCATCTGCGTGATGTATTGAATCAGGATGTGTCGGGTGCATCGATAGTGGTGCGTGGCCATTGTTATGGCTGTACAGCTGGGCAAGGCAGCAGTTGTGGCGGTGCATTAAGTTAAACCTGATGCGTATTTCCATTGTTATCCCTGTTTTGAATGAAGCCGAAGTGCTGGCGGCTAATTTACAAAAATTACAAACTATACGTACACAAGGCCATGAGATTATTGTGGTTGATGGAGGCAGTAAGGACGACAGTCAGTGTCTTGCGGAGCCTCAGGTAGATCACCTTCTGGTTTCAACGCGGGGCCGTGCATTGCAAATGAATAAAGGTGCGGAAGTGGCAAGCGGTGATGTACTTCTATTCTTACACGTTGATACGGTTTTGCCGGACGATGGCATTGCTGCAATTATTGGCAAGGTCGATTCCGATCAGGACGTTTGGGGTCGTTTTGACGTGTGCTTGTCCGGTAACCGGAGATTTTTTCGGGTGATTGAAACCATGATGAATTGGCGGTCCCGGGTATCGGGCATCGCCACAGGTGATCAAGCTATATTTATTACACGTCATTTATTTCAGCGTATGCAGGGTTTTGCAGATATTCCATTGATGGAAGATGTGGAGTTATGTCGGCGATTGAAAAAAATTCAGTCACCCGTCTGTCTTTCACAACGAGTGATTACCTCAAGTCGGCGTTGGGAGTTGGGCGGGGTCTTTAAAACCATCTGGCTGATGTGGCGTTTGCGATTGGCCTATTGGTTGGGCGCTGATCCGAGCACGCTTGCACGTCAATACCGCTAATGGAGTATCCTCAAGCGCGGATTCTGGTTTTTTGTAAAGCCCCCCAGGCAGGAAAAGTAAAAACACGTCTGGCAAAAAATATTGGTAAAACGGCGGCAAAAATAGTACATGAACACCTCGCACTGCATTGTCTGCATCAGATGTTGGATTTTGCTGTTGCACCAGTGGAGCTTTGGTGCGCGCCGGATACGGATCATGATTTTTTTAGTTATTGCCACATAGAGCTGGGTATTCCACTCAAACAGCAAGTCGGCAATGATCTGGGGCAACGCATGCAACACGCCATAAACGAAACTTTGCGTAATCATGCGCCAGTTGTATTGATTGGCACGGATTGCCCGGCATTGACCGCCGATTATTTACAGTCGGCCTGCTCCGCGGCCAGCCAAAATAAAACCGTTATCGTTCCCGCAGAGGATGGTGGTTATGTACTTTTAGGTATGAATAAATTACAGCCAGAACTATTTGTTGATATGCCTTGGGGGACATCACAGGTTTATGCGAAAACAATGACGCGGGTAACGGGTGAGGTTGAAACATTAATGCCGCTATGGGATATCGATTATATTACGGACTTGCGACGATTATCTGCTACAGATGATATACCATTGGGCGAGCAGTTTCAGACGTATTTGAAGACATTGACATTATCGTGATACCTACCTACCTACCTACCTACCTACCTAACGCGCTAGACTTTTACGCGCCAGTCGTTGTAATTCAATGACAAATCGCTCAATAGTGCGGCGTTGTATTTTATCGAGATGTTCAAAACTTCCGCCGATATGTAAGCTATTGTTTATTTCAAAATAATTAGAATGGCGTACTTTAAAAATACAGTGAATTTTTCGCTTATCGGGTAAATAAATACAGCACTGTGTTTCCTCTGTATGAGTTGATAAATCAAGTTCCCTTTTTTTGGCGAAGCGTACACATATTCCACCGGCCGATATGTCACTTAATTCCCCGGTAAATGATTTTCCATCATTGGTTTTAATTTCCACAGTGACTTCTTTCGCCGCACTGACAGGAACACGAAACGCATTACGACGTTGCAAATAACGAATGCTTTGTGGAAAATCAATGAGATAAAAAGCCATGTTGTTTTCTGAGTCTGATTTCTTCAGGTTGACAGTAAAACTAACTTCAACACCCTCGTACATGGTGCGCAGAGTGAGTCTCCCTATTTTCAAAAAAAGTGCATGACCTTCGGATGGATGCAGGCCATCGATAGTGATGGTGGAATCCTGGAGGTCAATTGAAAGTAGTGCGGTATTAAAAAAACAGTTGGAGCCGGGTAGTATGGCGGTGATGATGGCATGTTTTTCCATCAGAGGGCGCAACACCATTGAAATTCTTGCCGTTGAGGTAATGGTTTCATATTGCTGAGTATAATCATTCTCAGCTATAGCATTATGTGATGGGGGACGATCTACCATGTCTGCACTCTATGACATAGTCCAAGCCGGCTCAGGCAACGGCAATAGACTGGCCTTGCGGCTTATCCTGTGGTTGCCCGGTTTTATTGTAGATGTTTGATGAGGGTTGATCAGTGTTGCCACGCAAAATGCTGAGTGCTTGTTTCAGATTGATTGCGGAAGCGTTTAATATTCGATTATTGATTTTATTTTGTAGGTTACACTGTTGCAGTGTTTCCTGAAATTTATTCCATAATGTTTCCAGACCAGATTTTTCTTCATCATCTGGCATGCGCTGAATAAAGGCAGAGAATGTCGATTTTGACAGTACACCACCCACTGTTTTTTCAACGGTGCTCAGCAAAGGTTGTATTTTTTCGAGGTTTTTAACCTGCTGATGTTTTTGTTGTACGATGTCTTCAAACTGAGTTAGGTTGCTATTTTGTAAAGCTTGATGCTCTTGTTTCAAAATAGTGAGCATTTTCAGCAAATGAACGTGCTGCTGATCCAGAACCGTTTTCAGGTTATGAATATCGCCAGTAAAATAACCTGTGGTCTGTTTCATTTTTTATGCTTTTAATTAAATGTTAATAGAGTGTTTACGCAGTATATTTATGCGACAAACATCATTTCAAACGCAATGAGTTTTTCTGCAACACGTTGAGAGTCGATGTCATACCGCCCGGCATCAATTTCCAGTCGCAGGTCTTCGACACGTTCATTGTCAAAATCGCTCTGATCATTAATAGATTTTTCAATCATGCGTAATTCTTCTGCTTGTCGCGTTAGGGTGATTTTGTCAATCGGTGCAGGAGTGGCAGTTGTTTGTACGTGCTCTGAACCCTGGTTTTTCTCACCAATGCTATTGCTCGAAACAGTTTTGCTGTTATCGACTTTATTGCTAGACAGCGGTGTCTTCGTAATGCCTGTAATTTCGGCAGCCATGCCATTCTCCTCTGCTTTCTATGTTAATTTATCGGCCTTTTTGGCAAATTCTTTATCTGTGTCCCAGTGCTAGTCATTGTATGATTTGGGTCACATTTGTATATTTACGGTGCCGGGTTTTGTGACAACACCTTGAACAATACGTTTTGACTGGCTGTTGCGCACGGAGACCAACTCACCTCGTGCAGCATCTTTTAGCGCTTCACCTTTTCCTCTGACTTTCAATGTGCCAATAGAGACCTCTATAGTGACTTTTTCTCCACGACGTACGAGGAAAGCAGCCTTAACCCGCTTGGGAGTGATGGCATGCCCGGCGGAAAGGTTTTGGGTAAGAATTTTACCGATCACTGATTCTGTTTTTATGAAATAACCGCTGCGTAGTTGGCTGAGCTCTTGGCGTACAAATATGACGTCCGTTGCAGATATTTCACTGCCACGGAGCAGTGGCTGCGCAGCAGCAATGACATTTGCAAATATTTTAATGTGTGCGGGCACATAAACTGTCCAGGGTTTTGGGCCTGTGCAACGTAAGCCAACTGTCAGCTTTCCTTGCAATTTTGCGCCTGCTGCGAGAAAGGCCATGGGTGATTCTTGACATGTGGCAAGTTTCAGACGGCGATCAATACGACCCACGCTGATTTCGATATCCTGTTCGGCACGCTTTTCCGTCTGAACCTGTAAAAATTTCAGTACGGTTTGGCGGAGAGTTTCTGTGGATTGTTTGCCGGTGACAACGGTGGGCATCAGGAGCAGGAGGCCGCTGATCAGGCAAGTATTTGCCCGTATGCCAAGCCAGCTTGTGGCGGTGTGAATTTTGTCAACGGGCTGGGCCATGGTCTTTCCTGCGATAAATTGCCGTTTTCTGGCCATTTTTGGCCGGTTTATTCATGCACATATTTCTATGCTGCGTAGTGTGCATTTTCTGTCTGTGTACCCTATCGTCAAAAAATTGGCCGACTTTAGGTTTTATTTCGTAAATTATTGAAATTTCTGTCAATTGATTTTTTGACACTGTGTTTGTAAGGCTTTCCACCGTGTTCCACCCTGTTTTCCACGCCTAAGTCATTTCATTATTAAAAACCGCCAACCAGAGAGCCTTATTGTGGTTGAGCAATACCTGTGCCAATACACGAAGGATATTTCTGTGCCGAAGTCTTCAGAAAGAACAAGCGCTTGTCGATAAGTGGGCATCTTGGCATTTTTGGAAAAATCTGATGCAGGAGCATTCTTATGGCTGGAATCCTTGACGGTGTTGACCAACGAACGCAGTTGGTAGGCGAAAACCGCCTGGAGTTGTTGTTATTTCGTTTAAAAGGTCCGCAGATGTACGGGATCAATGTGTTCAAGGTGCAAGAAGTGATTCGATGCCCAGAACTGACGCATATACCAAATTCCAACAGTGTTGTAAAAGGTATTGCCAATATGCGTGGCCGTACCATTCCAGTGCTTGATTTGAGTCTTGCATTGAAAGGTGCCGAGACCCCGGCGACCGAAGAGGCTTTCGTTATTATTGCGGATTACAATCGTACGACTCAGGGTTTTTTGGTTGATAGCGTTGAGCGTATTGTGAATATGAACTGGGAAGAAATTCTGGCACCGCCAAAAGGGTCAGGAGCCAACAGTTACATGACGGCAGTGACACGTGTTGATGAAAAACTGGTTGAAATTATCGATGTTGAGAAGGTTTTATCCGAGGTGGTCGGCGTTACCGAAAAAATATCGGATAAAATCATTGATGAAAACCACATAAAGGCGGGTGCGAATATTCTGGTAGCAGATGATTCCAATGTTGCCAGAAAACAGATTAAACGCACATTAGACCAGTTGGGTATAGAGTCCACGTTGGTAAAAGATGGTCAGGAAGCCCTGGATACTTTATTAGATTGGGCAGATGATGACCCGGATATTGCCAAACATCTGACAATGGTTATTTCCGATGTTGAAATGCCGAACATGGACGGTTACACATTGACGACAGAAATTCGTAGAGAGCCACGGTTAAAAGACCTTTTTGTTATTTTACATACATCATTAAGTGGTGTGTTTAATCAAAGCATGGTTGAAAAAGTTGGTGCAAATAAATTTATTGCCAAATTTGATGCCGATGAATTAGCGAGTGCTGTGTTGGAAGCTATTAATAAACAAGATGAACTTCAATCCTGAAGTAGCGTCATTTCTGAAAAAATAACCAATGAGAAAGATGGGTGACTAGTACAATAACAACAGAGGATTATCAATCTTTCAGGAAATTCTTGGAAGATGCCTGTGGTATTGTGCTGGGTGATAATAAGCAATATTTAGTGACCAGCCGATTGACGAAACTTATTTCTGACAATGAGATAGATTCATTCAGTACATTAATGAAACGGATGAAAGTTGATGGGAAGTTGCGTAATTGCATTATGGATGCGATGACGACCAATGAAACATCCTGGTTTCGGGATGTATATCCTTTCGATATTCTCAAAGAGAAGCTACTGCCTGAGTTGATAAAAGCACAACCACGAACAATACGCATTTGGTCTGCTGCGTGCTCAACCGGTCAGGAGCCTTATTCCCTGAGTATGATGGTACAGGAATACTCACAGTCAAAACCTGGTAGTTTATCAACGAATGCGGTACAGATTATTGGTACTGATATTTCCCCTTCTGTTTTAGCTGTCGCAAAATCAGGGGTATATGAAGGTGTTGCGGTTTCCCGTGGTTTACCGGAGGAAAGAAAGGCTCGATTTTTTCAGGAAACCAGTGAAAGTTGGGAAGTCAGTGCGGATATTAAAAAACGTGTGAGTTTTCGTGAATTGAATCTCATGCAAAATTATACATTACTGGGTCGTTTCGATATTATTTATTGTCGAAACGTATTGATCTATTTTTCCACAGAGTTGAAACGCGATATTTTGGCGCGTATGGCAAAATGCCTCAACCCTGGTGGGTTTTTAGTGCTGGGTGGATCAGAATCTATCACCAATTATTCCAATGAGTTTGATCTGATTCGCTGGCGTAATGGTGTGATTTATCAATTAAAATCCTAATTTCAAACGGTGGGGAGCCACCGTATGGGCATAGTCGTCACTCTCATCCAATTTGGTGGAACCGCTGCGCTTGTTCCACCCTACGATTTTACTCTGTGTTGAATAGAACGATACAAAAAAATCGGTAAACGCTCCAACCGCACCCTTTATCCGGGTAGTGGAACCGCTGTGCTTGTTTCACCCTACGATTTTACTCTGTGTTGAATAGAGCGATACAAAAAAATCGATAAATGCCAACCGCACCCTTTATCCGGTATAGAACCGCTGCGCTTGTTCCACTCTATGATTTTATTCTGTGTTGAATAGTTCTACTTTGTCACATTCATTTTATTAAATTTCAATCATTTAGGTGGCGCGTGCTATTTTTCTTCGCTGTCGATTTTGTTTTCGTAAAGCAGATTCTGTCGCCGCTCGTCTTTTCCGGTGTCGGTGT
>JAKIUF010000030.1 GCA_021647705.1 Gammaproteobacteria bacterium | reverse complement strand
ATTTTTAGGAAGGGCGGGTGATGGAGACCCGGGAATAACAACGTTGTGGCGAGGCTGGAAACGACTCAATGATATTTCGCGAGGCTGGGTTCTTGCGCAGAGTATATAACTTATGGGTAATAGAAAGGCGTTGTGGGGCTGAGAGTTAGAGACCCTTGGCTACCCATTAAGCCGTGATGCCTTTTAACTCCAAAAAGTCATCAGGAACATCTGACGTTTTCCATCCTGTTATCGCGAAATAATACAGCGGCTCTCCCTCAATTGATAATCTATGTTGATAGCGTTCGATGTAATAAATATCAAGATATTTTGAGAAAATTAATTCCCTAATCATTTTTGAAAAACCTGATTTATCACTAATATCAAAGAAGGTATCCTTTATATTAAAGGACACCCACCCTTCATTTTTGATTATATTAAACGCCTCCAAAAATGCTTTCGCTGGGATGTCACCGAAACCAAGTGCGGCAACTGTTACCATGCAATCACATTGCCAAGATGCTATTTCTTCTTTTTTATCTTTTTCTAGCTTTGTGAAATCCTCAACATAATATGCGTCATATATTCCCGGCCTATCTCGGATTGCTGCATCATAAGCTTCGGGAATTATATCCACGCCTATTAAGCGAGAAACGCCATGCTTTTTTAATTCCTCTCCCATCATTCCATTGCCCGCACCTAAATCCAATATCCTAAGCTCAGAAAAATTATTTTGATACTGTTTTACTGCGGCTTCGAGTATTGATGCTACTTTATGTGGAGATGTGCATTTAAGGCGATCATAAAATATTTGTTCATAGAGGCCTTGTACTTGATAAATTTCATCGTAGTCGTGAAATCTAATTTTCCTTTTGCCGCCAGATCCTTGAAGGTAGAAATAGGCTTCGTCTTGATTTATGCCGGTTAATTCATCCTTCGGAAATTGTATTCGATGCCTTTTCGTCATAATTTTCCCCTGTTTTGTTTGAATATTTATTGGCCCAACGGTCCAGTATACAGAATCATTAATTATGGTGCTATACAGAATCTGCATATCGGTGATTACTCACCTCCGCAGCAACTATGCTCGCATCGAGTAGCGGGCACTTATTGAAGTCGGCGAGCCTTTGCAACTCGTCGCTTAACTCGGGAAAAAACTGATCCCGGTCGAGTGTGCCATCCTCAAGGTTCAGGCTTAAAATTTCAAAACGCTGGTCAGCCCGATGCGCCTTGCAATCGATTCGACCGACGAACTTGTCGCCGTAAAGGATTGGCAGACAAAAGTAGCCAAACCTACGCTTAGGTGCCGAGACATAGCATTCAATCCGGTAGTCAAATTCGAACAGCGCATTCAAGCGATCACGGTGGATCACCACGTTATCAAATGGGGACAGCACCTTCAATGCACCATCGATTGTCGGTGCTTGTTCGAGTGCCTTGATGTCCACGTAGGCGGCTGGCGCATCAGCGTTACTCAGTGCTCTCACCACGCCAGCTTCGATACGCTTGTCGAGAACTTCACGCATCGCGTCCCGCAAGGCTTTACCTGTCTTCAGATGTAATAACTGCTTCCAGGTAAAAACACCGTGCGCCCTGAGTGTGGTGTCGAACAAATAGGCTGCATATTCGCTCAGCGTGGGTACGCTCAGATCGATACCCTCTGGCAAACAGCGTTCAGCGAGGTCATAGACCTTCTCCATGCCATTACGTCCGCACACCATCAGATCGCCTTGCATAAACAGCTTGTCGAAAGCGCGCCGCCCCGGCCTCTGGTTCCACCATTTGCCCTTTCCCTTGTTCCCCTTGTCAAAATCACGCAGCCGTAACGCTCCCTCTGCGCTCACACGGGCCAATATCTCGTTCATCAGGTGTTCGTCGACATTGGTGTAATAGCGGTTTTCACCATTGCGTATCGACGTCATGTGCGGTAGCGCATAACGGTAGTCGCGCATTGGTAAATACGAAGCAGCATGGTACCAATACTCAAAAATGTGCTGCTCGCTGATTAGCTGGTTCAAGTGGGCCGGGTCATAGTCCGACACCCGGCTCCACAATACATGGTGATGCGCGCGCTCGACCACCGATAGCGTATCAATTTGCACATAACCAAGATGCTCGATTGCGTTACGCGTTCCAGACAAGCCTGCGCCAAAGCACTGTTGCGGCGCTAGGCCTTGCTTGAATAATGCCAGACGTCTCAATTGTGACATCATCGCGCAGTCAGATCAGACGGGGCTGGAGATATTGGTGGCGAAGAAAGGGGGGCCAAGTATCATATTAGCGGCTAGTTGGTAGAAAATTACCTTTTCAGACATGCTTAAACCACTCGAAATGAAAGTTACATATAAAAGCTGAGATTAATTTCGCTAAATTAGCAGCTAAAATAAAGCGTCATTATGATACTTCGTCCCTTTTCTTCTAGCTGAATCTCACACAGACGAGAAATGACATCCAGTGCCTAAGATTTCCCTAATCAGCTTGCCTGTTCTGCTTCCAGCTCTTCCCAGCGCGCAAAACACTGTTCCAGCTCATTGCCTACCCGCTCAAGTTTTGCCAGTGTTTTGGCAACGGCGTCTTTATCCTGCTGATAAAATTCAGGGGCTGCTATCTGTGCCTGCAAACTGTTTTGCTCTGTTTCCAGTAATTCAAGGCGTGCTGGCAGACTATCCAACTCCCGCTGCGCTTTGTAGCTGAGTTTTTTTACTTTGGCTATCGCTGGCTTTTGTTCTGTGCTGGTTTCTTCTGATCCGGGCTTCTCTGCTTTGGCTTTATTTTTTTTAGCTACAATCTTTGAACCGGGTTGTTGTCGCTGGCGCAACCAGTCGTCGTACCCGCCCACATAATCATTCACTGTGCCCTGCCCTTCAAAGACCAGGGTGCGGGTCACTACGTTGTCGAGAAAGGCGCGGTCATGGCTCACCAGCAATAGTGTTCCCTTGTATTCGCTTAACAGCTCTTCCAGTAATTCCAGGGTTTCCACATCGAGGTCGTTGGTCGGTTCATCCATAACCAGCAGGTTGGCGGGTTGCGTAAACAGACGTGCCAGTAACAGGCGATTACGCTCTCCTCCGGAGAGTGATGATACCGGTGAACGTATTCGCTGTGGCGGAAACAAAAAGTCCTGTAAATAACTGATGATGTGTTTTTCACGGCCATTGATGATGACCGTATCACTGCCGGAGTTGAGGTTGTCCATGACCGTTTTTTTCGGATCCAGCACGGCGCGCTGTTGATCAAAATAAGCGACTTCCAGTTTGGTGCCAAGCTGCACTGAGCCCTCTGTCGGCTCCAGTTCCCCCAGCAATAATTTCAGCAATGTGGTTTTACCCGCGCCATTGGGGCCGATAATACCAATGCGATCACCTCGCTGAATGCGTGTGGAAAAATCACGTACGATGGTCGTGCCGTCGTACCCCACGCTGGCATTTTCCACTTCCACTACCAGCTTGCCGGAGCGTTCGGCATTTTCGAGGTTAAGGCTGACTTTACCTTGCACTTTACGTCGGTCGCTGTATTCACGACGCATGGATTGCAATGCTCTCACCCGACCTTCGTTACGGGTACGGCGCGCCTTGATGCCCTGGCGTATCCACACTTCTTCCTGTGCCAGACGTTTGTCAAATTTCGCATTGTGGTCGGCCTCAATGGCCAGTGCTTCTTCTTTCTTTTGCAGGTAGTTTTTGTAATCACCGGGCCAGGAAGTAAGATTGCCGCGATCCAGCTCTACAATACGTGTAGCCAGTTTTTGCAGGAAGGCACGATCATGGGTAATAAACAACACGCTGCCATTCCAGCTCAGCAGAAAATCTTCCAGCCATTGAATACCGGCCAGATCAAGATGGTTGGTGGGCTCGTCCAGTAACAGCAGGTCCGGCTCGGTCACCAGGGCTTGCGCCAGCATCACTCGACGTTTAAGTCCACCGGATAATTCTGACAGTAATTTATCGGCGGGCAATTCCAGTCGTGATATCACGTCTTCGACTTTTTGCTCCAAACGCCAGCCGTCTTCGGCTTCCAGCTTGCTTTGTAATTCAGCAAGACGTTCCAGTACGGCTGGTGAGGCGTCTTTTTCCAGGGACAGCACCACATGATGATATTCCGCCAGCAAGGTACCTACACCTTCCAGCCCGGCAGTAATCACATCAAACACAGATTGCGTTTGATCTTCGGGCACTTCCTGCGCGAGCCAGGCAATGCGGACATTTTGCTGACGCCATACACTGCCGTCATCCGGGCTGACCGCGCCCCGTAGAATCTGCATTAATGTCGATTTACCGGTGCCATTGCGACCTAGCAGACAAACCCGCTCACCGGGGTCGATTTGCAAGGCAACCTTGTCGAGCAGGGCAACATGCCCAAAAGCCAGGGAAACATCATCGAATTTAATTAAAGCCATAATCAGGAAATACCAAAACGGAAAGGAATGAAAAGAGAAAAATGTACTCGGGATTATCCCGTAAAATCAGAAAAATGCACCTGGGCCTGCTCACGAACAGCATCCAATGCCCCTTCATCAAGATTCAAGGTGTGCATAAGCTCGTCGGTTGATTCAAAAAGTGTTTCGGTACAAGCATCATCACCACGCATGTCGAACAACAGTCGGTGCGCCAATACCAGCACAGCGCGTTCTTTTTTTAATTCATCATCTGTTTCATTTTCATCGGGTGGTTGATGAAAATGGGTCAATACGTTTTCATGACGTTTTGGCAGTCGAAATTCGTGCAGGGCTCTGGCGGCAATCTGGTCATGAGTAAAACCAAATTCCATTTTTTCCAGTACATCTACAGCAATATTTTCAGCCTGGGCGCGCATTAACAAAGCCTGGTATTCATCTTCAACATTACAGGCCAGCACGACCATACCAATGTCATGAATAAGTCCCAGTAATTCCAGATCATCTGCCACCGCCGGACAGCTTTTTTTGGCGATCAGTTTGCACAGTGTGGCAATACCCAGCGAGTGCTGCAAAATGGTTTTTGTGAGTTCGCTTTCTGCGGGGCAGATTGCACGCAGGGTGGTCATCACCACGGCGCTACGCACATTTTTTATGCCTATCATCCGTGTTGCCGCCGGTACGTTACTGATTTCACCGCCACGCCGGTACAGCGGCGAATTAGCATAGCGCAGCAAGGTGCCTGCGAGCACCGGGTCTTGCATAATAATGTTATCCACTTCATTCATGTCAGGGTCTTCACCCGATAAATAGCCGAGCACTTTGGCCGCCTGGGGAGATGCCCTGGGGAAGTTCAGTTGATCCAGCTTGATAGGTGGTGGCACGATAGTTTCTTTTTGTTTTTATCTGCTTCAGGGTCGGTTTCAGAGCCTGTTTCAGAAGTTAATGGATTCAAACACCGCCAGAGCATCCGGGTCTTCCAGAAATTGGTGACCTAAAATCACTGCACTGGCTGACCAGGTCTGTTTTAAATTGGAACGCCGCCCGATCAGGCTGCCGTTCTTCCCGTCATAATATTCCGGCCACTGATCTTTACATAATTTTTCCATGGATTGCGCCATCACTCTTCGCGCAAGATCATGCCGCCCGGTACGCACGGCGGCACCCACAAATGCCCAGATCAGACACGGCCAACTGCCTCCATTGTGATATGACCAGGGCACGTTTTTGGGGTCACTTCCCGTAGTGTAACGCCACTTGTCGCCATCCAGGGCGGGATAAACAATTTTCAACGGCATTTCGCCCACCAACTCACTCCAGCGCGCATCATACAGGTTCATGATATTTTCGGCTTGTTTGTCGGTGGTCAGGCCAAACATGATCGCCAGCAGGTTGCCGAATGAAAACAGCCGAAAATCCATACGGCCTACACCCAGATTTCCCACTAGGTAACCGCTGTTTGGCGGCAACCAGCCATCCATCCAGGGCGGAATGGTTTCGGGGTAAATATTCAGGTGATTGGCGGCATCTTCACCAAATTCTTCGGATCGAAAACGGTGAATTTCGTTCAGGCGCTGGGAGTCCAGCCAATAATAAATACGTACATAAGAGCGCAGAGTTTGCATGCGTTTTTTGCTGTTGGACAGCAATCGTTCATTTTCCGGCGTGGGCAATAACAGTTCCTGCGCGGTACTTAACATGCCATACAGTAGCGCCTGAATTTCCAGTGGGTGGCCGTATACTCCCATACGCCGGTCAATCATAAACGAGGCGTCCGGCACTAGCATGGCGGGCGAGGTTTCAAAGCTTTCCTTCAAATACAAATCCAGGGTAAAACGCATACTTTCCTGGAATTCTTCACTGTGGGCCAGTGCAACATCACCTGTCACCAACACGTAGCTGCGCAACAGGATCACCCACCACATCGCTGAGTCCACGGGTGCCACCCGGCCAATAGCCAATTCGCCAAAATCAGCGGTGGGTGTACCGTCCACATCCTGTTCACCCGGCACACGAAAACTGGCGGGCATCAGGCCCAGCGCACGTTCGTGACCTTCCATAACGGATTGTTGATGACGCAGACTCACCACCATTTTCAGGAAGTTGCGCACGATTTCAGGTTTGCCATCGCATAAAAACACCAGCGCGCTGGGTACAAAATCACGTACAAAGCATTCTTCGTAATTCGGCGCAGCGACGCGGTCATCTAACGCGGCAGCGGTGCCAGTTGGCTCACCTTTGTACGACAGCACGGCGCTGTCGAGCAGTGCGTAAGCCGATTTCAGGATATCTTCTGTGCTGGTTGAAGTCATTGCTTGGCGGGTTCCCAGATTGTTATATTGTCGTTTGCTTTCAATTATTTCCACTCGCAATCAACATCGTCCGTGCAGGGCAATACTGTACATTTCCGTGGCAATATATACGGTAACCCAGCCAATCAATTCTGGAAAGCCGAAGGATGCCTGACGATAAAACAGACGCATGCAGTCGGTACAAATCAACCCGCAAAATGCCAAAAAACCTTGAGAGGTAACACATAAAAAAGAGATTAAAGGTGACGAACTGAAGGACTATCAGTCGTGGAATAAAAAAAGCGTATGCCCTGAACCCGTCAGGGCAAACACTTTCCCCCCCTCCCTAATCCGGGGTATGCGGCTATATTACCTGCCACACGAAAATGTTAAAAGCTTTTTTGAGCATTTTAATTGGGTATACGTGCAGGCATCGCAATTTCATAACGGATGTGACACAGGTCTCAAATATGAATTAAGTGCTAAAAACATCTGTTTTAAGAATCACAGGGTATTTAACACGAGGGTCCCAAAAACACAGAAAGCACAAAGTTTTTAGTGTTTTTCTTTGCGCCTTTGCGACCTCTGCGTTTATAACATGCCACTTGTCAGCACCATGACAACATAACATCCCAATAAACTGGCACGATTACCTGAGAGCTTTTGATATTTCACAAGCTTCCGTTAGAGTACGCGTTGTAGCGTCATATAAAACCGTCAATCATTGATTATTCGAGTGCGTAACATCACAGTTCGTACCTTGCATATGGAAAACTCAACGGCCAAAAATACGCAAAAAACAAAAAGCCGCAACGATGGGGGCGTTGCGGCTTTTTGTCAGTTCTTATAAGTAGCAGTTACATGTAGGGGCCATGTGGAATACACATTAACAGCCCATCGTTATTTTAAAAAATAATATTTATTGATTCCCTAATTCTTATTTGAGATTAAGGCTGTGGCCTTTTTATGGCGATAGAACACGCCTGATATCAAAACAAACAAAAATGGTATTTTTTGTCTGCTTTTTCTTGACATTCTTTAATCACCGACCACACTGCACTGAATCCTTACTAATATCAATCACATATTGCTGATGATAAGCCGCTAATAACAGCCGCTGTCACAAAATTACATCCACTAAAAAATAATGGAGGGAAGGGATGAGCGAAACAGGTTATACCTGTCAGCAGGTGATGCACATCACCAGGCTCAGCCAACGTCAACTCGGTTACTGGCGAAAAACCGGTTTGATCATTCCTAAGCAACGCACCTCTGGTGGTCATGCACGCTATTCCTTTGCTGATTTATTGATACTCAAAACTGCCCGAAAACTGATTGATGCAGGTGTTTCGGTACAGCGCATCCGTAAAAGTATTACGTCTCTGACGGACTTTCTACCCTCTTGCAACATACCGCTTACCGAGCTTTCTCTCGTTGCTACGGGTGACATGATTCTGGTACTACACCGGAAAACTGCTTTCGAAGCACTCACCGGTCAAGAATGGATTTATTCCGTAGCAGAACTGGAACGCGAGGCAGCCACAAGCCGTGGCATTGTAGAGCCGGAACAAAAAGAGCTTTTTACCACATCGGAAAACACGCATAAAAATACAGCGGTTAACCAGTAATCAATTGACAGCACCATTTTTTTGCGCGAAAGCCTTCATCAACACATCAGTGATACTCCGTTAAATCAGAGCGTTTTATGAATATTGTTGCAATTGCAAATCAAAAAGGTGGATGCGGTAAAACAACAACGGCGATTAACCTGGCGGCGGGCCTGGGTGAAAAAGGCTTGCGCACCCTGTTGGTGGATGCTGATCCCCAGGGTCATGCATCCCTGGGACTGGGACAGCGCAAACAGGATAAGCGCGGACTATATGAGGTGCTTGCCCTGGATTTCCCTCTGGCAGAAGCCATCATCATGAATGTCACTGTAGGCGTCGATTTGCTGCCCGCTACTATTTCATTGGCCGCGGTGGAGCACGTCCTCGCCGACATGCCTAAACATGAACCACAACTCGCTGACCATTTGCAAACGGTGGAGTCTATTTATGACTTTGTCATTATTGACTGTCCTCCATCGCTTAATCTGTTGTCCATTAGTGCTATACGTGCCGCAAACCGGGTTATTGTACCTATCGATATGAGTCTGTTTGCCATCGATGGCATCGAACACCTTAGCGAGGCGGTGGATTCGCTCTCACAAGAATATGGGCTCGATATCGAAATTAATATATTGCCAACACTGGTTGACAGATGTACCCGTCTTTGCAGGGAGTTTTTACTGGGCATATGGGAACGATACCGGGAAAACATATTACCTAGCCCGATTCACAACACGGTACGACTTAAAGAAGCGGCATGTGCAGGGCAACCGATTCTTCACTTTGATAAAGCATCCATCGCGACCAGAGATTATCAGGGCCTGACCGATGAAATTATTCGTCGATCAACGGATGAAAAATCCACGGTACAGGCTGAAGCCTCCTGGCTGATAAACTGCATCGATGTTATCGCTCAATCGCTTACACTTTCCTCACCGACGGCCACTGCCAACACCAAAGAAAATAATCACCCAACAAGCATTTCTGAAAAAAATAACTGCTCTGACACACTACACCGGGTTGAGCTCACTTATAAAAATTATATAAACCGCAATTTAAAACTGGCCGGTGAATTCAATAACTGGATTCCGGATGAAGGCATCGAAACGATCCAAAAAAATAACACCGTACATAAAATATTTTTTGCCCCGGCGGGTGAATATCAATATCGCCTGATTATCGATGGAAAATGGCGAAACGACCCTACCAATCCAGACCAGATACTAAACCCATTGGGCGTACATAACTCCATGCTGCATGTTGGCAGGTAGTAAGCATGCTAGACAAACACGTTGATTAACATCACTAACACATTAATTTCCGTTCCTAAGCAATAACATAATGGATCTGCACCATGTTAAAAATAACCCCTAATCATGCACATGCTGAAAGCAATACCCCATTTTCAAAGCACCGCCTTGCCCAAATCAGCCATTATTTTCTCAACGATACCAATGAGCATCTGCCAATTTGGAAAAACACCACCATTATTCCGGTATTACTGGGCTCAAGAAATGATGACTATATTGCCTATGAATTAAGCCACGCCCTTAATTGCCAGAACAGCAGCAGCATGGTATTAAAAATTGAAAATTGTCTGGCGGCTTCTCATCATCGTTCTGTGCTGGCAAACAATATAACGCCCACATTAAACACTCTCAAAGATGGCGCAGAAATCGACTTGCCTGATTATTGCTTGATCCCGGTATTATCACCTTCAACCACTCTGACACTAAAAAGTGATTGCCTGCTCATCGCTGTACAAGCCTCATTGAGCGGCGTACGCATTGCCTATGAGCAGTTAGCATTTATCGCCTCAATAAACACTGATTTCACCATTTATGTCATCATACTCGGCGCACAAACCAAGGCAACAGCCAAACGTTTTTTTGGTTTTTTATACAAGAATGCGCAGGTTCTGCTCTCATTAAAACTGGAATGTGGTGGTTATTTATTGCACAACCGTCATCATATTGAGGAGGCAAAAAATGGCGCAGCAAAAGATGGGGAAATTGCGACTGATTTGAGCAGTATTGCGAGTAGTTTGTTACGTCGGCCTTCTTCTCGCAGCAAAGGAAGATCAGCCGCTCACCTTGCTGCCCCTCTCCGGTCTGCCATACTGCCGGGCTAGACCGTAACTCTCGAATGCACGGCCAACGGATGAGCAATACAATAACCTTGTACAAAATCAACACCAATCCCACGCAGGCTTTCCAAGGTTTTTTCATTCTCAACAAATTCTGCAATGGTGTGCAAACCAGCAACATGACCAATTTCATTGATTGCCTGCACAATTGCGAAATTCATTGGGTCAATTTCAATATCACGCACAAATGAACCATCTATTTTCAAATAGTCTACGGGCAGTGTTTTAAGATAGGAAAAAGAACTCAAGCCGGAGCCAAAATCATCCAGTGCAAACTGGCAGCCGAAGCTGCGTACTTCATTGATAAACTTAACCGCCTCACTCAAGTTCGATATCGCTGCCGTTTCGGTAATTTCAAAACATAATAATTCGGGCGGAATATTGTAGTGTGTGATTTGTTGTCGGATATAGGTCGAAAAGTCGTTATCACTGAGAGACCCTCCCGAAAGATTAATGAAAAATATGCTGTCTTTTTTTTCATTTTCTGACAAATTGCCGGCCAAATAGGCGATAGCAGAACGCACCACCCAACGATCCAGCAAGGGCATGATGCCGTAACGTTCCGCGGCCGGAATAAAGGCACCCGGCATAATAATATTGTCTTGTTCATCTAGCATGCGCACCAAAAACTCAGCGCACTGAACCGTACCATTAAGGCGACTGAGTGAGCGCATCTGTTGCTGATGCAATACAAACCGCCCCTCTTCCAGCGCATCCTTTATGCGAGAAACCCATTGCATTTCAGTTTGTCGCCGCAACAATTCTGAATCATCATCCTTGTACACATGCACTCGGTCACGGCCCATGTCTTTCGCCGCATAGCAGGCTATGTCAGCAGCACCCAGCACTTCATCAGCGCCTTGTGCATCTTTGGTGATTTTAGCCATACCGATACTGACACCAATACTGAAACTTTTATCACGCCAAACAAAACGAAAATCACTGACGAGTTCCCGCAGGTCTTCAGCAATCACCTTTGCCTTATCCAATGGACAGTTTTCCAGCAACAAGCCAAACTCATCCCCCCCCAGGCGTGCCAGAATATCATTGCCACGCACCTCTTCCCGTAACAACAACGCCAGCTGACTCAACAATTCATCACCGGCCTGATGGCCGCAGGTATCATTGATCACTTTGAATTGATCCAGGTCCAGATACAGCAATACATGCGAGAGATTATTGCACTTGGCGGAATCCAGGGCATTATTGAGATGTCGGTCAAATTCATTACGATTAACCAAGCCGGTTAACTGGTCATGATAGGCAAGATGATGAATCGTTGCTTCCGCAAGCCGATGGGAGCGCCGCATTTCCGCTTCGCGCAATTCCCGCTCAATGGCAGGCACAAGGCGCTTAAGGTTGTCCTTCATAATATAATCGTGTGCGCCCATTTTCATGGCCGCCACAGCAATGTCTTCACCGATGCTGCCGGAAACAATAATGATGGGAATATCCGGTTTACATTTCAGCGCGATCTCAATGGCCTCTTCAGAACTAAAACCAGGAATATTATGATCAGTGACAACGATATCCCAATTTTGATTTTGCAAGGCTAGCTGCATTGACTCACCACTATCGACCCGTAGCACAATCGGCTCATATTCTGCCCGTTGTAACTCTCGCTTGAGTAACATGGCATCATTTTCAGAGTCTTCAACAAGGAGAACTCGCAGTGATACCGCCATACTCAATTTCCCCCTCGCTTTACAGGTGCTTCATTCAATACCAGCCAATACAAACCAAGCTGCTTTACCGCTTCAATGAATTGATTGAAATCCACTGGCTTACGGGTATAGCTATTGGCTCCGTTTTCATAACTGGCGATAACGTCCATTTCTTCACTGGAGGTGGTGAGAATCACCACAGGTTGCAGCATCGTGCGCTTGTCCGCGCGCAAACGTTTAAGCACTTCAAGCCCGTTGATTTTTGGTAATTGCAGGTCCAGTAAAATTACTTGGGGCTGAATACTGGTATCACGCCCCTCATATTTTCCAGTGCCAAACAAGTATTCCAAGGCTTCTTCGCCATCGTGCGCCACAACGACTTCATTAAGAATATTATTTTTTTTCAAGGCTCGCAGAGTCAGAGCCTCATCATCCGGGTTATCTTCAACCAATAAAATAACTTTATCCGACATCCATTTCCCCTTTTGTCTTTCGCTTTATTGTCGTTCCTGCCCAAAAAGCAAAAGCTCTCCCCCTAATCTAGTCGATACAGGGTTATTTTCCAGCTATACATGGGTGGTAAAATACCAGCCCCTGCACCCCCTAAAACCACAACTATTATGCTGGAATAACGATTTTTCTAATATATCCAACCAATACAACGTTATAACACAACATTCAAAGGCGATTCCGATAACGTAAAATAGAATACCGAATTAATGCTATGCACAGCATACCCCAACCCTACAAGCAATCCACTTTTTATGCGTATACACCCTGAAAGGGTACATTTCATAATTCCCTTAAAATATACATGCTTTTTAACAACACCAGACAACACAACACCAACGGCTTTTTTTACTATCCAATAAACCATACCAACAGTGTTGTAACGCCTGATCTGTGAGTGTGTTTACATGATCAACTTACATCGCCCATATCGATGATATCGCTATCCAGCGAAATTTTCTTACCAGAATTTTGTTGCTCAGGCGAAGATTCTGCCAGTGTGAAGCAAAACACGGCACCGCCATCAACTTTCCCTTCTCCCCAGACTTTCCCACCGTGTCGCAATACAATGCGTTTTACCGCTGCCAAGCCAACGCCCACGCCTTCAAATTCCTCAACGTTGTGTAATCTCCTGAAGGGTAAAAATAATTTCTCGACGTACTGCATATCAAAGCCGACACCGTTATCCTTTACCGTATAAACCATATTTCCTGTGGATAATTCACCCGTAACCTCAACACGCGGATGATCCACTTTTTGAGTGAATTTCCAGGCATTACTCAACAAGTGATTCAGTAATATTTCCATTAATTCTTCATCACCATAGGCGGTCAATTGCTTGTCAACAATGAATTCCACCTGATGGTCTGTATATTCTTCTCTAAGGTTTTTTTCCACCTCAGCGGCCATTTGAGAAAGGTTGATTTTTTTCCGATACAATTCTTTACGGGTAACTCGGGAAAGAATCAAAATATCATCGATCATTTTCCCCATTCTTTTTGTTCCGCCACAGATCCTCTTTAAATAATTTCGTCCCTCATCACCGACAACATTGCCATAGTCTTCCAGCATGGCTTCACTAAACCCATTGATAGCACGTAGCGGCACACGCAAATCCTGAGATAAAGAATGTGCAAATGACTGTAGCTCCTGGTTAACTGTTAACAATTCAGCCGTGCGCTCATTCACCACTCTTTCCAAATGCTCTCGATAACGTTGCAGTTCCTGGCGAGCCTTGACTCTTTCATCAACATCAAACATCAATCCCTGTAATGTGGGTGAACGTGGGTCATACGTCGATTTATGCACACAATCACGCACCCAGACTACTTTGCCATTGGCATGCGTTATTCGATATTCAATTTCACGACCTTCATCAATGGAGGCAACATGACGATAAAACTTCTCGGCCAAATCGACATCTTCTTCACAAACATGATTCAACCAAAATTTTTCTTCATACCAATCGCTAATTTCATAACCCAGCATGGCTTTCGCCTGTGGCCCTACATAGGTTATACGTCGTGAGTTTAAATCTAGTTCCCAGGGGATAACATTGGCTGTTTCCACTAGCCGCCGGTAGTGCTCTTCTCTTTTTTCCAGATCGGAGTAGGATTTTTGGAGATTTGACAACATTGCGTCAAATGCACAAGCCAATATGCCAATTTCATCTTTTCTGGTGCGTAAATCTGCACTGATTTCCCGGTGAGACATTTCAAACGATGTCGTTGTAATGTGCTTGGTAAGCACGGATAAAGGTTTTATCGTGCTGCGTAAAACCAGGTGAATAACCATCATCACTAACAGCCATATGCCACCAAGCGTCAGAACGATGCTTTCCATTTTTTCTGTTTCATTAAAGTCATGTGACAACACATAACCCAATAGCAACATCGCAATGCTTAATACAAAGCCAAGACTGACAATAACCCGCGTATATAGCCCCCAGTTCATTTTGGCTGCAACCTATGCATCAGGAATCCGCATGAGCAAATCTTCACGGGGCATGGGCTGATCATAAAAATAACCTTGTACATTGTCACAACCATGTGCGCGTAGGAAATCGGCTTGTGCTTCCGTTTCCACGCCTTCAGCCGTTACCGAAAGTTTAAGTCGGTGCCCCATGGCAATAATCGTATCGATAATGGCAGCATCGTCTTCATCTGTCGGAATATCTGCAACAAAGGATTGATCAATTTTTAACACATCCAGCGGGAAGCGCTTCAAATAGCTCAGCGATGAATAGCCAGTACCAAAATCATCAATGGCAATACGAATCCCCATTTCATGGAAAACCTCCAGGGTTAACAATGCTTCTTCAGGGTCTTCCATCACACAGCTTTCAGTAATTTCCAGCTCAATCATTTCTGCGGCAACATTATTTTCTACAAGCACTTGACGAATCATCGCCACTAAACCTTTATCACGAAATTGGCGCGCCGACAGGTTAACGGCAATCGGCACAGGTTTGCCCCCTGCGTCAATCCAGGCATGATGATCCCGGCAGGCTTGGCGTAAAACCCACTCACCCACGGGAATAATCAAACTGGTTTCTTCCAATAGGGGGATAAATTTTCCTGGCAAGACCAAGTCGTCACTGCTGCGCTGCCAGCGAAGCAACGCTTCCACACCAATGATCGCCCCCGTTTCCAGTGATAACTGTGGCTGGTAATAAAGCAGGAATTCCTCACGCTCCAATGCACGGCGCAACGCGCTTTCCATTGACAACCGGTCATCTGCATCTGCATTCATGGATTTTTGATAGAAATGGTAGTTGGCACCACCATCACGCTTGGCAACGTGCAGTGCGGTATCTGCAAAGCGCGCCAGTTCATCAAACTCCACCGCATCATCCGGGAAAAAAGACACGCCAATACTCGGCACTAAGAAAATTTCCCGGCTTTGTATGTAAAAAGGCTCAGCAAAGGCGCCGACCACCGTTTGCACTAAACCATCCACCGGGTCATTACGGTCAATGTCCGTTATTCCAACACCAAATTCATCACCCACAAAACGGGCGACCAAATCCTGTTGGCGCACGCACCCTGCCAGACGTTGTCCAACCTGCTGCAACAATTGGTCGCCCACCTGATGCCCCAGGGTGTCATTAATATTCACGAACCGGTCAATATCAAAATGTAAATAGGCGACACGCTTGCCACTATGCCGCGCGCGCGACATAGCCTGTTTGCATCGCTCCCGAAACAGCACCCGGTTGGGCAGGTCCGTCAAGGCATCGTAATACATAAGATGCTGAATACGGTCTTCCGCCTGTTTTTGCTGGCTCATATCGGTGAAGCCACCGATCAAATGTGTTATTTGCCCGGTCGCGTCAGTCACAGCGCTGATGGTTAACCATTCCGGAAAGACTTCACCGTTTTTTCGCCGATTCCAGATCTCACCCTGCCAGTAACCATTATCATTAATGGACTGCCACATACCGCAGTAAAAATCTTTGTCATGTCGGCCCGACTGCAAAATGCTTGGGGATTGACCAATAATATCCGCTTCCGAGTAGCCGGTAATTTCAGTAAAAGCCTTGTTCACGCGCAGAATGTGCGCTTCCCGGTCCGTGATCATCACCCCTTCCACACTGGACTCGAAAACCTTGGCTGATAAATGCAGGTCCGCTTCCGCCCGTTGGCGGGCCCGACGCACTTCGGCTTCACGCAACTCGCGTTCAATGGCGGGAATCAGTCGTGCCAGATTATCTTTCATAATGTAGTCATGTGCGCCAGCCTTCATTAGCGAGACGGCGGATTCTTCACCCATGGCACCAGAAATAACAATAAATGGGAGATCAATACCGGTTGAGCGCAGTAAAGCTAACGCCGCAGGACCACTGAATTCCGGCATATTATAATCTGAAAGAATAATGTCCCATTCGCGCACTTCCAGTGCCGCACGCATGGTCTCGGGAGTATCCACCCTTTTGAAAGAAGGTGCATAACCTCCTTTTTTGAGCTGGCGCAAAGTCAGCGCCGCATCGTCTTCAGAATCTTCAACTAATAAAACGCGCAGAGGTTTCATTTATCTGAACAATCCCTTCACTGGTTTTGTTTCATCATCAGCATTTATCCAACGCATCATAAAACTCCAACGCGGAATACATATCATAATTGGCATCGGCATGCCCACGCACGTACTTGATACACATAATGCGCTGGCATTTCAAATGCCACCGAAACAAAAAACAGTTAACCTGTTGATTTAAAATATTTTTTCACTGCAATTGATATTCTATCCCCTGAAAAATAACCATTAGCCTGTTATTCTACGTGCCTCGACTCCAAATTTATCAGTGGCTCTACATTATGCACCACATGTCACAAACATATTCCGTCATATTGATCGCTTTCCTCTGTTTTTCAGCGATACCCAGTCAGGCCGAAACAGACATTACAGGGGGGAAAAGTGGCCAGCAGCAACTCCAGTCAATATTGCAGAAACTGGACCAGGCCACCCAACAACGCCAACAGCAAGACAAGCAGCTTGAAGCGCTATCTCGTCAACTTGAATGCAACTGGGTATTAATCCGCGCCTACGAAGCCTGCGGGCAATTGCATGGAAATGACCCGGGCGGACACCTGAAATGCTCAGCCACCGCCAAGCAAAATGTAGCGCGATGCGTGGAAAATGGTAGTGAAAAATAGATGACGGCTCCCTCAACTAATTTTTTTATTTTTCTTTCATAACCACATTTGTCGCAAACCATTAATAACATACCCGTATCCTTTGTAACTTTTGCAGCTTTTGCAAGCCTTGTGCCTATTGGGTCGCCATCCATCAGTACATCGTTATTATCTTCGAAAAAAACATCCCCATGCCATTTTCTAACTGCGGCAAAATCATTTGGCCCAGTTTGTAAGAAACTGAATGACCCTATGTTGAAAAAATATAGGCTGCCTTCGTTTTACCTTCTCCCTAGTTTATTTTGTAACGCAATGCCCATCCTGCCAAGCGATGCAGAAAATGGAATAAGGCGTATTTTGATATTTTCTGGAAGGCAACAATAGCGTGTAATTCAACGATTGCCGAATAACGGGATTAAAGAATACAAAGGAACCACATGAACCTTGTGTCCACGGGGGAGCCAGACAAGTTAATGGCGGAGAGGGAGGGATTCGAACCCTCGGAACTCGTGAGAGTTCACTTGATTTCGAATCAAGCCCATTCGGCCAACTCTGGCACCTCTCCCAAAAGAGCGCATAGCATACGCATTATGCAGAAATTTTCAAACACCGTTACCGCCGGGCTTTGAAAAAACGTCGCAATAAGCCACTGCATTCGTTTTCCAGCACGCCCCCTTCAACCTGTACCAGATGATTAAACTGATCACTGCCCAACAGCGAGAAAGCACTCCCTGCGGCACCCACACGAGGATCAGTGGCACCATAAACCACACGCCCCACCCGCGCATGAATAATCGCGCCAGCACACATCACACAGGGCTCCAGCGTGACATAAAGTGTAGTGCCCAGTAAGCGATAATTTTTTTCCACCAGCCCCGCTGCACGCAGAGCCATTACTTCGGCATGAGCAGTCGGGTCATGATTCATCACCGGCTGGTTCCAGCCTTCGGCAATCACGCAATCATCACGTACAATCACCGCACCTACAGGGACTTCTCCTTCAGTCTCGGCGTGTACCGCCAGCGCCAGTGCATGTTGCATCCATTTTAAATCATCAGAAACACATACCGATGCGTCAGGGGCAGTTTTATCTGGCTTTTTTTCGGCCTCCCTACGCTCGCTATTTTCCACTGATTTATTCCCATTCAATCGTCGCAGGTGGCTTGCTGGAAATATCATAAGCCACGCGGGAAATACCGGGTACTTCATTGATGATGCGCCGCGAAACGGTTTCCAGTAATTCATAGGGCAGATGCGCCCAGCGTGCCGTCATAAAATCCACAGTTTCCACCGCACGCAGTGATACCACGTAATCATAACGCCGACCGTCACCGGTAACGCCGACCGATTTCACTGGCAAAAACACAGCAAAAGCCTGGCTGACTTTGTGATACCAATCGTGGTTATGTAATTCTTCGATAAAGATGGCATCGGCAGGACGCAGAATATCAGCGTATTCTTTTTTCACTTCACCGAGAATGCGCACACCCAGTCCTGGGCCAGGGAAGGGATGCCGATAAACCATGTCATAAGGCAAACCCAGCTCGACACCCAACTTACGCACTTCATCCTTGAAGAGTTCGCGCAACGGCTCCACCAGCTTTAACTTCATGTAGTCTGGCAATCCGCCAACATTGTGGTGTGATTTGATAACGTGGGCCTTGCCGGATTTGGCACCGGCAGATTCAATCACATCAGGATAAATGGTGCCCTGCGCCAACCACTTTGCGTTAGACAGTTTGACTGATTCTTCTTCAAAAATATCAATAAACAGATTGCCGATAATTTTACGTTTCTTTTCCGGGTCATTTTCACCACCCAGAGCAGTCATAAAACGATCCTGTGCATTAACACGAATAACTTTCACGCCCATATGCTCGGCAAACATGGACATCACCTGATCACCTTCGTTGAGGCGCAACAAGCCATTGTCCACAAATACGCAAGTGAGTTGACCACCGATAGCTTTGTGCAACAGTGCGGCTACCACGGATGAATCTACCCCTCCGGACAAACCGAGAATCACATCGTCTTTGCCCACCTGCTCACGCACTTTGTGAATGTTATCGTCAATAATGTTGCCAGCCGTCCACAGTCCTTCGCAACCACAGATATCATGCACAAAGCGGTTGATAATACGCTCACCCTGGTGAGTGTGGGTCACTTCGGGATGAAACTGAATACCGTAAAAACGGCGTGTTTCATCGGCCATACCAGCAATGGGTGCTGAGTCAGTGGAGGCCATCAACTTAAAGCCCGGCGGTAATTGTTCAACGCGATCACCGTGACTCATCCACACATCCAGCAGGCCGTAACCTTCCACACTGATATGGTCTTCGATATTTTTCAGTAGCTGCGTGTGACCACGCGCACGCACCTTGGCATAACCGTATTCGTGGTGATCGGCATTTTCCACTTTGCCACCCAACTGTGCGGCCATGGTCTGCATGCCATAACAAATACCCAGTACCGGCACGCCCTGCTCAAACACCCGTTGTGGGGCTGCGGGCGAATCATCCCCCGTCACCGACTCCGGACCACCGGAAAGAATAATGCCGCTGGGTGCGAACTCGCGCACATCGGCATCACTCATCAGGTCATAAGCGTGTAACTCACAATAGACACCCGCCTCGCGCACCCGCCGGGCAATAAGCTGCGTATATTGTGAACCAAAATCAAGAATCAGAATGCGTTGGGCGTGGATATCAGTGGTCAAAAGAGTGTCCAATGTAGGGTGGGCACTGCCCACCGTTTTGTTTCAGGCTGGAAGGTGGACAGTACCCACCCTGCAAAACTTATTTTTTTCCAATTCATCATGCCCGATAATTCGGCGCTTCCTTGGTGATTTGCACATCATGTACATGGCTTTCAGCCATACCGGCATTGGTCACTCGCACAAACTCAGGCATGGAGCGCATGTTGTCGATAGTCGCACAACCGGTGTACCCCATGCTGGAACGAATACCACCCAGTAACTGATGCACCACAGGTGCCAGCGCCCCCTTGAACGGCACACGACCTTCTATGCCTTCGGGTACCAGTTTATCGGCCTTGCTGCCTTCTTGAAAATAACGATCACTGGAGCCCTCAGCACCAGTCATTGCACCCAGTGAGCCCATGCCCCGATACGATTTGTACGAACGCCCCTGAAACAGTTCCACTTCGCCCGGAGCCTCTTCAGTGCCCGCAAACATGCTGCCGATCATAATCGAATAAGCTCCGGCCACCAGCGCTTTGGCCACATCGCCGGAATAACGCACGCCACCATCAGCAATCAACGGTACACCGGTACCCTTTAGCGCAGCAGCCACATTATCAATCGCTGTAATCTGCGGCACGCCAACACCGGCAACAATGCGTGTCGTACAAATAGAGCCAGGACCAATGCCCACCTTCACACCGTCCGCACCTGCGGCCACCAATGCTTTAGCCGCCGCGCCAGTGGCGATGTTGCCGCCAATAACCTGCACCTGCGGAAAATTCTTTTTCACCCAGCTGACACGGTCCAACACGCCCTGCGAGTGACCATGTGCCGTATCCACCACAATCACATCCACGCCCGCCTTCACCAGCGCCTTCACCCGTCCTTCAGTGCCGCCACCGGTTCCCACTGCCGCGCCCACGCGCAAACGTCCCTGATCGTCTTTACAGGCACTGGGGTATTCGCTGGCCTTTTGGATATCTTTCACTGTAATCAAACCGCGCAGCTGGAAATCGTCGTTAACCACCAGCACTTTTTCGATGCGGTATTTGTGCAGCAGTGCCAGCACTTCATCAGAGGCTGCGCCTTCTTTTACCGTCACCAGTTTTTCTTTACCGGTCATAATAGTGGAGACAGGCTCATCAAAACGAGTCTCAAAACGCAGATCACGACTGGTGACAATGCCCACCAGTTCTTTGCCATCCACCACCGGCACACCGGAAATATTGTGAGCACGGGTCAAAGCCAGTACATCGCGGATACTGGCATCAGAACTCACCGAAATAGGATCTTTAATCACCCCACTCTCGTATTTTTTCACCAACCGCACCTGTTTTGCCTGCTGCTCATCGGTCATATTTTTATGAATGATGCCTATTCCCCCTTCCTGTGCCATGCTGATAGCAAGGCGGGCCTCGGTGACGGTATCCATAGCCGCTGAAATCAACGGGATATTTAAGGTGATCTCCCGTGTCAGGCGAGTCACCAGACTCACTTCTTTCGGCATTACGGTGGAGTGGGCCGGAATCAGTAAAACATCATCGAATGTAAGGGCTTCTTGAGCAATGCGCATGGTGGGATTCCAAATGACGGGATGTGAATGGGTGGCAGATTATATAAGCGGATGGGTAGCGGGTAAACTGTCAAGATATCAACGGAGCCTGCGGACAATCATCGCTCTGTCAATACTGCTCTCATTAAGTACATCAACCTTGTCAGCTTGATCTTCGCAGGCATAGTGTGATTAAGTAGCCCGTGTGTAAAAATTGCCTCGAAATATAGGCAAAGATAAAGAAGGTAGTACGCGGTTCCAGGTCACTAAGGCCAGGATGGACGATATTAAAAAGCATCGGAGAAGAAATAATGAAAAAGTTAATAATTTTTGGTGCCCTGATTTTTGCCCTCAGCGGCTGCTCGATTTTTGGTGGTGAAAATGCTGAGGATGCCCTTGCCAAAAACACTGCTGCTGCCAAATCCGCGATTGCTTCCGCGACAGATGCTCTGAAAAAGGCACGCAGCGTGGACGGTGAATGGCGCGACGCCGGGAAAAAGATCCTCAAAAAAGCCAAGGCCGCTGCCAGCAAGGGTGACTTCAAAAAAGCCATCGAACTGGCCAACGAGGCCAAATTCCAAGCTGACATGGGGTATACCCAGGCTATGGAACAGAAAGACGCTGGTCCCTGGCTGTTTTAATCTGAATACGGTGTAAATCAACAACTGTCCTGTTCAGCAGACAGGTACCAAAAGGCAGGTTGCCCCGGCAACCTGCCTTTTTTAATGAACCCTTTTTCACCGTAATCAAGATACTCGGGATACACTACGCCACATGTCCATCACAGATAATACATCCGAGCGAAGAATTTACAGCGTCTCCCATTTAAACCACGCGGCCCGCGACCTGCTGGAAAGCGAATTCCCTCTAATCTGGGTGGAAGGTGAAATTTCCAATCTCGCCCGCCCTGCTTCCGGTCACATCTATTTCAGTCTTAAAGACGAATCGGCTCAACTGCGTTGCGCCATGTTTAAAATGCGCAACCGGCAGGTCAACTTTCGCCCTGAAAACGGGCAGCAGATACTGGTACGCGGTCGGCTCAGCCTGTACCCGGCACGCGGCGATTACCAGCTCATTGCCGAGCACATGGAAGAAGCCGGTGATGGTGCATTACGCCGTCAGTTCGAATTGCTTAAACACCGACTGCATGACGAAGGCCTGTTTGATGACAGCAGCAAACAACCTTTACCTGAACTGCCCTCTCGCCTGGGAGTGATCACCTCCCCTACTGGTGCAGCCATTCGGGACATTATCAGTGTGCTCAAGCGCCGCTTTCCCGGCATTCCCGTGCTAATTTATCCCGTGCCCGTACAAGGTGTCGAAGCACCGTCCGCCATTGTCGCCGCTTTGCAAAATGCCGGAAAACGAAACGAATGTGACCTGTTAATCCTTGCCCGTGGTGGTGGATCACTGGAGGATCTATGGGCTTTTAACGACGAGGCTGTGGCCCGGGCAATTCACGCCTGCCCCATTCCAGTGGTCAGCGCCATCGGCCATGAGGTGGATTTCACCATCGCCGATTTTGTTGCCGACCTGCGCGCACCCACACCCTCCGCTGCCGCAGAATTGGTGAGCCCGGATCGCGACGAATGGAGAAGCACGTTAACAGGTTGGCAGCAACGCCTGCTGCGCAGCTGGCAGGGGCGCATTGCCCGACAACGGCAACACCTGGACTGGCTGTGCCGCCAGCTAAAACATCCCGGCCAACGGCTGCGCGAACGCGCACAGCGGCTGGACGAGCTGGAGCAACGGCTCAATCTCGCGCAACAGGCTCGGCTACACCAACAGCAAGCACGACTTAACACACTGCGGGCACGCCTGCGCGGCCATTCTCCGGTCCAGCGTCTACGGGTAATGCGCCTGCGGCTGGATAAACTGCGGCATAATAATCACAGTGCCATCACCGTAACACTGGCACAACAGCGCGCCCGCCTCAGCAATCTCAGCCGGGCACTGAACGCCGTTAGCCCACTCGCAACTCTGGGGCGCGGCTACGCCATCGTACAAAAACCGGATGGCGAAATAATACGCAGGAGCGATGAAGTCCGCGTGGGAGACAAAGTACACGCCCGGCTCGGCAACGGCCAGCTCGACTGCCGTGTCGAAACTGTGCATCACCCACAAGAGAAAAACTGACCATGCGCCACACACACCGTCATCTCACGCTACTCTTCACTCTACTTTGCCTGCTGTTTATCAGCCTTTTCGGCACAAATTCGCTGGCAGCTGAAGTTAATACCGTACCCGCCACTCAGCGCTTGCCACACATGGCGGCGGTGCCCGGCGGCGTAGTCATACTTGATGTCGGCCCGGCCAGCGACCCCACACCCGAAGTGTATTACCGCAAAAAACGGGTGATGGTGGTGCAGAACAACGAGCAATGGCAGGCTGTGGTGGGTATTTCGCTCACCGCCAAATCCGGTAAACACCAGCTACGGATAAAGGGACAAAGCACACCGCTGCCCTTTCAAGTCAGCGCCAAACAATATCCTGAGCAATATCTCACCATCAAAAACAAGCGCAAAGTAAACCCCAACAAAACTGACATGAAGCGTATTCAAGGTGAACGCGGACGCATCAATGCCGCACTACGGCACTGGGAACCCCAGACGGAAATAGAGACTCGTTTCAGCCTGCCACTCAAAGGTCGCTTCAGCAGTCCCTTCGGACTGCGCCGGTTTTTCAACGAACAACCCCGCAAGCCACACAGTGGTATCGACATTGCCGCACCGGAAGGCACGCCCATTCACGCACCGGCGGCGGGCAAGGTCATTGAGCGCGGAGAATTCTTTTTCAATGGTAATTCCGTGTTCATCGAGCACGGCCAGGGGCTGGTCACCCTGTATGCTCACATGAGCCGTATTGATGTAGAACCGGGACAACGTGTGTCCCGTGGTGAAATCATCGGTGCGGTAGGACAGACTGGCCGGGCCACGGGACCACACCTGCACTGGGGAGTAAGCCTCAATAATGCGCGGGTGGACCCGGCACTGTTTTTCGATGACCTCAAATCCCTGCTGGCAGCCCCTTGAAAATGACCCGCCGAATGGCTACTGTCGCGCGCTGGCTGTTTTGAAACCACCCATTATTTTTTAATTTACCCATCTTATGAAAAAATTTGCTCAAATTATTGTCAAAAAACCCGCCTTTGAATATTTCATTATCGGGCTGATTTTGTTCAATGCCGTGCTCCTCGGCCTGGAAACCTCACCCTGGATTATGGAGAGATATGGCATCTGGCTGCTCTATGGCAATCATTTTGTGCTCGCCATCTTTATTCTTGAAGCCGCACTGAAAATTATTGCCGTTGCCCCTCGTTTCAAGCTCTACTTTGGCGATGGCTGGAACCTGTTCGATTTCAGCATTGTGGTGTTGTCTCTGATACCTGCCACCGGCGAATATGCAATGATCGCCCGTCTTGCCCGTCTGCTGCGGGTGGCACGTCTGCTGTCCACCATTCCCGAGCTACGGCTCATTATCAACACCCTGGTGCGCTCCATTCCCAGCATGGGACATGTATTGATGCTGATGAGCATCATTTTTTACATTTACGCCGTGGCCGGTTACCACCTGTTCCACGAAAACGACCCCACTCACTGGCGCAACCTGGGCACATCCCTGCTCACCCTGTTCCGCGTGGTAACGCTGGAAGACTGGACCGACGTGATGTACGCTGCCATGGAGATGCATTACCTGAGCTGGATGTATTTTGTCAGTTTTGTGGTGTTAGGCACCTTTGTGGTGATCAATCTGTTCATCGCCGTAGTGCTCAATAATCTCGAAGAAGCCAAACAGGAACAACTGGCCGAACTCCAGGCTCCTGCCAGTAAAGATGAAATTTTGCGGGAACTGCGCCAGACTCAAGAGGCACTGCAACGTCTGCAACAGAAACTGGAAAGAGGGTCGGACGAAACAACAAAAAAACAAGATGGCTAACTTATCTTATTTACGGGCTTTCAGTCTGACGCTGTTCATCAGCGCCGCCACAACCGGTTGCGCAAGTCTTAGTGGTGCAAATCATGATGACATTGATGATAGTGACGCGCACGACCCCTTCCAGTCATATAACCGCGCCGTACACAGTTTCAATCAAAGCTTTGACCGGACGGTTGCCACACCGGTCGCCGAAACCTACCAAACAGTAATGCCCGACTGGGCTGATAAAGGCGTCACCAATTTCTTCGGCAACCTGGGCGATGTGCTGGTACTGACAAATAACCTGCTACAGTTCAAATTCCAACAAGCCGCCTCGGACGCTGCCCGCATCCTGTTCAATACCACAGCCGGGTTATTCGGGTTTATCGACGTCGCCTCACACATGGACCTGCCTAAACACAACGAAGACTTTGGACAAACCCTGGGCTATTGGGGAATGCCCAGCGGCCCTTATTTTGTATTGCCGTTTTTGGGGCCCAGCACTATTCGGGACACAGCGGGCCTGGCTGTTGATTACACTTATGTTGATCCAGTGACCAATAATGTCAAAAACATCAACTCACGCAGCGCGTTATTTTTGACCGGCTTCGTGGATACTCGTGCCGATTTTCTGGGAGCCAGTCGATTGCTGGAAACGGCTGCCATGGATCATTATGTCTATACCCGGGAAGCTTACCTGCAAAGGCGGCAATATTATGTATACGATGGTGATCCGCCGATGGACGACTTTGAAGACATGGAATAGCAAATGCCTCACCAGAGGTTTAACCTCCTGGACAAACATTCCAGTACAGCGAAGGGTTATGTTGCAGCGGTACTGACAAGTGACGTGTTATAAACGCAGAGGTCGCAGAGGCGCAAAGAACGCAGAGAAAAACATTAAAAACTTTGCGTCCTCTGCGTCTTTGCGACCTCTGCGTTATAAATACCCGGTGATTTTTTAAAAGTAGAACGTTTATAACTACGGATGCAGCAGCTTAAACCTCAGCCCCGGCTGTTTTCGCCCGCGCTAAACATTCAGCATTCTCACTTTCATGCTGCGCAGCATTCCAATCCGGTGATGCTTCCGGCCAACCAGCCAAATGTTTTTGCACCAACCCTGACAATGCCTTGATGTGATCCGGCCTGTCATTGAGCGCCGGGATGTAATGAAATTGCTCACCACCAGCCTTGAGATAGGCCTCCTTGTTTTCCACCGTGATCTCTTCCAGCGTCTCCAGACAATCTGCTGAAAACCCGGGACAAACAATATCCACGGATTTCACGCCGCTGCTAGCCAGCTCACGTAACGTTTCGATGGTGTAGGGCTGCAACCATTCCTCACGACCAAAAATAGACTGAAAAGTCAGCTGCCAGCGATCCTCCGCCAATCCCAAACGCTCGGCCACCAAGCGTGCGGTTTTTTGGCAGTGGCAGTAATAAGGGTCACCCTCGGTGAAAAAGCGTTTAGGCGTACCGTGAAAAGAAAACAGTAATTTTTGTGGTTGTTCGCGCTGCTCCCAGGATTCACGAATACTGGCGGCCAGTGCTTCGATATAACCGGTTTCATCATGATACTGATTGATAAAACGCAGCTCGGGCATCCAGCGCCAACCAGCCATTTCTGCGGCAATGGCATCAAAAGTGGAGGCCGTCGTGCTACAGGAATACTGCGGATACAACGGCAGCACCAACACACGACGCGCCCCGGCATCCCGTAGTTTTTGCATCGCCGAAGCGAGCGACGGATTGCCATAACGCATGCCCAGTTCCACCACCACAGGACCAGACAGGCGCTGCGCCAGCGACTCACGCAAGGCGGCGAGTTGGCGCTCCGCAATAACCAGTAACGGCGAGCCTTCATCTGTCCACACACTGGCGTACGACTTTGCTGAGCGAGATGGCCGCAAACGCAGAATCAACCCATGCAAAACCAGCCACCAGACAGGTCGTGGCAGACTGTCAACGATGCGCGGGTCCCACAGGAATTCAGCTAAATAACGTCGTAATGCAGGCGCAGTGGGGGCATCCGGAGTACCAAGATTGGTAATGAGCACACCGGTGGTAATAGGCTGATCGTGGCGAAATTGTGTACTTGCGGACATAGTTGCTCTATTCACTCATGTATTGTTTGCTGCGACCAACGTACTGTCGCCTAAAAAAAGACGCACAGTATAAACCGCCTGAGGTGAATTATCGTGCGATAATTCACCTCATGTCCCAAACCGTAAAAATAACGCTGAGCCTGATCATCACCCTTTTGCTGATTGGTGCCGCTGCCGGTCTGGTACAACAGAACGACAACGCAGTGCCCGGCACCGAAGCACGCCTAATGACACCAAAACTGTTAACAGCCTTTCAGCTCACCGCCCACGATCTAAAACCACTGAATATTGAGCGCCTGAAAGGCAAATGGACGTTGCTCTTTTTCGGGTACACTCACTGCCCTGATGTGTGCCCCATTACGCTCACTGAGCTGGCGCAAATGGCCCAACAACTGCCACCAGAGATACTGGGCAGCACACAATTTGTGTTTGTCTCAGTGGACCCGCAGCGGGACAGCCCCGAATCACTGGCTGAATATATCGGTTATTTCAACGAGTCTTTTCTCGGTGCCACCGGCAGCATCGACGCACTAACCACATTTGCTCGCCAGCTAGACTCCAAATTCAGCCTGGAAACCGATCCTGTGGGTGAACCCATCGTCAATCATTCCAGTGCCATGCTGCTGATCGACCCGCAAGCCCGCTACTATGCACGCCTCAAAGCGCCACACTATGCTGAAGAAATTCTTGCACAATACTTGGCGTTGCGTAACAACTATTCACCTAACACGCCGTAATGGCTCGTTGAAACAACTCATGATGACACTGACAAAAATATTTCCGTTGGTTTTTTTATTAATGATGACCACCATCAACGCGGCTGACAAACTCCATGTGCATGATGCCTGGGCACGGGAAGCCCCTCCTGGAACCAGTGTAATGGCTGCCTATTTAACGTTAAAAAACCCTTCGACTAAAGGGTATACTTTGACACGCCTTTCCTCACCTGATTTCAAACGGATTGAAATGCATCGCACAGAGCAACATGATGGAATGAGCAAAATGCTGTCTGTCCCACAGGTCACGCTAAGCAGCAAAGGTAATGTCGTCTTTCACCCCGGCGGTATGCACCTGATGCTGATAAACCCCAAAAAACCTCTCAAAGCGGGTGACAACATAACCCTCACCCTGTTTTTTAGCGATGAGCATTCAACAAAAAGTTCGCTGGAAATTTCTCTGCCCGTTAAAAAAGCAACGGCAAATACCCGTCACACCCTGCACAATGAGCAACACGATTCGCATTCACATCAATATTAAAAAATACCGAGAGAACCATGCCCACTTCCCGCTCCCAACACGGCGCAAGCCTGCTTGACTATGTCAAAGCATGGCCAAGTTACCTGCTGCCACACCATGCCTTGTCACGCATCATGCATGCCATTACCCGCAGTGAAATCCACTGGTGGAAAACAGCGTTTACCCGCTGGTTCGTCAAGCAGTTCAAGGTAGACATGAGCCTGGCGCTGGAACCGGACCTGGACAGCTACCCCAATTTCAATGCCTTTTTTACCCGTGCCTTGCATGCCGATGCACGACCGGTTGTTACTGATGAAAACCTGTTGGCTTGCCCGGTGGATGGTGCCATCAGCCAATTGGGCACAATAAAAGATGGCCGTATTTTTCAGGCCAAAGGACGTGACTACACCCTGTTGGAGTTAGTGGGCGATGACACAAAAAGGGCACAACAGTTTGAAGACGGCGGTTTTGCCACAATATACCTTTCGCCACGGGATTATCACCGCATTCACCTGCCCATTGCCGGCAAACTCACGGCCATGACACACATCCCTGGCCGCCTGTTCAGTGTCAGCCCGTCCACCGCCCGCGCTGTACCCCGTCTGTTTGCACGTAACGAACGTGTGGTCGCTTATTTTGATACCGATATCGGCCCTCTGGCCATGGTGATGGTGGGTGCCATTTTTGTGGCCAGCATCGAAACCGTATGGGCCGGTGAAGTCACCCCTCCCGCAGGTCGTCAAATTCGCCACTGGGATTACGACAGTGCAGCACCTGCTCATCAATTTCAGAAAGGTGATGAAATTGCCCGCTTCAACATGGGCTCAACGGTCATTTTGTTAACCGGCAAGAATGCCATTCACTGGCTCGACAGTATTCAGGCAACAGACGGCGTGCAAATGGGACAAGCCATCGCCAAACGATGTTGAGTCGCCCTCGTTAAGCACCGTCAGCTGGGATCAGCTATGCTTAAAGCAGACCATTTAGACGAGGTGTTTATCATGTCTGAAAAAACCAACACTACGGAAAAGCTTCCGCCCATCAAGTCCGACAACATTACCTGTAGCGTTTGTTTAACAGAAATTCCTGAATCGGTTGCGATGAGCAGTGAAGCTGACGAATACGCTCAGTATTTTTGTGGGATTGAATGCTACGCCCGATGGCGCAACAAAACTGAAAAGTCACAAACGGAAAAATGAAAGGCATCAGTGCTGCCCCATTAACGATGTCGCGGAACACACGACTTTGTTATTTGTTAGTGGGACAGCACTAAAATAGTAGGCGTCAGTGAGTGCCGGTTTGGCTGATAATGTTCTCTACTGGCGTATTTTTCTTATACAACATAATTTCCTGCAAAGAACGAAAAACACCCGTATCAAAATCACAAAATTTCAAACCAACACCCATGTCGGAAACCCGAGCCACGCGCGCGTTGATTTTATGCTTAGTGTTTTGGTCTTCGAAAGCCAAACTGAAAACCAGCTCGACACCTGCCTCATAAGGCATGGCAAACGTGCATTCCCGAGTGAGAAAGGCACCTCCAAGGCCAATGTCTGCTGAGACGCAGGTGCCTAACAGCTCACCCTGCTGATACACATCAACATCAACCTGTAATAATTTTCTTTCGCTCCAGCGTTTTTCCATGTTCGTCTCTCCCCTCCATTGGAGGCTGTAAGATACCATCAGTTCCGCTTCTCTTCCAATTTCACTGCCAAAACGAGACCGGTTTTTTTCCGTCCTCGCAAAAACATAAAACGGGACTATCTTCAGCTTATCGCTTCTTCATTACGTAGCAATTTACAAGCCAAGCACCGAAAAAGTAGAAAACATCCTATAAAGTCATAAGCTTAGCATGCCGAGTTACAATTACCCACCCAGCGAACGACTGAAAGATGTAAAAAACTTCGACAATTTCATGCCGCCAAACAATGTTAAACCAAGCTCGCACGTCCAAAACTAACTACGCTCGTAGGAAAATGCAAGGGTATTCCGTATATGGTCACAGCCTGTCAGCACAAGTTGCAACCGATCCAAGCCCAAAGCAACCCCCGCGCAAGCGGGTAAACCCGCCGCCAACGCCTTGAGTAAACGCTCATCCAGGGCAACAGGTTCCAGCTTCTCAGTCTGCCGCCGCATCAGGTCAGCCTCAAAACGCTCACGCTGTTCATCAGCATCCTGTAATTCATGAAAACCATTGGCCAGCTCAATACCATCAATAAACAACTCGAAACGCTCAGCCACAGGCGGCTCACCAGGACGAATACGCGCCAGAGCCGCTTGGCTTGCTGGGTAATCATAAACGAACGTCGGCCCTTCTTTACCCAGGTGGGGCTGAACGCAATGGCTCATGAGCAAGTCCAGCCAAGCGTCCTTGTCTACATCTGACAGCCCTGCTACGTCCCCCAGTCCTTGTGTCCGGGCACAGGATTTCAGCATAGACACATCCTCCCTGAACGGGTCAATTTCCAGATATCGTTGGAAGCAAGCCCGGTAACTCAGTTTCTCTGAACGACCCAGCGGACGATGTCCTTCGGCCAACTGTCGCACCAACACATCCACTTCGTCCATGAGTCGCAAATGATCAAAACCCGGCTGATACCATTCCAGCAAAGTAAACTCGGGGTTGTGGTGCTTGCCCTGCTCACCACGACGAAAGGCTTTGCAGACTTGAAAAACCGGCCCCACCCCTGCTGCCAGCAGACGTTTCATCGCAAATTCAGGGGAGGTATTGAGATAACGTGACGCCTCACCATCCGGACCTGGCATGGTAGAAAAACTGGGGATGTGTGGGTCAGGAATGCCGGCAGCAGACAACAGCGGGGTTTCCACTTCCAGCACTCCCTGCCCGGCAAAATACCGGCGCAACCGGACCAGCAGTTCGGCTCGTTGGCACAACGCTTCCAGTGTGGCCGTGGGTCGCCAGTCAGAAACCGGCTCAGTCATCACCGCACCAGCCGTCTCGGCCGTTAGTGGAACGGCCGTTAACTTTTCACCCGTCCCACGTATTCACCGCTGCGCGTATCGACTTTAATCATCTCGTCAGTCTCGATAAACAGTGGCACACGTACCATAGCCCCCGTTTCCAGCGTTGCAGGCTTGATGCCGCCCTGAGCAGTATCACCCTTAAGGCCGGGGTCAGTTTCGGTGATGCGCAATTCAACAAAATTAGGAGTGGTCACTGCGATGGGCCGGTCATTCCAGGTGGTTACTTCACACATGTCTTGTTCTTTCAGCCATTTGTGTTGGTCACCCACGGCGGCGGCATCGGCGGCCACCTGCTCGAAGGTTTCGGGGTGCATGAAATACCAGAATTCACCATCGTTATAAAGATACTGCATGTCGGCATCCATCACGTCGGCCCCAGGCAGGGATTCTCCGGATTTGTAAGTACGCTCCACCACGCGCCCGGAAATCAGGTTGCGTAGTTTGACACGAGTAAAAGCCTGACCCTTGCCCGGTTTCACCATATCGACATCAATCATCGAGCAGGGGTCGTTATCGACCATTACTTTCAGGCCATTTTTAAATTCATTGGTTGCGTAATTAGCCATTTCTACCTCAATCTGGGAACATACCTGTTTTTTCCGTTGAAGAGTTCATCTCCGAAAGACGACGCATGATACCGCTTACTGCCCGCTTTTGTCAGTCAGATGACAACGAATCCGCAGAAAACAGCCTTTGGCAAAAAGAGCTGGCTCGCGCCATCAAAGACCCGCTTGAGTTACTGGCTGCGGTGGGGCTTCGTGTCGATGAAATTCCCGGCGGCATTGCCCTCCAACCAACCTTCCCCCTGCGCGTGCCACGCAATTACGTGGCACGCATGCGCACAGGAGACCCGACAGACCCTCTGCTGCTGCAAGTATTACCACGCCAACAGGAATCGGCCATACAGCCTGATTTTCTGCTCGATCCGGTGGGCGATAGTGCTGCGACAGCCCTTCCTGGTCTGCTGCACAAATACCACGGGCGGGTGCTGTTGATCACCACGGGTATCTGCCCTGTCCACTGCCGCTACTGCTTTCGACAACACTTTCCTTACACAAAAAACCGGCCTGCTGATCATCAATGGACGGCAGTGGCCGAATATATCGCAGCCCGCCCGGAAATCACCGAGGTCATTCTCAGTGGTGGCGACCCTCTGTCGCTCAGCACAAAACGACTGAGCGGGATCAGCAATGCCCTGCTTCACATTCCCCACATAAAACGGCTACGCATCCACACCCGTATGCCTATTGTGTTACCTGAACGCATTAATGACCGTTTTTTACGCTGGTTGTCCGGTTTGCCCTGGCAGATTGTGCTGGTTACCCATTGCAATCATGCCAATGAACTCGGTAATGACGTACAACACGCGCTCAACAAGCTGCGCCACATCGGCGTTACCCTGCTCAATCAGGCTGTGCTGTTAAAAGATGTGAACGACAGCGTCAATGCACAGTGCAGACTCAATGAATCTCTGTTTGCCTGCGGCGTACTGCCCTATTATTTGCATCTTATGGACCGTGTGCAGGGTGCGGAACATTTTGACGTACCCGAAACCACAGCCATATCATTGATGAATGAAATTCGCCAACGGCTACCCGGATTTCTGGTGCCTCAGCTGGTGCGTGAAATTGCCGGAGAAGCCCATAAAACGCCCATCAAGCATTAGCCTGCCATGTGCTGCTATTGGTTAACTTAATGGGAAACAGCCCCCCAGCCACGTAACAAAAAATACCTCGGCCTATCGGGAATATTACCTACCCGTCAAGCTAAAGTACGTCTATTCTTTGCCGAAATAATCACAAAGTCCTCTCTAAAGGTGTATCAGTGTGGCGTTTTTGCCGCAGCATCGTATACTCTCTGAGCAGAGAAACCCACAGGTACACTATATTTTTAATATACCTGATGTATTCAATACCACTGTTTGATCCAAATGAGTAAGATTAGGAGTACGCGTGGCAAGCAACATGTCTGAAGGATTACTGAACATCCCGGAACAAAGCAAACCCACCTCGGGTTCGTTCGACCCTCGCCCAAAACAGGTTGAGGCCTGGGTTGCCTCGTTACCGATGGCCAACATCGGCGAAAGCGCACGCCTCATTTATACAACACTGTGTGAAATGAATCGCCTGAGCATGTCTGCGCATGACCGTTATAAATCCATGGAACTCCTGCGCGAACCGGTTTATCAGATTACCGAAGTGTTAAAAACACACTACATCAGTCAAAACTTGCCACTTTCCCCCAAAAATCAAAAAATTGCCGAGCTGGCTATTCAACTGAACTCGGAAATGGCCATTGGCTACAAGGCCATCATTCAGGGCAAACTGAGTAAAGCTTTTTCACGCCTGAACAACAAAACCCTAGGTATCTGCCTGCATCGTGCCATTCGTTATCTCAGTAGTGTGCTGTTGTGCTCGTATCAGATTTATATCCAGCACCCGGAAAATGTCTGGTTGCAAGTGCATCGCCTTTATCTGTATGCAGAACACCGCCAGTTGCACATCACCCTGATCAAGGATCATGTTGCACCCGAGGCCGTGCTGGACAGCAGCATCGCTGATATTTACAAACAAGTCCTGCTGCTGGCCCTGGTCGGCCCCTATCGCTTGCGCCAACATGTCACTGAAGCCGTGTATCGGACATTGGAAGCCTGGGGAGCCAATGCTCATATCCATCCCTACGGCAAAATCCTGGACGATAGCTACGCTTTTAACATCAATATGAACAGCGATGCCGCTCCTGGTTATTTCCGTGACGATGGCACCGCCGACCCCGCATTCTGCCGTACCGTGGATACCAGCGAACTGGTGCAGGCCATGAGTAACTCAATGCTCTCCGGGGGTGATGGTGCCCCCAAAATTCCACCCGATGTACAAAAACGCCTGATCGTCACCTGGAGCGGAAAGTCGCACCGCACTTTCCCTCGCACCTCAAAAAGCAACGAGATTGCCATCACTCTCGGCCTAAGCGCGACCCATCATTACATCGATGAAGTCATTCGCCCCCTATTGAAAGACCCGACAACAAGTTGCCCCTCAGCTACAAACGCCCTACAGGTAGGCAACCCTGTTTCGACAACAAATAACAATGATGAGGACTTTGTGCTGGATGAACGTGCCCACTACACCAGCAGCCCCGTGTTTGGTATCAGCAATCTGGATGACCATACACCGGACATCTGGGATCCGGATTTTACCTACCGGGCAAACAACCCCGAACGCACTTTAGGGGCCGCTAATGGAGACGAAAACCAGGACAAAACATCCTTATATGCACACACTCCGCTGCCCTGCAAAGGTGTCAACGAAAGTGCCGGTGGTTATTGCCTGCTAGGCTATCTGGTTTATGGAAAAGATTCACAAAAGGTCCAGGTAGGCGAACTAGTCGGCATCCGTGACAATATTGCTGCAAGTGGCACACAACTCAGCATTGGTATTATTCGCCGCATAAAAAACTGGAAAAATGGGCTTGAGCTTGGCATCCAGAAACTGGCACCCTGTGCCGACGCTATTGCGCTTTCGGCCATCACTAAAGATGACACTGCGGAAAAATATCAGCGCAGCTTGGTATTACCCCGATTGTCCAGCATTGATCAACCTGCCACACTGATCACGCATGCTTGGCACCAAACTGATGACCAACTGATTGCCAACGTCCACGGACACCGCACACTCATCAAACTCACTAAACAACTGGAATCGACTGGTGTATTCTCTCAGTTTGAATTTACCGTACTTGAAAATGTTCAGAAAGAAATAAAACCATCGACTGATATAAAGGCAGATGACGAATTCGACGCCGTATGGACACTGATTTAACAATCTTTTCTCGAAAAACAATCTGACTCAAAGTACCTCGGGTTAATTCTGCCGCCCCAATAACACTCATAATTTTAGGAGCCACTTTTGGATACTGGAAATGTCATCCGCCCTCTCATTTTGGAAGAATCTGCCAACGAAGCAGAAGCGCTGGTCAGTGCATTAAGAAATGCGGGTTACGCCATTCGTCACAAATACATCGAAGACGCGGAAGACCTGCAAGAAGCCCTGGAGAGCCAAACCTGGGATTTGCTGCTTGCTGCCCAACAAACGGGCACCTTCCCGGCGATTCAAGCACTTTCCATCATCAAAAAAAGCGGCAATGATATTCCCAGCATTGTTTTTGGCCACAACCCTGACAATGCCACCATCATTGAGCTGCTGAAGGCCGGTGCTAGCAATGTGGTTTCCGACGAAGCGCAAGAACACCTCCTGCTGGTCATAGAAAGAGAAATAAACAACCTTCGTGAGCGCCGCGAGCACCGTCGTTGCAAAAGCCTCTATCACGAAAGCGAAAAACGTAACCGTGTGTTAATCGATAGCTCACGCGACCCCATTGCTTACATCCATGAGGGCATGCACATTTATGCCAACCAAAGCTATCAGGATATTTTCGGTTATGAAGATATTGAAGACCTGAGAAGCATCCCCATCATGGACCTTATCATCCCGGACGAACAACAGGGTTTCAAAGACGTATTACGCGGCATCAATAACAACCAACCGCCAGAAGGTGCGCTCGAATATCAGGCTGTACGTGAAGATGGAGAAGCCTTTGCCGCCACCATGGAGTTTTCACGCGCCAGCATTGATGGTGAAGCCTGCACCCAGGTGATGATACATCGTAAAAGCAACAACAAAGCGCTCGAAAAAGAGATTGAACAACTTCGCCAGCAGGACTTGTTGACCGGGCTGTACAACAACCAGTATTTCATGGGAAAAGTACAGGATGCGGTCAATCAGGCCAATAAAAATGAAGAAAAATTTGCACTGCTGTATATCGAGCCGGACAATTTCAAGAACATCAAAGACACGCTTGGCATCGCCGAAAGTGATCTGGTGTTGTCTGACATTGCTCAATATATTCAGGAAATCCTCCCTGAAGACAACGTTCACATCGCCCGGTATGCCGGCACTATTTTTTCCGTCATCCTTTCTGGCCAACAACAAAAACTGGCTGAAAAGCTGGCTAAAAAACTGTGTGAAGGATTGGCTGAAAAAATATTTGAGGTAGAAGAAAAAGCCGTCACCACAACCTTTAGCATTGGCATCTCAACTATCACTGAAACCACCAGCGATGTAAAAAAAGCAGTTTCTCAAACAGAAATGGCTTGCAATAGCGCCAAGGAAAAAGGCGGCAACCAGGTACATGTATTTTCCGAAGAAGATGCTCTGGCCAGCCTGGAGGCCGACAAACGCATTTCTACACTGCTGGAGCTTGCCCTCAAAAACAACCGATTTGTATTGCACTACCAGCCTATCGTCAGCCTACACGCTGAGCCGGGTGAGCGTTACGAAGTTTTGTTGCGCTTACAAGACCAGAACAACACCCTCATCATGCCCTGTGATTTTCTTGAGGCTGCCGAGCAGGCTGGACTTATGAAAGAAATTGATAAGTGGGTGATCAAAAATGCCGCCAAGGCTATTCTCGACAAACGCAAAGTGGGCAAGGAAATCCAGTTTTTTATCAAAATATCTGCCGACTCTTTACGCGACCCAAGCCTGCTGGCGTGGATCAGCAAATTATTGCAGGCTGCGCGCTTACACGGCGACAGCTTGGTATTTGAAGTCAGCGAACAGATAGCTCAGGAAAATATCAAAGCCGCCAAAACCTTCTCCGACGGGCTCTCACAGTTACATTGCAACATGGCGCTCGACCACGCAGGAAAAGAATCAGATGATTTTGCCTACCTGAAACACCTGAAACTGAAATACCTGAAAATTGACGGCAGCCATATCAACAACGCAGCCAGTGAAGAAAGCCAACGTATCATTCAGCAAGTTGCTGAGGCTGGCCGGGCTCACAATATATTAACCATTGCCGAGCATGTGCAAGACCCTGCCTGTCTGGCCGTATTATGGCAGCACGGCGTCAACTTTATTCAGGGGTTCTATTTACAACAACCGGAAACATCGCTGGATTACGATTTTTCCAGCAGCGAATAAACCACAAATTCCCGCTGAATTTTCAGCATCTCGGAAATAATCTCTGTTTGTTGCTGATCCAGTTCAGTCTTTACCAGAGTGCCTGATGACAAACGGTGACTGTGGTGCAACATCAAGCGCCGCCCAGCCGTGTCATCACTCTCAAGCACGATGGCAGGGAGAGCCATGTCGTTTTGAGTTAAAAAATCATTTTGCACGGCAGTAGCAACAATGGTTTTTGATAAAATACGAATAGTCACTTCAATTTCTTTACTGATACTGCGGCGCAGGCGCACTACATAACCCAGGGCCGGTTTGGCAAGCTCTTCACGCGAATAGGCAAACGCCACGACCTGACCAATAAACAAGGCCGTCGTGAATTCACTTTCTCGTGTTTTGATGTGAACCCCACCCTCACTTTTATCAACCACAAACCACTGACCAAATTCATTATCCTGTAAATCAGCAGCAATCAATGCCGAACGACCAGCCAACGCATCACGCAAAGCGTTATCACTTGTCAGACCAGGGGTTTCATTCTTTTTTTCTGTCGCCAGATCCACCAGCAATTTGTAAACTGACATAAATCCGTTGTACACATACAATATTTTCTGGCCAAGAATATATTCTCTTTCTTCCTTGCGCTGCTTCAGTTGCAAACCATCACACATGGCATCTATGGTCAACAAATTGGCCAAATCATCCTGGTCAACAACAGTATTGTATTTATTCCCTCCCCCTTTTGCTTTCACCCCCTCAATGAAATCCTGTGATTCAAACCGTGTTAATAATCGCTGATGTTCTTTCATCAACATTGCATCCAACGGCGCAACATCAACGATGATGGCTCTCAGCTTATATTCTGCTGAAATTGCTTCACCCGTACAAAACTCACCACGGGCCTTTAACCATGCAAGCTGTTTTTTCCGGTGTATTTCATCCTGGCGTTTAAAATATGGCGGACAATCCTGACCATAATAAATCAACAGCTTTCCTCGCCCCAGTTTTTTACCATGATCTGGAATAATCGTAATTGAGTCGATGACGTTTGCAATTTGTGCATCTATCACATGTAGTTTTTGGCATAACAAGGCACTGATGTTAAACAAACCATTAAACTGGATAGAAAGATAAACCAGGTTTAATGATGTCATTATCGGCGTCCGGCGTGTGCTTTCATTGGCAGAACTGTCCAACAACACCTGCAAGCAATTGAGCGACAACCGTTGCTCATCAATATCTTCACATTGGGAAAGGGCAAAAAATATCTGATGACAGTCCTGCCAGCTCTTTTCCGATAACTTTTGATACCGCATAGCACGTAAACGTTGCTCCATGCGCAGTAATTCCAAAATACGCAAGGCATGATGGCGCACTCGGGGGCGCACTCGGGCATATCGGGTATCGGGCAAAGAAAAGTCTTCATTCAGCTGACGCTTATAACCTACAGCTAATTGACCGCATACATTAATTGCTGCCATCAATCCTTCACGTCGATCATGTGATTCTGGCAATGCTTCAGACTTGTAGTGCTCAGAATAGATTTTTCTCATGGCTGGACAGGCATATTGCAAAGCCAGCTCAATCCAGGCCATACGTTTGCTGTTACGCATTTTCTCTGTATTAACACGTTGTAAATAACGATCAACTTTGCGCAGCAATTCCGTTGGATACTTGTTCAGGTCTTTCCAGCTATCTGGTGGTGGTTGCAGCTTTTCCTGTGTATGCCGGTTGCGCACACGCATCATCGGTACATCTAATTTTAATGGGACAATCCGTGGTGCAGCCGCTTCGCCCTTTGTACCCACATAAGGCAAGCGATCCCACCATTGCAGTAAATCAATGGTCATCACTATTTCTCAATCACCCCAGCATTTACTGTACCACTGACAGAAACATTATCCACCCGCTGAAAACCACGCGGCAGTTTAGAGCCACGACGACCACGCTCACCCTCGTAGTGTTCGATATCCCTGGGTTTAAGTGTCAAATGACGTTTACCCGAATAAATGGTCAAACTATCACCCGCAGAAATAACCGCAACTCCCACAACATACTCTTCACGATTTGCCACCCGCGCAGGAGGAATACCAATAATCTTATTGCCTTTACCTCTGGCCATCTCCGGTAACTCTTGTAGCGGGATAATCAACATACGCCCTTCAGTGGTTACCGCTACAATGCGGTCACTGGCGACATCGTTAACAGCACAGGCCCGTAACACGCGCGCACCCTTGGGTAATTTCAACAAAGCCTTACCCGATTTATTTTTGGCGTACATATTTTCCAGCCGGGTCACAAAACCATACCCCGCATCACTGGCCAGCAAATACAAATCACTGCCTTTACCCGCAAGTACATCAACAAAACCGGCGGCATCGGGTGGCGTCACACGCCCCGTAAGCGGTTCGCCCTGCCCGCGTGCTGATGGCAGTGTATGCGCCGCAATGGAATACGAGCGCCCACTGGCATCCAAAAACACCACTTGCTGATTACTGCGGCCACAAGCCGCCGCTTTAAAATCATCACCCGCTTTGTAATTAAGGCCCCCAGCATCCACATCATGGCCTTTGGCCGCCCGAATCCAGCCCTTCTCCGACAACACAATCGTGACAGGCTCAGCGCTGATCAATGCCGTTTCATCCAGCGCCTGAGCGGCACCACGTTCAACAATGGGGGAACGCCGGTCATCACCATATTCTTCCGCGTCAGCGATCAACTCCTTGCGTACCAGCGTTTTCAATCGCGCTTTTGAGCCCAGGGTTTTTTCCAGTTTGTCACGCTCCGCCGCCAACTCTTCCTGCTCGGCACGGATTTTCATTTCTTCCAGACGTGCCAGCTGACGCAGCTTGGTGTCAAGAATATAATCCGCCTGCTCGTCAGTGAGCTTGAAGCGTTTCATCAATACCGATTTGGGTTCATCCTCGGTGCGGACAATGTGAATCACTTCATCAAGATTGAGAAACGCAATCAGTAAACCATCCAATAAATGCAAACGACGCTTCACTTTTTCCAGACGATATTCCAGCCGCCGACGCACAGTGTCAGTACGAAACACCAGCCATTCTCTGAGCAGCGTGAGCAAATCTTTCACCTGCGGTCTGCCATCAAGGCCGATGATGTTCATGTTCACACGGTAAGTCCGCTCAAGATCCGTCGTCGCAAATAAATGCGCCATCAACTCATTGAGATCAATACGATTGGAGCGTGGCACAATGACCAAACGAGTCGGGTTTTCATGATCAGATTCATCGCGCAAATCTTCCACCATGGGCAACTTCTTCGCATTCATCTGCGCAGCGATTTGCTCCAGCACTTTGTTACCAGACACTTGATGCGGCAGTGCTGTCACCACCACGGCACTGTCTTCCTTCTCCCATATCGCACGCATACGCACCGAGCCACCACCTTTTTCATACATGGCGATTAACTCATTACGTGGTGTAATGATTTCCGCATCGGTGGGATAATCCGGTCCCTGCACATATTCGCAAATATCTGCCAGTGTTGCCTTCGGTGTATCCAGCAAATACACACAGGCGTTCACTACTTCACGCAGGTTGTGTGGCGGGATATCCGTGGCCATACCCACCGCAATGCCAGTGGTACCGTTCAACAGCAGATTCGGTACCCGCGCCGGTAACACTGAAGGTTCCTCCAGTGTCGCATCAAAATTCGGAGCCCAATCCACCGTGCCCAATCCGACTTCGCTAAGCAGCAATTCCGAATATTTTGCCAGCCGTGACTCTGTATAACGCATCGCCGCAAAAGACTTGGGATCATCCGGTGCCCCCCAGTTACCCTGCCCGTCCACCAATGGATAACGGTAGGAAAACGGCTGGGCCATTAACACCATGGCCTCGTAACAAGCCGAATCGCCATGAGGATGGAATTTGCCCAAGACATCACCCACAGTACGTGCAGACTTTTTATACTTGGCCCCGGCCTTGAGGCCCAGTTCTGACATGGCATAAATAATGCGCCGTTGCACTGGCTTCAGGCCGTCGCCGATATGTGGCAGAGCACGATCCAGAATCACGTACATGGAATAGTTTAAGTAAGCGTTCTCAGTAAAGGTGCTGAGAGGTTGTTGTTCTACGCCTTCGTAGTTTAGTTCGGTTGTTTGTGTCATTATTTAGTCTTTTATTGATAATGGCGGAGAAATTTAATTAATCCCCTTATATTTCTTTATTTTTATAAATCTAACTTCCGTAATCTAATGGTCTGAGTAGCATTGACATTACTATAAAGATGAGTGCAAGACTTATAATATGTACATAAACTTTCAACCCTATAGAGGTTTTTACAAGAGTTGAATACCTCGGCCTAGAGGAGTCATAATAAACAATAATTCTCTTACCTTCCGGGTACTTCCTCTGCATCTCGTATGGAGGCAATATGTTTGAGCCGTAACTAATCTGAGACCCCAAATACAATCTGTCATTAACCGCGTAACCGTAACGAAACCTAAAATGTACTGCTCCAAATCTTCCCACTTCTGATCTCACAACCCATCCCTGCGTCATAGTGTCTGGATTCGAATATACATAATCCCAAACTATAGAAAATGTGCTCGAACTTTTTTCAGATATAACGGCACACACTAGCGTAAACATTGCTGCCCAAAGATAAGACTTTTTTACCATACCATCCCACCTCACATGAATAATCCAGCCCGTAGGTTGGGGTGAGGTACGAACCCCAACAAATCCACCAACGCTCACCAAATCTACCACTCTCGGGCACACCCTTACCTCCACCCCAGGCCCGCTCGATCAACCCGGCCCGGATGTAACGATGAATACTCGAATACTGCCAGGTTGATGCCTGCTCCACATGCCCATGCTTCACCGGGTTATAATGAATGTAATCCACATGACTGGCGTAGTCCCGCTCGTCTCGAATCAAGTGCTCCCAATATCGTCGTTGCCAAATTCCTCGCTCGCCTTTTGCTTGCCGACGGGCATTATGATACTCGCCCCTTTCAATCCATCGAGAAAAACCTGTCTTAATCAACATGAAGCGTGTCGGGTAATCATGATCCCCCTGCGGCAAAGTCCACAACATATGTAAATGATCAGGAAGCACAACCATGGCATCAATGACAAATGGATGTTTTTGTTTGACCTTCTTAATCGCCTTACGTAATACAGCTACCTGATCGATCAATAATGTGCGTTTCCGTTCTGCCAAATTTACGGTGAAAAAATAGGTTCCACCCGCGATATCGGTCCGTCGATATTGCAATTCTTTATCCTCTCTGGTGGGTTATGCGGAACATTGCCTTGTTGGGGTTCGTTCCTCACCCCAACCTACATAACTGAGAATCCTCGTACACACTTTCGCAAGCAACTCATGAGCACAAACAATGTCCCCACTCTACAGTCTGGATTCCGACCGCCACCGGAAATAATGACAACAAAATTAATCGGTCTCCAACAAGCGTTTCCCATGAATCACCGCCAATACGCAAATCTCACTCGCTCGAATTTCATAAATCAAACGATAGCTGTAAAGAAAGCGTTCACGAATATCGGCATTCTCAAATTCCGGCACAATACGCCCCGCTTTTGGGTGTTCTACAATGGCATCCCCTAGCTCAAACAATCGCTCCACAACCTGTTGGGCATAATGCAATGAGTCCCGGCTGATAAATTCAGCGATACCGTCGATATCATCCAGCGCCTCTTGCGACCAAATTATGGATTCAGCCATTTACTTAGCCGCTCCCTGGCCTCTTCACTGCTAAAATGCTTGCCATCACGAATATCCGCCTGCCCGCGACGAATCTTTTCCAACACATAAAGGTGATATTGGATATCCTCAATGCTGGTATCATCGGGCAAATGATCGATCAGATCTTTCACATCTTGTACGGCTGATGACATAACGTTATCTCCTATTTTCCCAGAGTTTAGCTTGAGTCTATCAAACCTCCGCCAAATCCCCTTTCGTCTCCAACCACGCTTTGCGATCTGATGCCCGTTTTTTCGCCAGCAACATATCCATCATCTGGTTGGTGTTATCGCCGGGCTCAATGGTGAGCTGCACCAACCGTCGGGTATCCGGTGCCAATGTGGTTTCCCGCAGTTGTTTGGGATTCATTTCACCCAACCCTTTGAACCTTTGCACGTTGACTTTACCGCGTGTTTTTTCAGCAGCAATGCGATCCAGCACGCCCTGTTTTTCCGCATCATCTAACGCATAATAGACCTCTTTACCCACGTCAATACGATACAATGGTGGCATGGCGATGTACACGTTGCCTGCTTGTACCAGTGGTCGGAAATGGCGCAGAAACAGTGCACACAGCAGCGTGGCAATATGCGCGCCATCAGAGTCGGCGTCGGCAAGCACGCAGATTTTCCGGTAACGCAGACCATCAAGTTTATCGGAGCCGGGATCAACGCCGATGGCCACGGCAATGTCATGCACTTCCTGCGAACCCAGCACTTCGCTGGCGTCCACTTCCCAGGTATTCAGTATCTTGCCGCGCAGGGGCATGATGGCCTGAAATTCCTTGTCGCGCGCCTGTTTGGCGGAGCCACCGGCGGAGTCACCCTCCACCAGAAACAGTTCGGATTGTGCGGGATCAGAGCTGGAACAATCCGCCAGCTTGCCGGGCAAGGCTGGACCTTGGGTGATTTTTTTACGCACCACTTTTTTACCGGCACGCAGGCGGTTTTGCGCATTGGCAATAGCCAGTTCGGCGATGGCTTCGCCCTGCTCGGTGTGCTGGTTGAGCCACAGGCTGAACGAGTCTTTCACGACGCCGGAGATAAACGGTGCGCATTCACGGGAGGAGAGCCTCTCCTTGGTCTGGCCGGAGAAGGCGGGGTCCGCCATTTTCACCGAGAGGATGTAACTCACTTTGTCCCACACATCGTCCGGGGCAAGTTTGACGCCGCGCGGCAACAGGTTACGAAATTCGCAAAACTCGCGCATGGCTTCGGTGAGGCCGGTGCGCAGACCGTTGACGTGGGTACCGCCTTGCGCAGTGGGTACCAGATTAACGTAACTTTCACCGACAGATTCACCGCCTTCGGGTAACCACAGCACCGCCCAGTCAGCGGCCTCGGTATTGCCCGCAAAACTGCCCATGAAGGGGTCTTCCGGCAGGGTGGGCTGGCCTTGCAGTTCGTCCATCAGGTAATCACGCAGACCGTCTTCGTAACACCATTCGCTGGTTTCGTCGGTTTTTTCCTCGTAAAAGCTGACTTTCAGACCAGGACATAACACAGCCTTGGCGCGCAACACATGTTTGAGCCGTGGCACAGAAAATTTGTTTGAATCAAAAAAGTGGGGGTCGGGCCAGAATTGTATTGTGGTGCCAGTGTTACGCTTGCCCACCGTGCCTACTTCTTCGAGGTCGGAGACTTTGTTGCCATCAGCGAAGGAGATATTGTACTCCTTGCCGCCGCGTCGCACCCAGACTTCGAGATGTTTCGACAAGGCGTTGACCACGGACACACCCACGCCGTGCAGGCCACCGGAGAATTCGTAGTTTTTATTGGAGAATTTACCCCCCGCGTGCAATTTGGTGAGAATCACCTCCACGCCAGGAACACCTTCGTCGGGATGAATATCCACCGGCATGCCACGACCATCGTCACTCACTTGCAAAGAGCCGTCTTTGCTCAAAATAACGTCAATCGTGCTGGCATGACCGGCAATGGCCTCGTCAACACTGTTGTCGATCACTTCCTGAGCCAAATGGTTAGGGCGTTCGGTCTGGGTATACATACCGGGACGCTTGCGCACCGGCTCCAGGCCACTTAATACCTCGATGGAGGCGGCATCGTACTTACTGCTCAATTCGGACTCCTGAAAAATTTTCACAGAATGGCGCAGTCTACCTGCCCCGAGCGAATGAGGCGAGACTTCAAAACAACTAAACGGGTCAGTACCACTCATCACTCAAGACCACCTGAAGTTTGCCGATATCAACATAAGATTGAAGCACTTGGACTCAACAGGTCTCATTCGTCACCCCAAACGCATGACCAACCCAAACACATCATCTCCAGCCATTAACAAAATTCGTCCACGCAACTGGAGTGTGCGCCTGAAAATCAGCGTTGGCTTCGGTGGCCTGATCCTGCTCATGACGGCAGGTATGGGCATCACACTGTTAAAGCTCGATAGCGTCAAACGCACGGCGGCCTCCGCACTCGAAGAACGCCAACCTGCGGCCAACTACTTTCAACGTCTGTCGCAAAGCCTTAATCAGGCCATTGCCTTACTCAACAGCTATTTGTTAACGGAAGACGTGGAACACAAGGTGGGATTCAAGCGAATTGCCGACGATATCGCCGACCGCCTGGACGGTGCCCGTCAGCAGGATATTTTCCAAAACCTGGGGCTCGATGACACATTACACACATCCCAGGCCCTACTCCGACAATATCGGAAACATGCAAAAGAATTGTTCGCGCTGCACAACAACAATCTGAACAATCGTGGCCTGCTGCTGGCAGGGGAAACACTGAATCCGCTGGCCGTCCGTTTTCTGGGCAACATCAATGCACTGTTGGACGGTGACGACATCAATCCCGATGACCCACGCATCGCCCAAGCCTTACCCATTTTACAGGAGCTGCGTTACAACTGGGTGAGGATGATGGGAGCACTTAATCTCTATATCACCTCCCAAAACAAAGAAACCCTGGTCAATTTCAATAATTTCAAAGAACATATCAACATCCTGATGAAAAAGCTGGACCGGCTAGAGGCCAACATCGGTTTCGGTGAGATCGAGGAGATGAGTGAAATCTATTCTGCTTATCTTGTAAATCTTCCCCCAGTGCTGGAAATATTTGAAACAGGCGCTTGGCGCGCCGACACTTATCTGCTGCGAACCCAGGTGCAACCTGTCACGGATCAATTGCAAATTCTCTTCGAGGGTACTGCTGACAAGCTGCTCAACGCAGCATTCGACAATGCGCAGGAGTTAACCCAATCTCTATATGAGATTCGTATTTCCTCCATTGTCGGCATGGCACTCACATTACTCACTGGCCTACTGTTGGCTTTCCGCTTTACCCGCAGCATCGTACCGCCAATCCAGCGTTTGATGAGCGCTGCCGGTCAAGTGGCTGAAGGTGATCTCAATGCCGAAGTGATGATAACCAGCAATGATGAAATCGGACAGTTAGGCCATTCATTCAACACCATGGTTAACCACCTGCGCCTCGCGGCCATGACCGAGCAACAAATGCTGAATGAACTGCAAACCCTGAATCAGGACCTGGAAACCCGTGTCGATGAGCGCACCCGGGATTTCGAAGAAAGTGAAATAAAGATTCGCGCCATTCTCGATAACATCGGCGAAGGCATCCTTGTGTTAGATGAATCCGGTACCATTGAATCACTAAACCCGGCAGCCATGACGATTTTTTCTTTGGGAAGCGATGAAGCCATTGGCCTGCACAGCACATTGTTAGCCGGGGATTATGATGTTGATAAATTTGCAGAACCGGAGCATCAAAGCACTAACCAGCAACCCAAGGAATGTCTGGGGCTTCGTGCTGACGGTAGCACTTTCCCCATGGAAATCGTGGTGTCCGGCATGCTGATTGGTCACAAACGCATGCGTGTTTGTATTGTGCGTGACATTACCACCCGCAAAAAAACCGAGCAAACGCTGGCTGACATCCAAAACCAACTGGTTGATGCCGCACACAAATCCGGTATGGCCGATATGGCCACCGGTGTGTTGCATAATATTGGCAACATCCTCAACAGTGTCAATCTGGCCAGTGAAGAGATTTATCGCATCTCGGACAACAGTAAAATTACCGGTCTGTTAAAAGCTTGTGACATGTTGCTGAAAAACAGTGACAACATAGACGCATTCCTTACCCAAGATGCCCGCGGAAAAAAATTACCTGAATATTTCATCAAGATGGGCAAGGTACTGAATATTGAAATCAGTAACATTCAAAAAGAATCCAAGGGATTGATCGCCAAAACCACGATAATGAAAGAAGTCATCAGCACTCAGCAAACCTATGCCAGGTCCGGTTTCCATAATGAACAGCTCAACCTGCCTGAACTGGTAGAAGATGCCCTGAAAATTCAGGATGCATCGCTCAAAAAATGGGGCATTAAACTGAATACACAATTTACCAATACCCCAGCATGTATCGGGCAAAAGTCCAAACTGCTACAAGTCATTACCAACCTGATCAAAAATGCCAAAGAAGCCATGAGTGATAATGATCAATTCAACAAACCCAAAGAAATGATCATTGAAACCGGTATGGCTAACGACACTGCTGTTTATCTAAAAATAAAAGACAATGGTTGTGGCATCAACGAAGAACAGCTTACAAAAATTTTCAATCATGGTTTTACCACAAAAGAAACCGGGCACGGCTTTGGCCTGCACACCTGCGCCAATGCCATGACCGAAATGAAAGGTGCTTTGAAAGTTGACAGTAAAGGAACTCAGAAAGGTGCCTGTTTTACCGTTATCCTGCCGGTAAAAAAAGCCGCTTGAATAAATAGATCAAAACACTCCCGAGAGATCATAATGAAACACAACACACGTATTTTGATTGTTGATGACAACGAATCTATCCATGAGGATTTTTGTAAAGTTTTAGTCCATGAACAGAATGAAGACCGCGCCGCACTGGATGACTTGGAAGCTGAGCTGTTTGGCGATGATGGAGATAAGCCCAAAAGCAAAACCCCGGATGATATTTTAAAATATGACGTCGATTCCGCACTACAGGGTCAGGAAGCCCTGGTTATGGTGGACAAAGCGGCACAGGAAGGGCGACCCTATGCGCTGATTTTTATGGATGTGCGCATGCCACCGGGCTGGGATGGCATCGAAACGATCAGCCGCATCTGGCTAAAACACCCTTACATTGAAATGGTGTTATGCACCGCTTATTCCGATTATACCTGGGATGACATTGTTGAAAAACTGGGCAGCAACGATAAACTGCTGTTTCTGCGCAAACCGTTTGATGCCATAGCAGTGCAACAAATGGCATTAAGCCTGGTAAAAAAATGGAACCTGGGTGAACAAGCCAGAAATTATGTCCAGAACCTGGAACAGGAAGTAGAGCAGCGCACCCTTCAACTCAAGGACTTATTGGCTGAGCTGGAAGCAAAGAATGCCGAATTGGCTGATTCCAATAACCAACTCAAACGTGCTGTCCTGCATGATGCGCTCACCGGTTTACCGAACCGCATACTATTCCATGATCGACTGGAGCAAGCCATCAAACTGGCTACACGAAACAAAACCCAATTTGCGGTAGCAATGATGGATCTCAACGGATTCAAGGAAATTAATGATCAACAAGGCCATCTATCTGGAGATTATGTACTCAAAACCGTGGCAGACCGTATCCAGAAAACCTTGCGAGACAGCGACACTGTCGCCCGGCTTGGTGGTGATGAGTTTGCTTTTGTTTTACCAACCGTTGCCAGGGAATCTCCCGAAATTGTCCTGAAAAAAATAATGTCCGCCTTTGCGAACCCCATCACCATGGATAGCAATGGTGAAAAAATCAACGTTGGTGCGAGTCTCGGCATTACACTTTACCCTGACCATGGCACCGACCTTGATACATTAATCGGCCGCGCCGATGCAGCCATGTACACGGCAAAACGTACTGGCAGTGGTATTTGCATGTACAGTGAAAACACCGATAAAGCCGCTACAGGTTAGATCAGGTTTGAACCACTACAGATCATCATTAAATCATTTTATTCTGAGCCATTCACTGCACGATTTTCCAGACACACTGAAACCCGCAAACCACCCAATGTCGAAGAGCGATCCAATGTCAATTTGCCACTGTAAATCTCCACCACATCACGCACAATCGCCAGACCCAGCCCATGACCGGGTGCAGCTTCGTCAATACGCACACCCCGCGCCGTCAACTGTTTGATTTCTTCATCACTGCAACCTGGGCCATCGTCCTCCACCACTAACTGCAAATGGTGTTCATCACCCAGCAATTCACAACGCACTTGATGTTTGGCCCACTTGCAAGCGTTATCCAGTAAGTTACCGATCAGCTCCAACATATCGTCACGATCAAAAACAAAAATCACATCCGGTGCCTGCCAATGGATATTTAGAGGCTTTTCCTGTTCATCCCTGGCTGCAAACATACGTTGCAACACATCCACCAACACTGGCATTTCTTCTTGCGGTGCAAAACGCACACCGGGCGCGCCCTGCCCCATCAGTCTGGCGCGTTTCAGTTCGCGATCCATAAGTTGCCGAATGCTATCAGTCTGCTGTTTCAAATTAGCCGATAAATCGGGCAATGCGCGCACGCTTTCCTGTTGCCCAAGCTGGCTTAGCAGACTTAATGGGCCTTTGAGAGCATGAGCAAGGTTACCTAATGCATTGCGCGAACGTTGCAGCCTTTCACCCAGCAGGTGCAACAGATGATTGACTTCGCGCACCAACGGCTGCACCTCAGTGGGCACTTCTTCACTTAACTTACCCACTGCTCCTTGTTGCAGGTTTTTAACTTCACGCAAAATTCGTTCCAGCGGTCGAAATGATCGACGCACAACATAATGCTGCACACCAAGCAATACCATTAATGTCAATAATGACAGACCAGCGAAATACCAGTTGAAGCGCACCAGACTTTCCAATAACGGCGTCAAATCTTCTGCTACGGCAAGCGTAAAACGTTGCCCCTGTTTCTGAAACCCGCCCGCCCATACCAGCAATGTCTGCCCAGCCGGACCCTGCGCATTCCATTGACGCACTTCTCCTTTGGGCAACCGCGACACGGCCAGAGATTCATCCCACAACGAACGGGAATAAAGCGTTGCATCATCACTCAACACCATAAAATAATGGCCGGAAAAGGGCTTCTTATAGATATTTGCCATGCGCCCCGGTGTTAACTGCAATACATCGTTTTCATCTACCTGCAAGGCAGACAACACACTATCAGCATCATGCTCCAGCCGCGATTGCACAAACTCTTCACCAAATTTTTCAATCGCCCCTGCCACCAGCCACCACAACAACAGCATTAACAACACTACGCTGGCCGCCAACCCCAGCTGCAAACGTTGTTGTACTGAATTCACACTTTGTCTCCACTTTTATCGACACTTTTTTCTCCAAACACATAACCCTGCCCACGCCGGGTACGAATGCGCTCATTACCCAGTTTGTCGCGCAAACGGCGCACATAAACCTCGATGACATTACTGTCCCGATCTGCATCATCTTCATAAACATGTTCTGTGAGTTTGCTTTTGGATAACACCTTGCCGGGGTGATTCATAAAATAACGCAGCAACCGAAACTCTGTGCCCGTCAACGCATGATGGGTGCCCGTGGCATCCATCACCTGTTGACGTTCTTCGTCCAGTACTAGGCCCGCTACTTCCAGTGAACCATCGGCACGCCCACCACGACGACGAATCATCGCGTCAATGCGCGCCAGTAGTTCTTCCACATGAAAAGGTTTACCCAGATAATCATCAGCACCGGCACGCAACCCGTCAACCCGTTCATTCCAGGCATCCCTCGCGGTAAGCACAATCACCGGCACGGTATTTTTTTGTTTGCGCCAGTCAGCCAAGACATCAAGCCCTGGTTTTTTTGGCAAACCCAGGTCAAGAATCACTACATCGTAATCCACCTCGTTGCCCATGAATTCCCCATCGATGCCGTCATGCGCCACATCCACGGCAAAGCCTGCGCGCGATAAATCCTGCTTGAGGCCTGCCGCCAGGGTTTCGTCATCCTCGACCAGTAACAGCCTCATCAGTCCTCCCGTTCGCGTTTAATCAACTCACCAGTAGCGGCATCAAAATAGAGTTCCCAAACTTCACCACGTGCATTCAACAATTCCACTTCGTAAACATGGCGTCCATCTTTATTTTCCAGCTCAACTTCAATCACCCGACCGGGCTGCCTGGCTTTGGCGGCCTTAATGATTTGTTCCAGCGGCAGAATCTCCCCCAGCTCTTTTAAGCGCCGGGCCTGCTGATGGTCTTCATCGCTCAATCCGGGAGTCAGCACAAACAGACCTGACAATCCCATCAGCAACACCACAACCAGTAAACGCCTCATTCAAACACCTTCTTTTCAATCCGAATTAATCAATTGAACCTACTGTAGTAACCGGTATTACTCAAATTATTCTCTCTATACCACTAAGTTAAGCATACTTGGTCAAAAATCTGGGCGGCATGGAAACCTGTTGTTTTATCAAATAAGGTGCTTGTAAACGCAGAGACCGCAGAGGCGCAAAGACACAGAGAAAAACACTAAAAACTCTGCGCCTCTGTGTCTCTGCGACCTCTGCGTGACAGACATTGTGGTTTTTGTTTCCACATTCTGTGGTACACATTGAACTCCAAAACCTCACTCGCCACAGGTATATATATTTGTTCATTATCCTCTAAACCCTTTGCGTTCTCTGCACCTTCGCGTCTTTGCGTTAGATTTTATAACTCCGTGATTCAGGTGAAATAAACGGGTTCAATCATCCCAGTCCGTATAACCCGGCACTTTTACCTGATGCTCGTCATAAGACCCCTGTGCTGCGCGCTCATGGCAAAGCTCGCAATTGCTGAACGAACGCACGTCGGGATTATCTTTCACCATACGATCAGGAAGCTCGTGGTGTTTACGTTTGAAATAACGTGTTGTGCTGATGCGCAACGGAGCATCATCCTTGGCCAATGAACGGCTTATACCGCGTGACCGCTTATAATCAGATGTATCCGCTGCGTTTTCTGTGAGATAAGCGGTCAGCTGCTCGGCATCGACAGCCTCCAATTCTGCATTTTCCGCAAAGTGGTCTTCCAGCCCACCCATCAACCGCTGCCAGGAGCGGGCAGGCAACAAGCCCGGTTGATAGGGAAAATGACAGGAGCCACATTCCTCTTTGTAAAAAGCATTATCCACGGGTGCCACATCCAGTCGGGATTGACTCCATCGGTCATTGCCTTCGTAGTCATCGTCGTCATCACTGAGCACCATCCCGCTGATACCGATCAAACCCAGCGTGAAGCCCATCGTCAATACGATACTCCAGGTTTTGCTTTTACTATTGTCCATGATTGTCACCTTTACCTTTTAACATAAGAGTGGCTGCAAACTATTGATTACGAATAAAGCTCAGCAAATCACCTTTCTCCTGCGGTGTGCATTCACGCCCCCAGGTCCATTTGCAATTGCGTTTAAACCATTTACGGATTTTTTTCGCACTACTCAGGCTTTCAGCATTGACCGCCGGACTGAGCGGCTCGATAGTCTTGCCGGTTTTTGCGTGTTTGCCGGTACTGCGCAAATCATTGCCATGACAAGTAGTACAGCTACGTGTACGACCATCCTTCTCACTCACCACTTTTTGCTGCCACAATTGCTCACCTTTTTGTGCGCTGAATGGCCCAGCCCCATTGGCCTGATAACTGACCAGTTGCTCATCCACCACGGATGCCTGACTGGCCAACGGTACGGTAAGCAACAAAATGAACAGCCCCTTACGCAGTACATCGTCGCTTGTTTTCATGCTGCATCTTCTTCATCAACAGGTTTACGGCCATTAACCATTGACTTAACAAGGTTTTCCTTGTGTTGGAGACTCGCGATCAGCACACCGGTCACATGAAAAAACACCAGAGCCAGCGTGGCATTGGAGAAAAACTCATGCAGCTCTTCCACCACATCCTCCCAAAACTCACTCACCCCGGACAAACTGGCCCCCAAAGGACCCGCAGATTCTTCGATGCTGTAAATAACGATACCGCTTATTGTGACCAGCACCAGTGACGACAACAGAGCAATAATCATCGCACCACCGGCAGGGTTGTGGCCCAGATAACGTCGAGGATGCTGGCCGATAATGGATTTCAAATAAGCCCACACTTCACTGGGGCGTTTCACAAAATCCGTAAAACGTGCATGACGACTGCCCACAAGCCCCCAGATCAGTCGGAAAACCAGCAAACCGGCAACGACATAACCGGCATAAACATGCAGATCCAACAGATCGTCTTCAGTGAAATAAGCAATAAAAAAGGCACTCACCAGTGACCAATGGAATATGCGTACCAACGGATCCCACACGGTGACCTGTTTTTGCTGAACCTGCCCCTGTTGGGCATCGGTGGCGTCATCATCAAACTTTGTAACAGATGTATTCATATCTCAATCTCCTTTTGCTTTTGTCAGCGCTATAGTGTTGCTGAGTGTTACGCTACTCCACCAAGCTGAAGCCAAACTGAAAAAAAACCGGTTTCAACGCGATTTAACCCGATCGGAAACCTTGAATATGTATTACCCCGCCACCTCTTAATAATATTTTTTTGCGGCATAGGCACTTATGCGTAAAATACACACATGATTATTCACGCCGATATGGATGCCTTTTTTGCCTCAGTGGAAATCCGTGAGCAACCGGCACTGCGTGGTAAACCTGTGGTGGTAGGTGGGCGGGCAGAAAACCGGGGCGTGGTCGCAGCAGCCAGTTACACCGCGCGGCAATATGGCATTCGTAGTGCTATGCCCACCGCAACAGCACTCAAGCGCTGTCCCGAACTGGTTGTTTTACCAGGACGCATGGCTCTGTACAGCGAGGTCTCACGGCAAATTCAGGATATTTTTGCCCGCTACACGCCCCTCATCGAGCCACTGTCACTGGACGAAGCCTTTCTCGATGTAAGCGCCAGCACCACGTTATTCGGCCCCGCGCAACACATTGCCCGTGATATCAAACAGGCCGTACTCGATGAGCTGCAACTGGTGATTTCCATGGGCGTAGCACCCAACAAATTTGTCGCCAAAATCGCCTCGGATGTGCAAAAGCCCAATGGTTTTGTAGTGGTGAAAGCCGCAGGCGTACAGGCATTTCTCGACCCGCTGCCAGTGTCTCGCTTATGGGGTGTCGGCAAGGTAACGGAGAAAAAGCTCCATGCCCAACAGATTCACAGCATTGCAGATTTACGCCATGCACCCGAATCATTCATCCGTCAGCATTTCGGCCAATACGGTGAGCAACTGCGACAATTGGCCCGGGGTTATGATCCGCGAGCAGTGATTACCGAACGTGATGCCAAATCCATCTCCCACGAAACCACTTTTGCGCAAGACATCAATGATGTGGAAGTTTTGCGCGGTGTACTCTCCAACCTCACTGAACAAGTCGCCTGGCGTATGCGCCGTCAAAACGTACAAGGTCGCACTGTGCAGCTCAAGTTACGCTTCGATGATTTTCACACCATCACTCGCGCGCGCAGCCTCAGCACCGCCACGCACCATACCCGCGATTTGTGGCGTACTGTCCTGCAATTGCTGAACAAAGAAATATCCAGTGGCCTGCCACCTATTCGGCTCATTGGCATGGGGGTGGGTGGGTTTGATAGCAATGAATCCGAATCCCATGAACAACTTGGTCTGTTTGATACGCCAAAGACTGATGATGCAATCCCTGACGCCACCCATAGCGAGGCCGAAGACATCGACAAAATAACCGATGACATCAACCACC
>JAKIUF010000029.1 GCA_021647705.1 Gammaproteobacteria bacterium | reverse complement strand
TGAAACAGAGCTGCATATTTCGATTCATCTCTCTCACCATCTAGTCTTTGTTTTGTATGTTAATTGATCACCTCTAAGCCATAGAGTAAGGACGCCCCCAAGTCTGTTGCTGATGGACTCACTTATCCCTCTGTAATGACACAGTAGTCAGTAGATTCATTTCTGCGAGCATGTCAAGAAGCATCCGCTTACACTTCATAGATATCGCATTGTACTAATATTTTGCAGTATATCCCTCAAGGTGGAGATGGATTAGTTGTAAAAAATAGCCGTCATAACAGTATAAAATAAACCACATTATGTTGTGGCACGAAAGCTACCGCGAAGCGGTTTAGTTCAACGTCAGCGATAACCGGAATTTTACAGCGTTGTTTGAGCTGTGCTAGGCTTTTTTAGCACAGCTCAAACAACGCTGTAAAATATCCGTGTTTATCGCTCTTGTTATGTTTCTATTTTTAGCCCCGGCCATAATTCAAGCCATTTCTTACTTGACACCCTACTTTGAAATACGTTTGATGTACATTTTGGATTTTTAGTAGCCGCTAGCCTAATTACTTCACAAGCGGGAAAAGGTGACCTAATACTAACCACACCGTCCTTCGCAAGGGTAACACCTATTGCCGTCTGTATTTCTGGCCAATATGACATTGCTTCGATGCATCCGCTATATGAATTATGACCATGTTTTAATGACATTCTAGCTTGATTTTTTACAGACCAATTACTAGCTGGCATAGACTTAACCAATTCATTCTCTATTTCAATATCCTGATCAGCTGAAGTATTTGAAGAATCAAAATATATTAAATCAATATCATTGAGTGACGTTACTTTTCTATGTCCTTGCAATTTATCCCAGATCAAGTTTCTTACAAATCCTGCTGACAAATACCACTCATCATTCATAATCGACTCAGAAATTTTCAAGCATTCCATCCTGAATTTATCGTCTGATATCCATCTACTTATTATCTCAAATGACTTCATTTAACTCCCGACCAAAGAAACATAACGCCTTGCTAACCGGCGGACAACGGAGGTGTTTTTTTGTGGTAAAATACGCGGAGCGTTACCACAAAAAAACGCCGCAGTTGGCCGTCCGCTGTTGAGCAATTTGTTAGAATTTTTCATTTAATCAAGTCGATTTACCACAACTCAAGCAAAACCATGATTCTTCCCAGTTTTTATATTTTTCTTTAAACAATAATTTTTCTTTTTTTCCTAACAATACCGACCAAATGAATGATGAAAGCAACCCCAACACTATGAAAACAATCAACGACAATGAAAGTATGTTTGTTTCTTTAAATAGAAAATATGATAATACAGAGACACCTGATATACACAAAACGATAAACCAAACATTATGAAGTGATTGTTTTGGTGGGCAACATACTCTTGCTAATTTGGTTTGCGTAGTTAAATTCTGACTGCCTCTATTGTGTCCACGACTAGTAATTGTTCCCTCATTATAAATAATATTCTTCTTTCTTATATTTGAGGAGCCGCAATTCGGACAATTCATAATTTTCCTTAAAATATTCTAACGCCCAAAATCACCGGCAGTAAAAAGCAAAGCGCAGCGGCGCTTTTTGCTGTCCGTGTGGATTTTGATTGTTAGCTGCAATTATGTGCCGCATAGTTATTTACAATGCCATTAATAATTTCACTTTATACTTAAAACAAAAAAGATTACAGTTGATATAATACTTATTATAAGCAATATGTAAAAAGCTCTTGCCTGATGTTTTGCTGTTTCATCTATTGGCAGCTTTGTACCCCTCATTATTGTTGGATAATTTGCCCACATCGGTTTTGAATACATATTTATTCTGTAGAGCAAAAAGCAAATATAGGCAAATGCCAGTGGTACTAGCAAAATGATAAGAAAAGTAAATATACATGCATATATAAAAAAACCAATGCTCATTTTCTTTTCGTCTTCAAAAACAGGGGTTATTGTTAAGGGATAAATCTTGTTAGCCCTACCAATTGTTATTAGTATCATTAACGCAATGGTCATTAGATCAGCATACCACTGCGCTATTACTATGTTAAAAGGAAGTGGAATCCATCCAACTAGCAATTTGGCTAGGTTACGATAATATTCAATGTATTTTGTTGGCAACTCTAAAAGATCAATATTAACTTGCCCTTGTATAATGCTGATTATAGCTGTTGCAGATACAATAGCTCCAAGTGCAGACCAGTACCATATGTATTCTTTAATATATATTTTCATTCAATTATTCTTTATGACTGCTACACAAGTTAAGATTCATGCAGCTAACGCCTTGCTCAGCGGCAGTTTAAAGTGGCACGTTTTTGCGTAAGCAAAACAAGTGACGCTTTAAATTGTCCGCTGGAGATAATTGTTAGGCTATATACTTTCATCGACTTCATCTTTTGCGACACTTGCATAATTAAACTTAGTTAATTCTGATGTTAAATAATTATCCATCAATAATTGAATAAATAAGTTCTTTGAAATTTTCGTATCAAGATTTATTTTATCTTCATTTTCATTAAATCTTATTTTACCTTTAAGAGTTGGAAATGTTTTGCAAAAAGAAACAATAATGCTATTTGCAACACCCGATCGTATGACAGGTGAACTTTTTGCAACTTTCACAAGCTTTCTTGCAAAAGTAACATCGTCCAATAACTCTAGCAATGAATCAGGGTTTACTAGAATTGCAGAATCTGTAATAGCTTTCATTCCTAATAATGCTTCACGTTTTATTGCATCATGAAAGCCAAACATTCGCTCAATTGTTTTTAAGTCTAAAACAATTAATGAATTTTCGTAACGCAGAACTTGGAACCCTGGCGTTATCCTAATGAACTCTTCAGTAATCTGTTTAAAACGCTGATCAGATTTTATTAAAAATAGACTTGACCTACCATATAAGTTTATTGGAGCCATAGTTTTGTAAAGAACAACTTGCTTGTCGTTATCACCAATCTCTATTAGCAATGCTTTGACTGATGAAACTTCACTATTGGATACATCAAAAAACTCGATATCATCTGTTTGGGTTATTTCATCCATTTTCTTAAGTTCATCAGGAATATCAATGTCATATTCATAAACAACATTTATTCTGTCATCGGATGTTGAAAGTGGCAAAACAGATAGTTCTTCAGGTAATACTAAGTCGTCTTCTATGCTTTTCATGAAAATTTTCTTGAGATTTGGCAATGCCTCAGATGAAACATCTAATTTTTTAATGTCTCCTCCGTCTCTAAGAATTACATAAATTGATATTCCAATTGCATCTATATTTTCTATAAAATAAGATAAATTTTGTACTAGTTCACCCCTGTTCATTATTCACCTTCTTTGCGTAATAAATGCGTTCATCAAGTTTTATGTATGATAATTTGTCGTTCTTTGAAACAGTGCTTCTAGACAAAATTATTATCCCATTGCGCTCTTCTTTATTTTTAAATGCCCCGTTAACTTTATAAATTCGAAAGCCTAATAGAGCCAAGGATGGGTTTGCATAAAACATATCTGTTTTTATATAAATAACACCCATTACGACCAATAAACCAGAAAGTACAATTAAGTATCTAATGCTTTCGAAGTTAAAACTGACTAATGGTATTACGTAGGTAGCTAGAAATATTAGGTGCTCATAGTTTATGTCTTCAACTGAATCAACCTTAAATGGCAAGTTAGTGGCTCCATTTAATTCAAAATTAAATCTAAACCACCCATACACACCATAAAGAAGAAAAACAAATGAAATTACAGAAACAACATTTTCTCTTAGAAATAAACTCCAGCCATCTATCGTTAATAAAGATTCCCAGCAAGCAGGCAGAGTAATTGTAATTACTATAATGAATAGAAATAGAAGCCAAAGTGAAAGAATGTACAATTCAATTTTTCTTCTAATCATAATTAACCTCCTTATTTTAATTATCTGAATATAGCCGCATTAGCCTAACGCTTAATGGACCCCAAAGTGGGGGATAACCCCGCCCCAAAATCCAACAATTTATTTGCCGATGATTCCCGGCTCCGCTCAATACTCTAATAAACCCACTAAATAATCAATGACTTATTACCCGGGTAATTTTCACTATGAGCATGAAATGACCTGATCATGCTGGATATTGAAACGGGAAAATAAGACATTTTGGGGATATCACACGGGGTCTTTTTTGGTGTGAATTTGTTTGTTTTTTATGCATCTTGTTTTTCGTGTTTTTGAAAGCCCATTGCTTATCAACAAGATAAGCGGTATTTCCGGGAAATTCTGCCCTGTGGAATATTGGGGTGTGGCGGGGATATCGAATGTAGAAATACCCCAAAGTGGGAAAATATTCCATTTGCATTTGTGGAATATAAAAATTACTGTACAAAAAATCAGTATCTAAAAGCAAAAAAAGGGGGGGCAAGACTGGCAGTTTCATTGACTCAGCTCTATTTGTGCCATGACATCGGCAAAGGGTACGTTTTCCAGACTGCCGAACAATTTATGCGCACTGAGTTTGCTGCGACTGATACGGGGTGAGCTGATGCCACACAGAAACCGGCTCAGCAGACGGGATGATGTCAGCACATCGGCCCGCTCCTGCTTTAGTGCATAGGCCGCGCGCAGGATATCTTCACTGATTACCTGTGTATGACGCGATGGCAGTTCGCTTTTTCCTCTTAAACACCCGCTACAGTGCCCACAGGTTTGCGCCCGTTGTTCACCGAAATGAGCGGCGAGGGCGTTGGTTTGGCAATCGTCCAGGGTGACCAGATCCAGCATTTGTTGCAGGCGGTGGATTTCTGCCTGTTCGCGTGCAAGTACACGTTGATACAGTTCCGCAGCCAGTGCTTCCAGAGAATCGGGTTGCTTGAGGCACTGGTAACGGTGGCGGATACCGGCCACTTTTATGTCCAGCAGTTGTTGTTCTCCGAGCCAGTCCAGTGCTCGTACGATGCGTTCGCGTGGGGTGTTTAATGTGGTCGCCGCCTGGTCAAGGTCGATACTGAACCAGGTTTTTGCTTTTCTGGCTTGCTGAAACAGGCTGGTCAGGAAGGCGTGTCGTTCGCCTTCAAATCGGGCCAGAATGGTTTGTGTGTCGAGCAGGGGTTTGAACTGGTACTGGGCATAGAAGGGGGTTCCGCCTTTAAGGTAGTGGCTGAGTTCGAGGTAGGTCAGTAGTGTGCGCAACACCAGCGGGCGAATGTCATGTGTGTTTGACAGTGTGTACAGGCTGACATCAAATTTTTCGCCAAGGGAAAACAATTCCTGAATCAGGCTGTGCAATGCTGTTTCGTCCGGGGTGTCGCCATAGATGAAATTTTCCAGCACGGTCAGGTCATCGGGACAGACGAGCATCTGGCAGAGTGAGGGCTGGCCGTCACGACCGGCACGGCCAATTTCCTGGGAGTAGTTTTCCAGACTCTTGGGCAGGTTGTAATGGTAGACGGCGCGGATGTTAGCTTTGTCTACGCCCATACCAAAGGCGATGGTGGCAACGACAATGGCGTTGTCTGCTGACATAAACCATTCCTGAATCGGGTGGCGGGCTTCGGGTTTTAATCCGGCGTGATAGGCGCGGGCGGGGAATCCGTTTTCGGCCAGCATGTGTGCAACGGTTTCGGCTGTTTTTTGCAGGGTGACGTAGACGATGGCCGCAGCAGGTGGATTTTCCCGCAGGGCATTGAGTAATACGTTGTCTCGTTCCGATGCGGTGACAACGGTGGTGTCAATGTTGAGGTTAGGGCGGTAGAAGCCGGTGTTGGTGGCATGGTCGGGCGAAATGTTGAAGATTCGGCAAATGTCATCCAGCACGGCGGGTGTGGCTGTGGCGGTCAGCGCGAGGATGCGTTCGGCGTTGAATTCACGGGCGAAGCCTGCCAGTTTGAGGTAGTCCGGGCGGAAGTTATGGCCCCATTCAGAGATGCAGTGTGCTTCGTCTACGGCAAATAGTGAGATACGGATGGGGCGCATACTTTCCCGAAAACGCTCATTGTTGAATCGTTCCGGTGCGACGTAGAGGAGCCGCAGTTCGCCGTCTCTGAGTTGCCGCATGACTTCTCTGTATTCTCCTGCATCCAGGCTGGAGTCCAGTCTCTGGGCATTGATGCCCCGTTTACGGAGGGCATCGATTTGATCTTTCATGAGTGCGATCAGTGGTGAGACCACCAGTGTGACACCCGGCAATAGCAGGGCGGGTAACTGGTAACAGAGAGACTTGCCTCCGCCGGTGGGGAAGATGGCGGCCGCTGAATGGCCGTCGAGAAGATGTTGTATTACCGACTGTTGGCCGGGTAGCAGTTCGCTGAAGCCGAAGTGTTGTTGCAGGGTTGATTGAATGTCTTCGGTTTTGTTTGTCGGGGCTGGCTTATCGGTCATGAGGGCTCCCTGTTCTTGAAGGTGAAATGTGAATCAAGCGCTAAAAATATTCGGTTTTTAAAAATCATGGGTATTTAACGCAGAGGTCGCAGCGGGCGCAAAGTTTTTGGTGTTTTTCTCTGCGTCCTTTGCGTCTCTGCGATCTCTGCGTTTACAACACGCCACTTGTCAGTATCACGACAACATAACCTTCCAATATACCGGAACGATTATCCGGGGTTTAAACCCCTGGATTCCGGCTAAAAACATGCCGGAATGACGGTACTTTCAGTAAAGTAACTGATGTTATGCAGGCCTCCGACCCCGCGACTGTAGGGTGGAACAAGCGCAGCGGTTCCACCTGATATGCTATAAGGAACAACAACTCACCGGCAAACGGCGAGTCAGGGTCAACGTCGATAACTGAGCGAACCTTGAGCTGGTCCCTTTCCCGTTTGGTGGAACCGCTACGCTTGTTCCACCCTACCCGGTTTAGCCTGATGGTTTATGCAGCGGGTGGGCATGTGTTTTTGCCCACCCTATGGCTACGAGTGCGTAACATCAGTAAAGTAAAGGTGCTGACAGAGTGATTTAGCCTCTGGCTCACGTTTGAACAGAATGACATCAATTCCTGTTCAATTTTCTCCAGGCCTGTTGTGACGTCAATCCGGCCACTTGGGCCAATGCTTCCAGAGTGCGCTGGCGGAGCGTGAGTTTGCCGCTGCCATTTTCCCAGTTACTGACTGTTGGTGGACTTACACCAACCAGTACTGCAAATTGCGAGCTGTTCATTTCAAACTGTTTGCGCAGGCGGCGGACGGCTGCCGCTGTGGGTGTAAATACCCGTTTTTTCTTGATGGCACTTTTCTTTTTAATGGCCTTTTTGACTGATTTTTTAATGGCTTTTTTCTTCACTGTTTTATTCCCCTTTTTGTTTTTAACTGTTTTTGTTTTTACAACTGTTTTTTTCTTCGCCACCTGTTTTTTACGACGTGGTTTGGCGGGTTCGTCCATTTCAATATCAATATCAAACAAGTTGGAAAGATCGGCTGTTGCCAGTCGTCGTTTTCCTTTTCCTGTGGTTGCTGATGTAATATCCAGTTCTGTACTGATCAGGGCTTCCTGATCAACATTGCGTAGCAGAAAGAGCAATTCAGGCTGTTGATCCAGCCTCGCACCCACACCGTAAAGGACGGCGGCTATGTGTTTGCACATGTCGGCCCAGTCGGGGCAGTCGCAGTCGAGTTTTATTTCGCGGGGCTGAGGGAAGAGCCCGTCCTCCGGTTCGGTGACAATTTTCATCACGTTATCAGAGAAGTGCCCTTGCAACAGTTCCAGCATGGAGCCGATCTGCCCGGCACATTGCTCACGCACTTTTTGCCATTTTTTTGCTGACAGTGGGGTGATTTCAATGGTGATACTGTAGAGTTCCGAGCCACTAACGATGGCTTCGATATTGCCTTTTGATATCTCAAGGTGACACACCGAGCCGTTGCGGACATAGGTGCGTCCGCGTGGCAAGCGGTTTTCGTAATCGCTGAATTTCTCCAGATGATCGCACCACGCCTTGCCCCAGAATGTGCGCGCGATCTTGCGTCCTTCGGTTTTTATGGGCTCAACTTTCACCCCCTTTTTGACCAGCTTTTGCATTTCTTTTTCGGCCTTGGCGCGCCGCTGTGCCACCGATACATATTTGGGCCATCTGCCATAACCGTCATAAGCCATCTATTTTTTTCCTTTTGTTACTGTTCAGTCTGATTTTTTACATACAAATCAAAAACTGATTTTGCACGCATTTGGTTTCGGGCGTAAATGGTTATTCCAGCAATGTTATTAAGTTACCTGATTACCCATGAAACGCAGCCAACCTAACCTCGTAACCTCAATAAATACGTAAATCTCCCTCGACAGAGTTGCAAAGTATTATGGAAATAGGGCGCATATTGAGGGTTTTTCGTCATAATGAAGTTAAGTATTCGAAAATTTATTTATAACTAGTTGAATTTGTTGACGTTAGGTTTTCTACTTTATGGCTGAGCTTCATGGGTAATCAGGTTAAGTTAAGCCAAATTTCCGACTTGTTGTAGGTTGGTGGTGAGCTTGCGAACCCCAACGGAATCGACGATGTTGGGGTTCGCAAGCTCACCACCAACCTACGGCACACCGCTTTTTGTTAACTTAATGACATTGATTATTCCAGTATTTCATTCAAATTTATTATCGAGTATTTAATGCAAAGTTCGCAAAGACGCGAAGAACGCAAAGAAAAACAGCGCGAACTTTGCGTTCTTTGCGTTTACAACACCTGGCTTGATAGATGTCATGCATCTCTAAAGGCCAGACCGGGTTGTTACTTTTTTTCATTAGATCAAACCTGACTTTTCTCAATATCCAGTGAAACCAGATCGATCAATGCCTCGTTGTTCATTTCGGTCAGCAGTGTCTCGGCACCGCCTTCCAGGATATCCGTGGCGAGGGCTGTTTTTTCATTAATCAGTTCATCGATCTTTTCTTCTATGGTTCCCTGACAGACGAATTTGTGGACCAGTACATTTTTCTTCTGGCCGATACGAAAGGCACGATCCGTGGCCTGATTTTCTACCGCCGGATTCCACCAGCGGTCAAAGTGGATGACGTGCGATGCCTGTGTCAGGTTAAGGCCGGTGCCGCCTGCCTTGAGTGAGAGCACAAAAAACGGTGGCCCGGCTTCGTCCTGAAAACGTTCAACCCGTTTTTGCCGTTGTTTGACCGGGGTGCCGCCGTGCAGAATCAGGCCCGGCTGGCCAAATTGCTGTGCCAGAAAATCGGCCAGTGGTGCGGTCATTTCACGGAACTGGGTAAATACCAGCAGCTTTTCCTGGCGTGAGGCGATTTCTTCACAAAGCTCAGCCAGGCGCTGAAATTTTCCGCTTTGTTTGGGATTATATTCACCATCGCCCAGCAGTTGCGATGGGTGGTTGCAAATTTGTTTGAAGCGCATCAGGCTGGCGAGGATCAGGCCGCGCCGTTTCATACCCTCCAGGTTTTCGATGGCATTTGCCAACTCGGTGACGGTGCGCTGGTAGTGTGCGGCCTGAATTTTGCTCAGACCGCAGTAAGCGGAAAGTTCAGTTTTTTCCGGTAGGTCACTGATAATGGAACGGTCTGTTTTCATCCGGCGCAAAATGTAGGGGCTGACCAGATTGCGCAGTGGCGCATACTGGTCGTGTTCGCGCTTGGCCAGTGATTTCACGAATCCCGTGAAGCGTTTGGCCGAGCCCAGCAGACCGGGGTTGAGAAAATCAAACAGTGACCAGAGGTCGGAAAGACGGTTCTCTATGGGCGTTCCTGTTAGTGCAATGCGCGATTCGGCTTTGATTTTTTTGACGGCTTTGGTCTGGCGGGAGGCTGGGTTTTTGATGGCCTGAGCCTCATCCAGCACCAGTAATTGCCAGTTGTGTTGTTGCAGCCATTCCTGACGCATCAGTGTGCCATAGGTGGTCAATACGAGGTCGATGTTGTCCAGAGCAGCGGGATCATCGGCCATGGCTGCCAGTGCTTTTTTATTAAACGTTTTGTTAAATTGGGAGCTGTGCAAAAACAGGCAGCGCAGCGAGGGGGCAAAACGCGCCAGCTCGGTTTGCCAGTTGGCGAGTAGAGAAGCCGGAAGCACCAGCAGGGCGGGGCGTTCACGGAGGCGTTTTTTCTCGACCAACAGTAACGCGATGATCTGCATGGTTTTCCCCAGCCCCATGTCATCGGCGAGACAGGCTCCCAAACCCAGTCGGGAGAGTAAGCGCAGCCAGTTCACGCCTTCCTGTTGATAGGGGCGAAGTGATGCCTTGAGTGCCTTGCCCGGATCGGCGGCTTTCATTTGCGCGGGTGAACGCAAATCTTCCAACTGTGAAGAGAGCCATTTGCCGGGCTGGACGAAAGACCATTCACGGCTTTCTTCTATCTCGTCATGACCCAGGTCGGCAGGTGCGCCCGCCAGCAGGCGCATGCCTTCCGCAAAGGTGAGGCCGCTCATGCCTGCTTCTGCTTCCACTTTTTTCCAGTGAGCCAGTGCTTCGTTCAGTTTTTCCTGATCCACCTCAACCCACTGGCCTCTGATAAATGTCAGGCCATTTTCTGCGGCCAGGAGTTTTTTCAGTTCGGCCTTGCTGAGTGATTCATCGCCTAGAGCGATGTGAAGTTTGAAATCCAGTAGTGAATCCGCGTTGAAATTTTTCTTTTTACTGTCACCAATGGTGATGCCGATACGGGGCCGACTGCGTTTTTTCCACCAGTCCGGCAGGCGTACCACCACGCCGCATTGCTCATACAGCGCCGCATCTTTGAGAAATTGATACGCCTCGGCAGGTGTCCAGGCCAGTGGATGATAAAGATCACCCGTGTCAACCAGCTCTTTGATCACGGGGCTGGATTCAGCGGCGAGCTGTACGGGCGACAACAGGCGGATCAATGCCTTTTTGTTTTTGGCTCCTGCGTATTCTTGCAAGGCGCGGCTGAGGGGTTGGTGGCGAACGCGACCCTGTGCCGATAGCTCCGGGGCATAAGTCACCATGAAGGCGAAGGGGTAGTCCGGGTCATTTTTGTTTTCCGCCAGATGAAAACAGACACGACCCACCTGATGCCAGTGTGGTGCATTCTTGCCAAGAAAAACGTCAAGTCCACCGAATGTCTGAATCTGCTCACAGACCCAGTTGTCCAGCGTGCTGCGGAGATTCTGTAGCACCTCAGCGGAGAGATATTCGGCTCCACGCATGGGCGGGGCACTGAGCAGGAGGGGGCCGGTTTCACCGTCGGTGAAGGGCTCGATGGGGTCAGGCCGGTGTGCTTCTGCCGGGGCTTGCAGACAGCGTTCGCTCAGATACTGGCTGGCAAAACTGCGCCAGTATTGTAACGACGGGGAGAGGCCTGCACTGTTTTTTATGGCCGCGAGTGAAAACAGTCCTTCGCCTGTACTGCGCAAAAATGCCCGCTCGATGGCGGTAACTTGTTCGCTATTATCTGTTACGTCAGTTGTTGCTGATGAGAAACCGTGCAGATGTCCGGAGGGCGACAGGCCTATATCGAAATAATTCACATCCAGTTCTCAATTTGCAGTTTTGGCATTTGTTGAAACGCTTTTATGTTGTTGGTTGCCGAGGATGGGAAGAATAAATACCCGTCCGGTCGTTATTATTATTTCACAACTGGCTAGCAGCGGCCAACAGAAGGAATCTTCCCGAATTGAGTAACATGGCGAGTTAGAACCGCTCAAAAAATAACCGTTGCATATTCGTTAATATGCCGAACGGTTGTCTTCTGCATCCGACTACATTACGCGATGATTATTTCCCGGGTGACGCTTAAGACGCGTTCTAGTATCAGTAAGGTGGGCATGTTTTTTTGCCCACGCGGTAACTAAAATTTCCTACAACCCGTGGGCACAAACAACGTGCCCACCCTACATTCTGTTTTTAACTGGAATCCAGAGGTTTATATTCCCGGACAGGCGTTCCAATACACCAGAAGGTTATATTGTCGTAGTATTGAAAAGTGGCGTGTTATAAACACAGAAATCACAGAGACGCAGAGGGCATAGAGTGTTTTTCTCTGCGTCCTTTGCGTCCTTTGCGTCCTTTGCGTCCTTTGCGTCCTTTGCGTCTCTGTGACCTCTGCGTTAAATACTCGGTAATTTTTAAAAGCGGCTTGTTTTCAAAATGCCGTATCAAACCCCAGCAGGAAATAGCCTTCTTTGGTGTCGTGGCCGATACCGTCGTTGGGATTGTTATCCTTGTCTTGCAGATCCATATTCACCTCGATCACGCCTTTGACATTGCGCATGAAATAATAAGAGGCGGTGACGGTAAAGGTGTTGAGATCAATACCTTCGTAAACAGTGCCACTGTTGGCCAGATCATTGGCATCGGCATAACTGTATAACAGGGAGTAGGCCCAGCGGTCGTCGTGAATATAGTCCAGGCCAGCGAAACCGCCGCTCCATTCTGCGGCTTGCCCCTGTACCAGAAAATCATCCCAGCGGTTTTGCAGCAGTTGCACAAACCAGAAAATCCGGTCGTTGTGATTGCCGGAGACATCCACTCCCAGGACTTGTTTGTCGGTGTTGCGTGTGTCTGTCACGTCTCGTTGCTTGCCATCAAGGCCAAACAGGCCCATGCGCACCGGGCCCAGCTCGCCGCCGATGCGGCCAAACACACTTTTTGTGCTGTCATTGTCGAAGGCACGGTCCGGGCGACCGAAGCCGGGGCTGTTGACTTTGGCATTGGCTTCGATGCCGTTGCCGTTGACGATGCCCAGTGCCAGCGATACGGGGCCGACATCGGTGTCAAAGGCCACGCCGCGTTCGTAGGTGATGCCCGCCATGCGGTAGGGGATATAGTCCTGTACCGTGAGCCGGACTTCACGCGGAAACATCAGGTCGGAAACCTGGAACTGGCCCAGCAGCATACCCACGCCACTGTCGAATAAATTGTCGTGAGTGATCCAGGCATCTTCTACAATGGTTTCGCCATTTCCCCCTTTTTCGGCGAAGATGGCGTAAAAATAGTAGCTAATGTGCTCTGATAGCGGCGAGCCTGCCAGTAATTTGATGAGATAGGGTGCCTGAAAATCCGAAGCCGGGTCGGCGGTAGTGGTGCCGCTGTTGTCTTGTGCTTCAGATTCGCGGGTTTGTACATAAGCCTGGGCGCGAAACGCCAGCTGTGGAAATTTGGGCAGCATCAGCCGCTCATCTCCGGTTTCCACGCCGATCTGCTCACGCCAGTTGGGCAGACGGATATTGTCTGCCAGAAACTGTTCACCAAAGCTGTTGAGCTTTGGGAAGGCTGCATGACAGGTGATACAGCTCATATTGTATTGACGGGCAAAGGCCGGATTAGCCTGGGCCGTTTGCACTGCCAGTATGCCTAATATCAGCAAGGTCAGGCTCAGTGCGGTTTGTCTGGGGGAAAAGCGGTAATTGACGTTCATTAAAATCTCCCTGTGGGTAAGTGGTACCCGGAGCGTAGTCGATAAATCCTGGTTGAAATTTAATTTTTGTCTGCATCGCGTGAGGGTGTAGGGTTTCCGCCCGCATTTCGCGTATAATCAGCGGTTTGCAAAACTTGGGCCGATTTCCGGCCTTTATTTTGAGAATTATTGGAGCAAACCAAGCATGTCCATAGAAAGAACCTTTTCCATCGTTAAACCTGACGCCGTTGGCAAAAACCATATCGGCGACATTTATGCGCGTTTTGAAAAAGCCGGCCTGAAAATTATTGCCTCGAAAATGCTGCACCTGAGCCGCGAACAGGCCGAGGGGTTTTACGCCGTGCATAAAGAACGTCCATTTTTTAAGGATTTGGTGTCGTTCATGATTTCCGGCCCGGTGATGGTGCAGGTTCTGGAAGGTGAAGGCGCTATTCTGAAAAACCGTGAAGTGATGGGAGCGACCAATCCCAAAGAAGCTGACGCAGGCACCATTCGTGCCGACTTTGCCGACTCCATTGATGAAAATGCGGTGCATGGTTCTGATGCGCCGGAAACGGCTGCTGAAGAAATTGCCTATTTCTTTTCGGACGATGAAATTTGTCCACGCACACGTTAAGTGTGTGTTACCTGAGATGTAGCGAGCCAGCTTGATGCCGACACTAATACCAACACCAATGCGTCCAAAAACCAATCTGCTGAACTTTTCACGGGCGGACATGGAGGTCTTCTTCGCCGATATGGGGGAGAAGCCCTTCCGTGCCAAACAGGTGATTCAATGGTTGCATCAGTATGGTGTTGATCGTTTCGATGCGATGACCAATCTGAGCAAGGCTTTGCGCGCCAAACTTGAAGAAGTGGCTGAAATCCGTACGCCTGAGGTATTGATTGATCAAGCCTCTGCGGATGGCACGCATAAGTGGCTATTGAAACTGGATAACGGCAATTCTGTCGAAACGGTTTTTATCCCGGAAAAAAATCGTGGCACATTGTGTATCTCTTCCCAGGTGGGTTGTGCGCTGGAATGCTCTTTTTGTTCCACGGGGCAGCAGGGCTTTAACCGTAACCTGAGCGTGGCCGAAATTATTGGTCAGGTGTGGGTGGCCAACAAGGCGCTGGGCTGGGATCCGCTGGCCAATGGCAAAAATGAGCGCATTATTTCCAATGTGGTTTTCATGGGCATGGGCGAACCGTTGTTGAATTTTGACAACACCGTCAAGACCATTGATTTACTGGTGGATGATTTTGCCTATGGTTTGTCGAAGCGCCGGGTGACGGTGAGCACTTCCGGTGTGGTGCCTGCATTGGCGCGGTTGAAAGAAGTGAGTGATGTGGCGCTGGCCTTGTCTTTGCACGCGCCGACCGATGAGCTGCGCGATGTGCTGGTGCCGCTGAATAAAAAGTATCCTTTGCGTGAAGTGCTGGATGCCTGCACTAATTACATTAGTGGTGACACCCGGCGCAAGGTGACGATTGAATACGTTATGCTGGATGGTGTGAATGACAGTGTTGCTCATGCACGCGAGTTGGCGAAGGTGCTTAAAGGCGTGCCGTCCAAGATCAACCTGATTCCCTTTAATCCGTTTCCGAATACGCAATATCGACGTTCAAGTGATGCGGCGATTGTGCGCTTCCGCGAAGTATTGATCAAAAATGGTTTGATCACGTTGACCCGCCGTACCCGAGGGGATGATATTGACGCTGCCTGCGGTCAATTGGTGGGGCAGGTGCAGGATAAAACCCAGCGACAACAAAATAAGCGAGCCACAGGGTGAAAGCGGATATGAGCTTGCTGCGTTCGCTGACCTTACGCACGGTCTCTGTGATTGCATTGAGTTTTATGTTGTTTGCCTGTGCAACTGTGCAGGAACAGGAGCGTGAAGACCGAGCCAAATTCCGTATCGCGGATACCAATCTTCGCCTGGGGCTGGGTTATTTACAGCAGGGGCGTGATGAAGCGGCTTTGCAGAAATTGAAAAAAGCAGTGGATACGATGCCGGAATATGCCGAGGCGCATAGCAGTATTGCACTGGCGTATATCCGTATGGACAAGCCGGAAAAAGCGGAAGCACATTATCAGCAAGCCGTGGAACTTAAGCCGGATGATGGATCAATTCAGAATAACTATGCCGTGTTTTTATGCGGGCAAGGTAAGTATGCTGAAGCGGAACAACATTTTTTAACGGCAATCAAAAGTCGACGATATCGCACACCCGCAGAGGCACTTGAAAATCTGGGTGTGTGCATGTTGCAGGTGCCTGACCTGGAAAAGGCGGAAACCTATTTACGCAAAGCTTTGCAAATAGACTCACGATTACCGGGAGCCCTGTTGCAAATGGCACGAGTCAGTGCTGAGAAAAAACGCATGATGTCGGCCCGAGCTTATTTGCAGCGTTATCAGGAAGTGGCTACGTTGGGCCCGGATGGTCTGTGGCTGGGTATTCAGGTGGAGACAGGACTGAGAGATATGACAGCAGTGAAAGAATATAAATCACTGTTGCGCCAGAATTATTCGGATTCCAATGAAATGCGCATGTTATTGGAAGCAGAGGCCCAGGAAAGAGATGGAGCTAGCGAGCAACAATAAAGATATGAGTCGCGAGAATTAAAAGTGAGTAAACGCAATAAAAAGCAGCAGGACTCGGAACAGGATGTGCTCTCCCTGCAACCTGGTGACAGATTGCGTATTGCGCGTGAATCTCGTGATTTATCCATTGAAGATGTGGCGGCTCGTTTAAAACTCGATGTGAGAAAAATCAAGGCGCTGGAGCAGGGCGATATTGCAGATTTTGCCGCACCAGTGTTTGCAGCGGGTTATTTGCGCACGTATGCACGTTTGATGGAATTATCCGAAGAAGATGTGCTTGCTGATTTTACTGAATTGGTGCCGGTGCATGAGCAGACCATTGATCCGGCATCGGCAGTGAATAACGAAACTTACGGCAAGATGAGCAATGAGATATCCAGTCAGTTTTCCCTGCGTGATAAGTCGTCGGGAAATCATTTGGGAAAGGCCGGGTTTGCAGGTGTGCTTATTGTGGGTCTGGTTTATTTTTTGTGGCCGGTCACTGAAGGTGAGCAGACTGATGCGGTGAGTTCGGATACACGTTCGCGCCTGACGGAGCAAACGGTTGAAATAGCCGTGCCCTCACTGGAAATAGTGACCGAAGAAAAAGTGGATGATGCGCAGGCGATTGAAACACCAAGCCCTGTTGAGAAACAGGTTGTTGAAAAACAGATCGTTGAAACAGAGCAAAGTGAATTGGCATCACCGGAAATACCTGCTGAGCCTGTTGTTATACCTGAAGTTATACCTGAAGTTAAGGTTGAGGCTGAGGGTTTGGCGGCTGGTCAACGTTCAGAGTTGATATTGATTTTTAACAGTGATTCCTGGGCCGAGGTGCGGGATGCCCAAGGTGAGAGTCTTGTTTATCGGTTGGGTAAATCAGGCACCCAGAGTCTTGTTAAAGGTGTTGCCCCTTTTACCGTGCAGCTGGGTTATGTACAGGGCGTGGATATTTTATACAACGGTGCTGCATACGATTTGTCACAGTATGCCAACCGCCGGTCTGTACGTTTACGTATTGGGACTGCTGATGAACACATGGGTGGTGAATAGCTTTAGGTAAACTGACGGGGCATTAACGTCACACCGGCCTGCGCCAGAATGACGGTATTCATAGCGAGTTGCAGGGAATGGAACCCATAGAGATTAAAATTATGATGCAGAAAGTTATATCGTCGGCACAAAAAAATATAAAATCAAACATCGCTTGATAAAGCAAATTCAGCCTATGCAACCACGGTGTGGTTGTTTTTTCGCTGATGCTTGATTCACATTTAACCGCAAAAGGCAGAACGCGAAGGCAGTTTTTGAATAAAAATTATGACTGAAAAACCGGATTATCGACAAGAGTATCAACAAATAACCCGCCGCAAATCGCGCCAGATTCGTGTGGGTGACGTATTGGTGGGAGGGGATGCTCCCATTACCGTGCAAAGCATGACCAATACCGAAACCACGGATGTAGACGCGACGGTGGCACAGATTCAGTCTCTGGAAACGGCTGGCGTCGATATTGTGCGTGTTTCCGTTCCGTCTATGGAGGCTGCCGAGGCTTTTGGTGAAATCCGGCGTCGCGTTAATGTGCCGCTGATCAGCGATATTCACTTTGATTACAAAATTGCCCTGCGTGTGGCCGAGCTGGGTGTGGATTGTCTGCGCATTAATCCAGGCAATATTGGTCGTGAAGATCGTGTACGGGCAGTGGTGTCTGCGGCGCGGGATAATGATATTCCCATTCGTATTGGTGTGAATGCGGGTTCGCTGGAAAAGGATTTGCAGAAAAAATACGGTGAGCCAACACCCGAGGCGCTGGTTGAATCGGCGATGCGTCATATCGATATGCTCGACAAGCTGGATTTTCAGGAATTCAAGGTCAGCCTCAAGGCATCGGATGTGTTTATGACGGTGGCCGCTTATCGTTTACTGGCTGATCAAATTGAGCAGCCACTGCACCTGGGCATTACCGAGGCGGGTGGTGCGCGTTCGGGTGCGGTTAAATCCGCGATTGGTCTGGGCATGTTACTGGCACAGGGTATTGGTGACACGATACGGGTGTCGCTGGCGGCTGATCCGGTGCAGGAAGTGAAAGTCGGTTTTGATATTCTGAAAAGCCTGCATGTGCGTAGCAAGGGCATCAATCTGATTGCCTGTCCCTCCTGTTCGCGCCAGCAGTTTGATGTGGTTTCCACCGTTAACGCGCTGGAAGAAAGGCTGGAAGATATCCTGGAGCCTATGGACGTGGCGGTGATTGGCTGTGTGGTGAACGGGCCGGGCGAGGCACGTGAGGCGGATATTGGACTGGCCGGTGGTGAGCCAAACCTGCTTTATGTTGATGGCAAACCGGATCATAAAGTGAGCAATGATGAATTGCTGGATGAACTGGAACGTGCCGTGCGTGCTGAGGTTAAGCGGCGTTTGGAAAATCCCGACGCATTTGAAAACATTAACATTCAGCAGACTGCGCCGTAGTCGGCGGCAGGATTGAGATAATTATGGCGCAACAAATCATCCAGGCCATTCGTGGCATGAACGACATTCTGCCGGAAGATACGGTGTACTGGCAAAAGCTGGAGTCCATTATTCGTGACTTGCTGGGCCGTTACGGTTATCAGGAAATCCGTTTTCCTGTTGTGGAAAAAACAGAATTGTTCAAACGATCCATTGGTGAAGTCACCGATATCGTCGAAAAGGAAATGTATACCTTCGCGGATCGTAATGGTGACAACCTGACCCTGCGCCCTGAAGGTACCGCGCCCTGCGTGCGTGCGGCCATTCAAAATGGTTTGTTGCACAATCAGGTGCAGCGCCTGTGGTACACGGGACCGATGTTTCGTCACGAACGTCCGCAAAAGGGACGCTACCGCCAGTTTCATCAAGTCGGTGTTGAAACCTTTGGTATGGCCAGCCCGGATCTGGATGCAGAACTGATTTTAATGACGGCGCGTTTGTGGCAGCAGCTAGGTCTGGACAATGTGGAGTTGCAACTGAATTCGCTGGGCACGCGCGAATCACGTGCGGTATACCGCAAAGAACTGGTCCGCTATTTTGAGCAGCACAAGGACCAGCTCGACGAAGACAGCTTGCGACGTCTGGACAGCAATCCGCTGCGTATTCTGGATACAAAAAATCCAGCACTGCGGGAGGTGGTGGCTGATGCACCTAAATTGATGGCGCATCTCGATGATGAATCGCGTGAACATTTTGAGACACTGTGTGGTCTGTTAGATGACGCAGGTATTACCTATTGTGTTAACCCGTGTCTGGTACGGGGGCTGGATTATTACAGTCGCACGGTGTTTGAATGGGTGACGGATCAACTGGGCGCACAGGGTACAATCTGTGCGGGTGGCCGGTTTGATGGTCTGGTGGAGCAGTTAGGCGGAAAAGCAACGCCGTCTGCCGGTTTTGCCATCGGGCTGGAACGTTTGCTGGCACTGGTGCGTGAAAACCTTCAGCCGGATAACAGGCCTCACCTTTATCTGGTGCTGGTGGGGGACGCCGCGCAGAAAAAAGGCGTGTTGCTGGCCGAGCAGTTGCGTGATGCAATACCAGTAGTACGCATTATGACAAACTGCGGGGGTGGCAGTTTTAAAAGCCAGTTTAAAAAGGCCGACAAGTGCGGCGCACAGTTTGCGCTGGTGTTAGGTGAAGATGAAGTGACGCAAAAAACGGTGAGCATCAAGTTTTTGCGGGGTGAACACTCCCAAAATCAGGAAACGCTGGCACAGGATGATTTGCCCGCGTGGTTGGAAGGAAAACTGACAAACATCTAATTTTTGGTGGAAAACCGCCAAGTAATGTACGGAGAGTACCGTGGATATATACACAACAGAAGAGCAACAGGTCGCCGCCATCAAAAAGTGGTGGAATGAAAATAAGTGGTCACTGATCGGTGGTGTGGTTCTTGGTGTGGGTGCCTTATGGGGCGGTCGTGCCTGGTTGGATAATCAGCAACAGTTCTCTGAAACGGCATCTGCGGTTTATCAAATGATGCTGGAAAATGTAGCACAAGGTAAAAATGATGACGCGGCAACACAGGGTGCCCAGTTGTTAGGCCAGTTTTCAGATACCGCTTATGCTTCACTGGCGGCATTGATGATGGCTAAAACCAAACTGGAGGAGGGGGATGCTGCCGCCGCTAGCGCACATTTGCGCTGGGCATTAGACAATACGGAAAGTGAGGCTGTGCGCCATGAAGCGCGTTTACGCCTGACCAAAATCATGATGGCGGAAGGGAAATATGATGATGCTCTGAATTTTATTTCAGGTGTTGAAGCAGGGGTTTACGAATCAACCTACGAACAGTTGAAAGGCGATATTTATGTCGCTATGGGGCAGCCGGAATCTGCACGTACGGCATTCATGCGTGCCCTGGTTAGTGCGTCACCAGGGGAACGTGGGCACGAGTTGCTGCAAATGAAGCTGGATAACCTTGGACAGCCTGCTTCGGGTGATCTGTCGTAATGATGTTGTTACGCATGAAAAAAATAGGTCTGATGCTAGTGGCGCTGATATCCAGCCTGTTGCTGGTTGCCTGTGGCTCATCACCAAAGGATTATTCCGACGCAACGCCGTTGAATGCAATCAATACAAGCGTGTCGGTCAAGGCACTTTGGGCAAAACCTACCGGTGATGTACCGGAGTATGCGCATGCACAATTGCCGGTGGTGATTGACATGGACGTTGAGGCTAACAAAGACAAAAAGATTTATGTCGCAAGCCGCAGGGGTGAGGTGGCGGCGCACGCCACAAAAAACGGTGATGTGCTATGGCAGATCAGCATGAATGAAGCGCTGACGGGTGGTCCTGGTGTTGGTGCAGGCTTGTTGTTTGTGGGTACACGCGAGGCAGAGCTGGTGGCGCTGGATAAAAACAATGGCGCTGAGCGCTGGCGTCAGCGCATCAGCAGTGAAATGCTGGCCACCCCTGTTGTGGCGGGAGAGTTCCTGGTTGTGCAGACTATCGATGGCAGAATCAGCGTGCATAAAACGACGACAGGTAAAAAGCTGTGGTCGTATGAGCGCAGTATTCCGAAATTGACTTTACGGGGTACCAGCGTGCCGCTGGTGGTGAATGAGGCGGTGTTGGCTGGGTTTTCTGATGGGCGTCTGTTGAGCCTCAGTCTGGCCACGGGTGAATTATTATGGGAGACCACGATTGCTGTACCCCATGGGCGCACCGACCTGGAGCGTCTGGTCGATATTGATGGCTTGTTTCGTGCCGCCGATGGTGTGGTGTATGTGAGCAGCTATCAGGGGAGAGTAGCGGCGGTTTCCATCGAGGATGGAAATGTGTTGTGGGCGCGGGATATGTCATCGTATACCGGTTTGACGGTGAGTGAGGAACAGATTTTTATCACTGATGCGACCAGCAGAGTGTGGGCGTTAGACGGACGCACAGGTGCAACTCTGTGGCGGCAGGACAGCCTGCTGGGGCGGGAACTGAGTGTGCCTGTGGTGCAGGGGAATACGCTGGTGGTTGCGGACTATGACGGTTTTGTACACTGGTTGTCACAGGATGATGGTGGTTTTGTGGCTCGAAAAAGCCTCGATAAGGTATGGTCAACCCTGCGCTATATCTGGGACAGTGATGAGTCTGCCGAGAAGGTTTACCGCTCGGTGAGTGTTTCTCCGCTGGTGGATGCTGGCACACTGTATGTGCGTGACAATACCGGCGCGTTGGCCGCATTTGCGCTTTTAAAACAGGCGACGCCAAAACAAGCCGCCATAAAATAACTATCTTTCTGTAGGGTGGGCATTGCCCACCTTTATAATGTGAATTAAGAGCTAAATCATCCCGTTAGTACTTTTTGCTGAAAACAGCGTCATTCCTGCCTGTTTTTAGCCGCAATCCAGGAGGATTCCTCCCCTCGGAGAAGCGTTTCAGTACATTGAGGGGTTATGTTGTGGTGATATTGATAAGTGCGCGTTATAAACGCAGAGGTCGCAGAGACGCAAAGGACGCAGAGAAAAACACTAAAAACTTTGTGTTCTCTGCGTCTTTGCGCCCTTTGCGTTAAATACCCGGTGATTTTTAAGAGTAGCGTGTTTTTAGCGCTTAATTCACATTTAAGGGTTAAATCGCCCTGTTTTCATGCGTATGCTGGCTGGGTCTGAGCAATGAAAACCCAACGCAAAGACGCTGAGCGCACAAAGATTTTGAGAATGACGAGCAAGAGAGATAAAAAACCTCAAATGCTGTAGTTCGTGGTTGGAGGAACCGTCTGTTCCGCCGAATGTAAACCACAATGATTTTATTCGATGGAATGTTTTTAAGCTTGGTTCACATTCAGTTTTGAATGTTTGAATAAAGCACAACTGGTGGGCAATGCCCACCCTACGAAAACAGAGCCGGTTATTTAAAACTGAGTTTTGTTGATAGGCATGTAAAGTATTATGAAACCGGTTATCGCGCTTGTTGGTCGTCCTAACGTTGGCAAATCCACTTTATTCAATTGTTTGACACGCTCGCGTGATGCGCTGGTGGCTGATCAGCCCGGCCTCACCCGTGATCGGAAATATGGTGAAGGTCGTGTAGGCGACTATCCCTATCTGGTTGTGGATACCGGTGGCCTTAGTGGTGAAAAAGAAGGCATCGATGAATTAATGGCAGATCAGGCTTGGTTGGCTGTTGAAGAAGCCGACGTGGTTTTGTTTTTGGTGGATGCGCGTGACGGTCTGGTGGCAGGTGATCAGGAAATTGCCAAACGGTTGCGCTCGGCCAACAAGTGCGTACATCTGGTGGTGAATAAAATTGATGGCTCAGAATTGGCGGTGGTGATCGCCGACTTTTATCGTCTTGGGCTGGGAGATCCGCTGGGTATCACGGCGAGTCAGGGGGGCGGGGTACGTGACTTAATGGCAGAGATTTTGCCGGAATTGCCCGAGCCCGACATTGACGAAGACGAAGAAGACCTGGGTATTAAAATTGCCATTGTTGGCAAGCCCAATGTAGGAAAATCAACACTGATCAATCGTATTCTGGGTGAAGAGCGTGTATTGGTTTTTGATATGCCCGGCACCACCCGTGACAGCATTTTTGTCCCTTTTGAACGTCGTGGCCAGAAATATACCTTTATTGATACTGCCGGTGTGCGGCGGCGCAAAAAAGTCCATGACAAGCTGGAAAAATTCAGTGTGATCAAAGCGCTGCAAGCCATTGAACGTGCGAATGTGGTGGTGCTGGTGATTGATGCCCACGAAGGCATCAGTGATCAGGATGCGCATTTACTGGGTTTTGTGCTGGATGAAGGCAGGGCATTGGTTATTGCTGTTAACAAATGGGATGGATTGGAGCCTTCTGAACGGGAGCGGGTGAAATACGAGCTGAGCAGGAAGTTGCAGTTCGTCGATTTTGCAAAGCTGTTTTTTATCTCAGCATTGCATGGTACCGGTGTGGGTGATTTGTTCAAACCGATTCAAAAAGCCTATGTTTCCGCGACACGCCATTTTTCCACGCCGGAGCTGTCACGTATTCTGGAAAGAGCCGTAGACAACCACCAGCCGCCTCTGGTGCGTGGTCGGCGCATTAAGTTACGTTATGCCCATCAGGGCGGGCGTAATCCACCAACGATTGTTATTCACGGTAATCAGACCAAAGATGTGCCGGATGCTTATAGACGCTATTTGCAGAATACGTTTCGCAAGGTGCTCAAGCTGGAAGGTACGCCAGTACGTATTGATTTCAAGACAGGCACAAACCCGTTTGAAGGCAGAAAAAACAAGTTGAGCAAACGCCAGATTGATAAGCGTCAGCGGCTGAAGAAATTTGTTAAACGTAAACGTTAATCTGAGAATAGCCGATTAAGCCTGAGCGAAAAGTTGGATAATCTGAATTTCGCTCATGACTCATATCGGCGTTTTTACTTCAGCGGATATTTTACGTGCAGCACATTTGTTAACGCAGCGACAATAGAGCCGGATTTTGCTCTGGCAACGGAAACGGCAGATGCTCAGGCACTTCATGATATTCGCCGGATGTTAATGCCATCCACACCAGCCCTGCCAGAGAGTTGACCCCCAGTTTACGCATGATGTGCGCGCGATGTGTCTCGATGGTTTTTGTGCTGAGGCTCATTTCGTGGGCGATGGTCTTGTTGGCCTTCCCCTGGATCAGCAGGCGTAACACTTCTTCTTCACGGCGTGATAGCTGACCAAGGTACTGTAATACATTTTGTCGCCATTGTTCATCTAACCGTATTTGTCGGTCGCTTTCCAGTGCGCGCTGAATACTGTCCAGCAAAGCTTGGTCGTCAAACGGTTTTTCCAGAAAGTCGATAGCGCCTGCTCTAAGGGTGCGTACCGCCATAGAAACAGTGCTGTGTCCCGAGACAAAAATAACTGGCGTTTTTATGCCCTGTCGTTGCAGATATTCCTGTAACTCCAGTCCGCTTAATTGAGGTAAACGAACATCCAGTACCAGACAGCCAGGCTGTGCCGGGTCATAGGTGTCAAGAAATGATTGTACGTCAGCAAAAGCACAGGCTCGAATATTCATGGACTCTACTAGAGTCTGCAATGAATGTCGTACAGCGTCGTCGTCGTCCACGATGAATACAGTTGGTGTGACAGCAAGGTTGGTTGCCAGAGTAGATGTAAGTTGAGTAGTCACGATAGTTCCTTCTACGGTTGGTTGAGAGTACGAGAATGAATATGTTTACGATGCACTGTACGCAGCACAGAGTCAATGTTCTTACGATAAGTAATGCGGAGTTTTAGAGTACGAAAAATTATGTTGCGGTACAATAAAAGTGCGCGATAGTGCTGAAATATTATAAGTCAGGGATCTTTTTTTGAGGAATTTTTGATCTATCATAGGCTTACGAAAATACAGGCTAAAATGTTCCATTATTATTGGCTATATAGTAAATGTTTTCCGAGTGGAACGCGAATTGCAGTTAGTAAAAAATAGTAAAAAACCCCACTGATACTCGCAACCGGTACTTTTTCGGTGTAATTCGTGATGCGGGGCATTGAGTCCCGCTAAATTTAGTTAATTCGAGTTTATTAGCAATTTCTTAAATGTTTATTCAGTATCTGTTTTCAATGTAGGGGTTTTACTATCATTGTTTGGTAATTACCCTGACTCCACATGTTGTTAGAAGATTGGGTCGGGGTAGCACTGGCAGCATAATGCCCCGCTTCGCGCAGCGAGACAGTTTGCTGTGGGTTTTTATTTATTCGCCATAGGGCTTCAGTGAATGCCGTCAAAACGGATATTCACGCTTAAACAGGCGGTGTGTTTCCCGTGGCCCCCAGATACCTGCCGGATAGGTGGAAATGTAATCACGCTCGGTGGCCCACATATGTGATCAGGATCGATCACTTTCCAGGCGCAATCCTTCCCGTGGATCTTGATGCACAGTTTTAATACCCCATTATTTTTCAGGAATAGAAGAGCCGCGCATCAACAGGCAATTGATGCAATTTCAGCGTTATCCAATAAAGGCGGTTTTTGGTATTACGTTTATAGTGGGAAATTTACAACAGATAAATGTGTTGAGTGCTTCCAAGAATTTTTAAGAAACAGAAAATCACCCGTTATTTTTATCGTAGATGCTCATTCAGTACACAAATCAAAAAAAGTGATGGAAATAATTTTTCTTCCTCTCTCCCGGTGGCTCTGACTACATTTGAAAAATAAATTTGAACCAAATACTTTTTTCTTACGACTCAGCAATTACTAGAGAAATAGGGGAAAATCAAATGAATAAAATAGCTAATTTAATATACGTCTTTTTTTGGGGGGGGATTGTTGTTTTTCTCAGCGCCTGTGGCGGTGGTGGATCAACGGGTAACCCCGCTGCGGTGAGCGATGTTGAAGTGGTGATGGTAATGCCGAGTATTTCTAGCACAGGAGTTGATAGAGCTCCATCCATTGGCGTGCAATTCAGTGGCGATATATATTTTCCCTCTGTTGATAGCGATAGTTTTCAGCTATTGAATCGTGGTGAACCTGTTGCCGGAGCCATTAGTTTTCATGATACCAATGCTATCGAGTTTTCAGTGGATGACGATCTGGATTTATTGTCCACATATATGGCTAGGCTGACCACAGCGATTACCGATGTCTCTGGTTTGTCTCTTGCCAGTATCTTTGAATGGTCATTTGTAACACGGGATGGTATTTGGCGAGAGCCGGAGAATGTAGAGCAGGGTTCTGTCGATGATCCGGTGCTTATTACAGATGCCAATGACATTATCTGGACCTTTTATCGAAAAAATGATTTTTTTACAGAAGAAAATGAAATTTTTGCCAGACGCCTTCTGGATGATAATACATGGAGCATTGAGCAATTGGTCAGTAATAGCAGTGATGATGAAGATGTGGCAGGCAAGCCGCAAATAACCGTCCTTAGTAATGGTGATCTGCTCGTTTTGTGGGAAGAAAATGGCCCGGGTGGTATACCAACACAATTGAGTTACAACCGTTACTCGCAGTCAAGCTCAAGTTGGGGAGATTCTGAGAGAATCAATGCCAGCGCTTTTGCACATATGGATCCACGACTTATGGCGGATGATAGCGGTAATGTCATGGCTGTTTTTGAAATTGCGGGTATGGGGCCAACCAATATTTCGACGTTGATTTACGATACTGAGAAAGATCAGTGGAGTGATGGTGCTACGATTGATGAATTGGAGGAAGAAGCGGGCCATCCGAGAGTCAGTATAAATAATCAGGGAGATGCGATGGTGGTCTGGTTGCAGGCTGACCATGTTTACAGTAGGCTTTATCGATTTTCCACGGGGACGTGGGGCGCGGTAGAGCTTATCGATAATATAGATGCGGGTACATTACAGCCGGGTTTGGCGTTGTCGGTCGATTCTCAGGGTATTTTTACGGCTGTGTGGTCTCAGGAAGATGACGCGCTGGGCTTTCCGTTTATTTGGTCAAATCGTTACATTTCAGGAAAAGGTTGGGCTGAAGCTGACGTTATTACAGGAAGTATCCAAGGCTTTAATCCGCAGCTTGTTATTGATCGAGATGACAATATTATACTCGTTTGGCAGCAAGCCCCTGTATTGGGTGAAGATAATATTCTTACTCGCCGATTTGATGCATTGGACGGAAGTTGGTCAGCGATTGAATTTTTGGAAGTTGGTGAGCAACCCGCATCGCAGCCTCAGTTAACCATTGATGAATCAGGAAATGTGATGGCTATCTGGCAGCAAAATCGTTCGGGAACATTTTTTGATAACAATAGCATTATTTATATTGATCCTCCTTCTACTTGGGTAAGACGGTTTAACAAAATTGATGAATCCTGGCTTGCGCCACAGGTAATTAGTGTCTTGGGTGGTGCGGTTGATAAACCCGCTATCACCAATAGTAGCAATGGTGAGATTATGGCTTTATGGATGCAAGTACGGGAAGGACAGCTTGTCATTCAGAGCCGTCGCTTTGATTAAAACCTGAATTCGTGGGTTTGTCGTGGATAGATGCCGCGAGAAGCTCACGAGCTTAATAACTATAACGTAAAGCCAAGCAAAGAAATGAAATGAAAGAAGCAATGTATACAAAAAGGTATGTTCTACCATTAATGCTAGTGTTAGCCTCGACGATGCCTTCATCTCTATTGGCGAATACCTTGGTTCCCCACTTGGTACCGCCAGAGGATAAAGGTTATCGCGAGCCCTCAGATCGCATTTCCATCGAATTTCCTTTTGATATTTTGGATAATATTACCACCCAATTAGCGTTGGAAATTGATTCCATTGATGTATCATCGCTGGTGGTCATCGAAGGAAATAGAGTGATCTATGCGCCGCCTTCACCCCTTATCCCTGGTATGCATCAACTGCGTCTGGTGGAATATGCGGCCAACGGTGACATTATTGAATTAGGTGACTGGCGTTTTGAAGTTCGACAGTCGGCAGCTTTTCAGGAGCAGCAAGCGCATTTGGCGGCATCGTTTAATAACAGCTATTTGATAGCGGATGATTATTCTTCTGAAAACCCAGATATCGACAACTACCATTCCAACGGGGCTGTTGACGTGGTCTACAGTGCTCGAAATAACAACAACGCTATCCACTTTCAAGGCAATCTCATTTACGAAGAAAACAGTGCTAGTGGTAAACAGGCTGATTTAGGTCACTATTTATTAAGTGTGGATATGGGTGAGTATGCGCATTTCAATGTGGGGCATCATAGCATTCAATACAGCAGCCTAATCTATCGTGATTTTAATCGCCGTGGTGTTTCTGGCCGTTTTTCTTTGCCGGGCGTTAATAGCATGGTTCAACTGTTTAGCGCACGAACCGGGGACTTGAGTGGGTTTTCTGAAGGCTTGGGCGTAGGAGATGCTGATGATCGGGTGAGTGGTGCCGTGTTAAATTATCAACCCTTCTCCGACAACCCCAACGCGCTAACGATTTCGACCAGTTATATGACCGGAGCACGCAAAAGTGGCGATGCCAGCTTGGGGGCTTTTGTCGAAGAGTCATCCGGCGATGCACGAAGTATTGCTTTAGACAGTTACTTGGCTGATCAGCGTGTGCGTTTGTATCTGGAGGCCGCGCAATCAAATTTTGACTTTGATGGGAATGCGGCAAATTTAGAGGCACAGCAAGACAATGCCTATCAGTTTGTTACTCAGTATACGAGCAAGCCAATCGGTGCGGGTACTACGCCTTGGCAATGGGGTCTTTCAATAGAAAAAACCTTTGTTGAGCCGGATTTTTACTCTTTGTCGAACCGTAATTTGGTTGGTGATAGTGATTTTACCCTGCTATCAACAAGCCTGAGTAAAGGGTCCTGGTTTTCTCAGCTTTTCATGAAAACCGAGCAGGACAATGTGGATGACCGTTTTGACTCAACTAACAAGACAAACATGGTGGGCTTGGATGTTACTTATTCAGAGGCAAGTAACCGTGAAAATACGTTCTTGGGTCGCCCTGTATATAGGGTGATCTACCAACAAACGCAACAAAAACAAAATGGAGTAGAACTGGACCAGTTAATGGTCCCTTTATTGTCAAATGATAATCAAGCGAAATTTATAGAATTATCAAGTGAGTTTAGTTATCAATGGGGCAGTTGGTATTTACGGGTAAATCATAATGCGTTTGAGGACGATTCAAATATTCAGTCAGATAGCCAGACAAAAGGCGCAGAATGGGGAGTCAGTTTTAGTGTTAGTGAGAAACACAGGCTAACAACATCAATCAGTCACTATGATACCGAAGAGCATGACAGTCAGCTTGATAATGAAGTGTTCACATATAGTATGGCTATTGTTTCAAGCTTCAAATCTATGGCGTTGAATAGCAGCTTCACCCTCGACTACGAACAAATCGATGATGCGTTGACTCAGTTTGAACTCATAAAAAAAGAACAACTTTCTATCAGTGCGATCCTTGCCAAACAGCTCGCTCGACCGAAAGGGCTGGCACCGGGAGCAGATTTACAGTTACGTGCATCCTATTTTGATCTCGATAGTCATTCGATATTCGAGGAAGATACTCAATTTTATGAGATTTTTGTGGATTTGAATCTTTATTGGGATAGTCGCCGCCCGCAAGGGAATGTGAATCATTAAGGAGCATTAGTAATGAAAACACTAAAGAAATTTATGCTATTTTATTTGAGTAAACTTTCACTCGTACTCATGTTGGGGTTAAGTTCACAAGGGGTATTTGCCTCTTTTCCAGTGCCTATTAGCAATTCAGTTCAGGGTTCAGGCTTGATAAAAGCTCAACAAGTTAATACGCTTCGTATAACTTGGAGTGGTAACTCGGACAGTTCCGCATCAAATAGCTTCGGTCAACCCTACCAAGTTTTTTCCAATAACGGCTCTTTTGTCGTAAATCAAACTACCGTGGCAAATAGTAACCGACGTGTCAGTGCAAGACTTGTGGTAGGAACAGTTAACCCATTCAATATTTTTGAGACGGTACGAGTCCCACGAAGTGTACTGGCTGCTGCAGCGCGCGCCGATACTAAGATCATTCGTTACGTTCGCACCTTTACTGATGAAAGTGGAGGGCCTGTTGGCACAAGTGTAGTCACTCTGCAAATTACACCTAGCAGTGGTGGTAATTTATCCATTTCACAAATAGATTTACGCTTTCAAAATGGCGATATCACGATGGTGACAGGTACTGACCAAACCGTGAATGCAACAGCTGTGATCAGTTATGGAGGAAGTGGCTTACTGGATTTGATTTGGGAGGTAGCAACACCTTCCAGCACCTCTGGCACACCCATTTTTATTCGATTGAAAACGACCAGACAGTTTTTAGGGGCGGGGCGTCGCAGTGTGATTGAAAGCCCCCGTTTACCCACAAATCTCACGGGCAGTTATATTCTTCGGCTACGGGCTAATGCCCCCACAGTCGATTTCAGTGGGCTGGTTTTGCATTATTCGGTGATTCGCAGTAGCGCGCCTGCCACAGAGGTGAAAACCATCCGCCTCGTTAACCCTCTTCCTAACAGCACAATTGACAAAACGACACAATTTAGCTGGAAATCCGTATCAGGCGCAATAAGTTACCAGCTTGAAATTTATGAAATGCCTGTTGCGGACTTACCCTATGCAGGTTTGCTCTCGACAGACATTGAAGAGAGCCAGGACAAAGTCTTAACCACAGGCATACTTTTACCCAGTGATCGCCAGACCACCGCACTAACGCCAATGACATTGCAATATTTGACATCAGGTAATGTCTACTATTGGCGAACGTTGGCGGTTGATAGTGATGGTAATCTGCTCGGTAAAAGTAATTATCAAAAAATCTATTTCACACCGCAAGAATAATTAAACAGTCATTGATAAAGCATTGGCTGTAGAACGTTTTTTGTATTCAAGAAAATAGGACTGGACAAATATGGAGCAAGATGATGTTGCTTTATTAAAACGTATTGGTGATAAGGAAATGGCAGCCGTGGAAATATTATATCGCCGTTATGAAAATATCATCTATCGCTTCGCGATAAAAAAATTAAACAATGAGTTTGATGCGGCTGAAATAGTCAATACGGTTATGTTAGAGGTATGGAATACAGCTGCTCGTTTTGAGGGGAGATCAAAAGTATCCACTTGGTTGATAGGCATTGCCAACCACCGGATTATTGATCATATACGCAAACAAAAACCCAACCATGTGGCGATTGATGAAATTGATCCAATTGCCGATGAAAAAAATAGCATTGATATGCATAAGGTGGTGTCCGCTGCGCAAACTCGCCGTTTTATTGATGACTGCCTCAGAAAATTGAGTGGTGAGCATAAACAGGTGATGGAGTTGTTATTTTTTCAAGAGGCGACCTATGAGGAAATAGCAGAGTCCATGGTTTGCTCAACAGGGACAATAAAATCGAGAATTTACCACGCAAAAAAACTGCTCAAGAAGTGCCTGGAAAAACGTATTGTTTGACAGGTATATTGCTTGCCAGCCTTATCGATGAGAATTGCTTATGGAATATGAAGAAATTATCGAACTGTTACCGTTTTATCTGAACGATAAGCTAAAGACAGAGCAAAAGGAGCGCGTTCGTCAAGCGGTGAGTGAAAGTCAATCTTTACAGCAAGAGTTAATTTTTTTGCAATCAATTAACGATAGCATTAAAAACGAAAATGTTAGATCACCTGGTGATTGGGGTTTGATGAGGTTAAAGCGTGATATCCTGGCTGAGGAAAGTAAGTCCGGCCGCATCGGCTTGGCGAAAACTGAACATAATAAACAAAGTTGGTGGAAGAGTGCTGCCATTGCTGCCTCGTTTGCGTTTGTGGTGCAATCCGGTTATCTGATTCAACAAGGTTTTATACCACCAGAAGACTACCGCCTGCTGTCAACAGTCGAGTTGGAGAATACTGTGAAGGTGCAATTTATGGCAGAGGTTAGCGAAAGTGATGTGCGTACCATGCTCATAAATTTACAAGGGAATATTGTAAAAGGTCCAAGTGCAATGGGTATTTATCATATTTATTTTGAAGACAGACAATCGGCCATTGCGAGCTTAAAAGTGAGCGGGTTAGTCCAATATGCTGAAGCTACGCAAGAATAACCTCGTCTATTGCATCAAAATGTTTGCTGTATTTGCCGTATTACAGCTGCTAAGCATTAACGCAAATGCAAAAAATGAGGTTGTTATAAAAAAGCTTAATAAAACCAGCTGTTATGATATTGGCGAGTATATTGGCGTGATGGGTAAAGGCTTTGGTAAAACTTCACCTACAAAAAAATTGGTGCTACAAGTGGGTGCAAAACGGCACGTTATTACCCAAATTAAACAATGGAGTGACAGTGAAATTTCTGCCCAATTACCAACAGCATTAACGTTGGGTAAAAGTCACTCTTACATTCTCGGTATTGTAGAGGGTGCCCGTTGGGTTAGTAATCGTGATAAACGTATTGTACTGTGTGATACCGTTAAGCAAATAACCCCTGTTTTTAAAACACCCCCACCAACCCCACCAACACCGCCAACACCGCACAGAAAAACATTAACAGCCAATCCAAATAGTACACAGCAGGAAGAGAGTAAGCCTGACGTTCCCGTGGTTAGCAGGCTTGGGCCATTTCAGCATCGCCCGGCACCCGTGCAAACAATGAGTTTGAATGGTTTAGGCGCACCGCCCAGCGTGGATCTAGAGACTAATAAAAATGTAGCAAAATCCAAAGCGATGGAACCCAATGAAGTAGTTGTTGTGACAGCAACGCTTGATGAAGCGACAGCATTGGCGCAATTTGTACAACAGTACAATATTCGTGTTAAACGCCGCAGTAATTATCGCAGCCTTCAATTAGTCGTTACTGTTTTACACATTCCAGGGGAATATACAACGGCAGATGTCGTGCAGCAATTACGTGAGAGCGCCCCTGAGTTGTGGGTTGATTTTAATCATCGCTATAAACTGTTGGATGCTGACCCGCGATTAACACTGGATTCTAAAAACTGGGTGTACGATATGTTGGGATGGACAGAGGTGCATCGCGATTGTCAGCCCAAACGTAAGCTAGGCATTATTGATACCGGAATTGCTCAAATAGCGCTGATTGAGCAGAAAAATATTAAACATAAGTCGCTGCTGAGTCAGGGTGTCAAACCCGCAAAAATGAATCATGGCACCGCGGTTGCCAGCTTGCTTTTAGGTAGCGCCCAACGAAATATTCCAGGGTTATTGCCCAATGCAACGGTGTATTCAGCGAGTGTTTTTAGAGAACGGGCTGAAGATCAGGTGGACACAACCGCTGAATTAATTGTTGCGGCTCTGAACTGGATGGCTGAAGAGCAGGTGACAGTCATTAATTTAAGCTTTGGCGGCCCTCGCAATCTGGCTGTTGAAATCGCTATTAGTCGTGTACTTGAAAAAGGGATTGTTGTTGTTTCTGCTGCTGGAATTGATGAACAAGATGAGCCGCTTTATCCAGCGGCACAGGAAGGTGTGATTGCGGTGAGAGCCATCGATGCTGGTGGTAAACCGTTCTCTAAAAAAATACAAGGCGACTATATCGACTTTTCTGCCCCAGGCGTTGATCTATGGTTGCTTAACGAAAAAGGCGATGGACGGTATCTGTCAGGTAGTTCTTTTGCTGCGCCCATCGTTTCGGCCAGTTACGCTTTATTGAACAATAATGTAAGTACGAACGACTCATTGAAAAATACCGTTCGTGATCTAGGTGAATCAGGCAAAGATAAGCACTTTGGCTGGGGTCTGATATTAGTTCACGATCTGTGCCGATAACAAATGAAGTAAGGATTAATAGCATGAAAATATTTTTTGTTGTACTGGGTTCAATTGGACTGTTATTTTCATTTTCAGTCAAAGCCAGTTATCAGCCCTTTCAAATAAAAGTAAAACCGAATAGTGAGATGGCAAGCATTCATGTTGTCGCTAGCGGGAATTTGGAAACGTATAGTGTTGCCGAAGTCAATATTAACCAGTGGATGGTGGAGGTTCGGGGTCAACTTACCTTGAATGAATCATTGAGTGGCTATCGCATTGAGCAGGCACGAATTCGATACGGTGCAACAGGTGGCTTTCAACAAAACTATACTATTGGAGTATCCGGCGATAAACGCAGTTTAACGGGTAATAATGGTCATCAATGGGCAGAACATACCATCGCGTTGAGTGATTTTGGTAACATGCAGCCCTATATTGATGTTTGCAACAATGCGGTTGAAGAAGATTTATCTGGGGGGTTGACGATGACCCAGGCGCTCAATAAACATCGATCTATTGTCATTGATCAAGCGTCTTCATTATTTAGGGCGGGTTTAAGCATTAATGTGAGTAACAATTCGAATTACCTCACCGAAGAAGCCGTTGTGGCTTTACCTGTACGGGTGCTTTGTGAACCTACCGGCTATGTAAAGCCTTTACCAACAGCAAGTAATGCTGTCAGCATTGTTGTGGGGGTTGAGGGGTCTCATCTCACTATTAGTGAGCAGGTCAGTCGATTTTCAGGTGCATGTAAAATAATCCTTTCAGGGGTTATTACAACAAATCTAGCCAATACTGACGTTCAATTTCAATATGAACATACGAATGGCAGGAAGAGTGATATAAAGTCAGTAACCACCGATCATTCAAGAACAGCAATGTTTTCCCACACCTATACTATTGACAATAATCCTTATGATGATGAAGCGGGCAGTATACGCTTGACAGGGGTAAGTCATGATTTTCAATCGGATTGGAAAACCTACACGATGCGGTGTGAAGACCCGGCAACGAATTCATTTCAAACGGAAATCCCTCCTCAGCTTTCACTCAATGTGGTTGTTAAGGAAACACAGCTTATAAAAGGGCAAATATGTCCCAAAAATGTGCTGATAGAGGGTCGTGTCACCGCAGGCTCGTCTATTGAAGGGCACGCGACATTTATTGGGAGTGGCTCAAGTGTTTATCAGTCAGAAGCCATGCCCTATGATTTAAATATCGGTGAGAAGAAAAAGTTCTTTCGGGTTAGAGAGGTAGAATTCCCCAGTACCTTGGCTAACCTGCAAGTCATCAATGATTCTGAACCTGTTTTGCAGCGTATTATGATTACTCAAGGAATGACTTTGATGGATGCTAATAACGAAATGATAGCCACCACTGGGCAGAAATCATATACCTTCCTTTGCAGTTGGCCGCAAGTAAACCCCAGCCTGCCAGGTAGTAGCGCTTTGGGTATGGTCCCTGACCACACCGGTGGTGGTGGTGCGCCTACGGCGTTAACAGGAAGATCACCCTTCAGTCGCGAGAGCGACAATCGTAAACCCGTTAATACCGGTCTTCGATCTGATGGGGAGCTGGTGCAGGCGAGAAAGCCATTGCAATTACTTAAACATGAATTAAGCCACACCGCGCAGCAAAGCCAGCACAAAAGTGCACCGGTTGGACCGGTGCCAACGCCTTATCCAACAATGATCAGTAAAGAAACGAATGAAAATGAAACCAAAAAGCGGGATTTAAAAGGGGCTGATGTAAAAAGTTTTCAAACCAGCGGGGGGGCAGAGAGTGCCAGGATTGAAAATGATCGGTTTGCCAATCAACAAACGGGACACCAGGCACGCACCATTCCACTGGAAAATGCCACAATTGCGCCGATTCTATCCAGTCAAATCGGTAGCCATAACACAAAAACAATACTTTTTAGAGGTAACGTGGGTGACCACTGCAAACAAAGTGGCTTCCCTAAAAACGCGGTTATCAAGCAATCTGGCCAACAACGTGTTGTTGAATGTGTGAAAGGTAAAGTGGTAATCAAGCAAACTAAAAAGCCATGAAAAGTGTAAGTTGGGAAAATTGTGGCTCTGTTCTGGTTAATAAGGAATGCTCGATATCGAGGAAGGTTTACATTTATGAAAATTAATCTGTTAGTTCTTGTGGTGCTGGCGATGATCTCCAACCTCGCGTTAGCGGAAGACTCTCAGCAAGACCTCAGCGTTGAGTCCTTTCAAGTTAAGGTCAAGCCAAATTCGTTTATTCCAGTGGGGCAAGTGTATTCTGATGATCCATCTAAAATAAAATACAATAGAAGTCGCTCAGAAATCTTTGACTATGAAGTTGAGGTCAGGGGACGCTGTCCTTCTACAATCGCTAAATTAGGGGCATTTCGACTCTCTATAAATGGTCAGACGGTACTGGACATACCCGTTTCAGGCAATAATCGCAGCTTAACCGGAAATAATGGCAACAAATGGGAGACCCACACTATTCGTGCCAGCTTTGGGGAAGATTATGCTCGGTTGATTGATGCGTGTAATCTTGAGGCTGTAGCGCGTTTACAAGATCAAAGCCATGACCAGGTATTTAATTCAAACTTTATTGCGGGTCAATTTTTTTCGGGTCAGCGTGTGGAGCTGTATTACCATTGCACCGGGGGCGCGGGGTTTAACGACATCATTTATGATACAACTGATTTACCAATAAAAGCGTTGTGCGAGGCTACAGGTTATCAGTCTAAATTACGGGTAACCGAATCGCAGCTATCGCTATTGCCCATTACGGGTCGGGATGGTACTTGCAAGCTCGGTATTACTGGCGAGTTTCGTACAAGCTATGAGCTTTATAGACTTCGTTCCAATAACAGTCAGGCACAGCTCCGGTATCGTTTTAAATACCAGGGGGGGCAGGCAGGTTCTAATATAGCTTATAGTAGATGGTGGGAAAGAACGGCCAATCCGATAAACGGTGGTATGTTCGTATTCGATTACACTGACCGGCTGCCCGCTACTATTGATGGCGGTAATGTTTTTTTAGAAGTCGATATCGATGGCGAAATTTATACGAGTGAAGCCGAATCTTTTTCGATAGACTGTGTTGACGCTTTGCCGTTACAACAAGTGCAAACTCTTAATTTGGATCTGTCGGTTAGCGCAGATAAAACGGAAACCATAGCCGTTGGCGGGCAGTTATGCCCAACTCATGCAATCCTTACAGGACATATCAACGCAGGATATCCCGTCAATGGGAACATGTTGATAATCGGTTCTGCGCTATCTGATCTCTACGTTATGCCGATTAATTTATCTGCTGATCAAAGTGCTACGCAACAAAAGAGGATTGAACTCAACTGGTCATCAGCGAGTAATACCTTGTCGCTGAATGGTGGCACACCGTCGAATGTGTTGAAAACACAAACCTTGAATTATGGCCTGCGCGTTACCAATTCTGACTCCGTGGTGATTAAATCCATACCAAAACAGCCTTATGTCATTAGCTGTGGATATCCGAGTGTTAGTCCGGGCCTGCTCGGCAGCAGCACGTTAGGTGCGCTCCCAGATCACACTGGCGGTGGTGGTGCGCCTACGTCGTTAAAAGGAAATTCACCATTCAGTCGCGAAAATGACAATCGTACACCCGTTATTAATACCGGTCTTCGGCCTGATGGAGAACGGGTGCCCGATAAAAAACCATTGCAGTTACTGAGACATGAATCAAGCCACGTCAGGCAACAGCAAGGTAGAATGCAGAGTGACAGTGACTTCAATGAAGTTACCAATCAACAATCTCGCAACCTGTCGCACACTGTTCCTCTGGAAAATGCGACGATTGCATCCGTTCGGTCCAATCAAACAGGCAGTCGTCATAGCACAAAAGCAACCCTCTTAAGAGGCAAAATTGGTGATCGTTGCAAACAAAATAGCTTCCCTAAAAACGCGGTTATTAATCAATCTGGCCAGCAACGTGTTGTTGAGTGTGTGAAGGGTAAAGTGGTGATCAATCGAACCAAAAAAGTTCAACAGCCGTGGAAGGTGGGTGATCCAGTATTCTCTTCTCCGGATAGTAACAGGGGGCCAAAAAAAGAGATTAGAAACGGTGATATGGGAGATGAAATGCCAGAAGACTTACCTGCGGGATGATGGCTTCAAAGGGTTAGCTATTCCACTGCTAAGGAAGCCTTACATCTGACGCAGGCCAGTGATTAGGCTTCTTCATTATTAAAGTGGCAAAGAGAAAAGTATTTTTAACCTTAGATAACCTTCGGGTGCATCATGCAAAACTTGTTAAAACATGGCTGATTAAACAGGTAAAAAATATCGAAGTATTTTATTTTCCTGCTTATTCGCCAGAGCTTAACCCTGATGAGTATTTGAATTGTGACTTGAAGGCTGGCGTCCACAGCAAGCCTCCAGCACGAAATAGGAAGCAGCTTAAAACAAAGATTTTATCGCATATAAGAATGCTACAGAAACAACCCGCCAGAGTGATGAAATATTTCAACCATCAGAAAATACGTTATGCTGCATAGCCAATGTATTTAACGGCCGGGTTAATAAATTCGGAAATAACTTGAACCAGAATGAACATCGCCGCGACTAAAGAGTTATCAGATCGATAAACAACATTATATGAGGGAAGTCTAATGAGAAAATCTAGTTTGCTATTGAACGTATTGGGTTTGGTTGGGATGTTGAGCATTAGCCAGCAGGTTTATGCGGGAAAACCTATTTCGGTAGTTTGTGGAAATGGCAAAATTATCGAGGTGGATAGCTCTAAAAATAGCCTGGCGATGAAAGCCAGATCGTGCTCGAAAGCAGGGCATCCCGCGCCCATTCAAAGATCTACCGCATCTGGAGCCGCTGGTGCAGGTGCGTTGTCATCGAAAGGTGCTCGCAGTGAAAGACAGGGTTTACTCTTACCAGCGGTGCAAGCAGCCCGTGAATCGGCCCGCACTGGTGTCCGCAAAAATAATCTGGGCTCCAGGTCTTCTAACCCTGCAGCAGATACTACCTGTAACGGTGTAAATTCTTGTAATGATATGATTGCGACCTGTATTGCTTTGGGTGGCAATGTTACGCCAACCAGCTACGAGCCCGGCACGGGGGCACCGAATGGTGCTACTTGTTATAGTCCAGGCCAATGATTTTAATCCTGGCCAAAGAAAAAATGCATATTTCCTGCATAAAATTCAGGAACTAATTAAAGAGTGATCAAAATGAGAAATTCGATACATATTATAGTCCTAGCAATGCTTTCTATGGGTATGATGGCTTGTAGCGGAGAATCGGCCAGCCCGGATCAGCAAAATACTGAAACACCGACTATAATGATCGAGTTTTCCGCTTCTCCCGCCATTATTTTGGCCAACGAAATGGCGACTCTTTCCTGGAGCGCTGAAGGAGCATCCAGTTGCACCATCCCCGGCATTTTCTTTAGTGGTGGTGAAAAATCAAAAGGGGGGGCGGCACTTTTTTCCTCTCTTTCAAAAGAAATACCCCTCCCAGATCTTGGGGGAGAGGAGGCAGTATTGCCCAGTGCCGGAAACACCGGGGTCTCGCCGACCGAGTCAATCATCTATACCATCACATGCACCAACGAAGACGGTCTCTCACAATCAGCAACAGCGGAGATTATTTTCTCCCTTGATGCTGACGAAGATGGCTACCCTGACACTCTTGAGATTCTCGTGGGAACAAAGAGTAACGATCCCGATTCCGATGATGACGGTCTATTAGACGGGCAGGAAGATCTGAATCGAAATGGCCTCGTTGATGATAACGAAACGGACCCAACCAACCCTGCCAGTCGTAACCCTTATTACTGTGACAGTATCAGATATGATAACGAAGGCGATGGATTGGATGTTCTTTCAACGTGTATTAACCCCGAAAAATTTGCAGCAGGAGATCGACATGCTTGCCTGATCATGGATAACGGCTTAATGCGCTGCTGGGGAGGAAATAATTTTTTTCAATTAGGTATTTCGGGTGAAAATATCGGTGACGACGAAACCGCCGCTGAGAGAGGAATTAGCTTTAGTGGCCTGATTCAAGTATCTGCCGGATTTGGCACAACCTGTGCCCTTCGTCACAGTGGAGCCGTCCTCTGTTGGGGACGTGGACACGATGGGGTTACAGGCCAGGGCCACACAAACCTGCAAACTTTTGCGCAAGCTAGAGTCAATTTACCCGAGCCATCGATTCAAGTTTCAACCAGTGGTTATCATACCTGTGCCGTTTCCGTTACAGGAAACCTTTATTGTTGGGGCTCGAACGAGTTTGGGCAGCTTGGGTATGGGAATAAAGATGATATCGGTGATAACGAACATCCAGATTCAGTTGGACCGGTTGATATTGGGGCACCTGTCAAGCAAGTCAGTACGGGGAGTGGAGTCACCTGCGTCCTTCTCGTATCCGGTCAAGTCAAATGCTGGGGAGCAAGCAACCATATTGGCTGGGAAGTCGATTACGCTCAGTACGAGGCTTATCCCGGTGATCAAGAGGGAGAAACGCCAGTAAATTTTCCATTTGTTACTTTGAATGGTAGCTCAACTACCGAAATTTCTTCGGGACATCTCCACACCTGTGCCATGTCTGGTGGGGCCATGGATTGTTGGGGGGCAGGGAGCAGCGGTCAGCTGGGTCATGGTAATACTGAAACCCTTGGCGACGACGAACTTGCAAGCGATTTTGGGCCGGTTCCCTATGGTGGAGGTGATATCACTAATATTGCAACTGGCGGTGCTGGAACGTGTGTCAGCTTGGCTAATGGAAACGCTAAGTGTTGGGGAGCCTCGGCCTTTGGGATTGGTTATGGAAACACAGACACTATTGGTGATGATGAGCCAGCCTCGGCCGGAGGCAACCTTGATTTTGATGGGAAACAATCTATTTATATCGCCTCTGGAGGTGGGTTTTCTTGCGCGCTCATGCACGATCAAACGGTTTATTGCTGGGGGAACAACGACGTAGGTCAATTGGGGCTGGGAAATACGGCACCTGTATCAAATTCAGTTTTGGGCGAGGTGGACTACCGGTAGCTTTCATTACAGCTCTCATCTTTTTAGAGCTATCCATAACAGGGATAATGCGATGAACCAATATATCTTGAACAGTCAGTTACACCATTATCTGATGCGACAGAAACCGATTGACCGCCTGTTGCAGAGTTACCGCCTCATTATTGGCACAGTTATTGGGGCGTGTCTGGTGTTGTTGGTGACGGGCTGTGGTGGTGGTAACAGCGCTGAGAATGATCAAAGCAATCTAACATTCACCAGTGGTGGCAGCTTAATGTTGGATGTACTCAGAGTCTCCCGCACAGAATGTACGTCACCGTGCCCGGTTGTATTCTCTGTCGATGCTGTGCAAGACAGCATGTCAGTTAATCCGTTTACCGACACTGGCATTTACTGGGATTATGACGATAACCAGGCGGATGAACGGGAAGGCCGTTTTGAAAAAGGAGCCCAGTACTTTTTGTCTGGGCGTCTTCCCAACAGTGGTGCGAGTCGAGAAACTGATACCAATACACCTTTGGGTATGCACACCTATAAATGCGAAGTGGGTACTTGTGTTTATCACCCGGCGGTAAGTTTGCAAAATGCTGCTGGCGACTGGGTTAAGGCCGCAGTCACTATCACGGTGCAAGCGGCCAGCGAGACCTTCCGAGACACGGACACCATTTGCTATTCGGTGAGTGGGAATTTCGATGGCTGTCCGGATGGGGCTGATAACGTTACATCGAATACTCTGCCATTGCACAATGAATGGAATTCCAACACACGTTATTTACTGCGCAGGGGTGAAGTATTCGGCAGTGCGCAACCGCCGCGAATTTGTATTGGCTATGACCGTGAAAATATCCATCTTGGTGCCTTTGGTTCAGGTAACGCAAAGGCCGAATTATCCGCTCAATTTGTCATCGGTGTAGATGCTAACTGTAACGATCTGCTGGTAAACGATGCTCAGGCGCAAGCTATCGTCACACCATTTTGGAACAGGAATATCACGCTCACTGAATTGCGTTTACCTGAGCTGCGCCTTGGCATGACGTTTGAGGATATTACTTTGCATAACCTCGACATGGATTATGAAACCTCGCTTACTGGCGGTGGCCGGGTGATCATGGAGAACGCTAATTATTGTTCTAATAATGGCGCGTTGAATTGTGCCAATGTGCCGCTGCCAAGAGGGTTGTATTTTTCCAGCCTTGATATTGTCGGTTCACGTCATGTGATTCCGGGGATGAACATCGGGCTTCTGCCAAACAGTTGTGTGAGTTTTCTGGGTGTAATCGATGTCACCCTGGGGGTGGCGTTTGAACATAATCTGCGCGTCGAATGTTCATCCCGCGTTGCTGTTTTACATAGCGATATTAATGGCGATCACATTGGTACCAATGGCAATAAACATGGCATTACTCTGCGTCCGGAAGGTTATTATGCGGGGGATATGCTGTTGGAGGGGGTGAGAAGAAGCTCCGCCGAGGCTGATGGTGGGGAGGCCAACATTTACGAAGATCGCTATACGGCGATCAAGGGTGTCTATCTGGGTACGCCGGACAGTATCAATAATGCCTCTCGCATTTCTATCGCCCCATCGAATGCGCAGTCAGCGGAAGTGACTCGCTATGCGTTGGTTTCAGGCAGTGTGACGGATATGTCTGGTGGTAGCGGTGATGGCCCACCCAATCGTGATGTTAACTTTGCTGGTTGGGGGTTGACTTGTTATGACGACAATACCTGGGAAACGGCCAATGGTTGTGGAGACGGGGTTCAGGGGAGTATTCCGGATGGTGGTTATGAGCTATCTCGCACCATCAGCGCTCCAACTATACCGCCAGCCCCGGATCAACTGCCCTGAAGCTGCGAAAAATATACAGCACTTAGTACAACCCAACTAACAAATTGGCCGAGCGCTCCAAAACAGTCCGGTTATAGATAGAGGGTTTAGAGAATAAAAATAGAGCGCAAAAACTCAATATCCCGGCTAAAAAGTAGGCTTATGGATAAACAGGTTTGAATATCTTTCGGTTTTCTTAAATCCTTTTGGGCTCAACTCCCCGCAGCTTGCTACGGGTACGGGGTAGTTTGTTTTTATTCAGCATCGGGTTCCAGCGAATGCCGCCAAAACTGGTCTTCACGTTCAAACAGGCGACGTGTTTCCTGCGGACCCCAGGTGCCCGCCGGGTAGGTGGGAATGTAATCACGCTCGGTGGCCCACACGCGTAACACAGAATCTACTACCTTCCAGGCACCATTCACTTCATCAAAGCGCAGGAACTGGCTCTGATCGCCCTTGATGACATCGAGCAATAAATCCTCGTAAGCATCATAGGATTTTTCATCTTCTGCGCGCAGACTGGCGTCCAGACTAATCGTGCGTGTTTTCATGCTGGGGCCGGGTTCTTTCACTTGCATTTCGATGCGCAGGCATTCTTTGGGTTGAATGCCTATGATTACCCAGTCCGGTTTCATTTTCTCAACGGGCGTGTTGCGAAACAAATGTTGTGGAGGCTGCTTGAAGCGAATGCTGATAGCAGACTTGGTCTCTGCCATACGTTTCCCTGTGCGCAAATAAAAGGGCACGTCACGCCAGCGCCAGTTATCGATGTAAAGTTTCATTGCTGCGTAGGTTTCAGTGGTGGAGTGCTCAGCAATATTATCTTCTTCCAGATAGCCGGGAACGGCCTGACCATCAATGAGACCGTTGGCGTATTGCGCACGAAAGGATTGTGCATGTACAGAGCTACTGGTAATAGGCCGGATAGACTTTAGGACTTTTACCTTTTCGTCTCGTAATGATTCTGCATCCATGGCCGCTGGGGGTTCCATGGCCACCAGAGTTAACAATTGTATGAGGTGGCTTTGGATCATGTCGCGCAGTGCGCCGGAGTGATCGTAATAATCACCACGCCCACCAATGCCCATTGTTTCTGAATGGGTGATCTGCACATGATCAATGTAGTTTCTATTCCACAATGGCTCCAGCATCACGTTAGCAAAACGGAAAACCAGAATGTTCTGCACGGTGCCTTTACCCAGGTAGTGGTCAATGCGATAAATCTGTTCTTCACGCAAGTGCCGGTGCAGGCGTTTCTCCAGCATTTGCGCGCTGTCCTGATCATAACCAAAAGGTTTTTCGATAATAATGCGTCGCCAGCCATGGGCTTCATCAAGTAATTCTGCTTCGGCGAGTTTATCGATAACCACGCCGAACTGTGCCGGTTGCAAGGCCATGTAAATGGCACAGTTTTTTGAGAAGTTGCTGTCGCTTTCAATGGTGTTGCGAATACCTTTGTAGAGCGCTTCCTTGTTTAAATCACCCTGGTGATATTGCATGCGCGCACTGAAACGCTGAAACACACTTTCATCCAGTCCTCCGCGTGCCTTGTCTACCAGCATGCCGCGTAATTCATCCAGCCAGCCCGGGTTGTCCATTTCACGACGACCAACGGCGATGATCATGGTGCCCTCCGGCAGCCGTCCTTCAGCTTCAAGGTGATACAGCGCCGGCATGAGTTTGAGACGGGAAAGATTACCCGTAGCACCGAAAATAATATAAGTGCAAGGTTCATTCATGATGGCTTTTTCCCTGACCAGTCGCTGTGGAAGACTTCACCGCGCGGTTTGTCGATACGTTCGTAAGTATGTGCGCCAAAATAATCCCGCTGTGCCTGCAACAGATTGGCGGGGAGAGTGGCGGAGCGGTAACCGTCATAAAATGCCAGTGCTGAGGAAAAGGCGGGTGCGGGAATGCCAGCGCCCACGGCAAACTGGACAGCGCTGCGCCAGCCGGTTTGTGACTCATGAATGGCATCGCGAAAAAAATCATCTAACAGCAAGTTGCTTAACTCAGGGGCAGCTTCAAACGCCTGTTTGATGTTGTTGAGAAAGCGGCTGCGAATAATACAGCCGCCGCGCCATACCAGGGCGATATTGCCGTAATTGAGATTCCAGCCTTTTTCATCGGAAGTGCTAGCCAGCAGCATGAAACCCTGCGCATAAGAAATAATTTTTGAAGCATACAAGGCGTCGTGAATGTTCTGAGTCATAGAGGAAGGGGCATCGTTTGTACCGGATTCCGGGCCTTGCAGTTGTGCTGAGGCTTGTACACGTTGTTCTTTCAGTGCTGAGAGAAAACGGGCAAATACCGCTTCACCAATCAGGGTGAGCGGGATACCGCTTTCCAGTGCATTGATGCCGGTCCATTTACCGGTGCCTTTTTGTCCCGCAGTGTCCAGCACCTTATCCACCAGGGGGGCTCCGTCATCGTCACGTACGCCGAGAATGTCTCGGGTGATTTCGATCAGATAGGAATCTAGCACACCCTCATTCCATTGTGTGAAGATGCCTTGTAAATCCTCAAAGGGAATGTTCAGGCCTTCACGCAGTAGCTGATAGGCTTCGCAAATCAGTTGCATGTCGCCGTATTCGATACCGTTATGGACCATTTTCACATAGTGGCCGGCACCACCTTCGCCCATCCATTGGCAACAGGCTTCACCATCCACCTTGGCAGAGATGGACTGAAAAATATCCTTTACGGCAGGCCAGGCTGTCGGGTCGCCGCCCGGCATTAATGCGGGGCCGTGACGCGCACCTTCTTCACCACCGGAGACACCCACACCCAAAAAGCGCAGACCTTGACTGGAAAGCGTGTCAACACGCCGCTGGGTATCTGTGTATAGAGAGTTACCGCCATCGATGATGATGTCGCCTTCATCAAGATAGGGTTTCAGTAATTCGATAAAATCATCCACCGGGCTGCCAGCTTTCACCATTAACATGATACGCCTGGGGGCTTTTAGTGACTGGCAAAACGCTTCGAGAGAGTGGGTACCGATGATGGATTTTCCGGCTGCCGGACCCGCAATGAAATCGTCCACCTTTGAGGTAGTGCGGTTGTACACGGCGACGGTAAAGCCGTGGTCAGCCATATTCAGTACCAGATTTTGTCCCATTACCGCCAGGCCGATGAGGCCGATGTCTGCATTTGCCATGTCCAATCCTTTTGGGTGATCGTGAGGTCAATACTTCTGCCTGCTAGCGGCAGAAAAGAAAGGGTCTTTAATTGTGTTTCTATTTGAATTCAGTGCGTAGGCTGGGGGTGAATATTTTTTATAAATCCCTACGAGCCTGTTTAAGCCACTGCAAACACATTTATTTCAATGTCAAAAATATTGCGTCTCTGTGCTATGGGCATGTTGGAATGCCCAAAGTCAGGTGCTAACAAACTTATAGCAGGTATTATTTGTTATGCCACTGGCACCACCAGGGCACTTCCTGCTCGCGCAAAAAAACCTCAGCCTCCGGGCCATGTAACAGCGCCATGGTACTGAGCATGCCTGCATCCGTACAATTGGCTGCAACTACGGTAACAGTAGCAGGGGTACCTTCTACAGGCCACCCGGTACGCGGGTCCAGCACATGACTGTAGCGCACACCGTCTTTTTCCAGATAGCGGTTTGCATCGCCGCTGGTGGCGACGCCGCCTTGTTTGAGTGAAAAGTCAGCGGTTTGTGGCGACATTGTTGACGTGCCGGAGTTAACACCCACCTGCCAGCCATTGCCATTTTTGCGGGGGCCGGTAACGGCCAGGTCTCCGCCGAGATTAATTAATACAGCGGTATCGTGTACGCGCGTATCTGGCTGTTCGGAAATAAACGTGTTGACAATCAGCACGGCACGATCAGCAGCATACTCTTTGCCGATGCCACCAAAATCAATTTCCATTCCCTTTGTTAGCTGGATTTGCGGATGATGCCATTGTACTTTTTCCCAGCCGATGAATGGCCGCAGGGCATCAATTTGGGCGGGAGAGGGAATGTTATCACTACCGTCAAAATGCCAGACCCGGCGCAACACGCCGGAGGTGACATCAAATCGTGTTTTACTCAAGTGATAAAGCTGTTGCGCATAGTCCAGCAGGCGGGCGGTTTCTTCATCAACCCTGGTGACGATGCCCTGGTTAATCTGGTGTAGAATATTATCGTTACGATAGCGACTGTATTTTTGTTCAATGCGACAGACTTCGGCAGCGGCAAGGCGGGTTATTTCCTGTGCCAGGTTTTCATCTTCGGTATCGATCAGCACTTCGCAGTTACTGGCCATGGCTTCAAAATGGCCAACAAAAAAATCGGTCCTGCGTTCGAGGTCTGGTGCTTTATTCATGTGACAAGCTAACCTGACCTTGCATGTGTCTGTAAAAACCCAAGAATCATTTCAACGACTTCTTCATCAGGAACAGATTTACCCATCAAGTTCATGTTTTTCACCATACGTTGAACAACAGCAGGCCATTCATTGACCGTGTGTTGTTTGGGATCGGGCAACACATGGCATTGTGAGCAAACTGCCTCAAATGATCGACCGGCAAGTGAATTCAGGTCTTCATATTGGGACTTGTCGATAGGTTTTTGAGCATGTTTTTGCAGATAGGCATTCAGCGTCTCTAATTCCTTATTCGCAGGCACTTCGATATTGTGCATCATTCCCATCATATTGCGACCGCTCATCATCTGCATACGCTGATTCATACGTTCAACAACCGATTGCCATGCCTGTGCCGAGTGCATACCCGGGCCGGGTAAGTTATGACACTGCGTACAATACTGCACAAGCAGTTTTGCACCGCTCGATTGAGGTTCGGGAAGTTCTTCTGGTTCAATACCCGGTGGCAATTGTACACCCATCCTGTTTTTCATCATTCCTTTCATGCTATCCCGATCCATCATTCCGCCCATCATGTTTCCCATGGAATTACATGACCCACTCGTTGTCATTAGCCCCACCACACCTGCCAGCAACAGGACAACACCGATATTCAGGTTACGGCAGGATTTCACGGCTCGATATCCTTTTTCATTTGCTCGAAAGTTTCTCGATCAATCTCGCCTTTGGCGTAGCGTTTTTTCAGGACATCCAATGCAGATTCATTAACGGAAGCTGTTTTGTTGTTGCGCTCCAGAAACCATCTGGTAATAAAGACCACTCCGGCAATTATCAAAACCCAGAACAGAATTGAAAAAAACCACATGCCGCCCATTATCGACCCATGTCCGTTGTTTATCATATCTATCATGGCGTTCACCTCGCTTTTAAGGGTTAAGAAGAGGTGGAGTTCTTCTGAACGCCACCTTTAGAGACTTATCACTGTGCTTCGATGTCTGTAATCACATAGCGTTTGTCCCGGGTTTCGATAAAATCAAAGTCTACTTTATCTCCGACCTCGACCTCATCCAGCAGTTCTGCATCCTCCACAGCGAAGAACATTTTCATACCCATCCAGCCGATGCTTTTGATGGGGCCGTGTTTGAGTTCAATTTTTTTGGCTTTGTTGTCGATAGCGGTGACTGTGCCAATACCATGGTGAGTTTGCCTGGCGGCACTGACTGACAGTGCGGTGATGCCCGTCAGTAGAAGGACCATTAATAACGTAATGATGGTTTTTAGTTTCATTGTTTATTCCTCTTTGTTGAGTTTCTGGTTCCCATGCTCCAGCGTGGGAACCCATATCATTGGTATGCATTCCCACGGAGGACCGTGGGAACGAGGGATCGGTATGTATTCCCACGAGGGATGTCCATCACGTCATGGCGTTGTCCTTCTTTGATTGTTTTTGAGTTGTGCGCAATGACCATCCTTTCCAGATGGCAAAAACCGCAGGAAACAGAATCAAAACGGTAACCAGAGCCGAGGCGATCCCGCCTACCATAGGCGCAGCAATACGCTTCATCACATCCGCACCGGTACCGTCGCTCCAGAGAATGGGAACCAGCCCCAGCAATAACGCCAGACCCGTCATGAGCATGGGGCGGATGCGTCGTCCTGCGCCTTCGATGATCACTTCCAGCAGGTCTTGCTGTGTCTGCAATCGACCCTCCGCCAGACGTTGGCGAAAGGCTATGCCGAGATACAACATCATCAACACCCCCATCGCGGCATCCACGCCAGCCAACGCAATCATGCCGACCCACACCGCGACGCTGAGGTTATAGTCGAGCCAGGCAAGCAGCCATATTGCACCGATCAACGAGAAGGGCACCGCCAGCAGGATGATCAGCGACTCCATCACCGATTTACGGTTGATGAACAGCATGAAGAAGACGATGAACAGGGTCAGCGGCACGACGAGCATGAGTTTGGCTTTGGCGCGTTCGAAGTATTTGAACTGCCCGGCCCAGTCGAGGCGGTAACCGGGCGGTACATCGGCCTGTTCTGCCACCACCTGTTTGGCTGCCGCCACATAATCCGCGATACCGATCTTGTCGTTGACATCGACAAACACATACCCCACCAGCTGACCGTTTTCATTCCGCAGCATGGGCGGGCCGGTGCGAAAGTTTAGCTCGGCGAGTTGCGCCAGTGGAATTTGCGCCCCGGTGGGTGTCGGTACCAGCACCCGTTTCAGTGCTTGCGGATTATCCCGGAAATCGCGTGCATAACGCAGGTTAATGGCGTAACGCTCACGTCCCTCCACGGTCTCGGATACCGTCATGCCGCCCACTGCGACCATGATCACTTCTTCCACATCGGCAATGGTCAAACCATAGCGGGCAATTTTTTTGCGGTCGATATCGAAGTCGAGAAAATAGCCGCCGCTGATGCGCTCGGCAAAGGCACTACGAGTAAACGGCGCTGTACGTTCATCATCTTGCAGCGCCTGCTCGATGCGAATCCCGGTGGCTTCCACCGTCTCCAGATCATCGCCAAACACCTTGATGCCCAGCGTTGAACGGATGCCGGTGGCCAGCATCTCGGTGCGGGTCTGGATCGGCATCCACCAGACGTTGGGCATACCGGGATAGCGCAATTGTGCATCCATCTCGGCGAGCAGACTCTCCCAGGTGACCCCCTCCCGCCATTGGTCTTTCGGCTTGAAAGTCACGACGATTTCGGCCATGGAGAGTGGTGCCGGATCGGTGGGGCTGGTGGAACGCCCCATCTTGCCAAACACCCGTTCGACTTCGGGGAAGGCTTTTAACTCCTTGTCCATGGCATGCAATACTTTGCCTGCCTCAGTGATGGACATGCCCGGTACCGCCGTGGGCATGTAGAGGATGCTGCCTTCGTTCAGCGGCGGCATGAACTCGTTACCCAGTTCCATAAACACCGGCACCGTGGCCAGCAGTGCGGCGATGGCTCCGCCCACCACCCACCAGCGCAGCTTCACCGCCAGACGCACAATGGGCGTGTAGGCCGCGACCAATGCGCGATTGATCCAGCTTTTATCGCCGCGAATTTTGCCGCGAATCAGCAACACTGCCAATGCTGGAGTGAAAGTGATAGCCAGCAGCGCAGCAAACCCCATGGAATAGGTCTTGGTGTAGGCCAGTGGTTTGAACAGCCGACCCTCGGTGCCTTCCAGCGCAAACACCGGCAGGAAAGAGACGGTGATGATCAGCAGCGAAAAGAAAATACTCGGCCCCACCTCCTGCATGGCGCGAATGATCACATCGTTGCGATTACCCTGTTTATTCCATGTCTCCAGGCGTTTATGAATATTTTCAATCATCACGATGGAAGCATCCACCATCGCGCCGATGGCCACCGCAATACCCCCCAGCGACATGATGTTCGCCGTCAGATTTTGTCCGGACATAGGGATGAACGACAACAGAATCGCCACGGGCAAGGTGAGGATGGCAATCAGCGCTGAACGAAAGTGCAGCAGAAACACCATAATAATGAGCGACACCACAATCATCTCTTCCGTGAGGGTCTGTTTCAGCGTATCGATGGCCCGGTTGATCAACTCGGAGCGGTCGTAGACGGTGACAATCTCCACACCCTCCGGCAGCGCCACCTGCGCTTCAGCTAGACGCTGTTTGACCCGCTCGATCACCCCCAGCGCATCTTCGCCATAACGCATCACCACCGTGCCACCCACCACTTCGCCTTCACCATCCAGTTCCGCCACACCACGACGCATGGCTGGCCCGAGGCTTATTACTGCTACATCACGTAGCAGGATGGGAATGCCCCTTTCTTTAGAATCAGAGCTTCCAATGCCGATGGCGATCTCCTCTATATCGCCTTTGTTCTTTATATAACCCCGACCGCGAATGAACTGCTCGTGACCGGCAATCTCCAACACCCGGCCACCGACATCGTTATTGGAGCGGCGTACGGCTTCGGCGATTTTTTTCAGCGGAATGTTGTAAGCCGCCAGTTTGTTGGGATCAAGCAGGATTTGATACTCCTTGACGAAGCCACCTACCGAAGCCACTTCAGCCACACCTTCTACTGACTCCAGCCAGTAACGCAGTTTGAAATCCTGCAAGCTGCGCAGCTCGGCCAGATTGTGCTTGCCGGATCTGTCCACCAGCGCATATTGAAATACCCAGCCCACACCCGTGGCATCGGGACCAAGCGTCGGTTGCACATCGTCCGGCAGCGTGCCTTGCGCCGAGTTGAGATACTCCAGCACTCGCGAACGCGCCCAGTAGATATCAGTGCCTTCGTCAAAAATGACGTAGACAAAAGAGAGGCCCATATAACTCTGACCACGTACCGACTGCACTTTGGGGGCTGCCAGCAGCGTGGTGCTTAACGGGTAGGTAATCTGATCCTCCACCAGATCGGGACTGCGCCCCGGCCACTCGGTATAGATGATCACCTGCACATCGGAGAGATCGGGTATGGCATCCAGTGGCGTATCAAGCAACGCCTTGTAGCCCCAGAAGGTCGCGGCGATCACCACGAACAGCGTTAACAACTGATTTTGTGCACAGTAGCGGATGAGCCACTCAATGGGGCCATGGCTGGAGATGTCGGGTTCTTTTACCATGATTCAATCCCCGCTTTCAGCTTGCTCTCGGCAGCGATAAGAAAATTGCCGGAAGTGACCACCATGTCGCCCTCTTCAAGTCCCTCCAGTACCTCGATCCACTTGCGATTGCGCTGGCCCGTTTTGATCTTGCGCGGCGCAAGGCGACCGTCCCCCAGATCGAGAAACACTATGCGGCTCTGTCCTGAATAAAGCACCGCTGATTCCGGCACGACCAGGCGCTTACCCAATTTCGCCTTGAGATGGATGTGGGCGTACATCTCCGGGCGCAGAAAACCATCACGATTGTCCAGCACCACACGCACGCGGGCAGTGTGGGTGTCGCCTTCCATAAAGGGATAAATGAAATCGACCCTGGCCGGGTATTCGCGATCCTGCAACTCGGGCAACACCACTTTGGCTTTCATGCCACGTTTGATCAGTGGCAGCTCGTAGTCATAGACCTGAGCTTCGACCCACACTTGCGAGAGATCGGCGATGCGCAGCAGTTGCTGCCCGGTTTTGAAGGCGGAACCCGCCACGATCAGCTTGTCTATCACCACACCGCTGACGGGGGCCAGAATGGAGATATACTCCTGTGCCGTACCGCGTTTTTCCAGTGCCTTGATCTGGGCTTCACTGATGTCCCACAATCGCAATCGACGATGGACAGCCTCTAACCGGTGCTTACTGCCCTTTGCGGAAACACGCCGCAGGATCTCCAGATACTCCTCCTGCACCGTCAATAGCTCGGGGCTATAAACTGTAAATAGCGGCTCGCCTTTTTTCACCGGCTTGCCGACAGTGTTGGCGTAAAGTTTACCAATCCAGCCATTGAACTTCAGCGCCACATCACTCAAGCGTGTTTCGTCATAAGTTACGCTGCCAGCGGCACGGATCGTAACGCGCAACTTCTTTTGTTTGACTCGACCGGTAGTGATGCCGATCAACTGGCGACGAGCCGGATTTACCCGCACCGTGCCCGGAACATCAGCACCCCCACCATCAGAGGCACCACAGGTCGCACAGCGTAAGCCCTTACGACCGGTAGCCAGATCGAAAGTGATACTGCCTTTTCCTGCATCGGACTTGATCTCAATACTCAGCGGCCATTCGCCCCCCATGGACGGTTCAAATATACCTTCATACTGGCCGGTTTCGGTCTCGCCCATTTCCGCCGGGGCGTACATTGCAGGCATACTGCCCATGGCAGGCATTACCGCCACCGCCTTGAGCGTCACACCGCTCAAAGGCTGACCCGCCTCATCCCGCACCCAGACTGTTACCCGGTTTTTACCTACTTTGGGCGTCTCTGGATCAAGCTCGGCTCGCACCTTGAATGGACCCGCATCAAAAAAATCGGCGGAGTCTGTTTCAGCCATGACCGGACTGCCAATCGTGCTGAATAAAAAGAAAAACAGAATGCTGAAAAAAGTGCTGAAAAGAGTGCTGAAAAAGGGTGTTTTCATGATGCATTACTCCCGGAACGAATACCCAACGAGCCACCCACAAGTTGCTCCAGCGCAGCCAGATGCCGGTGGTAATCCGCCCGCGTCTGCTCCCGTTGTAACCGGGTCTGCATCAGATTTTTCTCTGCACTGATCAAGTCAAGAAAGTTACCGCTGCCAGCTTCATAGTCCGACCGGGCGGCTTCCAGATTCTCCTCTGCAAGAGGCAATAACCGACCCTGGTAAAGACTCAATACATGCTCACTTTCGCGGACCTTTTCTACCGCTTGCTGTAGATCACCCATAAGCTGCGACACTTTTGCCCGCTGCCGGGAATCTAGATGCAGGGTCAAGGCGCGTGCTTCATCCTTCGCAGCATGGCGTTTACCTTGAAGCGGGATGTTGATCGACGCCCCCACAGTGAGACGTTTCTCACGCTGATTCCAGAGGGTGTTGTAGCCCGCATTGAGAGTGATGTCGGGATAGTCATTACGCTCAGCCAGCCGTTCTCTGTGACGACTTGCCTGAGTACGTGCCATCAGGGCACGCAGCTCCGGGTGATGTTCCAATGCCAGCGCCCGCAGCCGTTCTATTGTTGGCAACGGGATGATCCCGGGCAGCCCCGCCGGAGGCGGTAACGACTGATCGGGAAGACGCTGCAACAACGTGTTTATATTCGCCAGAACATCACGGCGCTGGCGTTCCAACACGATATCCCGATGTTCCAGCAGCACCCGTTCCACCTCGGCGCGCAAAACATCCTGTCGCGAGGCGCGACCTGCCGAATACTTAATCCCGGCGATATTCTGGAACTCCTGCAACAAGGATTTATTGATACCGTTAATACGAATCGCGGCATGTACAAAATACCAATCGGCATAAGCAGCCTTGGCGGTCTCAGTGAGTTTCAAACGTGCCTGCCCGATACCCACAAAAGCGGCATCAGACTCAGCGCGGGCGACATCACCACGCAAGCCGCGTTTGCCCGGCCAGGGCAGGCGCTGTGAGAAAGAGAGTTTCTGACCAAAGTCCAACCCGTCCGCACCCACTGACTGAGGCGCAATGCTGTAAGAAAGCATGGGATCATCAAATGAACCGGCCTGCCTGATACGAGCCTTCGCCGCCATCCAGACTGCTTCCATGGTGGGAATATCGGGACTGCGTGCCAGCACCGCCTCCACCAGATGTGCTGAAGTCAATGACGACTCATCAGCGAACGGGAGATCGGCCTCGTTGGCCATCAACGGCTGGTAAATAACCGCCAACCCCAACAGGACGACGCTGAAACGGGAACAGGAGCGGAAGCTTCCGCAAAAATTTGTGTTATGCATAAAACACCTTCGTTATGAGTTGTTTGCAAACCGGGATTGCAATGCACGCACAAAAAATGCGTCAGAGCTAAACCCGGACGTGACTTAGCGCTCTGCGCTTTTCTTCAAGCGCAAAGTGCAAACGAAGGTGTGATCAAATACGGAAGCGGCGGGTCAGCAGATAGACCGGTTTATCGGGGAGTAGAGTGGAGGCATCGGGAACAAAATGAACAACATGACTTGCTGGAACACTATCTATAAAAGCAGAGCCAGGGAAATCAAATGAATCCGGCAGAGGTGGCGGCTGGGCCGCATCGAGCAGTAAAGTCTGTTGAGAGTGAGCGCTGGCACCTGATGCCTGACTCACCTGAGACGGCTCGTAAGTGATATCACAACAACCATCACCCGCCATGACAGCCTGATCCTGACAGGTACCATCCATCTCACAGCCCATCATGCCCATGTCGCCCGGCTCGTCGCAGCAACAGACCATACCGGGCGACCCGTGCTCATGGTCATGCTCCATTAATTCGCAGGCATACAGCGTCTGGAACTGCGTCAGCGGTCCCATGAGCAGAAGCAGGGCGACGATCAGTCGGCGAATGGATGGATTTCTTGTCATGTCCCTTCTTTATATTTAGCCCGCAAATTTATGAAATTTTCGGGTTGGGTCGGAGTAGGGTGATGCTAACCTGCGTCAGTCTATCAAACAACTTCATGATGTGAGTGACTTTGGGCGAATTTAGTTCCCTTATACTCTCGCCCTCTTCAATTCTGTCAATAATTGGGTACCTTTCCTCGCGAGCAGAAATAACAGGGGGGGGGCAAAACGACGATTAAAGCGGGAGGCCACAGCTCGGTCGAATGAAGTAAAGGTTGAGATGAGTAAAGCGTCGCTTGTTCCTCTTTGTTCATTTTCACTGCACCCGGAAAATATGAATAGAATAGTGAAAACGCCGCAGCAAATCGTGCATTTTTGTTAATAAATATTTTCCAGAATTCTGAGTTGACATGGTGGTTTCCGGGGAATAGGGTTTAAGAAAAAATTGCAGGCAAAGATGCCTAAATATCACCCCAATACCAATATATCAGGTCAAATTGACAGGTTTTCTGTGTTATCAGGCAAAGATGCCTGATTCTTCGTGCAATACTGCCGGGTAGCAGGGCAAATGTGCCTAATACTAATAAGTTAGATGCCTCAAGAGCAATTAGGTGCCATATGGAAAATGTAGCGAAAGTATTGGATGTATGGAATTCTTCTCTCTGTGAAAAGATTGAATTAGCAGCTCTGATTTCACGAAACTCAACGGCACATAAATGGAAGGCAACATACCGAAGTATTGTTTTGCGGGAACTTACGTTCTGGCGAATAACGGATTTATTAAATCAAATGGTACTGCTGGAAAGATCTGGCCATTTACTGGGTGCGAGAATTCTACTCAGAAGCACAATAGAGACACTTGGTATTTTAATCTATACCCGTAGCGATTGAGATTTAGGTGTAATCGATTTCAAATCCGCCGCTCATTAGAGAAGTGATTTCATCAGCATATTGATCAATTTTCTTGAAGAAATTGATACAAGCAGCCCTGAATGTTTT